>NZ_JBIBJJ010000001.1:0-177285 GCF_042958465.1 Microbacterium sp. NPDC007973
GAAACTGACCAAAGAGAAACATCATTACTGACGTATCCATACGCCAACCCCCGAAGAGGCTGGTCTTTGATCCAAAGGAATTTCTCGCAATCCAACAAAAGTCAGATCGACGAGGAATAAATTGGCATTTGACAAGTGCACGCTGTTGAGTTCTCAAGGAACGGACGCACCCACAGAAACGATCTCCCGACCTACCCGTGAGGCAGTTCACTACCTTCACTGACCCCGAACTCCGGAACCACAGTGGGACCTCACGAAGAGATCAACCTCGGGCGCCGGCTCGCGGGCCAGAACCAAAATCCTACACCATCCAGCGGAGGATTTGGGATGTTCACCACTTGAGAGGACGCGGGGCCTTTCGGCCGCTCCGCTCTCCCCTGTGGGGCGAACAAGTAATAAGTTACGCCGGATCGACCACTCCGTCGAATCGACACCCCGCCCCGGGCGTGTCGTTGCCGATTTTTCCCTCGACCATCAGGAAAAACCCGGAGATGCGCCCGGACTTCGGGCCGGAGGTGATCGAGGGTGTCCCGCGATCACGCAGCGAGATGCAGGACGGCCGGCGCGCCCGCGGCAGCATCCATCGAACCGCCGGTGAACTCGATGCCGCCGAAGAACATCGCGCCGATGACGAGAGCGAACACGAACAAGATCGCGAGGAAAAGCACGGCGACGCCGGCGAGCGTGATCAAGAGCGGGAGTCGAGAAGCCATGACCCCATCCTGCCGTCGGCGGGACCATCGTGCCCGGGGCTTGCGGACGGCCCGGAAAGATCCCCGCAATGACCGAAGGCCGGCACCCCAGAGGGGTACCGGCCTTCGATGCGGGACCGATCAGCGACCGGAGAGCTTCTCGCGAAGCGCAGCCAGCGACTCGTCGTCGGCGAGGGTGCCCTGGGCGGGCGACTCCGACGAGAAGGACCCACCGAACGAACCGGAGTCCGTCGGGTTGGCAGCCTCGGCCTCGATGGCCTTCGCGACAGCGGCCTTGTGGGCCTCCCAGCGACCCTGGGCAGCGGCGTACTCCTGCTCCCACTGCTCGCGCTGAGCGTCGAAGCCCTCGAGCCAGGCACCCGACTCGGGGTCGAAGCCCTCGGGGT
Source organism: Microbacterium sp. NPDC007973 (assembly GCF_042958465.1). Classification (NCBI taxonomy): domain Bacteria; kingdom Bacillati; phylum Actinomycetota; class Actinomycetes; order Micrococcales; family Microbacteriaceae; genus Microbacterium; species Microbacterium sp. NPDC007973. The sequence goes on from NZ_JBIBJJ010000001.1 coordinate 1,100, forward strand.
ACTTGTACTCGCCGCGCTCGTCGTACTCGGTGGCCATGCCGTACAGCGCGGGGTCGAACTCGGTGCCGTTGGGGTCGACCGACTCGTTGGCCTGCTTGAGCGACAGCGAGATGCGGCGACGCTCGAGGTCGATGTCGATGATCTTGACGAAGACCTCTTCGCCGACCGACACGACCTGCTCGGCGAGCTCGACGTGCTTGCCCGACAGCTCGGAGATGTGCACGAGGCCCTCGATGCCGTCGGCCACGCGGACGAACGCACCGAACGGAACGAGCTTGGTGACCTTGCCCGGCGCGATCTGACCGATCGCGTGGGTACGGGCGAACACCTGCCACGGGTCTTCCTGCGTCGCCTTGAGCGAGAGCGACACGCGCTCACGGTCGAGGTCGACCTCGAGGATCTCGACGGTGACTTCCTGGCCCACCTCGACGACCTCGGAGGCGTGCTCGATGTGCTTCCAGGAGAGCTCGGAGACGTGGACGAGGCCGTCGACGCCGCCCAGGTCGACGAACGCACCGAAGTTGACGATCGACGAGACCGTGCCCTTGCGGACCTGGCCCTTGTGCAGGTTGTTGAGGAACGTGGTGCGCGACTCGGACTGCGTCTGCTCGAGCAGGGCGCGGCGCGAGAGCACGACGTTGTTGCGGTTCTTATCGAGCTCGAGGATCTTGGCCTCGATCTCCTGGCCGAGGTACGGCGTCAGGTCGCGGACGCGACGCAGCTCGATGAGCGACGCCGGGAGGAAGCCGCGGAGGCCGATGTCGACGATGAGACCACCCTTGACGACCTCGATCACGGAACCGGTGACGACACCGTCGTTCTCCTTGATCTTCTCGACGTCGCCCCACGCGCGCTCGTACTGCGCACGCTTCTTGGACAGGATGAGGCGGCCTTCCTTGTCCTCCTTCTGGAGGACGAGGGCCTCGACGTGGTCGCCCACGTTGACGACCTCGTTGGGGTCGACGTCGTGCTTGATCGAGAGCTCGCGGGAGGGGATGACGCCTTCGGTCTTGTATCCGACGTCGAGGAGGACCTCGTCGCGGTCGATCTTGACCACGGTGCCCTCGATGAGGTCGCCGTCGTTGAAGAACTTGAGCGTCTTCTCGACAGCGGCCAGGAAGTCTTCGGCCGAGCCGATGTCGTTGATCGCGACCTGCTTGGTAGCGGGAGCGGTCGTTGCGGTAGTCATGTAGTGGGTTGTCCTAGTTGGGTGGGTGTCGGGCTCCGACTCCTGCGCCCGTCGGTCCGGCGGACCGGGGCCGTCGGCATCCGCACGCCCGAGGGCGAACGCATGCCACGAGTCGAAGCGAAGCGGATTTGTTCGTGCGATGTCACGGGTCCGCCCGAAGAATCGGGTGAAGCCCCACGAGTGACACTCCAGTCTAGCGCACGCTCCCGCCACCGCGGAGACGGCCTCGGCGCCGCACGTATTCGACGTCGCCCATCGAGGCTTCCGGAGCGCCGCGTGACGACCCGGCGGAGGGGAAGGACATCGGCGATTCGCCTCGGATCGGCGCTTTTCGCGGGGGCATCGGAGGGTTTGCGCCCAGGTGCCGTCCAGATTGGCGTGCCAGGCTCCCGGTTTCGTGCCCGCCGAACGCGGGTCGGACGGTGACACCCGCACCGCCCTCCCTCACGTGAAACCGGTTCTATGCGCTCTGATTCGACGTCCCTCTCCAATCGTCGCTCCCGTCGCCAAGCCGCCCGCCGCTCCCGCCGTCGTCCTGTGACGACCGCGGGCGCTCTGGTGCTCGGCGTCGTGGCGGCCGCGGCTCTCACCGGCACGGTGCCCGCCGCCACGGCCTCTCCCGCCGATCTGTCGACCGCGACCTTCTCGCTCGCGTCGACGACCACCCCCACCGCTCTTTCTGCCGCCCGAGGACCGGAAGCCCAGGAGGCACGCGCCGCGACCACCGCCGCGACCGCCTCGATGCAGGCCGTCACGTCGGTGCAGAACGACATCGCCGCGTCGGGTCTGGACATCGGCCAGCCCGCCGACGTCGACACTGCCGCGCTCGAGAAGGCGACCGAGCGTCTCGAGGCGGCATCCGCTCTTCCCGACACCTTCCTGCCGAACCTCTCCGACGACGTGACCGCGGCGACCACCGCCGTCGACCAGCGCGTCGCCGAGCTGCGCGGCGGCCTCGACGCCGCCGTGGCGAAGAAGGCCGAAGAGGAGGCCGCCGAGAAGGCCCGCCAGGAGGCCGAGGCGGCTGCTGCGGCGAAGGCCGCCGCAGAGAAGGCCGCGGCCGAGGAGGCCGCCTCGAACAGCGGCAGCGGCTCCGGCAGCGGGAGCAGCGGCGGCGGCTCGTCGTGGACTCCCCCGGCGTCCGGCGGCGGCTCGGGCGACAACAGCCCGGGCGGTGCTCAGGCGACCGCGCGCGGCATGCTCGCCGGCTACGGCTGGGGTGACGACCAGTTCTCGTGCCTCGTCTCGCTGTGGAACAAGGAGTCGGGCTGGAACTACCAGGCCTACAACTCCGGAAGCGGCGCCTTCGGTATCCCCCAGGCTCTGCCCGGAAGCAAGATGTCGTCCGCCGGTGCCGACTGGGCCTCCAACGCGGGTACGCAGATCGCGTGGGGTCTCGGCTACATCTCGGGTCGCTACGGCAGCCCGTGCGGCGCCTGGGGCCACTCGCAGTCGGTCGGCTGGTACTGAGCTGACCGGTGACCGGCTCGCGAACCGGTCACCGCCACTGCCACATCGAGCGCGTCGCGCCGGAGAACCCTCCGGCGCGGCGCGCTTCGCTCATCAGCGCGAGGTTCTCGGGGCCGGAGAACTCGTGCAGCACCGCCGGTCCGACGTGCACCTGCCAGGCACCGTGGAACCGCACAGCGTCGTCGCGACGGCGGCCGATGGCATCCGGGACCGAGAGGAACTGGCGCGCTCGGCCCCGGCCCGCGTGCTCCAGGACCCGGCGCACCCACCACGGCCCTCCCCCGCGGTCGATCTCCAGAACGAAACGGGGCGAGCGGACGGGTCCGCACAGCTGCTCGACGGCGTCGGCGAAGGTGCGCTGATCATCGAGTCCGGCCCGCGGCATCCGGACCTCGACGCGGATCCCGTCGCCGCCTGCACCCGTGACCTCGACCGTCGGTGAGGTGGGGCGGGCGGCGACCCTGCCGCTCTCGGACAGCGCGGTCCACACCACCCTCGCGATGCGCATGAGGGTGGCCGGGGCGTCGCGGCTCTGCCGTCGCGTGCGACGCCAGGCACGGCCGAACGAGACGGACAGGAGCACCCCCGTCACGGCCGCGACCGCGGCGAGCGGAGCACCCACCGCCGTCGGCAGGAAGAACGCCAGGACGACGACGGCGGCCGGCAGCACCACGGAGCCTCCGAGCCAGCGGCCCAGCACGCGAGTGGCGTCGACGGAGGTCGAGAAGGCCGGAGCGCGATGCGGGCGTTCGACGACCACAGCGGCCTCCTCCGTGTCCGCGTAGGGGGTGCCGACGCACCACGCGGCGCGGGTGTCGGCGCGTGGAGGGACGCCGGCGAGGGCATCGACGGCACGCACGGACGAGCCGGGGTCCTTCGCGAGGACGGCGTCGAGAGCCGCGCGACGATCGCGATCGAGCGCCGCACCGAGACCGCGCACGACGGAGCCGGGACGATCGGCGTCGAGACCCCAGAGACGGGCGTGCTTGCGACGGAGGCGGGCGGCATCCGGTTGCGCGGAGAGAGAGGACGTGGGCGGCAGGATCGCGGTCACGGTCCAGTTGTGGGCCACCTTCTCCGGCCACTGCGGGTCGAGGCGCAAGGTGCGTCCGCGCAGCTGCTGCGTCGCGGACGCCGTCGCCACCGCGGTGAGGTCGACGAGCGTGTTGACCGCGGGGCAGTCCCAGCCTTCGCCGAAGAGTCCGCGCGTTCCCACCACCACCTCGATCTGTCCCGCGGCGAGCAGGCGCGACGCCGCGCCGGTGACCCCGGTTCCCGTCGTCCCGCGCACCTCGACGGCGGACGGGTCGTCGGCGCAGGGGATGGTCTCGAGCTCGGCGCCGAGCTCACGGGCGAGGGCGAGAAGGATGACGGGCGCGTGGCGGGTGGAGACGCGCACGGTCGAGGACGTGATGAGGACCGCCCGCAACGCGGCGGTGGCGGCATCCGTCGAGAGGACGGAGAAGGTGCGCACCGCTCCGGCGGACCCGAGCAGGCCGCCGTGCACGTTCCCGTGCGTGACGAAGTCGGTCACGACGAGGGCGCGCAGACGGTCGCCGAGCTGCGCACGCTCGACGGCGAGGATGTCGCAGGCGCCGCGATCCTTGGCGAGAGACGAGGCCAGCACGGTGTCGATGGGGTCGCGGGTGCGCCGCACGCCGCGGTCGGTGAGGGCGTAACCGAAATCGGCGAGGAGGCGGCGCAGACGTCTCCAGTCGGCCTGACGATCGGGGTCGGGAAGTACCCGATCGAGGGCGTAGCGGCCGAGCAGACGCACGGTCTCGTCGGTGGTGGGTGACCGACGGGCCACCGCGGGGAGCCTCGCCACCAGGGGATCGTCGGGGGCGATCATCGAGAACATCGCCGCGGCGGCTTCGGCTCGCGCGAAGTCCGCCGAGAACGCCTCGGCCAGGCCCTTGTCGATCCGAGCGAGGTCGGCGCCCACGGACGTCGAGGTGCGGACATCACGCGGCGGGGACGGCGGAGCCAGCGGATCGGCGATGGGGGCGGTGGCAGCGGCGGGCGGCTGCAGCGCGTCGCGGAGGTATGCGCGTCCCGCTCCGACCGCGAACGTCGTGCGCAGCGCCTCGTCGAGGGCCGCGGCGTGCGCGGAGAGGAAGGCGCGTTCCTCGTCGGTCGGCTCGACCGCGTGCACCAGCTCGCGATAGGGAGCGAGATCGCCCTCGCGCACGACCGCGGGCACGGGCACCTCGAGGTCTACCTCTCCGAGGAGGGACACGTAGTTGTCGTACTCGTTCGCGTCGTCGGGTGACGGCAGCGTCGCCGTCAGGCCCACCACGAGCGGCTCCCGGCCCTCCGCACGGATCCGGGCGACGAGAGCCGCCACGACGAGAGCCCAGTGGTCGAGCAGGTGGTGGCACTCGTCGAGGACGATCGTCTCGACACCGGCCTCGACGAGGCGGTCCATGAGGTCACGGGCGCGCGGGTGCAGCGCCGACGTGAGGGCGGCGGCATCCTGTCGGGCGAGCGTGCGCCGCACGGACCGTGACCGAGAGCGGATGCCACGCCGGTACGCCGCGGGATTCTTCTCGTTCAGGGCGTGGAGCCAGTCGTGCGCCTGATCGGGCGTGCGCTCGTCGCCGACGAGTTCGTCGGCCCACCGGGCGCGGGCGAGGGCGGTGAACGGCTGGGCGGTGTCGAGCACGCTCACCGCCTGATACGTCAGGGCGGTGAGGTCGGCGGGCCGGAACGGGTCGTCGGAGACGGTCGCGTCGTCGTGGGCGAGTCCCCGGGCGGCCGCGACCCACTGGGCGCGGATGGCCGTGGTGGGCGCGAACACCACCGCGGGGCGACCGCGACGTGCGGCGAGAAGGAGCCCCAGAAGCGTCTTCCCGGCTCCGGGAGGGGCGACCAGATGGACGGGCCCGCCGGAATCCACGTCCACACGGTCGAGGGCGTCCGCCTGGTAGGCGCGCAGCGTACCGTCGAAGCGCCACGCCGACAGAGGACGGCGCGGTTCGGTCGACACCGCGCCAGTCTAGGGAGGCGTCCGGCGCTCACCGGCGGACCGACACCCCCGGAAAGGACGACGCGTGGATCTTCGCTGGCTGGACGCGCCCGCCGAGGAGGTCGCCGCCGCGCTCGCGGTCGCGGGCGACCGCCCACGTCCGTCGTGGGTGCCGACGCGCCGTCAGGTGCTGCTGCATGTCAACAACGCCCTCGTGCTGTGGTTCGCCTCGATCGCGCTCGTCAGCATCGGCGTGCAGGTGGACGGCGTGCAGGACGGCCGGGTCACCGGGAACGACGTCGTCGCCTTCGTCGTGGTGCTCGGCGTACTCGTGGTATGGCTCGTCGGGGCGTTCTTGCTCTGGCGCTGGGCGCAGCGGCCGGTCGCGACGCGCACGCGACTGCGCCATGCGCGGCGGGACCTCACCGCCCTTGCGAACGGCTTCCTCCCCCGCCCGAGCGCGGCCGCCACGTTCTCGTCGCTCGTCACGGACCACAGCGTGGGTGTGCGCGAACATCCGCGTTTCGCCAGCGGCGACACCGAGTTCGGGACCGTGCGCGCCCGCGCGTCCCGTGCCCGGGCCTGGCAGTACGTGAGTGTGCGCCTCGCCTCGGCCGTGCCCCACCTCGTCCTCGATTCCCGGACGAACGGGCGCGGCGGTGAGCTGCCGGCATCCATCGACCGCGGCCAGCGTCTGCGACTCGAGGGGGACTTCGACCGCTCGTTTCACACCTACGCGCCGTCGGGGTACGGACCCGATGCGCTCTATGTGCTGACGCCGGACGTGATGGCGGCGCTGGTGGACCACTCCCCCGGGTTCGATGTCGAGATGCGCGACGACCGCCTCGTCTTCTTCCGTGGGGCCGACGCCGACTACACGACCGCCGCGGACTGGGAACGGGTGGATGCCGTGCTCCGCCACGTCGTCCCGCGGATCGCCGCGCACGCCGAGCGCTACGTCGACGAGCGCGTGAGTGGCCAGGGGGCCGTGGAGCGCGTCGCCCGCACGCGGGATGCCGACGCGTGGCGCCCGCCGCATCCGCTCATCGCCGCGGACGGTCGGAGACTGCAGGCCCGGACCCCGCAGACGGGACTCGGCCCCGTCGTGGCGCGGCTCGCCTGGTTCGTCTTCCGCGGCGCGCTCTACCTGGTTCCGCTGGTCTTCGCCTTCGCCGGATTCATGTCGATCGTCGACGGTCGATGACCGCCCGGCTCACAGGCCGTTGCGACGGGCGACGACGCCCGCGAGCAGCGCGTGCGAGAGCGGGGCGATCGAGGCGATCATCAGGAGCGTGCCGAACACGGCCTGCTCGGCCTGCAACAGGATGCCGCCGATCAGCAGGCCGGTGAACAGCACGGCCGACACCACCCGGCGCACCATGCGTTCGAGCTCGCGGACACGACGTTCGATGCGGGGCGTCTGCACCGACACGGACCCGTCCTCGAAACGCTCGATAAGGTTGTCGACACGGCGCGGGAGACGCGCGGTGACTGCGGCGACCGCTCCCACCTCGCGCACGAACGCCTGCACGGTGTTCCCGCTCTCCTCGCGGATCAGGCGCTGGGCGTAGGGCTCGACGGCATCCCAGATGTTGAAGGCGGGGTCGAGGGCGCTGCACATGCCGCTGGTGAGCGACATGGCGCGCACGATCAGCAGGAAGTTCTCGGGGAGCTGGAAGGGCAGCGCGCGCACGACATCGCCGAACTCGATCGCGAAAGCGCGGAACTCCCGGGGGTCGACCTCCTGCAGTTCGGCGAAGCCCATGCCGCCGAACCGCGAGAACAGCTGCGTCATGGCGCGCTCGAGCTGCACGGTGTCGGCGGAGGGCAGCAGCACGCCGACGTCGCGGATGCCGTCCACCAGCCCCTTGCCGTCGCGCGAGGCCGCGGCGATGAGCACGCGACGAAGGCCGCGGCGCAGACCCGGGGGCACCTCGCCCATCATCCCGAAATCGATGAAGGTGAAGCGCCAGGCCGGTGTGCCGGCGGCGGTCGTGCCCCCGGTCGGAGTGACGAACACGTTGCCCGGGTGGGGATCGGCGTGGAAGAAACCGTCGTCGAAGAGCTGGTCGAACATGACGGCGGCGAAGCGGGCGGCGACCTCGACGGGGTCGATCCCCGCGGCGCGGAGCGCATCGACGTCGTTGATCTTGATGGCGGTGACGTCCTGCAGGGTGAGGACGCGCCGCGTCGTGCGCTCCCATACGACCTCCGGCACCGCGACCCCCTCTTCGCCACCGAAATCCGCGGCGAAGCGCTCGGAATTGGCCGCCTCGTGCAGGTAGTCGATCTCCTCGAGGCTCGTCACCGCGAACTCCTCGACGAGCGAGGGCATGTCGACGCGGTCCCGCACGAGGGAGACTTTGCTGAGCCAGATGCCGACCTTGCGCAGGGCACGCAGGTCGACGTCGACGATGCGGTCGATCCCGGGCCGCTGGATCTTCAGGACCACGGCTCGCAGGCCGGTCTCGTCCGCGAGGGAGTCGGTCAGGACAGCACGATGGGCCTGACCGAGCGACGCCGCCGCGAGGGGACGCTCGTCGACCGAGGCGAAGGCGCGCTCCAGCGGCATCCCGAGCTCAGCTTCGGAGCGAGCGCGCATCTGCGCGAACGGGACCGCGGGCACCTCGTCTTGCAGGCCCTCGAGCTCCCTCGTGATCTCGGGGGGCAGGACGTCGAGGCGCGACGACATGAACTGGCCGACCTTGATCATGAGGCCGCCGAGATCGACCGCGAGCACGTGAAAGCGCTGCGCGATGCGCTGGAGCCGACGGGTGCGGCCCCGGGCGGAGATCCACCCGAGGCCGAACCGCGGCAGGAACAGCTCGTACCACCACGCCTGGACGAGATAGCGCGCGGCGAACCGCGTGATGCGGCGGTAGCGGGCCTTCATGAGGGCGTCGTCGGTCATCGATCCTCCTGGATGCCGACGTGCGCCCCGCACGCGTCGAGCTCGGGCAAGCCTCAGCCCTGGGCGAGGATGGAGTAGAGCTTACGACGGGCCTCGTCGAGGATCTCGACCGCTTGCGCGACCTGCTCCTTGTCACCCGTGCGCGCGACCTGCGCCGCTGCCTGGGCGAGCTCGACGCCCGCCTTGGGCAGCGCCGTCATGCGACCGCTGTCGCGCGAGGTCGCGGACTCCCAGGGCGCGGTGCGCTCGGTCGTCTCGTCTCCCGCGGCCGCGCGGCCCTCGGGCGTGAGCGAATAGGTCTTGCGCCCGTTCGACTCCTCGGACTGCACGAGGCCCTCGTCGGTGAGCAGCTGCAGGGTGGGGTACACCGAGCCGGGGCTCGGCTTCCACGATCCGCCGCTGCGGTCCTCGATCTCGCGGATGATCTGGTAGCCGTGCATCGGCTGCTCGAGCAGCAACGACAGCACCGCGGAGCGCACGTCGCCCTTGTTCATGCGCGGCGACGAGCTGGTCTTCTGCTCGAACTGCGTCCGCAGCTGCTCGAGACCCTCGAGGATGTTGGACATCGGCCACCCGGGGGTGTTGTTGCCGCCGCGTCCGCCGAACGCGTCTCCCAGGAATGAACCACTCATGACGACCTCCTTCGCGCGGACCCGATCTGAGTCAGCGATACATAACGATATATCGCTGAGGGGTCGCGCGGGCGGCCGCGGAGGAGATTCTCAGTACCAGTTCACGGACTGCGAGTGGCTCCACGCGCTGCAGGGGGTGCCGTAGCCGCGCGAGATGTAGTCGAGCCCCCACGCGATCTGGGTCGCCGCATTGGTCTGCCAATCGGAGCCGAAGCTCGCCATCTTGCTGCCGGGCAGGGCCTGCGGGATGCCGGTGGCTCCACCGTCGTCGTTGTAGGCCTGGTAGTTCCAGCCCGACTCCTTGGTCCACAGCGACGACAGGCACGAGAACTGGTCGCTCCCCCACCCGTACTTCTCCGCGGCGAGCTGCGCGGCGTACGCCTTGGCGCCATCCGGCGTGTTCACTCGAGCGAGGGCCTCGGCGGCCTCCTGCTGCCGCTGCGCCTCCGCGGCGGCAGCGGCTTCGGCCTGGCGCTGCGCCTCGGCAGCCGCGTCGGCGGCGGCCTTTTCAGCCTTGGCCTGGTCGAGGCTCGTGCGCACCTCGGCGACTCGCGCGGTGACGCGGTCGGCCTCGGTCTGGGCGTTCTGACTGAGCGCGGGAACGAGGAGCACGGGGAGGAGATCGCGGGAACCGAGGCGGTCGACGGCGTCGCTGAGCGCTGCGGTGTCGACGGTGGCGTCACCGATCGACAGGGGCAGACCGGTTGCGGCGACGTCGGCCTGCACCGCGTCGGCGTCGGTCAGAGCCGCCTGCGCGTCGCCGAGAGCCGTGTCGGCGCCGACGGTCACGGCATCCAGCGTCGGGGCCGACGAGACCGGCAGGGCGGAACCGGGCGACGCGAAGGATGCGGCCGAGGCATCCGGCAGCGACACGGGAGCGGCGACCGCGAGTCCGGTCGTGGCGACGAGGCCGAGAGCAAGGCCGGCGCAGGTGGCGGCGGTGACGAGGGTGCGACGGGCGCGGTTGACGTGGACGAGCTTCAGATCGGAACGCAGCAAGGAAGGAACTTTCGTCGGGGGCACGCTCGTCGGGATCGAGCGCGGGCTCGTGTCGTCGGGTCGACACAAGTCCCCGAGTGTGGGGGCCGGTTCTGAGCGTTATCTCTTCGTTACCTGAATGGACCGTGGGAGCGCGGGTTCTCCCGACGAGCCGCCGGCGCCCGCGGACGCGACAGGATGAACCCCGCTGAGGCGGAGGCGCGCCGTGGCCCGCTTTGTGACGCTGATCGGGGGTATTTCCGGAAGCCTCGAGCCGCCGAGCGCGTAGAAGCACGACGTCACCGACCGGCCTGCATCAATCCGCCAGCGGGCCGCCGGAGAAATCGCGAAAAACTTCCCGAACGGCCCGCTCTTGCGGAGTGAACTGCTGCCGTCGGCCGGGCGCGGGCCCGCACGGCCGCGCCGGGCGCGCGTCAGCTGCGGTGGGCGCGGTAGTAGTCGAGCAGCGAGCGCGTCGATGCGTCCTGTGCGGCGAGGGCGTCGTCGTCGCCTTCGATCGCCGGCGCGATCTGCAGGGCGAGCTGCTTGCCGAGCTCGACGCCCCACTGGTCGAACGAGTTGATGCCCCAGATCGTGCCTTGCGTGAAGACGATGTGCTCGTACAGCGCGATCAGCTGCCCCAGCACGGAGGGCGTCAGGGCGGGGGCGAAGATCGAGGTCGTGGGTCGGTTGCCCGGGAAGGTGCGTGCGGCCACGAGCGCACCGGTGGTGCCCTCGGCCTCGACCTCTTCGGCCGTCTTGCCGAAGGCCAAAGCCTTGGTCTGGGCCAGGAAGTTCGCGAGGAACAGCCCGTGCACGTCGCGTCCGTCGTCGGCGAGGGGGTACGCCGGGTTGACGAAGGCGATGAAGTCGGCGGGGATCAGACGCGTTCCCTGGTGGATCAACTGATAGAACGCGTGCTGACCGTTGGTACCCGGCTCACCCCAGAACACCTCGCCGGTGTCGGTGGTGACCGGCGAGCCGTCCCAGCGCACGGACTTGCCGTTCGACTCCATCGTGAGCTGCTGCAGGTACGCCGCGAAGCGGTGGAGCTGCTGCGCGTAGGGAAGCACGGCGTGCGACTGCGCGCCGAGGAAGTTCGTGTACCAGACGTTGAGCAGGCCCATGAGGACCGGGACGTTCTCGGCGAGGGGCGTGGATGCCACGTGCTCGTCGACGAGGTGGAACCCGGCGAGGAGCTCGCGGAAGGTGTCGGGGCCGAGGGCGATCGCGAGCGACAGACCGATGGCCGAATCAACGGAGTAGCGCCCGCCCACCCAGTCCCAGAATCCGAAGGCGTTGGCGGGGTCGATGCCGAAGGCGGCGACCTTGTCGAGAGCGGTGGACACCGCGACGAAGTGGTGCGCCACGGCGTCGGTGCGGGCGGCATCCGTGTCGTGGATCGCGCCGGACGCCGCGAGCGTCTCCCAGAGCCAGTCGCGCGCCAGGCGCGCGTTGGTGAGCGTCTCGAGGGTGGTGAACGTCTTGCTCGCCACGATGAACAGCGTCGTCTCGGGGTCGAGGTCGGCGGTCTTCTGGGCGATGTCGGTGGGGTCGATGTTGGACACGAAGCGGGCGTGGATGCCGGCGTCGGCGTACGGGAGCAGGGCCTCGTAGACCATGACCGGGCCGAGGTCGCTGCCACCGATGCCGATGTTGACCACGTGCGTGACCTTCTTGCCGGTGACGCCGCGCCACTCACCCGAGCGGACGCGGTCGGCGAAAGCGCCGAGGCGGTCGAGCACCTCGTGCACATCGTGGTCGACCTGCTGGCCGTCGACGACCAGGGCGGGCTCGGCCCTTGCAGGGCGGCGGAGGGCCGTGTGCAGCACGGCGCGGTCTTCGCTGGTGTTGAGGTGCGCCCCGCGCAGCATGTCGGCGAAGCGCTCGCGCACGCCGGTCTCGTCAGCCAGCGACAGGAGGGCGTCGAGCACCTCGGCGGTGACGAGGTTCTTCGACAGGTCGACGTGCAGATCGCCCATCGTGCGCGACAGGGTACGGGCTCGGTCGTCGTCGGCGGCGAACCAGCCGCGCAGGTCGGGCTGGAACTCGTCGCGCAGGGCGGAGAGGCGGGACCAGGCGGCGGTGGTGGTGGGGTCGATAGGCGCAGTCACGGATCCCACGCTAGCGACCCGCGCGGCCCCGCACAGCGAGGATGACGAATGCCGGGGAAGGCGCTACGACGCGGCGGGGTGGGGAGGAGGGGTGAGGCTCACGGTCGGCAGCGCGATCTCGCGCGCGGCATCCCAGGTCTCGGTCCATCCGAGACGGTCGAACAGCCCGTCCAGCAGCATCGCGGTGAACCCCCACACGATCTGCGGGCCCCCCGCGGTGTCGACGGCGAATGCGGGGCCGCGCCATTCCCGCCCGTCACGACGGATCACCGTCGAGCCCCGCCGCGCCGGGTCGAGGAGATCGGCGACGGGAGCACGGAAGACCGCGGCGGATTCCGCCCGATCGACCGCGTGCACGGGAGTCGGCCGCGCCCACCAGGCGAGCACCGGGGTCACCTCGTGCCGGGAGAACGCGAGGGGGACGGGCGGAAGCGTGCCCAGCACCTGCACGCCCGCCGGGTCGAGTCCGGTCTCCTCGCGCGCTTCGCGCAGCGATGCGCTCACGGCATCCTCATCGTCCGGGTCGACGCGGCCTCCGGGGAAGGCGACCTGGCCCGGGTGGGCGCGAAGGGTGCTCGCACGGGCGAGGAGGAGCACGTCGAGGTCGCTCGGCACATGAGCGGCCCGACGTCTGCTCGGGATGCCGTCGAGCACCCCGAACAGGATGAGCACGGCGGCGGCCCGGACCTCCCCCTCGACCGGCGACGCGCGCAGAGCCGGGGAGATGTCGCCGAGACCACGTGCGAGGAGGTCTTCGAGCTGGGCGCGGGGCGAGGGCATGCGTCGAGGCTATGCCGTGACGGGGGCGCCCGCTGTCGCGTCCTCCGCCGCGGACGTTGCAGGGTCGCTTTCGGAGGGGACGGCGACCTCGATCCAGCGCGGGTGCGCCGAGGTCCCGACCCGGACGCGCCGCATCGGCACGCTCGCCGGCGCGACGACGGGGTCGAGGGACGCCGTGTCTGCGGCATCCGAATTCGTCGTGATGACCGACGCCGTGGCACCGGCCGGGACGGTTGCCTCGACCGACGGCGCCGCGAGCGCCTCGGCGACGATGCGGCGGGGGTCGTACCGACGCGGATCCAGGGCGCGCCACTGCGGGGCGTCGACGGGGACGCCGATCTCCTCGGCCGCGCGCACGCGGGCGGCATCCACCGTTCGACGCAGGTCCCTCACCAGGGCCGCCGCGCGGCCGACGACGACGGGGAGGCGCTGCGGGCCCAGGACGACCGCGGCGATGAGGCCCACGAGCACGAGCTTCTCGAACGTCAGACCGAACACGTCGGTTCCTCTTCCCTCGTGGAGGCCGTCCCGCGGGCGAGCCTCCGGTCGTGCAGGGCGGCGATGAGCAGCGCGGTCGCGTACAGCGCGGACATCGGGACGGCGACGAGGAACATCGACAGCACGTCGGCGGATGGCGTGGCCATCGCGCTGAACAGCACGATCGCGACCAGGGCGTACCGCCAGCTGCGGACCAGGGTGACGGCGGACAGGAGGCCGGCGAGGTTCAGCACCACCAGCACGACGGGCAGCACGAAGGCGACGCCGGTGGCGACCATGATCTTCAGGACGAAGTCGACGTAGGCGCCGGCGTCGAGGATCGTGGAGTCCTCGCTCGCGGCGAATCCCGTGAGTACCGACACCATGTGCGGGAACAGCAGCACCCCTGTGGCGCACCCGGCGGCGAACAGCGGCACCGCGGCTCCGACCGATCCGAGCACGTAGCGCCGCTCGCGACGGGTGAGCCCCGGCAGCACGAACGCGAACACCTGGTACAGCCAGACGGGGCTGGCGAGCACGACGCCCGTCACCAACGCGGACCGCAGGCGCAGGTCGAACGCCCCCGTGACGCTGTCGAAGTTGAGGCTCGCGTCACGCTCGGCGGCGATCTGCGCGATCGGGGCACGGAGCAGCTCCATCAGGGGGTCGTAGAGGAACCAGCCGACGAGGGCCCCGATCGCGACGGCGACCACCGCCCGCATCGCGCGGCGGGTGGCCTCGTCGAGGTGGGCGGCGACGGGCATGGGCGCCGACCGCGGCGCCTCGGGTCGAGGCGCCGCAGCGGCGGGGGCGGCGACGGTGGTCATGTCGTGCTCGGCGGGGAGCTGACGGGCACGGCCGTGGTCAGCGGGATACGGTCGTCGGCCCGGTCGGCCGGGACGGCACCGGTGTCGGCCCCGGAGTCGCCGACCTCGGTCTTGAGGATGCGCACGGACTGCCCGAGGCTGCGGGCGAGGGCCGGCAGCTTCGCGGCGCCGAAGATGAGCACGATGACGGCGAGCACGATGAGGGCGTGCCAGCCGGTGAGGTTCTGCAGCATGGGAGGGTCCTTCCGGGTCAGCGGCCGCCGGGCATGGCGCCCGCGGTCGGGGTGGTGGTGGTGTCGACGCGGACGCCGAGCGAGACGGTCCAGCCGGTCGCGTTGTCGCCCGAGGTCGTGGCGAGCTCGAGCACTCCCCCGTCGTCGCCGAAGACGTTGTCGCTGTCGAGCGAGACACGGGAGAGGTTGGATGCCGAGGACGGGTACGTGGCGGTGTCGGCGTAGACCGTCTCGCAGGTGGCCTGCGGCAGGGCGACCTGCGAGGTGGCGATGGCGTTGGATGCATCGGTGATGGCATCCACGTTCGGATAGACCTCGAAGTGGATGTGGGGCCAGCGACCGTCGTAGCAGCCGGGGAAGATCGAGGTGAAGGAGACGACGCCGTCGTCACCGACCACCTGCACCCCGCGGAGATAGGTCTCGTTCTCGATGCCGGAGGAGTACATCGAGTAGTTCCCCTCGGTGTCGCAGTGCCAGACGTACACGGCGGCTCCGGCGAAGGGCACATCGCCGCCCGCGGTATCGAAGATCGTGAGGTTCAGCGTCATGGGGACGCCGGTGGCCGTGGCTCCGCCGTCGAGGCTGGAGCGCAGATCGCTGCGCACGATCCCGGACTGCTCGAGCACGTCGACGCCGTTCGAGCCGTCGCCGGGGTAGGGCCCGGCGGTCTCGTCGGGGATCTCTCCAGCGGGCAGTGCCGCAGCGGTCGTCGTCGCGGATGCGGAGGGCGTGGGGGTCGCCGACGGGGTCGTGGTCGCCGTCGGCGTCGCCGTGGGCGTCGCGGTCGTCGCCGTGGACCCGGTCGCCGCCGGCGTGCACGCGGCGAGAGTCGCCGCCCCCGCGCCCAGCACGACCAGCCCCAGGATGCCGCGCCGGGAGACGAGCGTGCGGATGTCGAACGGCGCTCCCTGGTCGACGACGGGCTCGTCGGCCCGGTCGAGCAACCGCCCCTCGTAGGTCGGGCCCTCGGGGGTCATCTGGGTCTCGGGGATCCTGCTCACGGTCGCCTCCCGGCTCTCGGTGGGTGTGTCGTCGGATCGAGGATGCGCGGGGCACCCTGCGCGGGCCCTGCGCATTCCTATGAGCCTGCTTTGCGTCGATCGACGCCTTCGATCCACCGGCCCGCCGCCCGCGACGGCGTGTCAGGATGAAGGTCGGGAGGACCGTGATGACGCCGCAGCTGCACGCCGTGACCCTCGTCGTGAACATGCCGATCACCAAGATCGACGCCCTCGACGCCATCGCCTTCGCGGCGGACGGGAACGTCGAGGATGCCGGTACCGCACGGCCGCGCGTGTGGCTCGCCCCGCACGCGTGGGCCGAGGTCGAGATCCCCAAGTTCGCCGACCCGCCACCGTTCGCGATCGACGTCTACTCCGACACCTCGGGCGCGATCGCGTGGGCGCAGGCACGCCGACTGCACGCCGCGCTCGAGCGCTTCGGATGGACCGTGCACCCGCCCGTGGCCGGGGCGCGGTGACCACGGCTGCTCCCGCGCCGCGCGCGCGGCTGCTCTACGTCGAGGACGACGCCGAGATCGCGGCCATGACGCTCGAGGTGCTGCGTGAGGTCTACGACGTCACCCATGAGAGCGACGGGCTCGCCGGCCGCGAGCGCGCGCTGCGCGACCGTTTCGACGTCGTCGTGCTCGACCGGCGCCTTCCCGGCTGCGACGGGGCCGAGATCGTGCGCTCCCTGCGCGCCGCGCACATCACGACGCCGGTGCTCATGCTGACGGCCCTGGGCGCGGTGTCCGACCGGGTGGACGGCCTGGATGCCGGCGCGAACGACTACCTGCTCAAGCCCTTCGACTTCGACGAACTGCTCGCGCGGCTCCGCGCGCTCCTTCGCGCCTTCCGGGCGGAGGGACGTCGGCGCGAGGTGTCCGACTGGACCTACCTCCCCGATACCGGCGTCGCGTACGGCCCGAGCGGGGCGCGCGTGGCCCTGACGGCGACCGAGAACGCCGTCCTCGACCTGCTCAGCCGCAGCCCCGATCACGTCTTCTCGCGCGAGGAGATCGCGGGCGCCGTGTTCAGTTCGCCCGATGCGGTGACCACCGTCGACACCTACGTCCATTACGTGCGCCGCAAGACCGCCACGGAGGTCATCGAGACGGTGCGTGGACGCGGCTACCGCGCGGGGACCGCTCGGTGAGCGCGGAGGACGACCGTCGGGTCGTCCGACGCGCCGCCCTGCGCGTCGGGGCGCTCGTGGCCGGGGCCTCCGTCGTCGCGATCGCGGGGGGCGTCGGCATCCTGGTCTGGGTGCTCGTGTCGGGCGCGCGCGAGGAGGGGGGTGGGCACCGCCCGGGGTTCGGGCCCCCCGGCGGCGACCGCTTCGTCGTCGATCTCGACGACGTGCTGCCGCGGGTCATCGGGCTCGGACTGGTGGGGGTCGTGGTGCTCGGGCTCGTGGGCTGGGCCGCCGCGCGCTGGTCGGTGGGTCCGCTCGACGACGCGCTCCGCCGCCAGCGCGCCTTCGTGTCGGACGCGAGTCACGAGTTGCGCACCCCGCTCACCGCGTTGACCAGTCGTATCCAGATCGTCCAGCGGCGCCTGCAGCGCGCCGAACCCGCCGACGAGCCGGTCGCGCAGCTGCGTCGTGATGCGCAGGTGCTCGACGACGTGCTCACCGACATGCTGCTCACCGCCGAAGGGGCGGCCCAGACCGGCACCTCTTCGATCGCGGCCAGCGTGCGCGCGGCCGTCGCCGGCCTCGATGCGCTCGCCGACGACGCAGGGGTGAATGTGCGCACCGGCGCCCTCGCCGATGTCGTCGTCGCCGTCCCCGCGGTCACGGTGGTGCGCATGTGCACCGCGCTGCTCGACAACGCCGTCGGTCACACGCCCGCCGCCGGGACGGTGACGGTCACGGCCCGCGACGAGGGCGACGACGTCGTGATCCGGGTGGCCGACGAGGGGCACGGGATCGCGGATGCCGACCTCCCCCGCATCTTCGAACGCTTCGCGCGCGGCGCCGAGTCGGGCCGGCGTCGCGGCTTCGGTCTCGGGCTCTCGCTGGTGCGCGAGGCCGCGGCGCGCGCCGGCGGACGGATCGAGGTGGAGAGCACGTCACCGGCGGGCACGGTGTTCGCGCTGCGTCTGCCGCGCGCCCGCTGAGAAGCGCGGTCAGCCCGCCACGGCGGAGCGGAACGCCGTCACCTCGACGCCGCCCGCGAAGCGTCTGACGTCACCGTGCTCCCACACCACCCCGGATGCCACGGGTGCCGCCGGCATCCATGCGAAGTCGTCGACGCCGGCGATCGCCGCGACCGTCGCCCACGCGTCGGCGGTGGCGAGGTCGTCCGCCAGCACCGTCGCGCTGACCGGGCCCGCGCGGCGCTCGCCGGTGCGCGGATCGACGAGGTGGGCTCCGCGCTCGGCGGTGCCCGAGGTCGCAACGGCCCCGTCGACGATCTCGACCGTCGCGAGCAGGACGCCCGCGTGCACGGGGTGGGCGATTCCGACCGTCCACGCGTGGTCGCTCCCGGGGGCCGTGCGCAGGCGCATGTCTCCCCCGACGTTGAGGCCGACCGCTTCGACGACCCCGTCCGCGAGCAGTTCGTCGAACGCCGCGGCCGCGGCATCCACCGACCACCCCTTCACATACCCGGTCGGATCGAACCAGCCCTGCCAGTGCGCGTCGAAACGACCGCCCGACGCGAGGCGCAGATCGCGGCATCGCTCCGCGACCTCGGCGACCCGCGCATCGAGCTCGCCGAGTTCGAGGCCCTCGTCGCGCAGGCGCGAGACGTCGGAGTCCACGCGATAGGTCGAGAACACGCGCTCGTCGTCGCGCAGGCGGGCGAGGGCCGCGGCGATCGCCGTCTCGACGGCGACGGTGCGGGCGCCCTTGACCGCCAGCGAGGCGACGGTCCCCATCACGGGCTCGGTCACCGTGAACGCCGGCGCCGTCACGATCGGGCCTGGTCGAGGGCGGACTGCAGCGAGGTGCGGTACCCGGTGCTCGTATACGTGGCACCGGAGACCATGTCGACCTGCGCGCTCTGCGCCTGGATCGTCTCCTGCATCAAGGTGGGCAGCGCGCGCGAGTTGATCTGCTGGTCGCGTCCGTTCGACGAGGGGTACTCGGGCACCTGCACGTCGGTGATCGAGCCGCCCGACACCGTGATCTGCACCTGCACGGGTCCGTACCGGGTGTTCGCGGACGAGCCGGTGTACGTGCCGTCGCGGAGTCCGCGGGAGGTGGTCTGACCGGCCGCGCCGGACGGCGAGGACCCGGATGCCGAGGAGCTCGACGACGACGACGCGGACGGAGTCAGGGAGCTCGACGACGACGACGACGCGGACGGGGTCGGGGCGGGGGCGGCCGCCGTCGTTCCCGTGGACACGGGAGCGACGTCCGACAGCGCGCCGGCAGAATCCGGGGCGACCGAGGTGCGGTAGCTGAGGAGCAGCACGAGGCCCGTCACCGTGGCCATGACGGCGTAGACGATTCGTTTCATCGGGTCCTCCTCAGACGGTGAAGGCTTCGAGATGGATCTGAGCCGACGGGACGCCGGCACGGCGGAGGTCGGTGCGCACGGCGTCCATCCAGAGTCGGGGGCCGCAGAGATAGACGTCGGTGTCGGCGGGACGAGGAGCCACGTACCGCACGAGATCGGCACCCGCCCACGCAGCGTGCGACTGCGGGAGCCACGGCGAGGCGGTGGCCGCGCGCGGGCCGGGCAGCGCCGCGTGCCGAAGGCCCCGCTCCCGCTCGAGGCGCTGGATCGCGTCGACGCGGAGCGCGTCGCCCGCGGTATGGTCGCGCACGAGCAGCGTCGCCTCGCCGGGGGCCCAGCGGGCCTCCTGGAGCAGGGCGACGAGCGGGGCGACGCCCGCCCCGGCGCCGATCATCAGCAGCTCGCGCCCGCGCCGCTCGTCGGTCGTGAGCGTGCCGTAGGGCCCCTCGATCAGCACGCGCGTGCCGGGACGCAGGGCGGCGAGTCGGTGCGTGCCGTCGCCCACCAGGCGGGCGGAGATCACGAGCTCGCGGCCGTCGGGGGCCGCGGCGAGCGAGAAGGGGTGCCCGCGCGTCCAGCCGTATCCGTCGAGGAAGCGCCAGACGAAGAACTGCCCGCCCCGGGCGTTCAACGCCCCGAGCCGGCGGCCCGTCAGGCGCACCGACACCCCGCGGTCGCCGTCGCGTTCGACGGCGCTCACCCGGATGCCGTGACGGAGCGACCGGGTCAACGGCATCCCGAGCCGGAACACGATCACCGCGGCGGCCGTGAGAGCCCACATCGTCCACCAGTACACGGTCGCGACGGGGTTGGCGGTGAAGTCCGCGCCCGTCCACAGCATGTGCGGGATCGCGAGGCCGACCCCGAGGTAGCCGTAGAGATGCAGCAGATGCCACGACTCGTACCGCAGACGACGGCGGGCCCTGCGCACCGAGGTCACCACGACGAGCAGCAGCAGGCCGGTGCCCGCGGTCGCCAACAGCATGCCCGGGTAGTCCCACACGAACTCCCACGCCTGCACCAGCGGGTTGAGCCCCGCCGAGACCGCGTACCCGAGGATCTGCAGGGCGATGTGCGCGGTGAACAGAGCGAACGACCAGAAGCCGACGATCCGGTGCATGCGGGTGATCCCGTCACGACCGAAGCCGCGCTCGAACAGCGGCACGCGCGCCATGAGAAGCACCTGGTAGAAGAGGAGGTTGGCGGATGCCAGGCCCGCTGCCCGGCCGAGGGCGTTGAGGGTGTCGCCTCCCCCCGCGAGCAGCGCCTGCACCTCGCCGCCGGCGACCCACACCGCCACCACGATCAGGCTCGTCGCCCACACGACCGTGACGGCTGCGAGGTTCCAGGCGGCCCGGTTGCTCGTGCGCGGCCGTACCGCGCGGCGCGTGGGCACGGCTGCGGGCGGGGCGGTGAGGACGGGTGCTGCGGTCATGCGCTCAGCGTGCCCGCGCGCTCCCCAGACGGCTCCAAGAAAGCGGGCGGGTGGGCGGATGCATAGGTATTACGTAGGTTCAGCGTCGGTACCCGGCGCCAGGGCGCGGCGGGCTCTCTCGTGAGAGGAGCGCGCGGGAGGCTTCCACCCGAGGCGCGACGGGGACGGCCGGGCGGAGAAGCAGCGCCGACGAGAGCAGGATCAGCGGTCGTTCCAGATCAGCGGCGCCTGTCGGAGCCAGGTGTCGTCTTCGAGGGAGTCGAGGAGGAAGCGGGCGACGTCGGCGCGGCTGATGCTGAACCCCGGCTTCTCCGTGCCTACGAGCGCGGCGCGCGCGGTTCCGCGGGAGGGCGCGTCGGAGAGGGCGACCGAGCGGGCCATCACCCATTCCACGTCGGACGCGCGGACCACCGCATCGACGCCGTGGTGATCGGTGTACCCGTGGCGGATTCCGGAGGTCTTGATGAGCCCCTTCATCAGGGGGTTCAACGCGGGCCAGGAGTCGCCGGCGCCCTGCGTGGAGGCGACGGCGATCCGGCGGATGCCGTTCTCCGTCATGACCGTGAGGGTGTCGCGGGTCGCGTCGGTCATGAACGCGGGCGGGCTGACGGGTGTGGCCCAGGGGTTGTCGCTGGCGCGCGAGTTGTTCAACGCGCTGACCACCGCGTCGACGCCTTCCGCGGCGCGGCGGATGTCGTCGATGCGAGCGGGCGTTCCGGCGACGAGCTCGACGCCATCGGGTGCCACGACGGCGTCGGGGTTGCGAACGAGCGCGCGAACGCGATGACCGCGTTCGACTGCCTGGGACAGGACATGGACGCCGGTGCGTCCGCTGCCGCCGAGAACGAGGAGGGTGGTCATGGGCGTTCCGTTCCCGTCGGCGGCGTCGGTTCTGAAGGGGCGGAGGCGATGGTCTGCGCGAGGGCCTGCGCGTAGCCATTCACGGACTGAGCCCCGGACGCGGCCCGTCGACGGTCGAAGACCGCGAACGGCACACCCTGCACGCCCAGACGCCGGCCCTCCTCGATGTCTTCACGGACCGCATCGGCGTACTCGTCTCCGGCGAGCACCTCGCGGACCCGGTCTGCGGAGAGGCCCACCTCGGCGCCGGCCGCCGAGAGAGCATCCGCGGCGAACGGGTTGAGGTCGCCCGCGAAGAACCGGTCCTGCACGAGCGAGAAGAACTCGAGACCGACGCCCTGGTCCTGCGCGGCCTGGTAGACGCGGTGGAAGTCGAAGGTGTTCGCGTTCAATCGGTCGACCGAGAACGGCAGTCCCTCGCTCTGTGCGAGAGCCTGGATGTGCCGCTCCGCCTGGACGACGATCTGCGCGTCGCCGCCGTGCGAGCGGATGAAAGCGCTCTCGATCGTCTCAGGGGTCGTCGGGGCACCCGGGTTCAGCTCGAAGGAGCGCAGACGCAGCTCGAATCGGTCTCCGTCGGTGCGCCCGGCGATCGCCTCCTGGAGCCGGTGCTTGCCGACGTAGCACCAGGGGCACCCCAGGTCGCTCCAGACCTCGATCACGACGGGTCGGGACGTCTCAGACGGGCTGTCATCAGTCATGTCGCTTACCTCACTTGTAGTGCGTAGCAACATCATCCGACTGTGGAAGATCGTTCACAAAAGGCACTTTCGCGTGCCCGACGAAGGCGCAGGTGCGCGTGCGAGACCGGCGTGGCCCCGCCGCCGCCTCAGCCGACGGAGGCTGACGTCTCGGCGCGAGAGCCGGCTCGGCCCACACCGATCCGCTCGTGCACGGCTCTGTTCGCCGCCACCGTCGCGTGGTTCTCCACCGCCCACTGCGAGAGTTGCAGGACGGCTTGCTGCAAAGACCTGCCCAGAGGGGTCACCCGATACTCGACCCTCGGTGGGACTTCCGCGTAGGCCCGTCGCTCCACGAGCCCGTCGCGTTCGAGCGCCTTCAGGGTGACCGTCAGCATGCGCTGCGAGACGCCCGGGATGCTCGCCATCAGATCGGAGTAGCGCAGCGTCCGTTCACCGAGGGTGCTGAGCACCAGGACGGTCCACTTGTCGCCGATGCGATCCAGTACTTCCCTGATGAAGGCGCTGTCCTCGGGCCACATGGCGCAGGGACCCACCGCTTTCCTCTCCGTGGCCATCTCCCGCCTCCTCAACCGACTCACCGTAGCAAGCGGGTGCCCACGCAGGCTTCCGCCTCCCGATCCCCCGGCACACTGGCCCGGGTTCTCGCGTCAGCCGGCGAGATCCGCGAGCGCCGCGCTGCGCTCCCACAGCTGCTTCGCGAGCGCGGGGTCGTCGGCGAGACGGTTGGTCGACGCCGGCTTGTTGTTCGCGTAGAAGCCGCCCGGCTCCCAGTCGACGCCGGGCTTGCCGAGTGCGAGCCAGGTCAACCGCGCCCCGCCCACCGACGTCGAGGTCATCAGGCGCTGCGCCAACGGCCCGCCGTACAGGAACTTCCACGGGCCATTGCTGGAGGCCCCGAAGTTCGACGCGATCACCCCGGGGTGGAAGGCCACCGCCGACAGGCCCTGATCGCCGAACCGGCGGTTCAGCTCCTTGGTGAACAGGACGTTCGCGAGCTTGGCGTTGCCATAGGCGTTCGTGGAGGAGTAGCGGCGAGCGCCCTGCAGGTCGTCGATGTCGAAGCGCGGGAAGAGCTTCGCCGCGGCGCTGGAGGTCTGGATCACCGAGGCGTCGGAGTCGATGAGGCGCTCGAGCAGCAGGTTCGTCAGCAGGAACGGTGCGAGGTGGTTCACCTGGAACGTCGTCTCGTATCCGTCCGTGGTGAGCGTGCGCTCGCCGAACACGCCCCCGGCGTTGTTGGCGAGCACGTCGATGCGCGGGTACCGCTCGAGGAGGGATGCCGCGAGCTCGCGCACCTGGGCCAGATCGCTGAAGTCGGCCACGAACGAGTCCACGCCGAGCGTCCGCGCGACGCGCGCGGTCTTGTCGGGATTGCGCCCCACCACCACGACCTCCTCGCCGAGCTGCGCGAGCTGCTTCGCGGAGGCGGCGCCGATGCCGTCGCTCGCGCCGGTGATGACGATGGTGCGGGTCATGGGTGCCTCCTGGGTCGTGATGCAGCCACGCTAACGGCGGCCTCGACGTCGACGGCGGGGCTTGCCCCCGGCATCCGGAGTCGTCACAGAACTCACAGGCCGCTCCCAGCCCGGCGGGACCAAATCCGGCACGGTCGACGTTCTCTTCTGTGACGGCCGACACCGGTCGCCATGACGAAGGGACACGAACCGTGAGCACGGAGTACCGGAAGACGTCGGAGGCGCTGAGCCGCCTCACCGACCGCCAGTTCGCCGTCACGCAGGACGACGCGACCGAACCGCCGTTCCGCAACGAGTACTGGGACAACCACGAGGACGGCATCTACGTCGACGTCGTGTCGGGGCAGCCCCTGTTCTCCTCGACCGACAAGTTCGAGAGCGGCTCGGGGTGGCCGAGCTTCACCCGGCCCATCGACGAGACCGCCGTCGTGGAGAAGACCGACCGCAGCCTGTGGATGACACGCACCGAGGTGCGCTCGGCCGGCGCCGACAGTCACCTCGGGCATCTGTTCGATGACGGCCCGCGCGATGCCGGCGGCCTGAGATACTGCATGAACTCGGCCGCTCTGCGCTTCGTCCCCGTCGCGGAGCTCGAGGCGCAGGGCTACGGCGCCTACCTCCCCCTGTTCCGCGAGAGCCGGGCCTCATGAACCTCTTCACCCTCTTCACCCGTGACCGCAAAAGGAGCACCAGCATGACCAGCGGACCTTCCGACACCGGCGAGATCACCCGCCGCCCCGGCACCGAGACCGCCGTCCTCGCGGGCGGCTGCTTCTGGGGCGTCGAAGACCTCATCCGTCGCCAGCCGGGCGTTCTCGACACGCGCGTCGGCTACACCGGCGGGCAGAACGACCACGCGACCTATCGCAACCACCCCGGCCACGCCGAGGCGGTCGAGATCGTCTTCGACCCCGCGAAGACCACGTACCGCGACATCCTGGCGTTCTTCTTCCAGATCCACGACCCGTCGACCCTGAACCGCCAGGGCAACGACATCGGTACGAGCTACCGCTCGGCGATCTTCCCGCTCTCGTCCGAGCAGGAGAAGGTCGCGCGCGACACGATCGCCGATGTCGACGCCTCGGGGATCTGGCCGGCGAAGGTGGTCACCACGATCGAGCCGGAGGCGCCCTTCTGGGAGGCCGAGCCCGAGCACCAGGACTACCTGATCCGCATCCCGAACGGCTACACGTGCCACTTCGTGCGCCCCGGCTGGGTGCTGCCCAAGCGCGAGGAAGCCTCCGCGTAACGAATCGAGAGGGCCCGGAGGCCACGGCATCCGGGCCCTTTCGCGTCCCCCGCGATGGCCTGCAGGCCGTCGAGCGTCAGGGACACGCCGCACGCCCTCACGCGATGCGGCGCGTTCCGGACACTCGAGGATCCGTCGCCGCGCGCGCAAGCCCGACGGCCGTGACGACGGCGCTTCGTAGGCTCTCGGCATGAGCGAGTACGACGTCATCGTGGTCGGTGCGGGCCTCGCGGGGCTGCGCGCGGCGACCCGCCTCGCCGAGGCCGGACGCGACGTCGTCGTGCTCGAGGCCGGGGACGCCGTGGGAGGGCGGGAGCGCACCGACGTCGTCGACGGGTTCCGCCTCGACCTCGGCTTCCACGTGCTGAACCCCGCCTATCCCGCGATCCGGCGTTGGGTCGACGTCGACGCGCTGGCGCTGCGGCGTTTCCCCGTGGCGGTCGGCGTGCGGCTCGACGACCGGGTGGCGCGGCTCGCGCACCCGCTGCGGCATCCGTCGTCGGTGGCCGAGACGCTGGCGAGCGGACTCGTGCGGCCGACGGATGTCCTCGCCCTGGCTCGGTGGGCGGGTCCGACCGTCCTGACCGCCCGGGCGGCGAAGACCGGCGACGACCGCGCTCTCGCCGAGGCGTGGGACCGGGCGGGCCTGCGCGGACCCCTGCGGGAGGCCGTGCTCGAACCCTTCCTGGCCGGCGTGCTCGCCGACGACCGGCAGGAGACCTCCGACGCGTTCGTCCGCCTGCTCATCCGCAGCTTCGCGCTCGGGCGCCCGGGCGTTCCCGCCGCGGGCATCGGCGCCCTCCCCGCGCAGCTCGCCGACGCCGCCCGGCGAGCGGGAGCCGGCATCCGCCTGTCGCACCGCGTGGTCTCGACCCGGCGGCGAGCGCACGGCTGGCACGTGGGCATCGAGGGTCAGGATGCCGTGACCGCCCGCGCCGTGATCCTCGCCACCGGTCTCGACCCGGCCGTGGACGTGCCGCTCCCCGCGCCGCGGGGCCTGCAGACGTGGTGGTTCGCCGCCGACGAGGCACCGACGACCGACGGCGCGCTGCGGGTTGACGGCCGTCGTCGCGGCCCGGTGGTGAACACCGCGGTGATGACGAACACCGCCCCGACCTACGCGCCGCGGGGGCAGCACCTCATCCAGGCGACGTGCGTGTTGCCCTCCGACGCGTCGGAGAGCGGCATCCGTCGCCAGCTCGCCGAGATCTGGGATGCCGACACCCGCCTCTGGCGCCTGCTGCGTCGCGACGACATCGCCCGAGCCCTCCCCGTGCAGGATCCACCGCTGCGACGGCGTCGTCCCGTGCGCCTCGGCGACGGCCGTTACGTCGCCGGGGATCACCGCGACACGGCGTCGATCCAGGGGGCGCTCGTGTCGGGTCAGCGGGCCGCGGAGGCGGTACGGGCCGACCTCGGGCGGTGAACCGGCGTGGCCCCGGTCAGCCGGGGCACGGTTCGACGTGGACGCTGCGTCATCCCCGCTGAGCCAGCGTCTGCAGCGCTTCGCCGGTCACCCGGCGCGTCGTCCACTCCTCCATCGCCTCGGCGCCGAGGGCACGGTAGAAGCCGATGGCCGGCTCGTTCCAGTCCAGCACCGTCCATTCCAGGCGCGAATACCCGCGCCGCACGCACTCTTCGGCGAGCGCCGAGAGCAGAGCGACCCCGTAGCCGTGCGAGCGGTACTGCTCGTGCACGTAGAGGTCCTCGAGCCAGATGCCGTGCCTGCCCGTCCACGTGGAGTAGGTGAGGAACCAGATCGCGATAGCGCGGACATCGTCGTCGGGGCCCGCCACGACGAACGCGAACGCGCGCGGCTCGTCGCCGAACAGCGTCGCGGTGATCATCGCGGCGGTGTTCTCGACGGCATCCGGCTCCTTCTCGTAGTCGGCGAGGGCCTGGATGCAGGCGAGGATGCCGTCCTCGTCACCGGGTCGCGCACGGCGCAGCACGGCGTCGTCGGGGAATGCGGTCATGCGTGAGCCTCCCAGCTCTCGAGGGCGACGCGGCGGAAGTTCCCGCCGAGCACCGCGGCGATGTCGGCGTCGGCCCAGCCGCGCGCCGCGAGGGCGCCGCCGAGCCGAACGAAGGTCTCCGGCGGCATCCATTCGACCGGTCCCCACGCGGTGTAGCTGGCGTCGTAGAGCTCGGGGCTCGTCGCCAGCACGTCGCGGAAGGTCTCCCAGTCGAACGAGAAGTCCGTGCTGACGCCCACGTGCGCGATACCGACGACTCCGACGGCGTATTCGATGTGGCGCACCATCGCCTCGAGCGTCGGAGTGTTGGGCCCGAGGAAGATGCCGACGCCGGTCACGCCCACCACTCCCCCGGTGTCGGCGACGGCGCGGGCCTGATCGTCGGTGATGTTGCGCGGGTGATCCCACACGGCACGCAGGTTGGAGTGGCTGAAGACGACCGGTCGGGTCGACACCGCGCACATGTCGAAGGTGGTGCGCGCCCCCACGTGCGAGCCGTCGGGCACCATGCCGCGAACGTTCATCTCGGCGACGAGATCGCGACCCCACGCGGTGAGGCCGTCGTCGACCGCGTCGAGGCACCCGCCGCCGGCGGCGTTGGCGTGGTTGTAGACCGGCCCGAGGGTGCGCACTCCCAGGGCCGTGAGAGAGGCCACCGCGCCGAGGTCTCCCCCGAGGGGGGCGACGTCTTCGAGGTCGAACACCACCGCGGTGTCCCCGGCGGCGGCGATGCGGTCGACGTCCTCGATGGATGCCGCCAGCGCGAGCCCCTCGATCGCCTCGACTTGCGCACGGAAGGAGTGAAGGACGGATGCCGCGACCTCGGGGCCGTGCGGCGCGAAGCCGACGTTCAGCGACACCAGTCCGCCCCCGCCGCCGCGATAGCGGTGCAGCTCGGTCAGGTCGGCGGTCTCGACGAGCTCGGCGCACGCATGCTGGTCCCAGATCACGTCAGGCCCCCACCCGCGCGGCGAGCGCGGGGTCGAGCGCCTCGCGCTCGTCGAACACGAAGCAGTCGCCGCTCCAGTGCGCCGCGCCCTGCGCGTCGAACCACCCGAGGATGCCGCCGTCGAGCTGGTACGCCTCGACGCCCTCGTCCCGCAGGTACAGCGCCGCCTTCTCGCAGCGGATGCCGCCGGTGCAGAAGCTCACGACCGTCTTGCCGACGAGCTCGTCGCGGTGCGCGCTCGCGGCAGCCGGGAACTGGGTGAACCGGTCGATGCGCCAGTCCAGCGCCCCGGCGAAGGTGCCGTGGTCGACCTCGAAAGCGTTGCGCGTGTCGACGAGCACCACCTCGCGTCCGTCGTCGTCGCTGCCACGGTCGAGCCACCGGCGCAGGGTCTCCGGGCTCACGGCGGGTGCCCGGCCGTCCTGCGGGCGCACCTCGGGGCGATCCATGCGGATGATCTCGCGCTTCACCTTCACCCGCAGCGCGCCGAAGGGCACGGCATCCGACCAGCTCTCCTTCGTCTGCAGGGCCGCGAAACGCGCATCGGTCCGGAGATCGTCGACGAAACCGCGCACCTCGTCGGCGGACCCCGCCAGGAAGAGGTTGATCCCCTCCTCGGCCAGCAGGATCGTCCCGCGCAGCCCCCGCGCCCCGGCCTGCTCGCGCAGTGCCTCCCGGAGGGCTGCCGGGTCGTCGAGCGGCGTGAACAGGTACGCCGACACGTTCAGGGTGGATGCGGATGCCATGACCTCCACCCTACGAAAGCCCGCACGTGCGCGTGTCATCGTGCGACGCCGGCGTCAAGCCGGGAAACGCCCCGCGTCGATCGCCTAGCGTGGGAGGACTCGTCCCCGGGAGGAAGCGTGCCCCTTGGCCCCGTGCCGTCGACCGTGACCGTCTCCGTGGTCATCCCCGTCCGCGACGACTCCGCGCACCTCCGGCGGTGCCTGGGAGCGCTCGCCGCGCAGACCCTCGCCCCCGACGAGATCGTCGTCGTCGACAACGACTCCCGCGACGACAGCGCCGCCGTCGCGCGCGGCGCGGGGGCGCGCGTGGTCTTCTGCGGCGAGCGCGGCATCCCTGCCGCTGCGGCCGCGGGCTACGACGCCGCGCGGGGCGACCTCATCCTCCGGCTCGACGCCGACAGCATCCCCGAAGCGACCTGGGTGGCGAGCATGGTCGAGGCGCTGAACGACACGGGCGTGGATGCCGTCACCGGCGGTGCCGTGTTCCATGACGGCCCGGCTGCCGGGCGCGTGGCGATGGCCCGGGCCTTCCTCGGCACCTACACCGCCTTCGCCGTTCCCGCCCTCGGTCACGCGCCCCTCTGGGGGTCGAACATGGCGTTCCGGCGGCGGGCGTGGGAGGACGTGCGAGCCGAGGTGCACCTCGACCCCGAGCTGCACGACGACCTCGACTTGGCGTACCACCTCGGCGAGCGGCACCGCATCCGCCACGTCTCGGGGCATCACATGCGCGTGTCGTCGCGGACCGTCGAGCCGGGGCGGTTCGCGCGGTGCTTCCGCCGCGGCGCGGGCACGGTGTTCGCGCACTGGCCGCGGGACTTCCCGGTCGCCCGGTGGGTGCGGGTGGCCCGCCGGCGTGCCGTGCGACCTCTGCCTGAGGGGGCGCGCTGATGGCCGGCATCCTGTTCCCCGACGTCGAGGCTCCCGACCTGCACGTGATGAGCTTCAACATCCGCCGACGCTTCGACCGCATCACCTGGCCGCCCGCCGACCGCTGGCCGATGCGCAAGCAGCGGTTGCGCACGTTCCTCGGCGCGAACCGTCCGCACCTCCTCGGCTCGCAGGAGGCGATGCCCGACCAGGCGCAGTGGGTGCAGGACTCCCTGGGCTCGAGCTACGGGCGCCTCGGTCTCGGGCGCGGCAAGGACCGCGGCGGCGAGGGCACTCCCCTGTTCTACGACCGCGACCGCATCGGGGTGGAGGATTGGCGCCAGGTCGCCCTCTCCGACACCCCCGAGGTGCCCGGATCGACCGGGTGGGGCAACACGATCCCGCGTATCGCCGTGATCGCGCAGCTGCGCGACCTCGCCACCGGCGCGGGCTTCACCTTCGTCAACACCCACTTCGACGCCTTCTCGCGGCGCGCGCGGCGGCGGTCGGCGGCCTGGCTGCACGACCTGGTCGCCGCCGAGGCGGGACCGTTGCTGTTCACGGCCGACGTGAACGCCCACGTGCGCTCGGGCGAGCTCGCCGGCATGTTCGCCGACGGACTGCTCGTCGACACCTGGTCGTACGCCCCCGCGCGGCGGTCGGCCGAGTGGGGCACGTTCAACAACTACGCGACCCCGCGGGTCGGCGCTCGGCGCATCGACGCGCTGCTGGCCACCCCCGAGGTCGGGGTGCGCGCCGTGGGCATCGACCCCCGCCCCACCGGGACGCAGTGGCCGAGCGACCACCTCCCCGTGCAGGCCGTGGTGCGCATCCCCGTCGGGAGCACACGGTGACCGCTCACCGCGCGCCGTCCGAAGAGCAGCGGATGCCGCTGCTCTCGGCGATGTACGCCAACCTCAAGCGCCCGCCGCGCAGCGTCACCGACTGGCTCGCCGACGCGGTGCGCGCGGCGGCGATCGTGATCGTGATCGTCTCGCTGTTCGCCCTGCCGTTCACGGACTTCGCCGTGCTGTCGATGTCGCTGCCGGCGGTGATGCTGTCGCGCATGATCGGCCTGCGCTCCGGACTCGACCTCGTCACGTGCGTCACCGTGTTCGTCGCGGCCGGCAGCAACGTCATCGACCTGTACCGTGCGTGGACGGGATGGGATCTGATCGTCCACGCCGTGTGCACGGGAGTGCTGGCCGCCGTCGCGCTCGTGCTCCTCGACGACGCTCGGGTGATCGAGCCGACCGGCCGACGCCGAACGCCGATCCTCGTCGCCACGACGGCGGGGCTCGCGCTCAGCGCCGTGTGGGAGATGGTCGAGTGGTTCGGCTACCGCTTCATCACCGACGCCATCTTCGTCACGTACGACGACACCATCGGCGACATGATCGCGGGGGGCGCGGGAGCGCTGATCGCCGGAGTGCTGGCCTCCCGCTGGCGCCTCACGCGCACGGATCGCGCCGCTCTCTGACGCCCCGCCCCGGCGGGACCGCACGGACGCCAACGCGCCGGCCCCCGAGGGGACCGGCGCGTTCGCCGTCGACGGTACCGACTCAGATGGTGCCGGCGACGTCCGTTCCCACGAGGTCGCCGTCGGGGTTCGGCTCGCTCAGCTGCTCGCCGGGAGCGGTCGAGTCCTCGAGCGGCGGAAGGCCCGCCTCGACGCGCGATCCGGTCTCGGCATCCACGTTCTTCCAGTACTGCACGGCACGATCGCGGACGTCCTTGCGGGTCACTCCCCCGACGTGCCCGACAATCGTCTCGACAAGGCGGTCGCGCTCCTCGGCCGACATGACTTCGCGCACGAGGGCACCCGCCTGACCCCAGTCGTCGTCCTCGGGGTGCAGCGTCGCCGCCGACCGCACGAGTTCGCCGTCGCTGTGCCAGCCGCCGTCGCCGGCGCGTCGCGGGTCGGCCGCGGGTCCGCCCACCGAGTTCGGCGCGTAGACGGGCACCTCGGGCGGGTTGTACTCGTAGCGCATCGCGCCCTCCTTCGAGTACGAATGCACCTCGGTGTGCGGACGGTTCACCGGCAGCTGCTGGTAGTTGGTGCCGACGCGGTAGCGGTGCGCGTCGGCGTAGCTGAAGATGCGCGCCTGCAGCATCTTGTCGGGGCTGCCGTCGATGCCGGGCACGAAGTTCGACGGCTCGAAGGCCGCCTGCTCGATCTCGGCGAAGTAGTTGCCCGGGTTGCGGTTCAGCTCCATCGTGCCGACCTCGATCTCGGGGTAGTCGCTGTGCGGCCACACCTTGGTCAGGTCGAACGGGTTGAAGCGGTAGGTCTTGGCATCCTCGTAGGGCATGATCTGCACCTTCAGCGTCCACGTGGGGAACTCGCCCCGCTCGATCGCCGCGTACAGGTCGCGGATGTGGAAGTCGGCGTCCTGGCCCGCGATCTGATCCGCCTCGTCTTGCGTGAGCGTCTTGTGGCCGAGGTCGGTGTGGAAGTGGTACTTCACCCAGAACCGTTCGCCGTCGGCATTGATCCACTGGTAGGTGTGCGAGCCGTAGCCGTTCATGTGCCGCCAGGACGCCGGGATGCCGCGGTCGCCCATGAGCCACGTGACCTGGTGGGCGCTCTCGGGTGAGAGCGTCCAGAAATCCCACTGCATGGTGTTGTCGCGCAGGTGGCTGCCGGGGAGGCGCTTCTGCGACCGGATGAAGTCGGGGAACTTGATGCCGTCCTTGACGAAGAAGACGGGGGTGTTGTTGCCGACGAGGTCGTAATTGCCCTCGGTCGTGTAGAACTTCAGCGAGAAACCGCGGGGGTCGCGCCACGTGTCGGGGCTGCCCTGCTCGCCGGCGACCGACGAGAAGCGCGCCAGCATCTCGGTCTCGACGCCGGGCTGGAACAACGCAGCCCGGGTGTAGGCCGAGACGTCGCC
This sequence comes from Microbacterium sp. NPDC007973, assembly GCF_042958465.1. Classification (NCBI taxonomy): domain Bacteria; kingdom Bacillati; phylum Actinomycetota; class Actinomycetes; order Micrococcales; family Microbacteriaceae; genus Microbacterium; species Microbacterium sp. NPDC007973. The sequence goes on from NZ_JBIBJJ010000001.1 coordinate 33,306, forward strand.
GGTCGTGCGGAAGGTGCCGAACGCTCCGCCGCCCTTTGCGTGCACGACGCGCTCGGGGACACGCTCGCGATTGAACTGCGCGAGCTTCTCGATCAGGTAGTGGTCGGTCAGCGCGATCGAGCCATCGGCTCCGACGCTCTGCGAATGCTCGTCACTGGCGACGGGTGCGCCGCCGTTCGTGGTGGTCGGCTCGGTCATGGCTCTCCTCACGTCGTGGGCCGCGAAACGAAAGGCCCACGCCGACGCTACGCACCCCCTCCGACATCGAGGGGGTGTTGCGCTTCGCGCGCGAAGCACCTACTGTCCGGGGGCTGTCAATCCCCCGCGGACGTCGCCGCGGCCTCGAAACCATGGCCCCACACGAACCGAAGGGACATGACATGTCGAAGGATCTGTCGAAGGGCGATCGCGTCAGCTGGGACACCCCGCAGGGCAAGACCCAGGGCGAGGTCGTCGAGAAGAAGACGAAGGACTTCCAGCACGACGGCCAGAAGTTCACGGCGTCCGAGGACGACCCGGCCTACATCGTGAAGTCGGAGAAGTCGGGCTCGACCGCGGCGCACAAGGGCTCGTCGCTGAACAAGCTCAAGAGCTGATCGCGCGGTCGCGACGGCGGGCTCAGCGACCACCCCGGTCCTGAGCCCGCCGAAGGGCCGCGGCAGAGGTCCCTGAGCCTGTCGAAGGGACCGGGCCCGACACGGCACCCGGTGGCTCCGACAGGCTCAGCCACCTCCGCTCCGCGAGCCCGTCGAGGACCGGCACCCCTCGCTACTGCTTCGCGTCGCGCCGCTTCCTCATCTGCGCCAGCGCGAGCCCCAGCCGGTGGTTGCCGGCCAGCACGTCTTCGTGCCGCTCGAGGAAGTCCCAGTACGCCTCGGTGAACGCCGAGTCCTTGGCATCCTGCGCCGACGGCCACCACGAGCCCATCTTCTGCAGGTACGCCCCGCCCGAGACGTAGGGCTTGGTGGCGACGAACCCGCCGTCGGCGAATTGGCTCATGCCCATGACGTTGGGCACCATCACCCAGTCGTACGCGTCAACGAACAGCGCGAGGAACCACGCGTTCACCTGCCGCGGCGCGTAGCCTTGGAGCAGGAACCAGTTGCCCAGCACCATCAGCCGCTCGATGTGGTGCGCATACCCCCACCGGTGCACGCGCTCCAGCACCGTGCGCACCGGGATCGGCAGGTCCTTCGGCATCCGCTCCCCCGAATACCAGTACTTCTGGATCCGCTGCTCGAGGTGCAGCGCGTTCACGTGCTCGAGCTTCGGGTGTGCCCGGTACATGCCGCGCATGTACTCGCGCCATCCGATCACCTGGCGGATGAACCCCTCGACGGATGCCAACGGGGCGTCCGTGCGGGTGGCTGCGGCGACCACCTCCTCGACCGTCAGAAGCCCGATGTTCAGCATCGGCGAGATGATCGCGTGGAAGAGGAACGGCTCGTCGGCCTTCATCGCGTCCTCGTAGCGGCCGAAGTCGTGCAGTCGCTCGGCGACGAAGACGTCGAGCCAGTCGCGGGAGTCCTCGGGCGTCACGGGGAGCCAGAACTCCTCCGCCGCGCCCGGGTGCTCGGGGAAGAGTTCGTCGACCTCCGCGATCACCGCGCGGGTGAGCTCGTCATGCTCGAGTTGCGGCAGGGGCGGGATCTCGACGCCCTTCTTCGGCAGGGCCTTACGGTTGTCGGCATCGAAGTTCCAGCGACGCCCCGCGGGCTTCCCGCCGTCCATCAGGATGCCGGTGCGCCGGCGCTGCCAGTGGTAGAAGTCCTCCATGAGCGGCGTGGGGTGTTCCGCGAACCAGCCGTCCACGTCCTCCTCGGGCGTGAGGAAGAGCCCGTCCGGGAGCACGTCCGTGTCGACGTCGTGGTCGGCGCAGATCCGCGCGATGCGCTCGTCGACGGGACGGTTCGGGTCGCTCATCCAGGTCAACCGCGACACGTGGTGCTTCTTCAGCAGGCGTTCGAGGCCCGCCTTGAACGTCAGGTCATCGTCGAGGGTGATGCGCCGCACGGTCCGGCCCTCGGCCTCCAGCCGCGCCGCGGTGTGCCGCATGGCCGACACCAGCAGCACGATCTTGTGCCGGTGGTACGGCAGCTTCGCGAACCGCGGTGCCGACTCGATGAAGAAGAACTCCTCGACCTCGTCGTCGACGTACGCCGGGTGCTCGGCGAACTGCTGGGTCGCCAGGATCAGCGCGGCCTTCATGCGCTGCGCCTCTGAGCTGCGGCCTTCGACCGGCATCCGCGCGAGCAGTACAGCACCTGGTCCCACTGATCGCGTCCGCTCCAGCGCTTGCGGTCGCTGAACGGGCGGCCGCAATACGCGCAGGGCTTGGAACGCACTTCGGGTCGTGACATGCCGTCATCGTCGCAAAGCGCCGGGGCCCGACTCGGGGGCTTGCGCTCTCACGATGAACCGTTGCGCGCAAGGCCCGTGCGCCTGGATCGGACGAGTGGTCGGGTGCCGTCATGGACACCTTCGCCGAACGCACCCCCGACACCGCCGACGAGCCCGACGAGCTCGAGACCGCCGACGCTCCGTCGGTTCCCACGACCGACGACGACGACACCCCCGTCGACAACCCCTCCGGCGGCTGAGGCCGCCTCTCCCCGCACCCGCGGGTCGGGGCGGTGCCGGTGGATCGGCACCGCCCCGGTCGGGTCGTCAGTCGGTCAGGTCGAACGTCTCGTTCTCGCCGCCGCGCGGGCGGTCACCCGTCACCTTCGACGTCACGAGCGCGATCGCCGTCGCGATGCGCCCACCCGCGCTGCCCCAGTACTCCCCCGTCAAGGTCGAGACCTTCAGCAGCGTCACGCCCGGCGCTTCGGGGCCGTCCGGGAACCACGCCTCGACGCTCGTCGACCACAGCTCCTTGAGCTTGGCGAGGTCGTCGACGACCTCGGCCTCCCCCGCGAGCGACAGCCACGTGCCGTCGGTGCTGAACGACAACCCCACCTTCGGGTCCCGACGCACGTGCTCGACGGCGGAGGCGTGCGTCCCGACGATGAACCAGAGGTCTCCGTCGGACTCGGTCTCCTGCACGGTGAGAGGGTGAGCGTGCAGGTCGCCGTTCTCGGCCCGCGTGGTGACCATGGCGAAGCGGAACTTCTTCAGCAGTTCGTTGAGCTTCTCCAGCTCGGAAACAGTGGATGACATGACTCTCCCTCGATCGTGGAGGTCCCAGCCCAGCGGTTCGATCCTCGACGCGCTACGTGTTGACGGCAGGCGCACCGTCTGCTCTCGGAGGGGCGAGGCGGTCGAGCTCGGCCAGAGCCTCGCGCGCCCGCGACAGCCGCGCCGCGACCTCGTCGTCCCACCAGGTCGGCCCCCGTTCGCCCAAGCCGGCCTTGGCCAGCCCCACGCGACGGCGGGCGTCGGCCGTGGCGTCGTCATCGCCGTCGCGTTTCGCCACGCGCACCGCGGCACGCGCCCTCCCCAGGTGGGAGCGCAGGGCCGCAGCGAGATCCTCCGGAAGCGACGGGTCCGTCCGACGCCACCGCCTGCCGTCGATGACCAGCCAGCGCTCGTCGTCGGACGCGGCCGGATCGGTGGATGCCATGCCCCCAGTGCAGCGCACCGCGCCGGCCGCCGAAACTTCCCGGGCGCCGTTCGGGCATCCGTGCTAGCGTGAAGGTATTCGTTCTGGGACTTGCTTCATCGACGCCCGCCTCATCGCTGAGATGCCGGGCGCACGGCGCCGAGCCGTTTCCGACAGCACTCCCTCCCTCACCCATCGCGTGCCTCGCTCGACGGCCTCGGTCCTCGCGTCGCACTCGCGGAAAGTTCCCGTGTCTCTGCTTCACCCCTCGCCACTGTCGTGGCGCCAGGCCGACCTCGACGTCTACGTCGCGACGGCCGGATCCGACTACGCCGGTTTCGTCGGCGCGGCCACCTCGGGCTACGAAGCCCAAGGTCCGCTCGGCGAGAACCTCGGCGTCCATGCGTCCGTCGGCGCGGCTCAGGCCGCGGTCGATGGGCACCGCGTCCGCGTCACCGATTCGGTGCCGCGGCGTCCCCGTCCGCTCCGCACGCGTCGGAGCGGCACCCACGGCCGCACCTGCGGCCCAACATGAATAAAGGAAGAACACGATGGCCACTGGCACCGTGAAATGGTTCAACTCCGAAAAGGGCTACGGCTTCATCGCTCCCGATGACGGCTCGGCCGACCTGTTCGCGCACTTCAGCGCGATCCAGGGCAACGGCTTCAAGGAGCTCACCGAGGCCCAGAAGGTCGAGTTCGACGCTGAGCAGGGCCCCAAGGGCATGCAGGCGGCGAACATCCGCCCCCTCTGAGCTCCGCTCCTCCGCGCGAAAGCCGGGCGCGTCGCCGACGCGACGCCCCGGCTTTCGTCGTTCCCGGGCAAGCGGTGGCCCGGCCGTCACGGGCGCACTCGCACGCGCGGATGTTTCCGTTTCCCGTGAGGCTCCTGCACATGTGGATGTATTCCGGGGCCTTTATACGGCGACCCGTAATGTGAACCACGGGTCGGGAAGCCGTCGGCCCGACTCCCGCAGAACGCACACCCGAGGAGCAGCAGATCGCTACCCCCGTCGCCGAGTCCCGCCTCGGCCCCGTACGTCAGACCTATTCCGGAACCAAGGAATTCCCCCCGATCACCAAGGCCTACACGGAGCTGTCGCAGGTCGTCCGCGAGAGCGGGCTGCTCGTCCGCACCCCGCGGTTCTACGCGGGTGTCGCCGCGGCGATCGTGCTCGGTTTCGCCGGGTGCATCACCGGGTTCATCCTCCTCGGCGACAGCTGGTTCCAGCTCATCATCGCCGCGGTCCTCGGCATCCTGTTCACGCAGGTCGCCTTCCTCGCGCACGAGGCCGCCCACCGGCAGATCTTCGCCTCCGGCCCCGCCAACGACCGCCTCGGCCTCTTCATCGGCAACGGCATCGTCGGCATGAGCCGCTCGTGGTGGGCATCGAAGCACACCCGGCATCACGCCAACCCGAACCGCGTCGGCAAAGACCCCGACATCGAGATCGACACGATCTCGTTCCTCGACGTCGACGCCGCCAAGGCGCGCGGCGTGCAGCGCTGGATCACGCAGCGCCAGGGCTATCTCTTCTTCCCGCTGCTGGCCTTCGAGGGCATCAATCTCTACGTCCTGGCGCTCCGCCACCTGCTCTCGCGCGGCGAGAACAAGGACCGCTGGAAGGAGCTCGGCCTGCTCGCCCTGCGCCACACGATCTTCATCGCCCCGATCTTCGTCTTCCTGCCGGTGGGCCTCGCGTTCGCGTTCTTCGGCGTCTCGGTCGCCGTATTCGGCATCTACATGGGCGCGTCCTTCGCGCCCAACCACAAGGGGATGCCGGTCATCGAGCCCGGCGCGAAGCTCGACTTCTTCAGCAAGCAGGTGCGCACCTCGCGCAACGTCTCTGGCGGCTGGTGGGCCACGTGGCTCATGGGCGGCCTCAACTACCAGATCGAGCACCACCTGTTCCCGAACATGCCGCGCCCGCACCTCAGCCGCGCCCGCGTCATCGTGCGCGAGCACTGCGCGACGCTGGACGTGCCCTACGTCGAGACGACGCTGTTCCAGTCCTACGGGATCGTCATCCGCTACCTCAACCGGGTGGGCCTCGCTGCCCGCGACCCGTTCGAATGCCCGATGACCTCGGCGGCGCGCCACCTCAACGCGGAGTGATCCCCGTCGAACGACGGCGCCGTGTCCTCCAGGGCGCGGCGCCGTCGTGATCCGCGGCCGGGCTTGTTCGAGAGCGCGGTGAGCGAGGGCGGTGAGAAGGCCAACCCCTCGACGCACGCGGGTGCACCTTCGGGCGGGCGCCGTCACCCGCGCGCATCCGCGAGCGGCGGCGGACACTCGCCGCCGTCCGTCGTCGCCCGTTCGAAATGCCACCTCTCGTTCGCATAGGTCTGGCAGAGGCCCCATTCGCGGCCGTGCTCGATGATCCACAGCTGGGCGTCCAGCGATCCGATGTCGACCGCGTGCCCGGTCACGTGGCTGGACTGCTCGGGAGTCGCGACGAATTCGCGAGCCACCTCCTCGCTGCCGTAGGTGCGGATCGCCTCCTGCAGGAGCCAGCGCTGATAGGCCTCACTTCGCCATCCGCTGGTGATGTCGAACGAGATCCCGTCGTCGTCGGCCACCTCCGCCGCGGCCCGCAACGCCTCGAGAAGCTCGGCGTCGAGGCGTCCCACTGCCGGACGCCCGTCATCGGCCGGCGTCAGCCGCTCGGCATCCGGGATCATGCCGTCGGCCTCGGTCGGCGGGAACGGAACCGCAGCGCTGATCCCGGCGACGAACGACGACGCGGTCATCGACGACAGGACGACGAGGGCGACGATGAGCACGACGATCGCCCCGCCGGCGCCGACGAGCAGCACGAGGAGGCGACGACGGACGGGGCGTGGAGACCGGGACGAACGCATGCCGCCAGTCGATCGCGACGACCGTTGCCGGGGCGTATGCCGCCGGGCATACGACGGCGATAGTCCCGTCCGGACCGGTCACGGTCAGTCGCGCGAGACCTCGTGCAGGAGGACATCGCGGACGGCGCCGTCCGACAGCGTCGCCGTCATGACCGTGCACGCCGGTTGGCGGCGCCGATCGGTGGGCGAGCCGGGGTTGAGCAGCCGCAGTCCCGCGGGGGTCAGCGAGTCCCACGGGATATGGCTGTGCCCGAACACGAGTACGTCCGTGTCGGGGTAGGCGGCATCCATCCGCTTCTCCCGCCCCGCGGCGGCGCCCGTCTCGTGCACCACGGCGAGGCGCACCCCGTCGATCTCGGCACGGGCCACCTCGGGCAGGCGCGTCCGCAGGCCGTCCCCGTCGTTGTTGCCCCAGACCCCCAGCACGGGTCCGATCGCCGACAGATCGTCGAGCACGCTCTCCTCGACCCAGTCGCCGGCGTGCACGATGAGATCGGCCCGGGATGCCATCCGCCGCACCGCCGTGGGGAGAGCCCGGGCCCTCTTCGGCACGTGCGTGTCGGCGAGGAGCAGAAGTCGCGTCGGCATGCGTCCACGCTACCGACGCATACGTCGGCGATATCCCCGCCCGCCTACGATGACGGGATGCGCGTGCTGATCGTCGAGGACGAACCCTTCCTCGCCGAGGCGATCCGCGACGGCCTCCGGCTCGAGGCGATCGCCGCGGATATCGCCGGCGACGGCGACACCGCTCTCGAACTGCTCGGCTACACCGCGTACGACGTCGTGGTGCTCGACCGCGACATCCCGGGCCCGAACGGCGACGAGATCGCGCGGGACCTGGCTGCTCGCGCAACCGCGCCCCGCGTCCTGATGCTGACCGCGGCCGACCGCCTCGACGACAAGGCGTCGGGGTTCGAGAGCGGCGCCGACGACTACCTGACCAAACCCTTCGTGCTGCGCGAGCTCGTGCTGCGCCTCCGGGCTCTCGCCCGACGCCCTGCGGCCTCCGCCCCACCGGTGCTCGACCAGGACGGCATCCGCCTCGACCCGTTCCGCCGCGAGGTATACCGCGACGGTCGATACGTCTCGCTGACGCGGAAGCAGTTCGCGGTGCTGGAGGTGCTGATGACCGCGAGGGGCGGGGTCGTCAGCGCCGAGGCGCTGCTGGAGCGCGCGTGGGACGAGAACGCCGACCCGTTCACGAACGCCGTGCGCATCACCATCTCCACGCTCCGCAAGCGCCTCGGCGAGCCCTGGCTCATTCAGACGGTTCCGGGCGTCGGCTACCGCATGGGTCCGCTCGATGGGTGAGCGCGCACCCGGCCTGTCGGTGCGCGTCAAGCTCACGCTGAGCTACGCCGCGTTCGTCGTGATCGTCGGTGTCGCCGTCTTCTCGCTCGGATTCCTCGTGCTGCGCTTCCTGCCGGAGGGGAACCTCTTCTCCGACAGCGGCGCGTTCACCCCCGCGCGCGGAGACTTGACGGAGGCCTTCGTGCGATACGCCTGGTACACGGTGGCGGGCCTCGCTGTCGTCGGCCTCGGCGGCGGGTGGGTCGTGTCGGGCATCATGCTGCGGCCTCTCACCCGCATCACCGACACCGCCCGCGCCGTGCAGGGCGGCGATCTGGAACGGCGCGTCGCCCAGCCCGGCCGACGCGACGAGCTCACCGATCTGGCCGACACCTTCGACGCGATGCTCGAACGTGTCGGCGAGACCCTCCGCGAGCAGAAGCGGTTCGCCGCGAACGCGTCGCACGAGCTGCGCACGCCCCACGCGACGATGCGCACCCTGCTGGAGGTGGCGCGTGCCGATCCGGCCGGGGTCGACATCGACACGCTCCTCGACCGGCTCGACACCACCAACGAACGTGCGATCCGACTCACCGAAGCGCTGCTCCTGCTGTCGCGCGCCGGCAGCACGACGCCTCTGCCGCGCGGCTCCGTCGATGTCGGCTCCGTCGTCGGGGCGGCCGTCGTCGAGGCGCAGCCCAGCGCTCACGACGCCGGTGTCGCGCTGACGGCGCAGACCGCCTCGGAGGTGACGGCCCATGGCGACGAGACGCTCCTCGCCCAAGCGGTGACCAACCTCGTGCGCAACGCCGTCGTGCACAACGCCCCGGGCGGCTGGGTGCGCGTGGGCGTGCACAGCGATGCCGCCGAGGTGTTCGTGGACGTCGCCAACACCGGGGCTGCGCTCACGGACGCCCTCGTCGCCACGCTCCCGGAGCCGTTCGTGCGCGGCGCCGGCCGGACGCGCGGGCGTGGGGACGGCACGGGGCTGGGCCTCGCGATCGTCGCCTCGGTCGCGCGTGCGCATGACGGAGTGCTCGAACTCTGGCCGCGCGAGGGCGGGGGCCTTCACGCGCGGCTTCGTCTGCCGCGCTGATCGCGGCGCGAGCGGCGCGCGCGTCACCGACGTGCGAGCAGCCGGCCCCCGACGACCACGACCGTTCCGATCAGTGCTCCGGCGGTGTTGGCCACGACATCGCTCGAGTCCGGCACGCGCCCGGGGACGACGGTCTGCGCGATCTCGATCGTGGCCGACACCGCCGCCCCCAGGACCACGGATGCCGGCGCCCACCGCAGCGGGAGCAGCAGCGCGACCGCCGCACCGAGGGGGATGAAGAATCCGACGTTCAAGGCCACGTCGATCCCCCCGCCGAAGAGCGCCTCGGTCCACACCGGCGGGAGCCGGTCGAGCACATCGAGGGCGAGGGAGCGCGCCGGCCACGCGATCGAGCGCGGCGCGAGCGTGAGCGCGGCCGTCACGGCCAAGACCCCCGTGGCGCCCAGCACGCGGGCGGGGGTGAGCAGCGGTGCGCGGCGATCTGTCATGAGAACCTCCGGGTCGACGAAGCACCAGCCCATCGCGCGGCGTGTTGCCCCGGCGTCTGCGGGAGTCGATACGTCGTCGATAGGCGGGCCCGCGAGAGGGCGAGAATGGAGGCGTGCCATCGACCCGCCGCTCCCCCGCCGCCCTCGCTCTCCTCGTGGACGCCATCCTCGTGACCGTCTTCGCCGCCATCGGGCGGGCGACCCATGACGGCGACGTGCTCGGGCCGTTCGGTTCGGGGCTCGCGACGACGGTCTGGCCCTTCCTCGTCGCCCTCCTCGTCGGCTGGCTGGTGTCACGGGCGTGGCGCGGCCCGGTCGCGCTCGTCCGCACGGGGCTGCCCGTCTGGGCCGTCACGGTGATCCTCGGCATGGTGCTGCGTGCCGTCAGCGGTCAGGGCGTCGCGATGGCGTTCGTCATCGTCGCGGCCGTCACGCTCGCGCTGTTCCTGCTCGGGTGGCGCGGGATCGCGCGCCTCATCGGACGGGGACGACGGACCGCGACGCGACCGCTCTGAGCCCCACCCGGTCGCTTCGCGTCGGCGCCCCGGTCCTGGCACCCGACATCCGGAACGTACGCGCCACCGGGATGCCGCACCGAGAGGTCAGGCTTCGTCGGACAGGGTGACGTCGACCTGGATCTCCGTCGCCAACCTCTCCAGCTCCGCCACCAGGTCGTCGATGACGACGGTCGCAGCGAGCGTCGCCGTGATCGAGGCCTCGAACAGGCGTCCGCCGGCCATCGCGGCATCCGTCGTCTGCGTCGACATGCGTTCGATACTCGCGCCCTGCGCGCTCAGTGCGGTCGACAGCTCGCGCACGATACCGGGGCGGTCGTTTCCGACCACGTCGAACGTCACCGTGCGCGCGGCCGCGGCTGAGGCGGCGGCGGCAGCTCCGGCGTGCACCGTGACGGCGAGCGTTCCGGCCAGCCCCTCGAGAGCGGCACGCAGGGCGTCGGCGCCGTCGGCGGCGATCGAGACCTCGACGATGCCGGCGAAAGCTCCCGCCAGTTCGGCGAGCTCGCTGTTCTCCCAGTTGCCGCCGTGGGCGTCCACGATGTCGGCGACGGAGGACACGAGCCCGGCGCGATCGTCGCCGACGATGGTGAGGACGAGGGTGGTCATGGCGACAGCGTAGCGAGCGGCCCGCTGCTACCGTGGGACCACGAGACTTCCGGGGGTGAGCGTGTGATCGCATCGATGATCGCCGCGCTCAACCTCGTGCTCGCCTCCGCCGAGCTGGCAGTGACACCCGGAGGGGGGACACCGCTGCTGGCGGTCGTCCTGGCCGCGGCGGTCGTCGTCACCGCCGTGATCGTGCTCGTCGTCCTCCCGGCGCTCCTGGCCGCCACGGCGCCGCCGAGTCCCCGGCCCGCCGATCCCTCGGCACCGATCGCCCAGAGCGATCCCGATGCCGCCGGCCACCCGCGCCCGCGGGCGCCGGGGCGCACGATCCGCGTCGCCTGATCCCGACCGCCCTGCCGCGTCCCGCGGCATCCTCCGGCGTTCTCCGCGGACTGCGACGCCGGTCGCCCGCGCCCGCCCGGCTCCTGCCGTCGACCGCGCCCCGCGACCGATCCCCGCCGTGATCGACGCACCGATTGGACGCCCCGTGGACCTCTTCGCCCTTCCTCCCCTCGCTTTCCTCCTCGACATGACCACCCGCGCTCTGCTCGCGCTCGCCGCCGTCTTCGACCCGCTCGTGCCGGGCGCCGCCGCCGCCCTCGCGGTCGTCGCCGTGACCGTGATCGTGCGGATGCTCCTCATCCCCGTGGGCGTGTCGCAGGCGCGCGCCGAGCAGACACGCGCGCGCCTCGCCCCGCAGCTGCGCGCCCTGCAGGAGCGGTGGCGGAAGAACCCGGAACGTCTGCAGAGTGAGACGATGCAGCTCTACCGCGACGAGGGTGCCTCCCCGTTCGGCGGCTGCCTGCCCCTGCTCGCGCAGGCTCCGGTGGTGGGGCTGCTGTACGCGGTGTTCCTGCATCCCGTCGTCGGCGGACACGCGAACCTCCTCCTCGCGCACGACCTCTGGGGTGTCCCCCTCGGACGCAGCCTGGTCTCCGCCCTCTCGACGGGAACGGTGGATGCCGCCACGGCCACCGTGATCGGCGGGATCGTCGTCGTGATCGCCGGGGTCGCCGAGCTCACCCGACGCCTGCTCCGGCCCGCGGTCGACCCCTCCGCGCCGGCCTGGACGGGCGCGATGGTCGGCGCGCTGCAGTTCACCACGGCTGTGGTGGCGGTGTTCGTGCCTCTGGCCGCCGGCCTCTATCTCGCGGTGACCACCGTGTGGACGCTCGCGCAGAGGCTGATCCTGCGCCGTCGCTACCCGCTCCCGGCGTGAGGTCCGGGCGGACGCGGGCTCACACGGTGAGCGGGGCGGCGTCCCACCGCGGCGCAGACGACGCATTGACCGCCGCCATGGCGAGCACGAGCAGCGCCGCGCCCGCGGGGAGAAGCATCGCCGTGGCCACCGAGACGTCCTCGGCGATCGCGCCGGTCACCGCCGACGACACCGCTTGGGCGAGGGTCAGCGCGGAGGCGAGCAGGGTCATGGTCGAGGCGGTTCGTCCGCGCGGGGAGCGGTGACCGGCGAGGCTGAACAGCGTCACGAGCGAGGGCCCGACGCCGATGCCCATGAGGCACAGCACGATCGTGACGGTGACCACGGATCCGCCGACCGTGTACGCCCCCGCGGACGCGGTGAGGATCGCCGCGAACAGCACCAGGCGCCAGCGCAGCGCGAAGCGCGCGGGCAGGGCCGCGACGGCCAGGGCCAAGACGGCCGAGCCGACGCCCATCACGCCGTAGAGCAGCGCCCCCGCCTCGGGTGCGCCCTGGGCCTCCATGAACGCGGTCAGCGAGGTCAGCGTGGAACCGAAGAACAGTCCGACGCCGAAGACGGCCGCGATCAGCACGAGCATGCGGGGGTGCAGCACGTCACGGAAGGGCGCCATCTCCTCGCGCTCCGACCGTTCGGGTACGGCCCGTCCGGTCGGGTGCAGCGCGAACGCGGTGACGAAGACGAAGCTCAGCACCGCGGCGCCGATGATGGGCGCCCAGGGGGCGACGAGCGCGGCGAGGACGCCGACGACGAAGGGGCCGATGACGAAGGCGGTCTCGTCTGCGGCCGACTCGTACGCCATCGCACGCGAGAAGGTGCGCTCACGGCGCTCGGGGCGCACCCGGTCGCCGATGAGGGCCATCACGCGGCTCCGCGACATCGCGGCGGTCTGCGGGCCGGTGAGACCGATCGCCGTCGCGACGATGAGCAGCAGCGCCTCACCGGGGGCCGATGCCACCACGAGCGGGAAGAGCGCGAGCAGGATGCCGTTGGCCACCCCCACCGGGACGAGCACGCGCCGCTGGCCGTGACGGTCGGCGAGGTCGCCGAGCACGGGGCCCGCGACGACGACGCCGAGGCCGACGGCGGCGGAGGTGAGCCCGCCGAGCGCCACGGAGCCGCGCAGGGCGACGACGAGGGCGAGGACGCCGACGGTCATCATCGCGAACGGCAGTCGAGCGACGAACGCGACCGGGAAGTACCAGAATCCGGTGTGGTGGATCAACGGTCGGTCGACGACGGGGGCGGGGTGGTGCATGAGGATCTCCGGGGCGTGGGGCAGTGCCGCCTTGCCGGTCCGGTAGGTAGATGCACGAGGTGCGGCGGGCGAACCCGCGCGGCCAGTCTACCGAAAGGCCTCAACCGGGGCCCGGTCAGCTCACGATCGCGGCGATCGCGGCGAGCACGGACGCGAGGGCGAGCACGAGGGCGACCGCGATGAGCACGGTGTGCACGATGAGGAACGCCGTCGGCTTGCCCGCGGCATCCCGCGCCCGGGGGTCCTTCGCGATGCGCGGGTAGAAGCGCGGCCAGACGACGGCGTTGAAGACGGCGTTGGCGAACAGCAGCACGATCAGCAGGGGTTCCACACGTCGAGCCTAGGCGCCCCCGTCCGCCCGTCGCGCCGCGCGACTACCGCGCGCAGTCGATGCACCGCCGCGCGAACGGCCGCGCCTCCAGGCGGGCGTCCGCGATGGGCCGGCCGCACCGCTCGCACACCCCGAAGGTCCCGGATGCCACGCGCTCGCGCGCAGCGCGGATCTCGGCGCGTTCGGCCTCGGCTCCGCGACGCAGCGCGTCGACCTGGGCCCACTCCCCCGACAGCGTCGATCCCTCGGGGTCGTGCTCATCGTCGGCTGTTGCGTCGGCGCGGTCGTGACGAAGACTCTCCTCGTCGTCGTGCAGGCGGGAGAGGCGGTGAGCGATCTCCCGCTCCCGTTCCTCCAGCACGCGCCGTGCGGTGTCGGCATCCATGCCTCGACGCTAGCCCCCTCCGCCGACACCGGCGCTGGGGCAGGATCGCGACATGAGCGAAATCCGACGCCACTGGTCGCCGACCGCGGTCGCGTTCCTCGTCCTGTCCGTCGCCGGTCTGGTCGGCACCTGGACCTTCAACGCCTTCGCCATCGTGCAGATGCGCGACTTCATCGGGGATCTCGTCACGAGCGGACCCGCGGTGTCGTCGATCACGATCGACCTGCTCGTCGTGGCGATCGCCGGGAGCGTCTTCGTGATCGTCGAGGCGCGGCGGCTCGGCATGCGCTTCGCGTGGCTGTACATCGTGCTCTCCGGCGTGACGGCGTTCGCCTTCACGTTCCCGCTCTTCCTGGCGATGCGCCAGCGCCGCCTGACCGCCCTCGAGAACGCGTGAACCGCCGAGAACCGTCGCCTCCACAGGCGCAGAAGCGACGAATCCCGGCGACTCACGCGAGGGACGAGGGGCTAGCGGGCGGCGAGGCCCTCGCGGAGTCCGTCGACCAGCGGGGTGGTCGGGCGACCGATCAGCTCCGACAGCGTGCCGTCGGTCTGCGAGAGCGCACCGCGCGCGATGGCGTCGTCGATCCCCGCGACGAACGCCGCCGTCCCGGCATCCAGGCCCGCCGCCTGCAGGCCGGCCTCCAGCTGCTCGAGCGTCACCGCCGTGTACGTCACCGGACGGCCGAGCACCTCGCTCGCGGCCGCGGCGAGGTCGTCGTAGGTCCACGCCACATCTCCGCCGACCTCGAGGGTGCGTCCGGCGAGCTCGTCGGTGGTCAGGGCGATCGCCGCCGCCGCCGCGTAGTCGCGACGGCTCGCGCTGGCGACACGCGCGTCGCCGACGGCCGCGACGATCTCGCCGGTGTCGGACGCGCGGGCCACGGCATCCAGGTAGTTCTCGGTATACCAGTTGTGACGCAGGACCGTCGCCGACAGGCCCGACGCGGCGATCGCCTCCTCGGTGGCCTTGTGATCGGCGCCGAGCGCGTAATCGACCTGGTCGACGCGCGGAGCGCTGGTGTAGACGAGGCGCTCCACGCCGGCCGCGCGCGCCGCGTCGATGACATTGCGGTGCCCGGTCACGCGGTCGGCGTCGGTCCCGGAGATCAGCAGCACGCGGTCGACGCCCGCGAAGGCTGCGGCGAGGGTCTCGGGGCGGGAGTAGTCGAGCTCGACGACGCCGACGCCGCGCGCGGCGAGGTCGTCCACCTTCGCGGGCGTGCGGACGCCGGCGACGATGTCGGATGCCGCGACGCCGCGCTCGAGGAGAGCGTCGACGACGAGACGGCCGAGGTGTCCGGAGGCGGCGGTGACGAGGAGAGTCATGGGAGTGTCCTTTCGATCGGTACGCCTCGTGCAACGGCGGCCGCGCGCCTGCATTCCGGAATGCAGGTACCCACTTTCCGGTTAGGTACTCACATGAGCGTCAGTCTTGCCGATCTGCGCGGCCGCAACCCAGAAATCTTCACCGACGGCTGCCCCACCCGCACCGTGCTCGATCACGTGATGGGCAAGTGGGGCATCCTCGTGCTGCTGGCGCTGTCCGACGGCACGCAGCGCTGGGGCGTCCTCCGCCGCAACATCTCCGGGATCAGCGAGAAGATGCTGGCCAGCACCCTCAAGACGCTCGAGGGCGACGGACTCGTGCAACGCACGGCCTACCCCGAGGTCCCGCCCCGCGTCGAGTACGCCCTCACGCCGCGCGGACGCGATCTCATGACGCGCGTGATCCCCCTCATGGAGTGGGTCGCCGACAACGCCGAAGACATCGTGGCGCGGAAGGACTGACCCGTGCGCATCCCCGACCTGCGCACGGTGCGCGGCAGTCTCACCGTCCGCGCGCCGCGGCGTGTCCCCCTGCTCCAAGTGGCGAAGTCCGCGCTCGCCATCGTGGCGGCGTGGCTCCTGGCGGGCTGGCTCGTGCAGGGTCCGCCCCCGATCTTCGCCGCGATCGCGGCGCTCCTCGTGGTCCAGCCGAGCATCAACCAGTCGTTCACCCGCGCCGTCGAACGCAGCGTCGGCGTCATCGTCGGCGTCCTCATCGCCGCCCTCCTCGGCCTCGCCTTCGGGTCGCAGCCGTGGGTGGCGCTCCTCTCGGCGGGGGTGGCGCTGGCCGTCGCCTGGGCCGCCCGGATCTCGCCGGGCGCGACGAACCAGATCGCGATCAGCGCCCTCCTCGTGCTCGCCCTCGGCACCGCGACCCCGAACTACGCCCTCGACCGCGTCCTCGAGACCCTCATCGGCGCCGCCATCGGCATCGTCGTCAACACCGTCCTCGTCCCGCCCGTGCTCGTACCCGCGGCCCGCGAGAAGGTCGACGTCCTCGGACGCGAGCTGGCCGCGGCCCTCGAGCGCCTCGCCGACGCCCTCGAGACGCCGCAGACCCCGGCATCCCTCGAGGGGCTCCTGCTCGAGGCGCGGTTGCTGCGCCCCGTCCGGGATGCCGCCGCCGATGCGATCCGCGAGGGAGCCGACTCGCTGGCCCTGAACCCCCGCAGCAACCGGCACCGCGCGGAGCTCGCGCAGATGGGTGCGCTGCTGGATCGCTTCACGCCGGTGGTGACGCAGACCGTCGGCATGACGCGCGCCGTCTACGACGGTTACGAGAGCTCCATCGTCGACGAGCCGGCGGTCCGCGCGATCGCGGAGCAGTTGCACCGGGCCGCGCACGACGTGCGGTTGGCATTCGCCCTCGACGCGGGGCCCGAGCGGGCGGTCGGCACCGAGCCCGCGCTCACCCGCCCCCTGCAGATCCAGACGCCCTCGACCCTGCACTGGGTGCTCACGGGGTCGCTCCTGATGGATCTGCACCGCGTGCATGAGACCCTCCGTGAGACCGAGGACTGAGCCGGACGGCATCCCTGTCCTCTCCGCAAGCCTCCTGAGGATCGGCGCCGTGGCGACCCCGTCGTCCCCCGGCGCTGGTTGACTGGGGCCATGGGTACCGCGATGTTCCCCCTCGGAGCCGTCCTCTTCCCGCACACGCCCCTCGCGCTGCGGATCTTCGAGGAGCGGTATCTCGTCATGCTGGGGCGCCTGCTCGACGAGACCGACCCCGCCTTCGGCGTGGTGCTCATCGAGCGCGGCTCCGAGACCGGCGGCGGCGACCAGCGTTTCGCCCTCGGCACGATGGCGCAGCTCAGCCATGTGGTCCCCCAGGCGGGGCAGATGCAGATCGTGGCGCGCGGGACCGAGCGCTTCGAGATCGTCGAGTGGCTCGACGACGCGCCCTATCCGCGCGCCGACGTCCGCGCCCTCCCCGACCTCGAGTGGAACGACGCGCTGATGCCGCTGCTCGAGGAGGCCGAGCGCATCGTGCGGCGCGTGCTCGGCCGCGCCCAGCAGTATGGTGGCACGCGCTGGGATCCCGAGGTCGAGCTGTCGGAGGAGCCGCTCCCCCGCGCCTGGCAGGTCGCCGCGATCGCGCCGCTGGGTGAACTCGACCAGATGGAGCTCCTGCGCTCCGAGACCCTGGGCGGGCTGCTCCGGGCGACCATCGACCTCACCCTCGCGGCCGAGCCGCTCCTGAACGACCCGGTGCCCGACGGGGTCATCGTCGTCGACGAGGACGACGACGAGGTCTGACATCGGCGGTCGCCCCGCGGATGCCGACCACGACGCGAGGGAGTCCGGAACACCGCCGACGCGGCATCCCGGACTCCGGTGCGGCGGTCAGTTCAGTTCGCGGACCGTCGACGGGATGACGCCGTCGGCGTAGAGGTCGATCGCGAGATCCTGGAGCGCCGTCAGCGCGACGCGCTGGGTCTGCGGGCCGTACGAGATGCGGGCGACGCCCAGCGCCTCGTACTCGGCGGCCGTGAGGTTGCCCGGGACCCCGATGACGCTCAGCTTCCGCTCCCCGAGACCCTCGACCAGGCGCCGGGTGGTGTCGGCGTCGAGCTTCCCGGGCACGAACACCGAGGTGGCACCCGCCGCGAGGAACGCGCGGCCGCGCTCGACGGCATCCGCGATCTTGTCGTCGAGCGGCCGATCCGCACCCTTCAGGAACACGTCGGTGCGGGCGTTGAGCGCGAAGGGGACGCCCTCCGCCTCACCGGCGGCGATCACCGCTTCGACGGCGGCGACGGCCTCGGCGAGCGGCTTCACCCGGTCCTCGACGTTGGCGCCCACGACGCCGACGCCGATCGCCCGGCGCGTCGTCTCGCCCGGATCGCCGAAGCCGGCGTCGAGGTCCGCGCTGACGGGCACGTCGACGGCGGCGACGATGCGTCCGACCATGTCGAGCATGAGCTCGACGGGGATGTTCTCGCCGTCCTCGTAGCCGAAGGTCGCCGCGATCGAATGACCCGCTGTCGCGAGCGCCTTCGTCTCGGGAAGCGCCGCGACGGCCCGCGCCGACACGACGTCCCAGACGTTGACGACGCGGAGGATCTCGGGGGCGGCGTGCAGCCCGACGAGGGTCTGCGCGCGGTCGGCGACGGCGGTCATGCGTCGCTCCCTGCGTGCTCGGCGACGATGGCCTCGGCGATGAGCGTGTCCCCGGCGCCGAAGCGGAGGAAGCGCCCGATGGTCGCCGGCTGCACGAGCACGGCGGCGGCCACGGCCGCGACGTCGGCGCGCGAGACCTCGCCCTTGCCCTGCGGTGCGGTGGTGATGCGTCCCGTCGGCGGGTCGAGGGTGAGCGTGCCCGGGCCGAGGATGGTCCAGTCCAGCTCGCTCGCCCGCAGGTGGTCGTCGGCCGCGAGCTTCGCGTCGGCGTAGGCGTAGAACGAGTCGTCGGGGTCGATCCCGTGATCGGGCGTCGAACCGATCCACGACACCATCACGAACCGTCGCACGCCCGCCTTCGCCGCGGCGTCGACCGCGCGCTGCGCGGCGTCGCGATCGACGGCGTAGGTGCGCTCGGCGCTGCCGCCGCCGGCCCCGGCGGACCACACGATCGCGTCGGCGCCCTCGAAGGCTGCGGCCATCTCGTCGGTGTCGGCGTTCTCCACGTCGAGCACGAGGGGCGTCCCGCCCGCCTGTTCGATGTCGCCGGCCTGGTCGGGATTGCGGATGACGGAGGTGGCCTCGTCGCCGCGGTCGGCGAGCAGCCGTGCCAGGTGCAGGGCCACCTTCCCGTGCCCTCCGATGATCACGATGCGTTCCATGTCACTGTCCTCCTACGTTGTCGATCGACATCTTCAAGATCACGCGGTCGGCGCGATCGGGCGGCGCCTCCTGCTGCGCGTTGCCGTAGCGCATGCCGAGGAAGACGTAGAACGCGCCCTCGGGGTCGGGCTCCGCCTCGATGAGGCGACCGCGCACCTCGATGTAGCGGTACGGGCGCTCGGGGTCGAAGACCATGAGGCTCATCGACGGATTGCGCTGCAGGTTGCGGTACTTCTGGCGCGTCACGGTGTGCGTGAACAGCAGGTGTTCACCGTCGTAGGCGAACCACATCGGGTTCACCTGCACCGTCCCGTCCGGACGGACGGTGCCGAGACTGCCGTAGTTCGGGTTCTCGAGCAGGTCGCGTTGCGCGTCGGGGATCATGCGTGTCCTTTCGCCGAGGATCCGGAATCGACCCTATTCAGCAGCACCGACACGCCCGCGCGGGGTTGACGCCCCGCGTGACGCCGTCACGCCACGTCGCCGTCGACGTACACCCACCGTCCGCCCCGCCGCACGAAGCGGCTCCGCTCGACCAGCTCTCCGTCCCGGCCGGCCTGCCGCCAGCGCGCGCGGAAGGCCACCACCGCGGCATCCCCGTCCTCCGCCGCGTCCTCGATGGTCAGTCCGGTCCACACCGTGCCGTCGTCGACGTCGATGTGGTCGGGACGGGTACGGGGATGCCACGACCGGGCGAGGTGCGCCTCGTCGCCGAGCGCGAAGGCGGAGTAGCGCGAGCGCATGAGCCGCTCCGCGCTCGGGGCGGGGGCACCGTCGAGGATCGGCGCACAGCAGTCGCCGAACACCCCGCCCCCGCACGGACACGGCGCCTGCGCCTGCGGACGAGTGGATGCCGACCCGAAAGACATCCCGCCACTCTAGGTCTCGTCCCCGTTCCCCCGCCGCCGTCGAGCCCTCCCGCGCCGATCGCCCCCGAGCACCTCCCGTGCCAGGATCGAGACCGTGACCGACCGCATCATGCTCCTCGACACCGCGTCGCTGTACTTCCGCGCCTTCTACGGCGTGCCCGACAAGGTGAAGGCCGCCGACGGCTCGTCGGTCAACGCCGTCCGGGGCGTGCTCGACATGATCGCCAAGCTCGTCACCACCTACCGCCCCACGCGCCTCGTCGCCTGCTGGGACGACGACTGGCGACCCGCGTGGCGCGTCGACCTGCTCCCGAGCTACAAGGCGCACCGCGTCGTCGAGGCGGTGCCGTCCGGGCCCGACGTGGAAGAGGTCCCCGATCCGCTCGAGGCCCAGATCCCCCTCATCCGGGAAACGCTGGCCGCGCTCGGCATCCCCGTCGTCGGCGCTCCCGAGCACGAGGCCGACGACGTCATCGGGACCCTCGCCACCCGGGCCGACGCGCCCGTCGACGTCGTGACCGGCGATCGCGATCTCTTCCAGCTGATCGACGACGCCCGCGGCATCCGCATCATCTACACCGCCCGCGGCATGAGCAACCTCGAGATCGTCGACGACTCCGCGGTGCTCGGCAGGTACGGCGTGCACGCCGCGCAGTACGCCGACTTCGCGGTCCTCCGGGGCGACCCCTCCGACGGCCTTCCCGGTGTGGCCGGCATCGGCGAGAAGTCCGCGGCCTCGCTCCTCGCAGCCCACGGCTCCCTCGACGCCATCCGCGCAGCCGTCGAGGACGGAACCGCGGGCACCCCCGCGCAGCGTTCGAAGATCGCCGCCGCCGCCGACTACCTCGCCGTCGCCCCGACCGTCGTGCGCGTCGCGCGCGATCTGCCGCTCGCTCCCTTCGACGACGCACTCGGGCCCGTGGACGAGGACGCCGCGACGGCGCTCGCCGAGAAGTGGAACCTGGGCTCGTCGATGACCCGCGCCCTCGCCGCCCTGCCCCGCTGAGTCAGCGCTTCCTCTCGAGCCACTCCCGCAGTCGCGGCAGCGGCCACGTCGTCACGATTCGCTCGACCGGCACCCCGAGGGCCTCGGCACGCGCCGCCCCGTAGTCGAGCAACGACAGCTGGCCGGGAGCATGGGCGTCGGAGTCGATCGAGAACAGGCACCCCGCCGCGATCGCCTGGGAAAGCATCTCGTCGGGCGGATCCTGCCGCTCGGGCCGCGAGTTGATCTCGACCGCGACGCCCGATTCCGCGCACGCCGCGAACACCGCCTCGGCGTCGAACTCCGATGGCGGGCGCGTCCCCCGCGCCCCCTCGACGAGCCTGCCGGTCACGTGCCCCAGCACGTCGACCCGAGGATCCCGCGCCGCCGCCACCAGACGCGTCGTCATGAGCCGACGCTCCATGCGCAGTTTGGAATGAGCGGATGCCACGACCACGTCGAGCGCGTGCAGCAGCTCGTCCTCCTGGTCGAGGCTCCCGTCGTCCAGGATGTCGACCTCGATCCCGGTGAGCAGCGTGAACCCCTCACCACGGTGACCCCGCACGATCTCCATCTGCGCCCGCAGGCGCTCCGGCGACAGACCGTTCGCGACGGTCAGCCGCGGAGAGTGGTCGGTGAGCGCGAGGTACTCGTGCCCCAACCCGCGGGCCGCGTCCACCATCGCCTCGATCGGGGTCAGCCCGTCCGACCACTCGCTGTGGCTGTGCAGATCGCCGCGCAGCAGCGGGCGCACCGTGTCGCCCCCTATCGCCGCCGTCTCCTCACGCAGCTTCGACAGTCGCTCGGGCACCTCGCCGGCCAGGGCCTGCTGGATGACGGCGAACGTGGAGTCGCCGATGCCCGGGCGCCGCCGCAGTGCCGGGTCGCGCAGCTGCTCCACGGACAGACCCTCGATCGCGGCGGCCGCCGCGCGGAACGCCTTCGACTTGTACCGCGACGACCTCTCCCGCTCGAGCAGGTACGCGATCTCGGTGAGCGCGTCGAGCGGATCCATGCCCTACTCCGCCAGGTCCTTCGACGCCTGCACCCAGTCGTCGAGCTTCGCGGAGGCGCGACCGTCGTCGATCGCCGCCGCCGCATCGGCCATCGCCTCGGCGAGGCGCTCGAGGATCGGACGCTGCACCTGGGCCGCATCCTGGAACAGACGGAACGACACGAGCCCCGCCGCGGCGTTCAACAGCACGATGTCGCGGACCGATCCGGTCTCTCCGCCGAGCACCCGCCGCACCACCGCGGCGTTGTGATCGGGCGACCCGCCCAGCAGGTCGTCGATGTCGGCCAGAGGGAGGCCGAGATCCCGCGGGTCGAGATCGTGCTCGTGCACGTCGCCGCGGCTGATCTCCCACACCCGGCTGTGGCCGGTGGTCGTCAGTTCGTCGAGGCCGTCGTCGCCGCGGAAGACGAGGGCGGTGGCCCCCCGCGTCCGGAAGACGCCGGTGATGAGCGGCACCCGGTCGAGGTGCGCGACGCCCACGGCATTGGCCTCGGCTCGGGCCGGGTTGCACAGGGGCCCCAGGAAGTTGAAGACCGTGGGCACGCCGAGCTCGGAGCGCGTCGCCGCGGCGTGACGGAAGCCGGGGTGGAACGCCGAGGCGAACGCGAACGTGATGCCCGTGCGCTCCAGCGTCTCGGCCACCTTCTCGGGCGCGAGCGTCAGGGCGATGCCCAGCGACGACAGCACGTCGCTCGACCCCGACGCCGAACTCGCGGCACGGTTCCCGTGCTTCACGACGGGGACTCCGGATGCCGCCGCCACCACGGCCGCCATCGTCGACACGTTCACGGTGCCGTAGCGGTCTCCCCCGGTACCGACGATGTCGAGCACCTCGGCCCGTACCGGCAGCGGTACAGCGGCCTCCAGGATGGCGTCTCGGAATCCGACGATCTCCTCGACCGTCTCGCCCTTCGCCCGCAGCGCCATCAGGAATCCCGCGAGCTGAGAGGGCGTCGCCTCGCCGGCCATGACCTGCCGCATGGCCCACGTGGACTCCGACACACTGAGGTCGGCACCCGCGAGCAACGAGGAGAGCAGATCGGGCCAAGTGAAGCGTTCCGCCATGCCATGATCCTTTCACACGCGTGTCGCTCGCCCTCACGGCGGCCCACGGCCGTGGAACCGCCTCCGCACCGGGGATTCCTTGCGGATTCTGAGGCTTCCCTAAGTCTCGACGATGGAATATCCCAGGGTGGGGATGGGAATATCGGCCCTTCGGATCGCGCATAATGGAACGGTGACGACCTCAGCGACGTATTCCCAGGCTGTGCGTGCCGTGAAGCGGCCCGACCCGGTCGCCGTGGGCACCATCGTGTGGCTGGGCAGCGAGGTCATGTTCTTCGCCGGCCTGTTCGCGATCTACTTCACCCTGCGCAGCACCTCCGCGCCCCTCTGGGCCGAAGAGACGCAGCTGCTCAACGTCCCCTTCGCGACCGTCAACACGATCATCCTCGTGCTGTCCTCGGTCACGTGCCAGATGGGCGTGTTCGCTGCGGAGCGGTATCAGCCGTACCGCACGGGCAAGCCCACGGGCTTCCTCAAGTGGGGAATGGTGGAGTGGTTCTACCTCACCTTCATCCTCGGCGCGGTCTTCGTGTCGGGTCAGGTGTGGGAGTACGCGACGCTGGTGGCGGAGGGCATGCCCATCAGTGCCAACCCCTACGCCTCGGCCTTCTACCTCACCACCGGCTTCCACGCCCTGCACGTGACGGGTGGCCTCATCGCCTTCCTTCTCGTGATCGGTCGCGCCTACGCCGTGAAGAACTTCGGCCGGAAAGAGATGACCACCTCGATCGTCGTGTCCTACTACTGGCACTTCGTCGACGTCGTCTGGATCGCCCTGTTCTTCGTCATCTACTTCCTCAAGTAAGAGAGCTGCACCACATGGCACGCGAGAAGAAGACTCGTCGGGCATCCGGTCGCCGGAGCCCCCTGGCCGCTGCCGCGCTGATCGGCATCGGCCTCCTCCTGACCGGAGGCGTCTACGCCGGCGCGTCGGCCGCTATGGCCGCGACGTCGACCGTCCCCGAGAGCGAGGTGAACTCGGCGACCGCGGTCGACGAGGGTCAGAAGCTCTTCCAGGCGAACTGCGCCACCTGTCACGGTCTCGACCTCCAGGGCAGCCAGCAGGGTCCGTCCCTGTTCGGCGTCGGCGAGCTGTCGGTCCACTTCCAGGTCTCGACCGGTCGCATGCCGCTGCAGGCCCAGGGCCCGCAGGCTCCCGTGAAGCCGCCGCAGTTCACCGAGGAGCAGATCAACGCGATCGCCGCCTACGTGCAGTCGGCCGCTCCCGGCCCCGAGTACCCCTCGGCCGACCTCGTCGACGGCGAGGGCGATCTGTCGCACGGTGCCGAACTGTTCCGCATCAACTGCGCCATGTGCCACAACGTCGCCGGCGCCGGTGGCGCGCTGACCGAAGGCAAGTGGGCGCCCGACCTCCACACGGTCACGCCCGTCAACATGTACGCCGCCATGGTCACCGGGCCGCAGAACATGCCGGTCTTCAACGACCTCAACCTCACCCCCGAAGACAAGCGCGACGTCATCTCCTACCTGATGTACCTCCAGAAGAACGACTCCCCGGGTGGCTACGCCCTCGGCTCGCTCGGTCCGGTCTCTGAGGGTCTGTTCATCTGGATCTTCGGTATCGGGGCGCTCATCGCCCTGACCGTGTGGATCACGGCGAAGTCCAACTGACCGTCGTCTTCAGCATTACGTAAACGCACGAGGAGCACAGCACTATGGCACACGCGGACGACGCACTCGAGCACGAGAGGGCTTCCTGGAAGCCCGGCTCGGGGCTCGCCGTCGCGGTTCCCGACGCCGTACAGAACCCCGGCCTTCCCGGTCACCGTCAGCGCATGACGGACCAGGACCCGGCGACGATGAAGCGCGCGGTCCGCACGGTCTACACGCTGTTCTACTTCTCGGTCGCGGCGAGCATCTGGGCGAGCATCGCCTACATGATCTTCCCGATCGAGTCGGGCGCGCTGATCGACATCCGCTACAACAACCTCTTCATCGGACTCGGCATCGCCTTCGCGCTGCTGGCGATCGGCATCGGCACCATCCACTGGGGCAAGTCGGTCATGTCCGACAAGGAGTACATCGAAGACCGTCACGCCACGCGTGGGCGCGACCAGGTTCGCGAAGGTGCGATCAACGTCTTCGCCGAGGCCGACAAGGACTCCGGTTTCGGCCGTCGCGAGATCATCCGCAACTCGATGTTCGCCGCCCTGGCCGCCTCGGTCATCCCGGGAATCACGCTGTTCCGTGGTCTGGCTCCGCAGGACGTCGACCCGGTGACCGCTCTGAGCCACACGATGTGGAAAGAGGGAATGCGCCTCTCGCACGACCCCTCGGGCCGTCCGATCCGCGCCGCCGACGTCACCCTCGGCTCCGCTTTCCATGTCATCCCCGAGGAGCTCGCGGGCCTCGGCCACGACGAGGGCTACCTCGAAGAGAAGGCCAAGGCGATCGTCCTGCTCATGCGCATGCAGCCGGAGCAGCTGAACCCCGAGACCAATAACCTGGACTGGTCGTACGACGGCATCGTCGCGTACTCCAAGGTCTGCACGCACGTCGGCTGCCCCGTGGCGCTGTACGAGCAGCAGACCCACCACCTCCTGTGCCCCTGCCACCAGTCGCAGTTCGACGTCGCCAACGGTGCGGCCGTCATCTTCGGCCCGGCCGCCCGTCCCCTGCCGCAGCTCCCCATCACCGTCGACGCCGAGGGCTACCTCGTCGCTCAGAGTGACTTCCACGAGCCCGTCGGCCCCAGCTTCTGGGAGCGCTCATGAGCACCGGTACCCACCCCACCGAGAACGTCACGACCGAACCGGCCGTGTACTCCGGGCCGCCTCAGGCCCCGGCCGGCCGCGAGGGCAAGCCGCTCGGCGGCAAGTTCGTCGGCGCCGCCGCCAACTATCTCGACGAGCGCACAAGCATGTCGGGCATCGTCAAGGAGCTCGGCCGCAAGGTCTTCCCCGACCACTGGTCGTTCATGCTCGGTGAGATCGCGCTGTGGAGCTTCGTCGTCGTCCTGCTCTCGGGCACGTTCCTGACGTTCTTCTTCCAGGCGTCCATGGTCGAGACGCACTACAACGGCGCCTACGAGCCCATGCGCGGCATCGCGATGTCGGCCGCGATGGAGTCGGCGCTGCACATCTCGTTCGACCTGCGCGGTGGTCTCCTGGTCCGCCAGATCCACCACTGGGCCGCGCTCGTGTTCGTGGCCGGTATCGGCGTGCACATGCTGCGCGTCTTCTTCACCGGTGCGTTCCGCAAGCCCCGCGAGCTCAACTGGGTCGTCGGCTTCATCCTCTTCATCCTCGCGATGGCCGAGGGCTTCACCGGATACTCGCTCCCCGACGACCTGCTCTCGGGTAACGGTCTCCGCATCATCGACGGCATGATCAAGGGTCTGCCGATCATCGGAACGTGGACCTCGTTCCTGCTCTTCGGCGGCGAGTTCCCCGGAACCGCGATCGTCGGACGCCTGTACACGCTGCACATCCTGCTGCTGCCCGCGATCCTCGTGGCCCTGCTCGCCGTGCACCTGATGCTGATGATCATCAACAAGCACACGCAGTTCGCCGGGCCCGCCCGAACGAACAGTAATGTCGTGGGCTACCCGATGCTCCCGGTCTACGCCTCCAAGATGGGCGGATTCTTCTTCATCACGTTCGGCGTGATCGTCTTGATCGCCGCCCTCGTGACGATCAACCCCATCTGGAACTACGGTCCGTACGACCCGTCCCCCGTGTCCGCCGGTACCCAGCCCGACTGGTACATCGGCTTCGCCGACGGTGCCCTGCGTCTGGTCCCGCCGCACCTCGAGTTCGTGCTCTGGGGCCACACCTGGTCGTGGAACATCATCTTCCCGGTGGCCGTGCTCGGTCTGTTCATCGTTCTGGTCCTGGTCTACCCCTTCATCGAGGCGTGGGTCACGGGAGACAAGCGCGAGCACCACATCGCCCAGCGCCCGCGCAACGCCGCGACGCGCACGGCGATCGGCGCCGCGGGTGTCACGTTCTACGCCGTGATGTGGGCAGCTGCCTCGTCCGACATCATCGCGACGCACTTCCACCTCACGATGGAGGGCGTCATCCACACCCTCCAGGCACTGCTGATCCTTGGACCGGTGCTCGCCTACTTCGTCACGAAGCGCATCTGCATCGCGCTCCAGAAGAAGGACCGTGAGATCGCGCTGCACGGCTACGAGTCGGGACGCATCGTCCGCCTCCCCGGTGGCGAGTACATCGAGGTCCACCAGCCGGTCGACGAGTACGAGCGCTGGAAGCTGGTCGACAACGAGACCTACGAGCCTCTGGTGGTCCGCCCGAACGACAAGGGTCAGATCCCCTGGCACGAGAACGTGCGTGCGTCGGTCTCGCGGTGGTTCTTCGAGGACCGCCTTGCTCCCCTCACGCAGACCGAGATCGACGCGGCGGTGGCTCACCAGCACCACGAGCTCGACCACATCGCGCACGAGGAGGCCGACGAGATCGCCGGCGCCAACGCTCGCGCCGACGAGGACGGTCGCCCTCACAATGAGGTCGGCGGTCGCGTCGAGGTCGAGATCCCGGCCCCCAAGGGCCTCGAGGAGCGCAACCGTCCGAACGACGGCAAGAGCGAGTAACCACTCCTCCCTGACGGAACCCCCGGTGCCACGGCGCCGGGGGTTCCGTCTTTTGTTCCGTCGTCCCTCCGCAGGAGGCTCGCGTCCGCGCGACGATCGAGAGGCGCTCACTCGGGGTTCACCGGACGCCGCCTGCCCCGCCGCTTTCCTGGGCGCTTCGCGGATGAGCGATCGGTCTCCTGGCAGGAAGACGACCACGCCTGGCATCCGAACCTCTCCCCCACCGCGTGGACGCGGTCCTACGGTGGAGCCATGACCGACGCCCTCGACTATTTCCGTCACCGCCTCACCCACGAAACGGACCCCTCGGATGTCTACGCCGCGCAGAAGGCCGGGGACCGCTTCGTTCTCGTCGACGTGCGCGCGGAAGACGCGTGGACCCAGGGACGTATCATCGGTGCCGTCCACATGCCCTACCGCGACATCGCCGCGCGAGCGCCCCGGGAGATCGACCGCGACGTCGAGGTCGTCGTCTATTGCTGGAGCCCGGGATGCAACGCCGGGCAGAAGGGCGCCCTCGCGTTCGCGGAGCTCGGCTACCGCGTCCGCGAGATGATCGGTGGGTACGAGTACTGGGTGCGCGAGGGACAGCCGGTGGAGAACGACCACGGACCGCTCGAGCGCGTCTTCGACCCCACGGTGATGGTCGTAGGCACGTGACGCCGGGACGCTCCTGACGGCCGTACGCAGTTGTCGATCGCCCGACGTGGCCGGCGGATGGACGGGACGGTGGCCGGCGTATCGCGAGATGGGTGACTCGCGCCTCGCGCGTCGATTCGCCCGCGATCGCGCGCCCCGCGGGGCGACGATGACTCCGACCGCACGGGATCTCCCGTAGGCTGCGTCGATGCAGCATCCGCCTCTCGACCCGTTCGCGTCCGGATACCTCGACAGACCCGACGGCGCACGCCTCTACTGGGAGGTGTCGGGCAACCCTTCCGGCCGACCCGCGCTCTACCTGCACGGCGGTCCCGGCGGTGGTCTCGGCAAGGGTGGGTATCGCCGACGCTTCGACCCCCGACTCCACCTCATCATCGGACTGGATCAGCGCGGATGCGAACGCAGCACGCCCTGGGCGTCGGACGATCTCGCCACTCTGGAGACGCAGACGATGACGCACCTCCTCGACGATCTCGAAGCCCTGCGCGAGCACCTCGCCGTGGACCGCTGGCTGCTCCACGGCGTCTCGTGGGGGTCGACGCTCGCGCTCGCCTACGCGCTCGAATATCCCCAGCGCGTCAGCGAAGTGGTCAACCTCGCGGTGACGAGCGGTGGTCGGTGGGAGATCGACTGGATCACCGACGGGATGCAACCCGTCTTCCCCGAGGCCCACGCTCGCCTGCGCGAGCCCCTTCGCGCCGACGAGCGCACGATCGAGGGGTACGCGCGTCTGCTGCGCGATCCCGACCCCGCGGTCCGTCGCGACGCCGGCGACCGGTGGGACCAGTGGGAGGCGACCCACATGTCACTCGGCCCCCTGGCGGGCCCGGGCCCCTTCCTGCACGACGACCCCCATCAACGACGGAACTTCGCCACTCTCGTCACGCACTATTGGGCGCGCGACTGCTTCTTGCCCGGTGATCGTGCCGTGCTCGCCCGCATCGGGGAGCTGGCCGGCATCCCCGGGGTCCTCGTGCACGGGCGGCGCGATATCAGCGGGCCGGCACTCACGGCATGGCGATTGCACCGATCCTGGCCGGGAAGCCGACTCGAGATCGTGGAGGAAGACGGCCACGGGGGCCCTCGCAGCGCGCAGATCGCCCAGGAGGCCATGGATGCGTTCGCGCGCGAGGACGCGCGCTCAGACGGGCGCTGACGCGAAGCAGGCCACCTTCGCGGAGGAGACGGTCGACGACCGCGTGAGGGGTCAGGCGGTTTCCACGTCTTCCGCGAACCAGCGAGCTGCCGACCCGAAGAAGATCGGTTCCCCGCCGTCGGTCTCATCGTCGTCCACGACGTCGCACACCACCACCGTGACGTTGTCGCGCGTCCCTGCCTCCAGCGCGAGGGCGACTGCCGCCGCCGCTGCGGAGCGGGCGTCGGGCGCCTCGGCGATGAGCCGGGCGACATCGGCCTCCGGGACGTAGTCCGTGAGACCGTCGCTGCAGAGAACCCACCGGTCGCCGAGGATCGGGGGCCGTTCCGCCACCGATACGACGTCCCCCTCGGCGCCGCCGAGCGAGGCGGTGATGATGTTACGGCGCGGGTGCGCCGCGGCAGCCTCGGGAGGGATGATCCCATGGTCGACGAGCGCCTGAACGTAGGAGTCGTCCCGGGTCTCTCGCGTGAACTCTCCGTCGCGAAGGAGGTAAGCGCGGGAATCACCGGTGTGCGCCAGCAGCAACTCACCGCTGACGCTGAGGAAGATGCCGGTGAACGTCGTTGCCATCCCCTCGAGCGCGGGATCGCGTTCGACGTGGGCGCGGATGTCCCAATTGGCTTCACGGATGCGAACCAGGAGGCCGTCGGCATCCAGCCCGCCCCCGCTCGTCGCCACGAGGCGATGGACGAGGGCGGCGGATGCGAGGTCTCCGGACGGACCACCGCCGACGCCATCGGCGACAGCCGCCCCCCAGGACGCCGCGAAGGCGGCGTCCTGGTTGGTGGGTCGATGGGCGCCGGCGTCGGAGACGGCAGCCGCTCTCAGACGGACGGGCACAGGGTCAGCGCGCGAAGTACCCGCGGTAGTACTCGTACACCCAGCCGACGATCGCGACGACGAACACCGCGAAACCGACGGGGACGAGCCAGCTGCCCACGGCGAGGCCGATCACGGCGATCGCCGCGGAGGCCGCGAGGACGATGGGCCACCAGGACCACGGGCTGAACTCGCCCATCTCGGGGTCGCCGTCGTCGATGTCGGCCGTGAGGATGTCCTCCGGGAGGTCACCGCGCTGCGCCTTCATGACACGGCCGATGTAGAAGGCGATCATCGAGGACATGAGACCGAGGAACGCCAGGGCGACCGTTCCCACCCACTCGACACCGCCGTGCTGGAGCAGGCTCCACACCGTGTAGACCGCCGCGATGACGAACGAGAACACCGCGATGATCCACCAGAGATTGACGTTGGTACGCATGTGTTACTTGACCTCTCCGGCAGCTGCGTCGACGACGGGCGTATCGGGAGCGTCCTTGACCGGACCCACACCGACCGGGATGCCGGCCTCGGGGTGATTCAGGTCGAAGGCAGGACGCTCGCTGCGGATGCGCGGGATCGAGGTGAAGTTGTGTCGCGGCGGCGGGCACGACGTGGCCCACTCGAGCGATGCGCCGTAGCCCCAGGGGTCGTCGACGGTTACTCGAGGCGCCTTGCGAGCCGTGATCCACACATTGAGCAGGAACGGGATCATCGACGCGCCGAGGATCATCGATCCCACGGTCGACAGCTGGTTCTCCCACGTCCACCCGTCGGCCGCGGCATAGTCCGCGTAGCGGCGAGCCATGCCGTCGACACCCAGCCAGTGCTGGATCAGGAAGGTCATGTGGAAGCCGACGAACAGCATCCAGAAGTGCACCATGCCGAGACGCTCGTTGAGCATCTTGCCGGTCCACTTGGGCCACCAGAAGTAGAAGCCGGCGAACATCGCGAACACGACCGTGCCGAAGACGACGTAGTGGAAGTGCGCGACCACGAAGTACGAGTCGGACAGGTGGAAGTCCAGCGGCGGCGAAGCGAGGATCACGCCGGTGAGACCACCGAAGACGAACGACACCAGGAAGCCGAGAGCGAAGACCATCGGCGTTTCGAAGGTGACCGAGCCGCGCCACAGCGTTCCGATCCAGTTGAAGATCTTCACGCCCGTCGGAACCGCGATGAGCATCGTCATCAGGGCGAAGAACGGCAGCAGCACACCGCCGGTGACGTACATGTGGTGCGCCCACACGGCGACCGACAGAGCGGCGATCGCGATGGTCGCGTATACGAGCGTCTTGTAACCGAAGATCGGCTTGCGGCTGAAGACCGGGAAGATCTCCGAGACGATGCCGAAGAACGGCAGCGCGATGATGTACACCTCGGGGTGACCGAAGAACCAGAACAGGTGCTGCCAGAGCAGGACACCGCCGTTCTCGGGGCTGTAGATGTGCGCACCGAGCACGCGGTCGGCAGCCGCCGCGAAGATCGCCGCCGCGAGGACGGGGAACGCCAGCAGGATCAGGATGCTCGTGATCAGCGTGTTCCACGAGAAGATCGGCATGCGCCACATGGTCATGCCCGGGGCACGCATCGTGAGCACGGTCGTGATGAAGTTCACCGCTCCGAGGATCGTGCCGAAACCGCTGATGCCGAGGCCGAGCATCCAGAGATTGCCGCCGACACCGGGCGAGAAGCTCGCATTCGCGAGGGGCTGGTAGGCGAACCAGCCGAAGCCGGCTGCACCCTGCGGGGTGAGGAAGCCGGACACCGCGATGGTGGAGCCGAAGAGGAAGAGCCAGAACGCGAATGCGTTCAGACGCGGGAACGCCACGTCGGGGGCGCCGATCTGCAGCGGCAGCAGCGCATTCGCGAAGCCCGCGAACAGCGGCGTCGCGAACATCAGCAGCATGATCGTGCCGTGCATGGTGAAGAGCTGGTTGTACTGCTCTTTGGTCGGGATGATCTGCATCCCGGGCTCGAACAGCTCGGCGCGGATGATGAGCGCCATCACTCCACCGAGCATGAAGAAGATCACCGAGGCGATCAGATACATGTACCCGATGGTCTTGTGGTCGGTGGAGGTGATCCACTTGACGACCAGGTTGCCCTTCTGCTCCACACGCGTGGTGCTGAGCAGTGCGGCTTGACGCGGCGGGAGAGTCGTCGGGCGCGAGGGCCCGGTCCCCTGGAGCGGAAGCGTCGTGGCCATGATCACTCGTTCCCTTCGACGCCGGTGGTCAGGTTCTGCAGACGCGACAGGTCGCTGATGTCGCCCACGTCGCCGGCGCGGCGCAGGGAGTCCAGGTAGTCGGTGTACTCGGCCTCGCTGACGACCTTGACGTTGAAGAGCATCGCGGAGTGGTACTCACCGCAGAGCTCCGCGCACTTGCCTTCGTAGGTGCCTTCACGGGTGGGCGTGAACGACCACTCGTTGTCGCGGCCGATGTACATGTCTTTCTTGTAGAGGAAGTCGATGATCCAGAACGAGTGGATGACGTCGCGCGAGCGAAGGTCGATCTTGACTGTCTTGTTCACCGGCAGGTAGAGCGTCGGCACGTCGTCGAGGTCGTAGCCGTCGGAGGTGGCCTTCGCCTGAACACCCATCGAGTACACGGCGTCGGAGTTGTCTTCCTTCTCGCCGTTGTACTGGAAGTCCCACGCCCACTGCTTGCCGTAGGCCGTGATCGACACGTCGGGGTCGTCGTACTGCGTCTCGAGCGTGTTCTGGTCGCGCGCCGTGAAGGCGAAGAAGCCGACGACCAGGATGAGCGGGACGATCGTGTAGAAGATCTCGATCGGCATGTTGTACCGCAGCTGGACGGGCAGTCCCGACTGACCGCGACGACGGCGGTAGGCGATGACCGACCACAGCATCAGACCCCAGGTGACGACACCCACGGCGAGGAGCACGATCCACGAGTTGACCCACAGGCCGGCGACCATGTCGGTGTGGTTCGTCGCGGCCGGGCCGTCATCGACGAAGCCGGGCAGGAATCCGTGCAGCTGGGACGTGGTGCAGCCCGAGAGGAGTGCGACGGACGCGATCCCGAGAGGGAGCGCGGCCCAGCGAAGGCGACGTTTGGAGGGCACAATGCACCTTTCCGGGTCGTGGATGAAGCTTTGACAGTCTACGGCAACCTCTCACCGTTCTCTGGCCATTCGTCCAGTGCCGAGACATCGGAAACCCCCGGGTTCCACGGTGCGATCCGTGGCCCCGGGGGTCCGTGACGCCGATGTCGGAGGACGTCGACCGAGCTCAGTGGAAGCTGTCGCCGCAGGCGCAGGAACCCTGCGCGTTGGGGTTGTCGATCGTGAAGCCCTGCTCCGAGATCGTGTCCTTGAAGTCGATGTTCGCGCCGTCGAGGTACGGCACGCTCATGTCGTCGACGATGACTTCGACGCCGTCGAAATCGACGACCTTGTCGCCGTCGAGGTAGCGCTCGTCGAAGTACAGCTGGTAGATGAGGCCGGAGCAGCCGCCGGGCTGGACGGCGACGCGCAGGCGCAGGTCGTCGCGACCCTCCTGCGACAGCAGGCTCTTCACCTTGTCGGAGGCGGCGGCGGTCAGGCCGACGCCGTGCTCGCGGGTCTCGGCGGAGGACGACAGAGTGGTGTCGGTCATGGCGATGCCCTTCGGTTGATCGGTCGCGGGGACGAAATGAGTCTACGCCCGTCCCGTCCCCGCGGCCCCGATCAGACGGTCCGTTCGTTCAGGCGCGCCAGCAGCAGCGCTTCCGAGACCAGTGCGTTGCGGAACGTGTCGAGGTGAAGCGACTCGTTCGGGCTGTGCGCGCGGGCGTGCGGGTCTTCGACGCCCGTGACGAGGATCTGCGCCGCGGGGAACTCGCGGACGAGATCGGAGATGAAGGGGATGGATCCGCCGATCCCGACATCGACCGACTCGACGCCGTAGCCGTCGGCGAACGCGGCGCGCGCCTCCTCGACGGCCCATCCCCCGGTGTCCACGAGGAAGGAGTCGCCGCAATCGACGTCGCTGAACTCGAGCTGCGCTCCGAACGGCGCGTGAGCGCGGAGGTGCGCCTGAACCGCGGCGAAGGCCTCTTCGGCATCCTGACCGGGGGCGACCCGCGCGCTGATGACCACACTCGTCTGCGGCGCGAGGGTGTTCGAGGCCGCCTCGACGGGGGTCGCATCCCACCCGGTGATCGTGATCGACGGCTTGTTCCAGATGCGGCTCAGGATCGAGTCGCGTCCGATGGGGCTGACGCCCTCCAGCAGGCCGGACTCGGCACGCAGGGTTGCCTCGTCGTAGTCGGGTGTCGCGGCGTCACGCGTGGCGAGGCCCTCGACGGCGACGGCGCCGTCGTCGTCCCACAGGGTGGCGAGCAGCTTCACGGTGGCGAGCATGGCGTCGGGAACCGCGCCGCCCATCATCCCGGAGTGGGAGGCGTGGGCGAGGGTGCGCACGGTCAGCGTGAAACGCGCGTTGCCGCGCAGCGACACCGTCAGGCCGGGCGTGCGCTCGTCCCAGTTCCCCGAGTCCGCGACCACGATGACGTCGGAGCGCAGGGTCTCGGCGTTGTCGGCGAGGAACTGGCCGAACGAGCGCGACCCGTACTCCTCTTCCCCCTCGATGAACACGGCGAGGCCGAGGTCGAGGTCGTCGCCGAGCACCTCGGAGACGGCGCGGATGGCGCCGACGTGCGCCATGATGCCGGCCTTGTCGTCGGCGGCGCCGCGTCCGTACAGGCGCCCGTCGCGCAGCGTCGGCTCGAAGGGCGGCGAGTCCCACAGCGCCTCGTCGCCGGGAGGCTGCACGTCGTGGTGGGCGTAGAGCAGAATCGTCGGTCGACCGTTGCGGGCGGCGCGTGAGGCGAGCACAGCCGGCTGCCCGACTTCATCGGTGCCGGGGATCGCGGCGCGGGTGACGGCAACGGAATCGAACACTCCGGTGCCCTCGAGAAGGGCGGCGACCGCATCGGCGCTCTTCACCAGAGCGCTCTGATCGAAGGCCGGCCAGGCGATCGACGGGATGCGGACGAGGGAGCCGAGATCGGCCAGGGCGGAGGGGATGCCGGCATCGGCTGCTTTTTGCACAGCCTCCTGCCGGGACAGGTCGAGGGTCATGCGGGTAATCTTAAGTCTCCCGACCAGCGAATCACCGAGGTTTCCCGTGGCCAAGTCCCCCGCCCCCGCCCCCAACGACACCCCCGTCGACTCGACGGCGCTCGGATCGGGCAAGGGCCGCGCGACGCCCTCGCGCGCCGAGCAGGAGGCCGCGCGCAAGCGCCCCCTGGTCCCCGACACCAAAGAGGCGAAAGCCCGCGCACGAGCCGAATTGGCCGCGCAGCGCGAGAAGGCCCGCATCGGCATGGCGGCCGGCGAGGAGCGCTACCTGCCGGTCCGCGACCGCGGACCTCAGCGCCGATTCGCACGTGACTTCGTGGATGCCGGCTGGCACCTCGGCGAAGGCGTCATGCCGTTCATGGTGCTCGTGATCGTCGCGACGCTGATTCCCGTGCAGTTCTTCCAGTACTGGTCGTTCGTCGCGCTGTGGATCTTCATCCTCTTCGTCATCGGCGACATGATCATCACCTCGATCCGGGTCAAGCGCGCCGCGAAGGAGAAGTTCGGCGAGAGCCGTCTCGAGAAGGGCCTCGGGTGGTACGCGGCGATGCGCACCGTGCAGATGCGCTTCATGCGCCTGCCGAAGGCCCAGGTCAAGCGGGGTCAGTACCCCGCCTGATCCCCCGTTTCACGAAGCGGCGCGCCGGAAGGCGCGCCGCTTCGTCGTTGGTCGCGGAATCGCGGGTCATGCGCGGAAGGCGCACCCTTTCGCCGTCGAGTGTCCACGACACGCCGCCGGACGAGCGAGCACGCGGCGTGTTCTGGACACTCGGCGGGCTGCGAAAGCGGGCGAGGCG
This sequence comes from Microbacterium sp. NPDC007973, assembly GCF_042958465.1. NCBI lineage: Bacteria > Bacillati > Actinomycetota > Actinomycetes > Micrococcales > Microbacteriaceae > Microbacterium > Microbacterium sp. NPDC007973. The sequence continues at coordinate 69,012 of NZ_JBIBJJ010000001.1, forward strand.
GCAGGCAGGGGCGCATGGCCGCCCCGTCGCTGCGTAGTGCCGTGCCGCACGTTCAGGACGGCGTGCCGCGCCACGCGCGTGTTCGCACGCGGCCGTCGATCCGGGAGCGCGGGGCGACCCGGTCAGGGGCACCGAGGACGCGGCATCCGGCGCGGGTCAGCGAGCGCGGGGCCCCCGCGGCGACCCGGTCAGCCGCACGGGAGACGCGGCATCCGGCGAGAGTCAGCGGGCGCGGGCGAGGCCGCGATTGATCTGACGCGCCCAGAGGGGACCGCGGTAGAGGAACGCCGTGTACCCCTGCACCAGCGTGGCCCCCGCGGCGAGGCGCTCGCGCACATCGTCGGCGGTGTCCACTCCCCCGGCCGAGATCACGACGAAGTCCGCCGGGACCGCCTCGCGCACCAGGCGGAGCACCTCGAGTGCTCGGCGCTTCAGGGGCGCACCGGAGAGCCCACCCGCGCCCGCAGCCTCGACCGTCGCGGCATCCGTCGTCAGTCCGGACCGCGCGATGGTGGTGTTGGTGGCGATGAGCCCCGCCAGTCCGGCGTCGACGGCGAGACGGGCGATGTCGCTCACCTCGTCGTCGTCGAGATCGGGGGCGATCTTGACGAGGAGCGGCGTGCCCCCCGCCGCCTCGCGCACGGCGGTCAGCAGCGGGCGGAGGGTCTCGACGGCCTGCAGCCCCCGGAGTCCGGGCGTGTTCGGTGACGAGACGTTGACGACGAGGTAATCGGCCAGCGGGGCGAGCAGACGGGCGCTGCGCACGTAATCGGTCGTGGCGTCCTCCACGGCCACGACCCGGCTCTTGCCGATGTTCACACCGATGACCGGACGGCGACGGGACCGGCGGAGCCGACGCAGACGTGCGGCCGCAGCGGCGGCGCCGTCGTTGTTGAACCCCATCCGGTTGATGACGGCGCGGTCCGCGACGAGGCGGAACAGACGCGGCTTGGGGTTGCCCGGCTGCGGCAGCGCGGTGACCGTGCCGACCTCGACGTGGCCGAAGCCGAGCGCGCCGAGTCCGCGGCCCATCGTGACGTTCTTGTCGAAGCCCGCGGCCACGCCGAACGGCGAATCGAAGGTCAGCCCCAGGGCCTGCACCCGCTGCTCGGGACGGGGCGCAGTGGCACGACGGACGACGGATGCCACGGGCTCCACCCCGGCGACGCGGATGACGAGCGCACCGAGATGGTGGGCGAACTCGGGATCGAGACGCGAGAGGACCGTGCGGAAGAGAAGGGGATACATCCCCGCCAGGCTACTGGACGACGTAGCGATCGTCGTTCGCGGGTCGGCCCGCGTGATCGGCGCGCAGCTGGGCGATCGCCGCGTCGAAATCGTCGAGCGAGTCGAAGGCCTGGTACACGCTCGCGAAGCGCAGATAGGCCACTTCGTCGAGCTCGCGCAGCGGCCCGAGGATCGACAGACCGATCTCGTTCGCCTCGATCTGCGACGACCCCGTCTGACGGATAGCTTCCTCCACCTGCTGCGCCAGCACAGCGAGATCGGCGTCGGTCACGGGGCGTCCCTGGCAGGCTTTGCGCACGCCGGACATGACCTTCTCGCGACTGAAGGGCTCGACCACTCCCGACCGCTTGATGACGTTCAGGCTCGCCGTCTCCACCGTCGAGAACCGGCCCCCGCATTTCGGGCACTGACGCCGACGGCGGATGCTCAGTCCGTCGTCGCTCGTGCGCGAGTCGATGACGCGGGAGTCGGGGTTGCGGCAGAAGGGGCAGTGCATGGGGTCTCCCTCAGTCGTCGAACCGCGCGGTCACGGCCTCGCCGTGAGCGGGGAGCGCCTCGGCGTCGGCGAGGGTCACGATGGCATCCCGGACGAGCGAGAGCGCCGCACGGTCGTACTCGATCACCTGCTGCGGGCGGAGGAACGTCGCCGCGGAGAGGCCCGCGCTGTATCGCGCCTGTCCCCCCGTCGGAAGCACGTGATTGCTGCCGGCGAGGTAGTCGCCCAGGCTCACCGGCGTGTAGGGACCGACGAAGACGGCTCCCGCGTTGACGAAGTCCTCGGGGCGTGGATCAGCCAGGTGCAGCTCGAGGTGCTCGGGCGCGTAGGCGTTGCTGAAGGCGGTGGCCTGCGCGATGTCGTCGACGAGCACGACGGCCGACTGCGGCCCGTGGAACGCCGCCGTGACGCGCTCGGTGTGGCGCGTCGAGGCGACGCGGGCGGGCAGAGCGGCTCGCACCGCCTCGGCCAGCTCGGGCGAGTCGGTCACGAGCACGGCCGACGCCTGTTCGTCGTGCTCCGCCTGGCTGACGAGGTCGGCCGCGACGAGGGCCGGAATGGCCGTCTCGTCGGCGACGACGAGGATCTCGGTGGCACCCGCCTCGGAATCGGTGCCCACCCGGCCCGCGACGGCGCGCTTGGCCGAGGCGACGAAGTTGTTCCCCGGACCGGTCACGACGTCGACCGGGTCGAGACCGATCTCGGCGACGCCGTGGGCGAACGCCCCGATGGCTCCCGCGCCGCCCATCGCGTAGACCTCGGTCACGCCGAGCAGACGGGCCGCGGCGAGGATGACGGGGTGAACGCGTCCGCCGAACTCGGCCTGCGGCGGGGAGGCGAGGGCGACCTCGCGCACGCCGGCGACCTGGGCCGGAACGGCGTTCATGACGACGCTCGAGGGGTAGACCGCCTTGCCGCCCGGCACGTAGAGGCCCACGCGGCGCACCGGCTGCCAACGCTGCGTGACTCGGGCGCCGTCGCCGAGCTCGGTCACGACCGGGCCCGGGACCTGAGCGGCGGATGCCGTGCGCACGCGCGCGATCGCCTCGTCGAGGGCGGCGCGGATCTGCGGGTCGAGGTCGCGCAGGGCCTCGTCGAGGTGCGCCATGGGCACGCGGATCGCGTGGTCGCTGACACGGTCGAAGCGCGCGGCCTGCTCGCGGAGAGCCTCCTCGCCCCGATGGGCCACGTCGGCGACCAGACGGGCGGCGGTGGCCAGGGCCTCGTCGCGCGCGGCGTCGGCGCGCGGGACGACGGCGAGGAGCTCGGCCGGCGAGAGGACGCGGCCGCGGAGATCGATCGTGCGGAGCATGGGCTCAAGGCTACCGGCCGACCAGGAGCCCTTTCGCGCAGTCCCCAGGGCTCGCAGCGCGCGCTCAGGCAGCCGGCCGGTGAGCCGGAAGAGGGATCCGATCCGCGAGCCGGATCGCGGACACAAGAGAGGGCGAGGGCCCGACGACCCCCACCCTCTCGCGACGTCAGCCTCGGGTCACGCCTGACACGTCGTGCAGATAGCCGATCCGGCCGTCATCGTGACGGACGACGAACGTCTCGCCGCGATCCTCGATCACGAGCGCCCACGCCGTCGGCCCGATCCGGAAGATCGGCGTGCCGTAGTCGTCGACGATCTCCCGCTCCTCGGGTGCCAGTGCCCAGAAAGCCTGCGCATGGTGGTGATCGTCGCGCACGGACCCGTGTCCGGCATCGTCGAGCGGCTCGTGGCCGGCTTGGCGTCCCGTGTCTTGTGCCGGAACGGCCCCCGTGTCGGCGTGCAACGGCGCGAAGATGTCGGTCGCCGTGTCGTCGCCATGCGAGGCGGGGAGCACGGAGGTCGCCGGCGCCGCATCGTGGTGCGGCAGGTCGGTGGACCCGGTGTAGCTGCCAGGAGCGGGCGCCTCGGCGTCGGCCTCGGAGGCGGCGGGTGCGGAGACGGGGCGCGGGGCCCGCGGCGCGCGCGGACGGGGGATGACCGGTCGGATGGGACGGGCGTTGCGGTGGGCGGCGATCTCCTCACGGCCGCGGAAATCCGCCGAGAACGGCGGGATCACGGGGGCGAAGACGGTGAGGACGACCCCGGCCAGGAGCACGACGGCCTCCACCCAGATCACCCAGGACCGCGTCCAGATCCCGGTCTGGTCGAAGACCGCCACGGTGTCCCATACCCACGAGACCCACACGAGGGCCGAAACCGTGAAGGCCACCGAGGCGAATTGGTCGATGCCGAGCGAGCCGACCCGACGGATGCCCTGCGGAGAGAGTCGACGCAGCACGATCAGGCCGACCGCGACGGTGGGGAGGGCCACCGCGGGAATCCACCACAGCCCGGACAACCACACGTTGCCGCCCCCGATGAGGACGCCCGACGGCGAATCCAGGATGTTCGTGCGGAAGAACGAGACGAAGAAGGCCACCACCCAGACGCCCAGCAGGGCGACCTCACGCACGGAGAACGGCCCGACGCCGTACGACGCGGACTCGGCGCGAGCGGGTGCGACCTGATCGGTGTCCGGACGGATCGGCGCGGAGGAGTGCTCGGGTGCCGACGGGGCGACCGGCGGGTGCTCGGCGGACGAGTCGCGTGCGGAGGTCGTTTCTGCGCCGATCGAGGCGGGAGTCCCGGCGTCGTCGGACGCCGATGACGCGACGGATGCGGTCGTCGGGTCGACGTGATCGCGGTCGGGGTCGGGCTGGGAGGTGTCGTGGGGATACTGATCGTTCACGGGGGTCCTTTCACCCAGGGCGCCGCAGCGCCCGGACATCGTAACCGGCGGGTCTTCAGCGTCTGCTGGGGTTGCGACGCTCCGGCATCTCGACCGGTCGTCGGGACGTCAGCCGAGGCAATTGGGCCCCAGGAGACCCTTGAGCTCGCCGAACAGGTCGGCGGTCACGCGAACCGGCATCGGCACTTCGAACACTTTCGCCGTGCCCCCCTTGTGCAGCTTCAGGAGCACCTCGGTCGAGCCGGAGTGGCGTCGGAGCATCTGCGCCAACTCACCCACCAGCGCCTCGTTGGCGCGCTGTTCGGGTACGACCAGCGTGAGCCCGCCCGACTCGTCGAGCCCCTCGAGATCGGGGGTGAAGGCGCTCTGGGCATGCAGGTTCAGGCCGTCGTCGCGTCGAGAGACGCGCCCGCGCACGACCAGGATCGAGTCGGCTTGGAGCACGGGGGCGAACTCGGCGTACGTCTTGCCCATGAACATCACCGTCACCTCGCCGTTGAAGTCCTCGACGGTGACCATGCCGTAAGGGTTTCCGCTCTGCTTCGCGACGCGGTGCTGGACGCTGGTGAGAAGACCCGCCACCGTGACCTGATCGCCGTCCTGCACGTCTTCGGACGCGAGGAGATCGTGGATCGATGTCGAGGCGTGCTTCGCGAGGGGCACCTCGAGGCCGGCGAGCGGGTGGTCGGAGACGTACAGACCGAGCATCTCGCGCTCGAAGGCGAGCTTGTCCTTCTTCGTCCACTCGGGCCTCTCGGGCACCTTGACGACCTGCTGGGGTTCGTCCCACAGCGAGTCGAAGTCGAAGCCGACCTCGCCGTTGGCCTCCCGGCGCTTGTCGAGCACGGCGCCCTCGCAGGCGTCCTCGTGCACCTCGACCAGAGCGCGGCGCGTGGAGCCGAGGGAGTCGAACGCGCCCGCTTTGATGAGCGACTCCACGGTGCGCTTGTTGGCGACGTGCATCGGGACCTTCGACAGGAAGTCGTGGAACGACGTGTACTTGGCATCCTGACGGGCGGCGACGATGCCGTCGACCACGTTGGTGCCCACGTTGCGCACCGCGCCGAGACCGAAGCGGATGTCCTCCCCGACGGCGGCGAAGAAGCGGATCGACTCGTTGACATCGGGCGGCAGGACCTTGATGCCCATGCGGCGGCACTCGTTGAGGTACACCGCCATCTTGTCTTTCGAGTCGCCGACGCTCGTCAACAGGGCGGCCATGTACTCGGCGGGATAGTGCGCCTTGAGGTAGGCCGTCCAGTACGACACGAGACCGTACGCCGCGGTGTGCGCCTTGTTGAAGGCGTAGTCGGCGAACGATTCGAGCACCTTCCACAGCGTCTGCTGCGCGACCTCGCCGAACCCGCGCTCGGTCATGCCGCCGAAGAAGATCTCTTTCTGCTTGTCGAGCTCGCTCTTCTTCTTCTTGCCCATCGCGCGGCGCAGCAGGTCGGCCTGACCGAGCGTGTACCCGGCGACGCGCTGGGCGACGGCCATCACCTGCTCCTGATAGACGATCAGACCGTAGGTGGTGTCGAGGATGTCGGCGAGGGGCTCTTCGAGCTCGGGGTGGATCGGCTCGATCTCCTGCTGCTTGTTCTTGCGCAGCGCGTAGTTGATGTGCGAGTTCACGCCCATCGGACCCGGGCGGTACAGGGCCAGCACGGCCGAGATGTCCTCGAAGTTGTCGGGCCGCATCAGACGCAGCAGCGAACGCATGGGCCCGCCGTCGAGCTGGAACACGCCCAGCGTGTCGCCGCGTGCGAGCAGTTCGTAGGATGCCGCATCGTCGAGATCGAGGTCTTCGAGCACGAGGGGATGCCCGCGGTTGGCTTCGATGTTGTCGAGGGCGTCGTTGATGATCGTGAGGTTGCGAAGCCCCAGGAAGTCCATCTTGATGAGGCCGAGCGACTCGCACGCCGGGTAATCGAACTGCGTGACGATCTGGCCGTCCTGCTCGCGGCGCATGATCGGGATGATGTCGATGAGCGGCTCGCTCGACATGATCACACCGGCCGCGTGCACGCCCCACTGGCGCTTCAGGTTCTCGAGTCCGAGCGCGGTGTCGAACACCGTCTTGGCCTCGGGATCCGTCTCGATGAGCGTGCGGAACTCGCTCGCCTCTTTGTAGCGCGGGTGCTCGGGGTTGAACATGCCGTCGAGCGGCATGTCCTTGCCCATGACGGCCGGCGGCATGGCCTTGGTCAGCTTGTCGCCCATGCTGAACGGGAATCCGAGCACGCGCCCGGCGTCTTTCAGGGCCTGCTTCGCCTTGATCGTCCCGTAGGTCACGATCTGCGCGACGCGCTCGTCGCCGTACTTCTCGGTGACGTACTGGATGACCTCGCCGCGGCGACGGTCGTCGAAGTCGACGTCGAAGTCGGGCATCGAGACGCGGTCGGGATTCAGGAAGCGCTCGAAGATGAGACCGTGCTGGAGCGGGTCGAGGTCGGTGATCTTCATCGCGTAGGCCACCATCGAGCCGGCCCCCGAACCGCGGCCCGGTCCGACGCGGATGCCGTTGTTCTTGGCCCAGTTGATGAAGTCGGCGACCACGAGGAAGTAGCCCGGGAACCCCATCTGAAGGATGACGTCCGTCTCGTACTCGGCCTGCTTGCGCACGGCATCCGGGATGCCACCGGGGTAGCGATCGTGGAGGCCGTTCTCGACCTCCTTGATCATCCAGCTGCCCTCGGTCTCCCCCGCGGGCACCGGGAAACGCGGCATGTAGTTGGCGGAGGTGTCGAACTCGACCTCGCACCGTTCGGCGATGAGGAGCGTGTTGTCGCACGCCTCGGGGTTGTCGCGGAAGACCTGGCGCATCTCGGCGGCGGACTTGACGTAGTAGCCGTCGCCGTCGAACTTGAAGCGTTTGGGGTCGTCGAGCGTCGATCCCGACTGCACGCAGAGCAGGGCGGCGTGGCTCGTCGCATCGTGCTGGTGCGTGTAGTGGAGGTCGTTCGTCCCGACGAGCGGGATGTCGAGCTCCTTGGAGATCTTGAGCAGATCGGACATGACACGGCGCTCGATCGAGAGACCGTGGTCCATGATCTCGGCGAAGTAGTTGTCTTTGCCGAAGATGTCTTGGAATTCCGCCGCGGCGGCCTTCGCCGCGTCGTACTGACCGAGCCGGAGGCGCGTCTGCACCTCGCCCGATGGGCAGCCGGTCGTGGCGATGAGGCCCTTGCTGTAGGTCTGCAGCAGCTCGCGGTCCATGCGGGGCTTGAAGTAATACCCCTCCATGCTCGCCCGCGACGACAGCCGGAACAGGTTGTGCATGCCCTCGGTGGTCTCGGACAGGAGGGTCATGTGCGTGTACGCGCCCGAACCGGAGACGTCGTCGCTCTGCTGCTCGGGGGTGCCCCACCGCACACGGGACTTGTCGGAACGGTGGGTTCCGGGCGTGACGTACGCCTCGATGCCGATGATCGGCTTGATGCCGGCGTCTTTCGCGGTCTTGTAGAACTCGTAGGCCGCGAACGTGTTGCCGTGATCGGTGACCGCGATGGCCGGCATGCCCTGCTTGACGGCTTCTTGGACCATCGGGCCGATGCGCGCTGCGCCGTCGAGCATCGAGTACTCGCTGTGCACGTGAAGGTGAGCGAAGGAGTCAGCTGCCACGCGTCGAGTCTACGTTCGGCCTCCGACATCGGCCCGGGATGTTCGGGGCGGACGCCCAGTCGACGGAGCCCTCCCGGGCGCGTCGCCGGCCGCGTGCGAGCGCGGGCGGCCGAGCAGGGCGACCGGACGTGTCTACGCGCGGGCGCGCCCCGCGTCGGCCGGGAGGCGGCACGAATCTCGCGAACGACGCCGGTTCCGCGTGCGGGAGGTTACCGCCGCGTGCCGTCGCGCCGGGTCAGATGCCGTCGCCGAGGATCTCGAGGGCCCGTGCCAGGTCGTCCGGGTAGGGCGACTCGAACTCGACCCACTCCCCCGTTCCGGGATGCGTGAAGGCCAGTCGGTGTGCGTGCAGCCACTGACGTGTGAGCCCCAGGCGGGCCGAGAGCGTCGGGTCGGCGCCGTACAGCGGGTCGCCGGCGCACGGGTGCCGGTGGGCGGCCATGTGCACGCGGATCTGGTGCGTGCGTCCGGTCTCGAGATGGATCTCGAGGAGCGAGGCGCGCGGGAAGGCCTCGAGCGTCTCGTAGTGCGTGACCGAGTCCTTGCCGTCGGGGGTCACGGCGAATTTCCACGAGTGGTGCGGGTGACGACCGATGGGCGCGTCGATGGTTCCGGCCAGAGGATCGGGATGCCCCTGGACGACGGCGTGGTAGATCTTGTCGACCTCGCGCTCCTTGAACGCGCTCTTCAGCAGCGTGTAGGCGCGCTCGGTCTTGGCCACGACCATGAGACCGCTCGTGCCGGCATCGAGACGGTGGACGACCCCCCGCCGCTCGGGCGGGCCGCTCGTGGCGATGCGGAAGCCCGCCGCGGCGAGGGCCCCGAGCACGGTGGGCCCTTCCCATCCGAGGGAGGGGTGGGCCGCCACGCCGGCCGGTTTGTCGACCACGACGATGTCGTCGTCGTCGTGCACGATGCCGAGGTCGGGGACGGCGACCGGCACGATCTCGGGATCGCGCCTGGGCTCCCACTCCACACTCAGCCACGAGCCGGCGCGGAGGCGGTCGGAGCGTCCGGCCGTCCGGCCGTCGACGCTCACGCCCCCGGCGTCGGCGACCTCGGCGGCGAAGGTGCGGGAGAATCCCAGCATCTTGGCGAGAGCCTGGTCGATGCGCGTTCCGTCGAGCCCGTCGGGGACGGGGAGGCTGCGAGACTCCATGTCAGCGCGCGCCGGGGCCGGACGGGGCGTCGACGTCCCCGGCGGCCGCCGCGTCGGCGGCGCGCGACGCGCGCGTCTCACGCGTGCCGTCGAGGCGGAGCCCGAACAGCACGAGGATCGCGACGGAGATCATCATCGACACGATGAAGACATCGGCGACGTTGTAGATCGCCGGCATCATCCAGGGCGTCGAGATGAAGTCGACGACGTGTCCGACCGGGAAGCCCGGCTCGCGGAGCAGGCGGTCGGTGAGATTGCCCAGCACCCCGCCGAGCAGTAGGCCGAGGACGACGGCCCACAGGCGCGAGCGCACGCGGCGGAGGGCGAGGAAGACGATGACAGCCGCGACGACCGCGAGAGCGATCGTGAACAGCCAGGTGACCCCTTCGCCGAGCGAGAACGCGGCGCCGGGGTTTCGGACGAGATAGAACTGCAGGGCGTCACCGAGCACCGGGACGACGCGCTCCGGAGGGAGGTTGTCGATGGCGACGGTCTTCGCCAACTGGTCGGCGGCCAGCACCACCACCGCGAGGATCGCGATGACGATGCCGGCCGCCGCCGGTCGCAGAGGAGGTCGACTGCGCAAAGAGTCTGTCGACTTACAGGCCGATCGCCGACACGGGCGTGGAGCCCGACGACGACGCGCTGGTGTCGAGGTCGCGGAGCTGACCCTCGATGTACGAACGCAGCTGCGAGCGGTAGTCGCGCTCGAAGTTGCGGAGCTCGGTGATACGGCCCTCGAGCGTCACGCGCTCCTTCTCGAGACGAGCGCGCTCCTCGCGGCCCTTCTGCTCGGCCTCGGCGACGATGGATGCCGCCTGCGCCTGCGCCTCGCCGATGAGCTGGTCGCGCTGGGCCTTGCCCTCGGCGACGTGCTCGTCGTGCAGACGCTGCGCGAGCTCGATGATGCCGGCGCTCTGCGCGGCCGGCTCGGCATCGGAGGTCACCGGGGCGGCGGGGGCCGGAGCGGGGGTCTCGACCGGAGCGGGCTCCTCGGCCTTGGGCTCCTCGGCGACGGGAGCGGCGACCGTGGCCGGAGCGGCCTCGCCGGACTCGAACGCGGCGAGCTTGGCCTTCAGCTCCTCGTTCTCGGCGATGGTCTTGCGCCACTCGACGACGATCTCGTCGAGGAAGTCGTCGACCTCGTCGGGGTCGAAGCCCTCCTTGAAGCGCACGTGCTGGAACTGCTTGGTGACGACGTCATCGGGGGTCAGTGCCATGGTGTTTCCTCTTTCGAGAGCTCTGATTCGGAACTGTTGGGGGTGTCGCACCGGGGCGTACCGCTTCGGAACAGCATAGCCGCCGCCCTCCGTCAGTGTCGAAGGGCACTGTCGAGAGGACGGCGGCGGGAGGTCACACGGCCGCGAGGGACCGCGTCACGCTCAGCAGCATGAAGCAGACGAACATGACGATCGCGAATCCGAAATCGATCGCGATCCCCCCGATGCGCAGGGGTGGGATGATGCGGCGGACCAGCTTGATGGGCGGATCCGTCACGGTGTAGACGATCTCAGCCAACACGAGGGTGGCACCGCGCGGACGCCACTCCCGGTTGAACATCGGGATGTACTCGAGCACGAGGCGCGCGAGCAGCAGCACGATGTAGATGAACAGCAGCGCGCTGAGGATGGAGCCGACCAGGCTCAGGACGGCCACGATCGCTTACTGGGACGCGAACGGCGCAGCCTCGGGGTCGGCCTGCGCGATCGCACCGTCGCCGGAGACGGCGATGTTCTCGGGCGAGAGCAGGAAGACCTTGCTCGTCACCCGCTCGATGCGACCGTACAGCCCGAGCGAGAGTCCGCTCGCGAAGTCGATCAGGCGACGCGCGTCGGCGTCGCTCATCTGCGACAGGTTGATGATGACCGGGATGCCCTCGCGGAAGTTCTCCGCGATCGTCTGGGCGTCGCGGTACTGCTTGGGGTGCACCGTCAGGATTTCGCTGACGGGACCGGCCGAGGGCTGACGCACCACGGCGGGGCGGTGCAGCGGGGTCACCGGCGCGGCCTTCTCGACGGGAGCGGCGGCGGGTGCCGTCTGCTTGCGCGCGATGGGCTGCGGCGCCGTCTCCTCGTAGGTCTCTTCCTCATCGGCGAGGCCCAGGTACACCATCGTCTTCTTCAGCGGGTTCGACATCGCATCCTCCGTTCGATCGTCTGGTCCGAGGCTAGTCGCGCACGGGCCTCGGGCCCGTGATTGCCGAGCCGATCCGCAGGTGTGTCGCGCCCATCGCGATCGCTTCCGGGAAATCGCCCGTCATCCCTGCCGAGATCCACGCGGCATCCGAGACGACGGTACGGACCGCGTCGGCCGACCGACGGAGCCGCTCGAAAGCGCGCGCGGGCTCCTCGTCGAGCGGAGCGACCGCCATGACCCCGCGCAGACGCAGGCTCGGCAGACCGGCCACGTGCGTCGCCAGCGCCTCCACCCCGGCGGGGGCGACCCCTCCCCGGCCGGTGTCGTCGGTGAGGTTCACCTGCAACAGCACGTCGAGCGGCGCGTCGCCGCCGGCCGCATCGAGCGCGTCGGCGATGCGGTCGCGATCGACCGAGTGCACGGCATCCGCCGCCGCCCGGACGGCGCGGGCCTTGTTCGTCTGCGCCTGCCCGATGAAGTGCCAGGTCAGATCGGGGATGCCGGACAGCTCCGCGCGCTTCGCGGTGAGCTCCTGCTGCCGGTTCTCGCCCACATCGCGCACCCCCAGGTCGTACAGGTCGACGACGAGGGATGCCGGGTGGAACTTCGTCACCACGATGCGGGTGATGCCGGCGGGATCGCGGTTCGCGGCCCGGGCTGCGTCGTGGATGCGCGCATCGACGGCGGCGAGCCGGTCGGCGAGGGCGGTGTCCATGGTGCTCCTTCGACGACGCGAGCGGGCCCGGTGGGGACCGGACCCGCTCGCGTTCGGGGACTGTCTCTTACTTCAGGAAGTCGGGCACGTCGAGGTCGTCGTCGGCGTAGCCGTTGTCGTAGGAGGTCTCGGGCACGCGCGCGGTCACCGGCGCGGGCTCCGGGCGACGCTCGGGAGCGCGCTCCGTGGCGGCCTTCTGCTCTTCGGCGGCGTCGAGGTCGCGGGCGACGTCGTCGGCGGGGATCACCGGGACGACGGGCGCCGAGGCCGGTCGCTGCGCGCCGACGGCGTCGATGCGCAGGGAGGGCTCTCCCCCGTCGAAGCCGGCCGCGATCACCGTGACGCGCACCTCGTCGCCGAGGGTGTCGTCGATGACTGTACCGAAGATGATGTTGGCCTCGGGGTGCGCGGCCTCCTTCACCAGTTGCGCGGCGTCGTTGATCTCGAAGATGCCGAGGTTCGATCCGCCCTGGATCGACAACAGCACGCCGTGGGCGCCTTCGATAGATGCCTCCAGCAGCGGCGATTCCACCGCGAGCTCGGCGGCCTTGATCGCCCTGTCGGCTCCCCTCGACGAGCCGATGCCCATGAGCGCGGAGCCGGCCCCCTGCATCACCGACTTGACGTCGGCGAAGTCGAGGTTGATGAGACCCGGGGTCGTGATGAGGTCGGTGATGCCCTGCACACCGGCGAGGAGCACCTGGTCGGCCGTGGCGAAGGCCTCGATCATCGAGATGCCGCGGTCGCTGATCTCGAGGAGACGGTCGTTGGGGACGACGATGAGGGTGTCGACCTCTTCCTTCAGGCGCTGAACACCGCCCTCGGCCTGGCTCTGGCGACGGCGACCCTCGAAGGAGAAGGGCTTCGTGACGACACCGATGGTCAGGGCGCCGATCGACTTCGCGATCTTGGCGACGACCGGGGCACCGCCGGTACCCGTTCCGCCACCCTCGCCCGCCGTGACGAAGACCATGTCGGCGCCGCGCAGGGCCTCTTCGATCTCTTCGGCGTGATCCTCGGCGGCGCGACGGCCGACCTCGGGATCCGCTCCCGCGCCCAGACCGCGCGTCAGCTCGCGGCCGACGTCGAGCTTGACGTCGGCGTCGCTCATGAGCAGCGCCTGTGCGTCGGTGTTGATCGCGATGAACTCCACGCCGCGCAGGCCGAGCTCGATCATGCGGTTGACGGCGTTGACGCCGCCCCCGCCCACACCGACGACCTTGATCACGGCGAGGTAGTTCTGGTTGTGGCTCATGCCGGCCTCCGTTTGTCCCCGAACCCGAAACTCTAAACCTCATGTTGAGGGTTAAAGAATTGCCCGGTATGCAATTCCTTAGCTCGAAGGTAGGTCGCGCCGGGGGCACCGTCGGGCCGACACGCGGCGTGTTCCGTTATCGCGTCGAATATCAGCGGACGACGCCGGCCTCGGGCGAGGTGACGTCGTACTCCTTGGCACGGTCGGGCGGACTCTGCGTCATCAGACGATCGAGCACGATCGCCTTCTCGGCAGACCGGTCGGCGCTCCCCCACACCACGCGCGACCCCGTCGCGCCGAGCGTGAGCGTGACGTCATCGGGGGTGGATGCCGAGACGCCGGTGACCTGTGCGCGCACGGCGTCCGGGAGCGCGCGCATGACGCGGCCGGCCGCGTGGAACGCCGCCGACCCGGTGCCGCCGCTGATCTCGAGCAGGGGCTGACCCCCCGGCGCGTCGGGGGTGGTCGACAGCGCCACGCCCGCGGCATCCACCACGGTGAAGCCGGCCGGGGTCTGCAGGGCGCCGATCGGCGTCCGCTCGACGACGTTGACGACGAGGTCGTGCGGCGGTCGCGCTTCGAGCGTGTACGACTCCACGAGCGGGAAGCGCACGAGGGCGGCCTTCACCGCACTGTCGTCGACCATCGCCAGCGGCGTTCCGACCTGGGCGTTCAGAGCCTCGGCGACCGTGGCGGCGTCGAGCTGCGAGGTTCCGACGACGTCGATGCGTTCGACGGCGAACAGCGGGCTGTAGGCCGCCCCGGCGGTGCCGAGCACCATCACGAGGAAGGCCGCGCCCACGCCGATCCAGACGCGGCGACGACGACGCTGCCGGACGGTGAAGCGTTTGACCTCGGCCGCCAGGGCGCGACGCCGGGCCCGCGAGGCCCGCCACACGTCGCGCAGGCTCGTGCCCTCGGCATCCGTCGCCGCTTCCTCGCGCGCGGACGTGCGGCCCGCATCCGGGATGTCGGCGGGGCGCACGAGCGGCAGTACCGGAGCGGTCTCGGTCGCGGGATCGGGATGCCGGGACTCCGGCGCGCGTTCCCCGACGACGGTCGACGGCGCACGGCGGTCGTCGCGATCCCCCTCGACCGGTTCCCGCGGGGCCCCGTCGTGGTTCCGGGCCGTGGCCGCGGCGCGCTCGGACTCCGGGGGCGGAGGCAGGGGCGAGGGCCGACGCACGCTCAGACCGCCGGTGCCGTCGTGGTCGTGCGCGACAGGGCGTCGAGCACCTGCGGGATGATCTGGTAGACGTTGCCGCAGCCGAGAGTGATGACGTAGTCGCCGGGCCGGGCGATCTCGGCGGTGTAGTCGGCGGCGGCCTGCCAGTCGGGCACGTAGTGCACGTGCGCGGGGTCGGCGAACGCTCCGCTGACGAGCTCCCCGGTCACCCCGGGTACGGGGTCCTCGCGCGCGCCGTACACGTCGAGCATGACCGTGTGGTCGGCGTGCGACTCCAGCACCTCGGCAAACTCGCGGAACATCTCCTGCGTGCGCGAGTACGTGTGCGGCTGCTGGATCGCGATCAGGCGTCCCTCCCCCACGACCGTGCGCGCGGCCGACAGCGCGGCCGCCACCTCGGTCGGGTGGTGGGCGTAATCGTCGTAGACGCTGACGCCGCGCTCGACGCCGTGGAGCTCGAAGCGGCGGACCGTGCCACCGAAGGCTTCGACCGCGCGCGCCGCGTCGGCGAGGGGGTGACCCAGCACGCGCAGCACGGCCACGGCGCCCGCGGCGTTCACGGCGTTGTGGGCGCCGGGGACGCGCAGGCGCACCTCAACGCTCTCGTCGCCGGCGGCCAGCGTGAAGGCGACGGGACCGTCCGTCCGGATGCCGCTGAGCCGTACGTCGGCGCTCTCGTCCTCGCCGAAGGTGACGACGTTCGCGTGCGTGATGCGCTCGCGGACGGCGCGCGCTCCGGGGTCGTCGGCCGAGATCACCACCGCCTCGCTCGCGGCATCCGCGAAACGGGCGAATGCGGCGTCGAAGGCGTCGCGCGAACCGTAGTGGTCGAGGTGGTCGGGATCGACGTTGGTGATGAGGGCGACGGAGGTGTCGTAGAGCTCGAACGTCCCGTCGGACTCGTCGGCCTCGATCACGACGAGGTCGTCGGAGCCGGTGCCGCTCGAGGCGCCGAGATCGGCGATCACGCCGCCGTTGACGAACGTCGGGTCGAGCTCGAGGGCGCGCAGGGCGGTCACGATCATGCCGGTCGAGGTGGTCTTGCCGTGGGCCCCGGCGACCGAGACGAGACGGCGCCCCCCGATCAGCCAGTGCAGCGCCTGGGAGCGGTGGATGACGTGCAGGCCGCGCTGCTTCGCGGTGACGAACTCGGGGTTCTCCGGCCAGATCGCCCCGGTGTGCACGACCGTGTCGGCGTCGCCGAGGTGCGCGGCGTCGTGACCGACGTGGACGGTGGCGCCGCGGGCGGCGAGGTCGCGCAGGGCGGCGCTGTCGGCCCGGTCGGAGCCGGAGACCCGGATGCCGCGGTCGAGGAACATGCGGGCGAGGCCGGACATGCCCGATCCCCCCACGCCGATGAAGTGCGCGGAGGTGATCGTCTCGGGGATGGGGAGGCTCAGGTCGGGTCTGATCATGGCGCTTGCGAGTTTACGTCGCCCTCCCTGCGCAACGGCCTCGCCGCGCTGGCGCGGACCCCGCTTCCGCACGGCCGGGGCGCCGTTGCCGCGGGGAGGAATGCCTCGGACGAGCGGCATCCCTCGTTCCCGTCGCGCCCGGCGCGAGACGCCGGGCTCAGCGGGCCAGGGCCTCGTCGATCATGGCGATGACGTTCTCGGTTCCCGTGCGGATACCGGTGCGCGCGGCCGCGTCGCGCATGGCGGTGCGCCGCGCGTCGTCGGCGAGCAGCGGCACGACCTCGGCGCGCACCCGGTCGGGGGTGAATTCCGCGTCGGGGATGAGCAGCGCCGCCCCGGCGCGCACGGACGCGGCGGCGTTGAGGCTCTGCTCGCCGTTGCCGACCGCGTAGGGCACGTAGACGGCGGGGATGCCGAGCGCGTTGATCTCGCTCACGGTCGCCGCACCCGAGCGCGACACGACGAGATCGGCGAGGGCGAACGCGAGATCCATGCGGTCGACGTACCGGACCACGGCGTAGCCCTCGGCACCCGGGTCGGCAAGGTCGGAGTTCTGTCCGGTGACGTGGAGCAGCTGCCACCCGGCGTCGAGCACATCGCGCCACGCGCCCTCGAACGCGGTGTTCAGCCGCAGCGCGCCGAGGGAGCCGCCGAAGACCAGCAGCGTCGGGCGGTCGGCGTCGAGGCCGAAGTGGGCGGCCGCCTCCGCGCGGAGGGCGGGAGCGTCGAGCTCGACGACCTCGCGACGCAGCGGCATCCCGACCTCGCGCGCCCCGCGGAGCGGCGTGCCGGCGAAGGCGACGCCCACTCCCGCCGCCGCACGGGCGCCCAGGACGTTGGCGAGTCCCGGCTTGGCGTTGGCTTCGTGCACGACGAAGGGCACCCGCTCGCGGCGCGCGGCGATGTACGCGGGCGCGGCCGCGTAGCCGCCGAAGCCGACGACCGCGTCGACGCCGCGCTGGCGGATCATGCGGCGCACGTCGGCGACCGCGCGAAGGAAGCGGGCGGGGAAGACCGCGGCAGCGCGGTCGGGCCGCCGTGGGAAGGGGACCTTCGCGATGGTAAGCAGCTCGTACCCGCGCAACGGGACCAGGCGCGACTCGAGGCCCTCGCGGGTTCCGAGCACGAGCACGTCCGAGGCGGCGTCGCGCGCGCGCAGACCGTCGGCGACCGCGAGGAGGGGGTTCACGTGCCCGGCGGTACCGCCGCCGGCGAGGAGGTAAGTCGTCACCGTACGACCCTAGCCAGGTCGGGGGCACCGCTTCGCCGCGACCCCTCGGGCCGGGTACCGACGGGGCCGGATCCTCGACGTGTCGTCGTGTGCCCCTCAGCCGCGGCGACCGGAACGTCGCGCGGGGGCGGCGCGGCGGTTCGAACGGGACTCCGCGACCTCGCGGTGGTCGGGGAGCGTGCGCGCGCACGACAGCAGCACACCGCACGCGATGAGCACCGACAGCAGAGACGTGCCACCCTGCGACATGAACGGCAGCGGGACGCCCAGCACCGGGAAGATGCGCAGCACCACGCCGATGTTCACCAGCGCCTGACCGACGATCCAGAGGGTGATCGCGCCGGCGACGATGCGCACGAAGCTGTCGTCGGTCCGTCGGATGATGCGGAAGGCGCCGACGGCGAAGACCGCGAACAGCACGAGCACCACGATGCAGCCGACGAGACCCAGCTCTTCGCCGATGATGGCGAAGATGTAGTCGTTGGCGGCCGCCGGGAGCCAGTCGTACTTCTCCTTCGAGTTGCCCAGACCGAGTCCCAGAAGACCCCCGCTGGCGAGCCCCCAGATCCCGTGCAGCGACTGATAGCACGAGGTGTAGTAGCAGGAGGCGTCGTCGGGGTTGAACAGGCTCATGATGCGGGCCATGCGGTTCTCGCTACCGACGGCCGACAGCAGCACCACCGCGATGGCCAGCACCGCCGGGACGATGAACATGCGCAGCTTGATACCGGCGAAGAACAGCGCCCCCAGCACCACGAGCACGAGGATCATCACCGTGCCGAGGTCCTTGCCGCCCAGCACGGTTCCGATCACGAGCACCGAGACGGGGACCACGGGGATGAAGACGTGCTTCCACGAGGTCAGCAGACGACGCTTGCGGTACAGCACCGCGCCCATCCACAGCGCGAGGGTCAGCTTGAGGAACTCGGCGGGCTGGAACTGGAAGCCGGCGATCTGCACCCAGTTGCGGTTGCCGTACGAGGCGATGCCGAGGCCCGGGACGTAGACGAGCAGCTGGAACATGGTCGCCAGGATCAGCGCGGGCCACGCGATCTTCTTCCAGAAGCTCATGCGCGCCCGGCTCAGCACGAACATCAGCGGGATGCCGACGACCGCGAACACGCCCTGCTTGATGACGTGGTCGAAGGGGCTCTGCCCGCCGTCGAGGGCGGAGGTGGCCGACAGGACCATCACCAGACCGAACCCCGTCAGCAGCAGGGCCGCGGAGGCGATCAACAGGAACTCGCTCGCGACCGGGCGGAACGCGCGTCCGAGGGAGACGCGCGCGATGAGACCGCTGCGCTCGGGCTGCTCGTCCGGCGTCTGCCGTGGAGGGGGTGCCGTCGTGGTCACGCGTGGTCCCCTCAGTCGGTCGGTCGAGATGCTCCGTCGTCGTGGCCGGCGATCCACGCCCGCACCGCGTCGGCGAACCGGTCGCCGCGGTCGGAGTAGGACGCGAATTGGTCGAAGGATGCCGCCGCGGGAGCCAGGAGAACCGTGTCTCCGTCCCGGGCCACACCCGCCGCCAGTTCGACGACCTGCGCCATGACGTCTTCAGTCTCGGCGTGGTCGACCTCGAACAGCGGCACCGCGGGGGCGTGTCGCGCGAACGCCGCGACGATGTCGCCGCGCTCGGTGCCGATCACGATCACGGCGCGCACGGATGCTCCGCGCGCGCGCACGAGATCGGACAGGTCCACGCCCTTGAGGAGCCCGCCGACGACCCACACGGCGCCGGGATAGGCGGCCAGCGACGAGGCCGCCGCGTGCGGGTTGGTCGCCTTGGAGTCGTCGACCCACGTCACGCCGGCGTGCGCGCCGACGACCTGGATGCGATGCGGGTCGAGACGGAAGCGTTCCAGGGTGTCGAAGATGTGCGCCGGAGTGACGCCGAGGGATCGGGCCAGGGCGGATGCCGCGAGGATGTTGGCGACCATGTGCGGCGCCGCGAGTCCCTGAGCCGCCAGGTCGGTGACGGTCGTGAGCTCGAGGGCCGAGGTCGCGCGCTCCTCGAGGAACGCCCGGTCCACCAGGATGCCGTCGACGACCCCGAGATCGCTCGGTCCCGGCACGCCGAGATCGAAGCCGATCGCACGGGCGCCCTCGACCACTTCGGCGTCTTCGACCATGCCGCGGGTGGCGAGGTCGGCCTTGTTGTACACGCAGGCCACCCGGGTGCGCGCGTAGACGCCGGCCTTGGCGTCGCGGTACGCGTCGGCGCCGCCGTGCCATTCGAGATGGTCGTCGGCGAGATTGAGGCACACCGCCGCGTGGGGCGAGAGCGCATCGGGGCCGGTCTGGAGGTTGAGGTACCAGAGCTGGTGACTGGAGAGCTCGACCACGAGCGCGTCGAAGCCGCCGGGGTCGCGCACGGCATCGAGCACCGGGGTGCCGATGTTGCCCACGGGAGCGGCGCGCAGACCCGCCGTGACCAGCATCTCGGCGGTCAGCCGCGTGGTGGTGGTCTTGCCGTTCGTGCCGGTGATGAGCACCCAGTCGGCCGGTCGCCCGTCGGCGCGGACGACCTTGTCGCGCACGCGCCACGCCAGCTCCACGTCGCCCCACAGGGCGATGCCCTGTTCCTGCGTCCAACGGATCAGGGGGTGGTGCGGCGGGAAGCCCGGGGAGGCGATGACCACCTCGGGCGCGAAGGCGCTCAGCTCGGCCGGGACCGCGTCGAGCGGCCCCTCGTGCAGGCGCACGCCCAGGACCGGCAGGAGGCGGCCGTACTCGGCATCCGCCCGTTCGGTCACCACGAGCACCTCGGCGCCCAACTCGGAGAGGGTGTCGGCGACCGAGAACCCCGTTACCGACAGGCCGAGCACGGCAACGCGCAGGCCCTTCCAGTCGGCGTGCCAGCTGGTGAGGGAGGAGAGGTCGGTCATACGCGTGCGAGCCATTCGACGTAGAAGAATCCGATGCCCGAGACGGCGAGGAGGCCGGCGATGATCCACATGCGCACGACGATGGTGACCTCGGGCCACCCCCGCATCTCGAGGTGATGGTGCAAGGGGCTCATGAGGAAGAGCCTCTTGCCCTTGGTGATCTTGAAGTAGGCCCGCTGGAGGATCACCGAGCCCGACGCGATCACGTAGACGCCCGCGATGAGCACGAGCAGCAGCTCGGTGCGGGTGAAGATCGCCAGCGCCGCGATGACGCCGCCGATGGCCATCGAGCCGCAGTCGCCCATGAAGACCTTGGCCTTCGGGGCGTTCCACCACAGGAATCCGACGAGCGCCCCCACGAAGGAGGCCGACACGATCGCGAGGTCGAACGGGTCGCGCACGGCGTAGCATCCGGCCTGCACGGTCGGATCGAGCACGTCGGCGCACATCTGCTTGTTCTGCCAGAAGGCCATGAGGCTGTACGCGCCGACGACGAAGATGCCCGAGCCCGCCGCGAGACCGTCGAGTCCATCGGCGACGTTGACCGAGTTGGATGCCGCGGTGCCGATGAGCGAGATCCACGCGAGGTACAGCAGCCAGCCGAGGACCGGGCCCAGCGCGAACAGCGAGAGCACCTGGATGTCGCGGAAAACGGAGATGTACTCGGACGCGGCCGTCTGACCGAACGTGTTCGGGAAGTTCAGCGCGACGATCGCGAAGGGCACCACGACCAGCACCTGGCCGAGGATCTTGCGCCACCCCGACAGGCCGAGGCTGTTCTGGTGGCGCACCTTCATGTAGTCGTCGATGAAGCCCACGACGCCGAAACCGAGCATGAGCCACAGCACGAGGAGCCCGGAGACGGTGGGCGGGTTGTTGCCGGCGTAGGAGCCGATGAAGTAGCCCACGATCGTGCCGGAGATGAAGATCGTGCCACCCATGGTGGGCGTGCCGCGTTTGGCCCCGTGCGAGGGGTTGTGCACGTTCTCCGGCGTGCGGATGACCTGCCCCCAGCCCCACTTGCGGAACCACCGCAGGAACACCGGGGTGAGGAAGAGGGTGAAGGCGAGCGAGATCGCCGCCGACGTCAGAAGTGATCTCACGCGAACAGCTCCCCGAGTCGATCGCCGAGGTGGCGCAGCCCCGCCGAGTTGGACGACTTCACCAGGACGCGGTCGCCGTCGCGCAGCTCGGTCGAGAGGTAGTCGTACGCGGCGTCGGCGTCGGTGAAGAAGACGGCCTCGCCGTCCCACGACCCCTGCGCGATCGCCTCGAGGTACATGCGGCGCGCCTCGGGACCGATGACGACGATCCGCTGGATGCGCAGGCGCACCGCGAGCAGACCGACCCGGTCGTGCTCCTCGTCGGCGTACTCCCCCAGCTCGCTCATCGCGCCGAGGACGGCGACGGTGCGTTCGTCGGGGCCGGTGATCTGCGCGAGGGTGCGCAGCGCCGCGGACATCGAGTCGGGGCTGGCGTTGTAGGCGTCGTTGATGATGCGCACCCGGTCGGAGCCCATCGGCTGCATGCGCCAGCGCTCCGCGATCTCGAGCGTCTCCACGCGCGCGATCGCGTCGGCCGCCGAGACGCCGAGGGCGGTGGCGGCGGCGATCGCGGCGAGGGCGTTCATGACGTGGTGCGCGCCGAGCACCCGCAGGGTGAGGGTGTGCGCCTGTCCGTCGACCACGAGATCGGCCCGGGTGCCGGAGGCCGTGACCTCGACGTCGAGGGCGCGCACGACGGCCCGCTCGCCACGGCCGAACCACCGGACGTCCTGCCCGCGCTCGCGCGCGATCGGCTCCATCGCCGCGACGCGCGGGTCGTCGGCGTTGAGCACGGCGAGCCCGCCCTCCCGGGTGGCCGTCACGAGCTCGCTCTTGGCGTGGAACGTCGACTCGATGCCACCGAATCCGCCCGCGTGGGCCATGCCGACCATGAGGACGACACCGATGTCGGGGGTCACCAGGCCCGCGAGCCGCGCGATCGCGCCGGGGGCGCTCGCGCCGAACTCGCTGACGAGGAAATGGGTGTCGTCCTCGACGCGCAGCATCGTCAGCGGAGCGCCGACCTCGTTGTTGAACGACGCGCGCGGTGCGACGGTGGGGCCCTCGTCCTCGAGGATGCGCGCGAGCATGTTCTTGGTCGTCGTCTTGCCGTTCGACCCGGTGATGCCCACGATCCTCAGAGCGCCGGCGGCACGGACCCGGGCGACGTTGTCGCGCGCGAGGGCGGCGAGGGCCTCGATGACGTCGTCGACGACGACCTGGCTCACCTCGTCGGCGAGCTCGCGTTCCACGATCGCCAGAGCGGCGCCCCTCTCGATCGCCGTACCGACGAAGAGGTGCCCGTCGGTCGTCTCCCCGGGCTTCGCGACGAAGACCCCGCCGGGCTCGATGAGGCGCGAATCGGTGTCGACCGGGCCCGAGACGGTCGTGTCGGGGGTGTCGTCGCGGCGGAGCACGAGACGCCCGCCGAGCACGCCGGCGAGGTGGGAGAGGCTGGTGGAGATCATTGCTGTGCGGACGCCCTTTCCGTGTCGCATTCGTTACCGAGACGAGACCGGCGTCGGCGGTGTCTCAGCCGAACTTGGGCAGTTCGGGGGTCGTGGTTCCCGACGGGATGACGCGGTAGGTCTTGAGAACCTGCGTCATCGCCTTCTGGAACGCGGGGGCGGTGGCCGCGGACGATTTTACCGTCCGCGGTTCGTCGAGGTTGACCGCGACCACGTACTGCGGGTCGTCGGCGGGGGCGAAACCGATCATCGTGGTGAAGTACGCGTCGGGCTTGTAGGCGCCGGTGTTCTCGTCGACCTTCTCGCCGGTTCCGGTCTTGATCGCGAGGCGATACCCCGGGATGGCGATCTTGCTCGCCAGCTCTCCCTGGGTGGCGACGTTCTCCAGCATGAGCCCGACCTGCTTCGCCGTCGCGGTGGAGATGACCTGCGTCCCCTCGGTGGAGGGGGTGTCGGTGACGGTGCCGTCGGCCGCGGTGCAGCCCTCCACCAGCGAGAGCGGGATCTTCACGCCGCCGTTCGCGATGGTCTGGTACGCCCCGACGAGCTGCGGAACGGTCACCGACAGCCCCTGACCGAAGGCGGTGTTGTAGAAGGTCTGCGTGTCCCAGTCCCCGACCGGGTGCAGGATGCCGGCCGACTCGCCGGGGAAGTCGATCGCGCTGAGCGAGCCCATGCCGAACTTCTGCAGGTAGTCGTAGCGCGTCTGCTTCGGGATCATCTCCGCGAACTTCGAGATGCCGACGTTCGAGGAGTCGATCAGCACCCCCGTCGGCGTGTAGGTGTTCGCGCCGTGCGAGAAGGCGTCGGACACGCGGGCGTCGCCGCCCAGCACCTCGCGCGAGGAGGCGGTGACGGTGGTCTCCGGGGTGTACGAGCCGCTGTCCAGGCCGATCGCCGTGGTGAGCGCCTTGAACGTCGACCCCGGCTCGAACGGGCTCGAGAACGCACGGCTCCCCCGGTCGTCCGCGGGGGTCGCGGTGGGGTCGTTGGGGTCGACCGAGGGGTACTCGGCGAGGGCGCGGATCTTGCCCGTCTTCGCTTCGACGACGGTGATCGTCCCGCGCAGCGACCCGGTGTTCTGCACCTGCTCCGCGATGAGCTGGCCGAGGTACCACTGCAGGTCGCGGTCGATCGTGAGCTTCAGGGTGCCGCCGTCCACGGCGGGCTGGGTGACGACCTCGGTGCCGGGCAGCACGACGCCGTCGCGGCTCTGCTGGAAGACGACCTTGCCGTTGGTGGAGGCGAGGCAGGCGTTGTCGGCGTTCTCGAGACCGGCGAGCGGTTGTCCGTCACTGCCGACGAAGCCCAGGAGGTTCCCGCCCACGGCACCGTCCGGGTAGACGCGCCCCGACTGCGGGGGGAAGCTCAGGAACGGCAGCTTGAGATCCGCGAGGGCGCGGTACTGCTCGGTCGAGACGTTCTTGGCGATCATCGCGTAGCGGGAGTCGGGGTTCTCGGCCACGGCGTCCGTGACGATCTTCTCGACCTCGGCGGCATCCTGTCCGGTGACGGCCGCGATCTGCGCGGCGAGCTCGGGCCAGCCGGTGGTGGTCCCCGAGTCGTCGTCGCTTCCGGCGTCGACGGTGGTGATGCCCTTCGCGGCGAGCATCGGGTCGACCTGCACGTCGTAGCGGTTGACCGCGGAGGCGAGCACGACGCCGTTCTCGTCGACGATCGACCCGCGGGAGGCGTACTCGACGCGCGAGTTCTCCAGCCCCATCGCGAGGGAGTCGCTCACGTGCGTCCGGGCGTTGACGACCTGGATGTCGACGAGGCGCACGACGAAGGCGACGAGCACGATCAGCACGATCGAGAGGGCGACGACGGTCCGACGCCGCGGGGACCGGGAGGTGGTGGTCGTCATGGCCTTCATCGTGTCGCGGGAGTCGGCAGACCGTCGCTGATCGACGGGGGTGTCGTCGATTCGGTCGTCGTGGTCATGGCGCCCGAGGAGGAGGAGGTCGCGGGCGTCGCCGCGGAGCCGGTCTCGGTCGTCGCCGCCGAGGGGTCGGTGACCAGCGGCACCCCGGCGATCAGGGCGTTGCGCACGGAGCCGCGACCCATGGCATCCACCGAGGAGGTCGAGTCGGCCGGCTTGCCCGAGCCGATGACGGCACCATCGCTCAGCCGCAAGTAGGTGGGCGATTCGTCGATGACCATGCCGAGCGCCGCCGCGTTGGCCGCGAGGTACTGGGGCGAGCTGAGGCCTGCGCTCTCGTCGTTCAGGATCTGCTTCTGGTACGTCAGGTCGCGCTGCTGCTGCGTGAGGGCGGCGATCTCGAACGAACTCTGCGTGGTAAGGATGCCGAGTCCCATCTGCACGAGCACGATCACCAGGGCGCCGGTCACCGCGATGACGCCGAACAGGCGGCGGGGCGCGCGCCGACGGGCCGTCGCGGGGACGACGGCGAGTCGCCTCTCACGGACGGGCGTCGGAAAGTCCGGATAGGCGGCCCGGGGGTCGATGGCCGGGGATGCGCTCATGCGTCCTCCTGGATCCTCTCGGCCGCGCGCAGGCGCACGGGGGTGGCACGGGGGTTGGCTTCGCGCTCGGCGTCGCCGGCGAGCTCGGCGCCGCGGACGAGCAGGCGGAACTTCGGGGCATGCTCGGGCAGCTCCACGGGCAGGCCACGCGGGGCGGTCGAGGTCGAGGCGTCGGCGAAGACGCGCTTGACGAGCCGGTCCTCGAGCGACTGGTACGACAGCACGACGATGCGCCCGCCGACCCCCAGCACGCTCAGGGCGGCCGGGATCGTGCGCTCGAGCACGGCGAGTTCGGCGTTGACCTCGATGCGCAGCGCCTGGAAGACGCGCTTCGCGGGGTGACGCTCGCGCAGGACGGCCGCGGGGGTCGCCGCCTGCAGCACGTCGACGAGCTGGCCGGAGCGCTCGAGCGGGGCGACGGCGCGCGCCGCGATGATCGCCCGTGCGTAGCGTCCGGCGAGCTTCTCCTCGCCGTAGCGCTCGAAGATGCGGCGCAGATCGCCCTCGCCGTAGCTGGCGAGCACGTCGGCCGCGGTGACGCCCTGGGTCTGGTCCATGCGCATGTCGAGCGGTGCGTCCTGCGCGTAGGCGAAGCCGCGATCGGCCACGTCGAGCTGCAGCGACGACACCCCGAGGTCGAACAGGATGCCGTCGACCTTTTCGACGCCGGAGGCGGCCACGGCCTCGGCGATCCCGTCGTACACCGTGTGCACGAGGGTGACGCGGTCGCCGAAGCGCGCGAGCCGCTCCCCCGCGATGCGCAGGGCGTCGGTGTCGCGGTCGAGGCCGATCAGGCGTGCGTTCGGGAAGCGGTCGAGGAACGCCTCGGAGTGCCCGCCCATGCCGAGCGTTCCGTCGACGAAGACGGAGCCGGGCTTCTGCAGGGCGGGACCGAGCAGCTCAGCGCAGCGCTCGAGGAGGACGGGGGTGTGGATGTCGCGGATGTTCATGATGATCGGGGCCGATCCTTCGGCTCTGATCCCCACCCGCATCGACCTGGCACCGGGGAAGTGTGACAGGGCGTGCGGCTGGGCATCACAGCCGGAGGGTCAGAACAGTCCCGGGATCACCTCCTGCTCCATCTCGGCGTACGTCTCCTCGTTGCTCTCGGCGTAGGAGTTCCACGCCTGCGCGTCCCAGATCTCCGCGTGCGCTCCGACACCCGTGACGACGAGCTCGCGCCCGAGACCGGCGTAGGTGCGCAGCGCCGGGGGGACGGTGATGCGGTTCTGGCTGTCGGGCTTCTCGGCGCTGGCCCCCGAGAGGAACATGCGCAGGAAGTCGCGGGCCTGCTTGTTGCTGAGCGGCGCCTCGCGGATCCGCTCGTGCACGCGCTCGAACTCCTCGGTGCTGAACACGTAGAGGCAGCGGTCCTGCCCCCGGGTGATCACCACTCCGGCCCCGAGATCGTCACGGAACTTCGCGGGCAGGATGACGCGCCCCTTGTCGTCGAGCTTGGGAGTGTGCGTGCCGAGCAGCATTCGGGCGTCCACCCCCTTCGTCCGGCCTGCGAAGTTTCCCCCACTTTACTCCACCGCCCTCCACTTCGCCATCGAAAAGAGGGGTCTTCTGGGCGAGGGCTCCCTTGTGTACTGTGTGCACCGCTCGGCCCGACCCGGGCGGAGCCGCGGGATTCCGCTTCACGCGTCGCGTGCGCGGTCGTCGGTGGAGGGAAAGGGAGGGATGCCGCCCGCCCCGCGTTGAGGCGGGCGCGCCGGGGCGGGAACGGCCGACGCGGCCACCGAGACTGCATCTGGCTGACAAGTCGGCGACACTCTGCAGCCGAGATGTCAGCGAACTGCAGTCTCACCGCGAAGGGGCGAGCGGCGGGGGCGGGGCGAGGCGACGCTCGCGGAGCGCGGACGCACGAAAAAAAAGCACCGGCTCCGAGGAGCCGGTGCTTTTACAAACGGTGCAGGGGTTTACGGGCCTTCGCGACGGCGGTCCCAGCGGTCGTTCATGCGATCCATGAACGACGAGCCAGCGGCGCGAGGGGCACGGGCTCGGGGCGCCGACTTCGAGAGAGGGGCGGAACCTCGCGTCGGAGTGACGGCGAAGATGACACCGCCCACCATCAGGAGGAAGCCGAGGACGCCGACCGCGATGCCGAGGAAGCCCGTGTTGAAGCCGATCGACACACCCACCACGAGAGCGCCGAGGCCGGCGAGCACGAGGATCGAGCCGAGGACGATGTTGCGGTAGCTGAGGGCGCGACTGGGAGCGGAGACGACATCTGTGTCGTTACTCATGAGATGGCGCTCCATCTCATCAAGCAGGCGCTGCTCCTGTTCGGAGAGTGGCATGCATCCCCCTCTATGGTGTGGTGCGGACGATTCTACGTGCGGCGTGGATCACTAGGCTAGGCCCGTGACGACCTCCCTGGAACCGATCGAAGCTGTTTCCCAGCGACTCGACAAGTTCCTCTCCGAACAGCTATCGTACGCCTCCGCCCTGGGTCCGGAGGCCGAGACGCTCACCCGTTCCGGGGCGTCGGCGCTGCGCGGCGGCAAGCGGCTGCGGGCACGGTTCTGCCTGACCGGATGGCACTCCGTCGCGGGCGGCGAGCGACGCTTCGACGCCGCCGCGCTCGCGGTGGCGACAGCGCTCGAGATCTTCCACGCCGCCGCCCTCGTGCACGACGATCTGGTCGACAACTCCGACACGCGCCGCGGGCAGCCGGCCGCGCACCGCGCCCTGCAGAACAGCCACCGCGAAGCCGGGTGGACGGGTGACTCCGACGCCTTCGGTCGATCCGGCGCGATCCTGCTGGGCGACCTGCTCGTCGCGTGGAGCGACGACCTGCTCGAAGAGGGCCTCGCCACCGCCCCGACCGCCGCCGCGACCCGACGCGCCTACGCGCAGATGCGTCGCGACGTCACGATCGGCCAGTTCCTCGACGTGGCCGAAGAATCCGCCTACACCGTCTACCCCGACGACACCCACGCCGACCGCGCGCTGCGGGTCGCCTCGTACAAGTCGGCGCGGTACAGCATCCAGCAACCCCTGCAGATCGGCGCGGCCCTCGCGGGTGCCGACGAGGCGCAGCTGAGCGCCCTGGGCCGTTTCGGCCACGACGTGGGGATGGCCTTCCAGCTGCGCGACGACGTGCTCGGAGTGTTCGGCGACACCGCCGAGACCGGCAAGCCGGTCGGCGACGACCTGCGCGAGGGCAAGCGCACCGTCCTGGTCGCCTACGCCCGCGAACGCCTCTCGGCCGAGGACCGTCGAGACGTCGATGCACTGCTCGGAGATCCGGCCCTGGATGCCGAGCAGGTTCGCATCCTGCAGCGCACCATCGTCGATACCGGCGCACTCGCGCGCACCGAGGAGCTCATCGCCGACTACGCCAGACGAGCGGATGACGCCCTCGCCGACGCGCCGCTGGGCACCGAGGCGGTCGGGGAATTGCGCGCGCTCGCGACGGCCGCCACCCACCGCACGGCCTGAGCCGGGGCTCGGACCGCGCGAGGACGCACGGCTCGACGGGGCGGCGCGAACCCGCCGGTCGACTCAGCGCGCACCCGGAGGCGATCAGGCGAGGGTCGCGGCGACCCGCCGCACCTCGCTCTTGCGACCGGCCAGGAGCGCCTCGATGGGCGCCATTCCGATGGTCTCCTCGGGGGTGAGGAGCCAGTCGATGGTCTCGTCGGGGTCGAAGCCCGCGTCGTGCAGGACGATGATCGTGCCGCGCAGAGCCGGCAGCGGACGCCCCTCGGCGATGAACACCGCGGGGACCTTGAACACGCCGTCGCGGCGCGAGCCCACGAGGTAGTCCTCGTCGATGAGCCGGCGCACGCGCCCCAGGGACTCGTCGAGGAGTTCCACCAGATCGGGGATCGTCAGCCAGTCGGTCGGGTAACGGGAGGTGTCGGTCACTTTGCCATGATCTCATCCCGCGCGGTGGAACCCGCTCGATGGGGCCTCGCGCTGCCGGTTCACATCCGTCAGACGCACCTCGTGCGTTGACATCCGTCACAGCCCGTGTCACCGTGGCGGGCAGTCGGAAGAACGGATCCCCCACCATGCGACGACTCACGCTGTCCTCCCTGCCCGCTCGACGCACGAGCGCCTGGCCCACCGCCGCGGTGTGGCCCGCCGCCGTCGCCGGGACCATCGCCCTCACCCTGACGGGAGAGAACGCGGCGCACGCCGCTCCTCCGTCTTCGGCGCTCACCGTCGCCCCGCCCGCGCCGCGCGTCGTCGGACCGATCGCTCCGCTCGCCGCCGCGGTCAGCGCGTCGACGTACACGGTCCAGCCCGGCGACACCGTGTGGGCGATCGCCCGGGCGCACGGTCTCGACCCCGCCGCGGTGAGCGCGGTGAACGGCCTCGGCGCCGACGCGATGATCCGCCCCGGCCAGGTGCTCGCCCTCACGACCGCCCCCGCCCCGGCCGCGCCGGCCCCGCCCGTGGCCCCAGCCGTGACGACGCACGAGGTGCGCCCCGGCGACACCGTGTCGGCCATCGCCCGCGCGAGCGGAGTGTCGGTCGACGCCGTCCTCTCGGCGAACGGCCTTACCCGCGCGTCGATCATCTACCCGGGCGATGTGCTGCAAATCCCCTCCGCCGCGGCCGCTCCCGCCGCGGCTCCGGCCCCCGCCCCGACCCCGGCCCCGGCCTCCGTCGGTCCCGCGGCCGCTGTCGAGCTGGATGCCGAGCAGAGCGAGAACGCGCGCCTCATCATCCGCGTCGGACGGGAACTCGGGGTCTCCGACCGCGGCATCCTGATCGCCCTCGGCACCGCGATGCAGGAGTCCTGGCTGCGCAACCTCGATTGGGGCGACCGCGACTCCCTCGGTCTCTTCCAGCAGCGCCCCAGCACCGGGTGGGGCACCGCCGAGCAGATCCTCGACCGGGAGCGCTCGACACGGGTGTTCTACGGCGGCGCGAGCGACCCCAATGGCACGGCGACGCGGGGCCTGCTCGACATCCCGAGATGGGAGTCCCTGGCGTACGCCGACGCCGCGCAGGCGGTGCAGATCTCGGCCTACCCCGATCGCTACGCGCGATGGGAACAGCCGGCGACCGTCTGGCTCGCCGTTCTCGGATGAGGTCGGGGTGAGCCGCTCCCGGGGCTCACAGGGGGCCGTCCGTAGACTCGTCGTGTGAGCACGAGTCAGCAGGCAGACCCGCTGATCGGCCGTCTCGTCGACGGCCGGTACCGGGTGCGCGCGCGTATCGCGCGTGGCGGCATGGCGACCGTGTACGTCGCCACCGATCTGCGTCTGGAGCGGCGGGTCGCCCTGAAGGTCATGCACGGCCACCTCAGCGACGACACCGTGTTCCAAAGCCGGTTCATCCAGGAGGCCCGCTCGGCTGCGCGTCTGGCGGATCCCCACGTCGTCAACGTCTTCGACCAGGGCCAGGACGGCGAGATGGCCTACCTCGTCATGGAGTACCTGCCCGGCATCACGCTGCGCGAGCTCCTGCGCGAGCACCGCCGCCTCACCGTGGATCAGACGCTGACCATCATGGATGCCATCCTGTCGGGGCTCGCGGCCGCTCACCGCGCCGGCATCGTCCACCGCGACGTCAAACCCGAGAACGTGCTCCTCGCCGAAGACGGACGCATCAAGATCGGCGACTTCGGCCTCGCGCGTGCGACCACGGCCAACACCGCCAGCGGCGCCCAGCTCATGGGGACCATCGCGTACCTCGCTCCGGAGCTCGTCACGCGGGGCACCGCCGATGCCCGCAGCGACATCTATTCGCTCGGCATCATGCTGTACGAGATGCTCGCCGGAGAGCAGCCGTACAAGGGCGAACAGCCGATGCAGATCGCGTACCAGCACGCCACCGACTCGGTGCCGCGCCCGAGCGCGAAGAACCCCGCGGTGCCCGAGCAGCTCGACGAGCTCGTCCTGTGGGCGACCGAACGCGAGCCCGACGACCGTCCGCTCGATGCGGGGACGATGCTCGAGCGCCTGCGCGCCATCGAGAAGGATCTCGGCCTGGCCCCTCAGGTCGCCCGGGCCGTCTCGGTCGGCACGGCGGGCGCCGCCTCCCCCGCCGAGTCTCGTGAACTCACCAAGGTGCTTCCGCAGACGGCAGCCGTCCCGTCGGCCACGGTCGACGAGCCCGACAACGCCGCCCGCCTCCGCGCGCGCACGCGTCGCCGCACCGCGCGCGGCGTCTGGATCCTCCTCCTCGTCCTGCTCCTGGCCGGCGGGGCCGGACTCACGGGCTGGTACTTCGGGTCCGGCCCCGGCTCGCTGGTCGGCGTCCCCGACGTCTCGGGACGCAGCTACGACGAGGCGCAGGCGCTCCTCGCCCAGGAGCAGTTGCAGGCGCAGCGGCAGGACGTGAACGATCGCGAGATCCCGGCCGGAACCACCGTCGGGTCCGACCCCGCCCCCGGCGAACGGCTCGACAAGAACACCGTCGTGACCGTGCTGGTCTCCATCGGACCCGCCACCCATCAGATCCCCGCGCTCGGCGGTCGCACCGCCGACGAGGTGCGCGCCGTCTTCGAGGCCGCCTTCGTCGGGGTCGGCGACGACCCCGCGCGCGAATTCACCGACTCGGCGGACGGCACCGTCCTGAGCGCGTCGATCGTTCCCCGTTCCGGCGGCGACGCCTTCGCGTGCACCGACGGCTGCACGGTCTACGAGGGAGACGCAGCCACGCTCGTCGTCTCGCTCGGTCCGATCCCCGACGTCACGGGCGAGACGCAGTCCGCCGCCGAGCGCTCCCTCGACGGCGTGGGACTGTCGACCTCCGTCTCGGAGGAATACAGCAACAGCGTGGCCTCCGGGGTCGTGATCGGCATCGGCGACCGCGACGGCGGCGGCAACTGGCGCCCCGGCGACACCGTGCCGTTGCGCGTGTCGATCGGCCCCAAGCCCGTCGAGATCCCCGGCAACATCGTCGGTATGTCCATCCGCGACGCGGTCGCCGCACTCGATGCGCTCGGGTTCGAGGTCAACGCCGGCATCGACGACGGCACCCTGCCCCTCGGCTTCAAGTACTGGGACATCTACAAGGTGCGGGCGACCAACCCCAAGGCCGGAACGACCGCGCCGCAGGGCTCGACGATCACGCTGACGCCGACGCTGTAGATCATCCGGCGGCGTCCGGACGGTGGTCAGTGGCTCACGGCGCCGGCAGCGGCGCCGCGCGGCGCCCGCGCCCGGTGCAGGGGCACCCGCACCCGGCATCCGACATCCGACATCCGACATCCGACATCCGACATCCAGCATCCGGCATCCGACATCCGACATCCGACATCCGACATCCGGCATCCCGGCATCCGGCATCCGACACCCGGAGACGACGATGCCCCCGACCGCACGGGTCGGGGGCATCTCGCAGGCGGCACGCGGGTCAGCGCTTCTCGAGCTCCTCCGCCACGAGGAAGGCCAGCTCCAGGCTCTGACGGTGGTTCAGACGCGGGTCGCACAGGCTCTCGTAGCGCGTCGCGAGGGTCGCCTCGTCGATCTGCTCGGAGCCGCCCAGGCATTCGGTGACGTCGTCGCCGGTGAGTTCGACGTGGATGCCGCCGGGGTGCGTGCCCACCGAGCGGTGCGCCTCGAAGAACCCGCGCACCTCGTCGACGACGTCGTCGAAGCGACGCGTCTTGTAGCCGGTGGGCGTGGTGATGCCGTTGCCGTGCATGGGATCGGTGACCCATAGCGGGGTGGCGCCGGAGTCGCGGACGGCCTCCAGGAGCGGGGGCAGGGCATCGCGGATCTTGCCCGCACCCATGCGCGTGATGAACGTCAGGCGCCCCGGCTCGCGCTCGGGGTCGAGCTTGTCGATCAGCGCGAGCGCCGTCTCGGCCGTGGTGGTGGGGCCGAGCTTGACGCCGATGGGGTTGCGGATCTTCGAGAAGTAGTCGACGTGCGCGCCGTCGAGCTCGCGCGTGCGCTCGCCGATCCACTGGAAGTGCGACGAGGTGTTGTAGGGCAGGCTGGTGCGCGAGTCGATCCGGGTCATGGGGCGCTCGTAGTCCATCAGCAGGCCCTCGTGGCCGGTGTAGAACTCCACGCGCGTCAGCTCGTCGAAGTCGGCACCGGCCGCCTCCATGAACTTGATCGCCCGGTCAATCTCGGTCGCCATGCTCTCGTAGGCCTGGTTGGCGGGGGTGGAGGCGAAGCCCTTGTTCCAGCTGTGCACCTCGCGGAGGTCGGCGAAGCCGCCCTGCGTGAAGGCCCGGATGAGGTTCAGGGTCGACGCGGCCGTGTGGTAGCCCTTGAGCAGGCGCGCGGGATCGGCCTTGCGGGACTCCTCGGTGAAGTCGTAGCCGTTGACGATGTCGCCGCGGTAGGCCGGCAGCGTCACGTCGCCGCGCGTCTCGGTGTCGCTCGAGCGGGGCTTGGCGAACTGCCCGGCCATGCGGCCCATCTTGACGACGGGCATCGACGCGCCGTAGGTGAGCACGACGGCCATCTGGAGCACGGTCTTGATGCGATTGCGGATCTGCTCGGCGGTCGCGCCGGCGAACGTCTCGGCGCAGTCACCGCCCTGGAGCAGGAACGCCTGGCCTGCGGCGGCACGCGCGAGACGATCGCGCAGGATGTCGACCTCGCCGGCGAAGACCAGCGGCGGGAGGGTCGCGAGCTCTGCGGATGCCGCGGCCACCGCGCCCTCGTCATACCACTGGGGCTGCTGCTTGATGGGCAGGGATCGCCAGTGGTCGAGGTCGTGGAGCTGCTGATTCACCCCTGAAGTCTAGTGGCGCGACGACGGCGCCTTCGCCGCCTGTGCACTGGCCAGCCGGTCCTTCACGGTGGAGGCGTAGACGTCCTCGTAGCGCTGCTCGCCGAGGCGCTGCAGGGCCACCATGATCTCGTCGGTGACCGAGCGCAGGACGTACCGGTCGCCCTCCATGCCCTCGAAACGGGAGAAGTCGAGCGGCTCGCCGATGACGATCCCCACACGTCCCACGCGCGGCAGTCGCTGACCGATCGGCATCACCGCGCCGGTGTCGACCATGACCACGGGGACCACCGGCACGCGCGCCTCGAGCGCCATGCGCGCGATGCCCGTGCGTCCGCGGTACAGCGTGCCGTCGGGGCTGCGGGTGCCCTCCGGGTAGATCCCGAGCAGCTCACCGCGCCCGAGGACGCCGAGGCCCGTGTTCAGCGACGCCTCCGACGCCTTCCCTCCCGACCGGTCGATGGGCAACTGGCCGGTCGCCTGAAAGAACATCCGCGTGGCCCAACCCTTGAGGCCCTTGCCGGTGAAGTAGTCGCTCTTGGCGAGGAACGCCATGCGGCGGTCGATCATGAGCGGCAGGAAGATCGAATCTGAGAACGACAGGTGGTTGCTGGCGAGGATCGCCGCACCCTCCGCCGGGATGTTGCGCCGGCCCACCATCCATGGGCGGAACACGGCCTTGATGACCGGTCCGATGACCACGTACTTCATGAGCCAGTAGAACATCGTCAGCGCTCCTTCCCGGCGAGGTCGGCGACCCCGATGAGACCGGCGTCGTTGCCCAGGCGCGCGATCGCGAACTCGGCGACCGGACGTTCACCGTACCCCGGCAGCGACGTCTCGTACGCGAGCTTCACCGGTTCGAGCAGGTCGGCGCCCAGCTGCGCCACTCCCCCGCCGATCACGAAGACCTCGGGATCGAGCACGGCCTGGAAACCGCCGCACGCCTCGCCGAGAGCGGTCGCGACGCGGCGGAGCGCCTCGACCGCCCCGGGGTCGCCGGCCAGCACGAGGCGAGAGACGGCGGGTCCGGGAATGGCGCCCCTCTCCGCGCGGACGGCCGCCAACGCGGCGCCGATACCGCCCTCGTCGGCGATCGTGTTGGCCTCGCGCTGCAGCGCGCGTCCCGAGGCGTACTGCTCGAGGCATCCGTTCTGTCCGCAGCCGCACGGGTGGCCGCCCCGGACGAAGCGCAGGTGGCCGAGTTCGGCGCCGATGCCGTGGCCGCCGCGGAACAGTTCGCCGTCGGTGACGACGGCCCCGCCGACGCCGGTACCCATGGTCAGCATGACCATGTCGCGGACGCCCTGGCCGGCGCCGAAGCGGTACTCGCCCCAGCCGGCGGCGTTCGCGTCGTTCTCGATGGTGACGGGGGCGTCGAGGCGCTGCTCGAGACGGGCTCGCAGGGGTTCGTCGCGCCAGTCGATGTTGGGGGCGTAGATGACGGTGCTGCGGTCCCGGCTGATGAAGCCGGCCGCCGCGACGCCGATCGCGTGGATCTCGTGCGCGCGGCGCAGGTGATCGGCCATGTCGACCACGGCATCCACGAGGGCCGAGGGGTCGATGGGGGTGTCGACGCGGAGCTTCTCGATGATGGTGCCGTCGGCGTCGACGACGCCTCCGGCGATCTTCGTTCCCCCGATATCGATGCCGACGTTGCGCACCGCGCTCCCTTCCGGGCCCACCGAGAGGGCGGCCCGGAGCAGTCTAGCCAAGGCGGGCGGCGCGCGAACGACGTCTCGCTCCGGGGGCGGCGCAGGCCGTGCGGATAGACTGATGGACCGCTCGACGTTCTTTCCGGTGCCGAAGGAGTTACCGTGATCCAGTTCGACCTCCCCCCTGTCGTCCCCGCCGATCCCGACGCCAACGCGTCGGATCTGCTCGCCGACCGCGTCCGTGCGACGCCTGATCGTCCCCTGTTCGCCGTGCCCGAGGCCGGGGGATGGCGCGACGTCTCGGCGGTCGAGTTCGAGCGCCAGGTCATCGCCCTGGCGAAGGGCTTCATCGCCGCCGGCGTCCAGCCGGGAGAGAAGGTCGGCTTCATCGCCCGCACCACCTACGACTGGACGCTCGTCGACTTCGCGCTCTTCTATGCCGGGGCCGTCATGGTGCCGGTGTACGAGACGAGCTCCCCCTCGCAGATCTCGTGGATCCTGTCGGACTCCGGCGCCATCGCGGTCGTCGTGGAGTCCGCGGAGCACTCCGACCGCCTTGACGAGGTGCGCAGCGACCTTCCGCTCGTCCGCGAGGTGTGGGCGATGCACACGGGCGCCCTCGACGCGCTCGTCGCGGGCGGCACGCACATCACCGACGAAGAGGTCGAGCGCCGCCGCCACCTCGCGAAGGCCTCCGACATCGCGACCCTCATCTACACGTCGGGGTCGACGGGACGCCCCAAGGGCTGCGTCCTCGTGCACAGCAACTTCGTCGAGCTCGCCCGCAACTCCGCCAAGGCCCTGCACGAGGTCGTCGAGACGCCGGGCGCCTCGACGCTGCTGTTCATCACCACGGCCCACGTCTTCGCGCGTTTCATCTCGCTGCTGAACGTGCACGCGGGGGTGAAGACCGGGCACCAGCCCGACACCAAGCAGCTGCTGCCCGCCCTCGGCACCTTCCAGCCGACCTTCCTGCTCGCCGTGCCCCGGGTCTTCGAGAAGGTCTACAACTCCGCCGAGCAGAAGGCCGAGGCCGGCGGCAAGGGCAAGATCTTCCGCGCCGCGGCCGACGTCGCGATCGAGCACTCGCAGCGGCTTCAGGAGGGGAAGAAGATCTCCCTCCCCCTCAAGCTGAAGTTCGCGCTCTTCGACAAGCTGGTCTACTCCAAGCTCCGGGATGCCATGGGCGGACGCGTGGTCTACGCGGTGTCGGGATCGGCCCCGCTCGGACCGCGCCTGGGGCACTTCTTCCGCAGCCTCGGCGTCGTGATCCTCGAGGGCTACGGACTCACCGAGACGACGGCCCCGGCCACGGTCAACCTCGCGACGAAGTCGAAGATCGGCACGGTCGGTCCGGTGCTCCCCGGTGTCGGGGTGCGCCTGGCCGATGACGGCGAGATCCAGGTGCGCGGCATCAACGTCTTCCGCGAGTACTGGCAGAACCCGGATGCCACGGCGGAGGCCTTCGACGGCGAATGGTTCAAGACCGGCGACATCGGCGCCTTCGACGCCGACGGCTTCCTCGCGATCACGGGTCGCAAGAAGGAGATCATCGTCACGGCCGGCGGCAAGAACGTCGCTCCGGCCGCCCTCGAGGATCCCATCCGCGCGAACCCGATCGTGGGCCAGGTCGTGGTCGTCGGCGACCACAAGCCGTTCATCGCCGCCCTCGTCACCCTGGATCCCGAGATGCTCCCGACGTGGCTCGCCAACAACGGCCTGCCCGCCGACATGTCGCTGCAGGACGCGAGCACGAACGAGAAGGTGCGCGCCGAGGTGCAGGGCGCGATCGACCGCGCGAACACCCGCGTGTCGCGCGCGGAGTCGATCCGCAAGTTCACGATCCTGCCCACGGAGTGGACCGAGGCGAGCGGCCACCTGACGCCCAAGATGAGCATCAAGCGCAACGTCATCGTCGCCGACTTCGCCGACGCGATCGAGGACATCTACGCCGTGCCGGTGAACACGACCAACGTCTCGCTCCCCTGAGACCCGGAATGCCGAACGGCCCGGCCCCCTCGGGGGCCGGGCCGTTCCGCTGCGCCGAGAAAAGGGGATGCCGTGGGAACAGGGGAATCCGCGACGAAGGGACGTGACCTCGCGCCGTCCCCTGTTCTCATGCCAGGGTCGAGCGGGTCAGAACCAGTCGCTCTCGCGCACCTGACGCATCGCCTCGCGGCGGGTCTCGGCGGGCAGCCGCGACAGGTAGAGCATCCCGTCGAGGTGATCGGTCTCGTGCTGCAGCGCCTGTGCGAGCAGCCCTTCGCCCTCGAGCACGACCTCCCGGCCGTCGAGGTCGATGCCGACGACCTTCGCCCACGGGTAACGGATGGCGTCGTGCCACAGACCGGGCACCGAGAGGCATCCCTCCCCCACCGGCTGGGGCTCGCCACGCGTCTCCACGAGGACGGGATTGATGACGTACCCGATGTCGCCGTCGATGTTGTAGCTGAACGCGCGCAGACCGACCCCGATCTGCGGCGCCGCGACTCCCGCGCGCCCGGGCAGCTCGACCGTGTCGAGCAGGTCTTGGACGAGGGCGCGCACACCGTCGTCGATCTCGTCGATCGGAGCGCTCGTGGCGCGCAAGACCGGGTCGCCGAACAAGCGGATCGGACGGACGCTCATGCGGAGGCCACCGGAGCGCGGAGGCCCTCGACGACGGCGGCGGCGAGCTCGCGCGCGGCCTGGCGCGTGCCGGGCTGCAGATCGCGGAACGTGATGGCGCTGCCCGCCGCGATCCGCGCGTCGTACGGCATGCGGATGACGGTGCGCACGCGCGACCGGAAGTGCGACTCGAGCTCGCTCTCGCGCACCAGCGGCGCACCGGGACGGGAGTTGTTGAGCACCACGACCGCGTCGCGCACGCGCGCCGCGTAGCCGTTGGTCTCGAGCCACGTCAGCGTCTCGGACGCCAGTCTCGCCTCGTCGACGGAGAGTCCCGCCACGATCACGAGGGTGTCGGCGAGCTCGAGCGTGGCCCCCATGACGGAGTGGACGATGCCGGTCCCCGTGTCGGTGAGCACGATCGAGTAGTAATGCGCGGCGACGTCGGCGACCTGACGGTAGTCGTCGTCACTGAAGGCCTCCGACTGACGCGGATCCGCATCGGATGCCAGCACGTCGAGGCGGGTGGCATCCCGGGCGACGATCGACGAGACGTCGTTGTAGCCGGCCATCTCGTCGTGCGCGCGCACGAGGTCGCGCACGGTGCGGCCGTTGGGGCGGCCGACGCGGTCGGCGAGCGTCCCGCGGTCGGGGTTCGCGTCGACGGCGATGATGCGATCGTCGCGCGCGTCGGCGAGGGCCATGCCGAGGAGCGAGGTGACGGTGGTCTTGCCGACCCCGCCCTTGCGCGAGAGCACGGGCACGAAGCGCGCCCCGCCCGCGAGAGGGGCCGAGATGCGGCGGTCCAGCTCCTTGCGCTGCCGGGCGCGGCGCCCGTCGCCGAGGTTGATGCGGTGCCGCGATGCCGAGTACACCAGCTGCTGCCACAGGCCCTCGGGCTCCGGACGGCTGATCTGCTTCGGGTCGAGCAGGCGGTCGGCCGTGAGCAGGTCGGCGCTCTCGCGGGAGTCGTCGATCTGACCGATGCGCTTGGACGTCAGCGCGACCTCGGGCGCCGGCGTGCGCACGCGCTCCATGGCGTGGGCGCGATCCACCCGCGCGGCCTCCTCGGCGGTGCGGGCGGCGTCATCGGCCTGGTGCGCCTGACGGCGGGTGAGCGGCACGGTGCCGATGACCCCCGTCGCGGCGCGCTCGGCGCGCGTGGTCGGGACGCTGCCGGTGGAAACGGCACCGGTCGCCGGCGACGCCGCCGCTGGGACCGCCGCCGCCGCTGGGACCGTCGGAGCCGGCACGGTGGTCGCACCGGTCTGCGGCCGGGTGCCGTCGGTCGGAGCGGATGACGGCTCCTCGGCGATGCGTGCGGTGAGCAGCACCGCGTCATCGGTCGCCCGCGCGTGGTCGTCGCTCTCGGAGGCGGAGCCCGCGTGCGATGCGTCCTCGTCGTCGTCGATCGCGGCCTCCACGACCTCGTCGTCGGTCTCGTCGGCCGAGGCGGAGACACCGGTCTCCGGGACCCACGGAGCGTGGGTCAGCGGCTCGGCGGAGGCATCGACCGCCCCCTCCTCGATCGGCTCCTCGTCGAGGGGCTCCTCGTCGAAGGGCTGCTCGTCGAAGGGCTCCTCATCGAAGGGCTCCGCGGCATCCGCCTCGTACAGCTCGACGTCGTCGACGACCTCCACGTCGTGCAGGTCGTCGGAGGAGGCCGCGTCCTCCGGCGCCTCGTCGGGGGTCGCGCCGACCTCGGAGATCGCATCATCAGGCGCCGGGGCGTCGGGCCCCGGAACTCTCTCGAGCGACTCGTGCGCGGTGACCGGGTGCTCGTCGAGCGACCGCTCGTCCGCGGAAGCCCGGGGCGTGGTCGCGTCGACGTCCGCCGCTTCGACACCGGCATCGTCCGTCACCGATGCCTCCGCGTCGACGTCGTCGACGTCGTCGTGCGCGGGGGCGCCATCGAGATCGTCCTGACGGTCGTCGCCGTATTCGGCCCGTTCGACGTCGCCCTCGTCGTCGGAGGCGTCGTGATGGGACGCCTCGCCGTCCGCCTCGTGCTCCACCGCGTCGCGCTCGGGTGCACCCTCGTCGACGGGGCCCGCTCCCTCGTGCTGCGCGGGCACGGCATCCTGATCGTTGTCGCGCGCATCGTCGCCCGCCCCGTCGGCAGCCGGAGCCTCGTACGGGCCTTCGGAGTCGTCGCCCACGACCTCGGCGTCGTGCACGTCGTCATCGGCCGATCCGGCGTCCTGGTGCGGTTCGTCTCCCTGCGCGCCGTCGTGGTGCGCGTCGTCGGGGTGCGGTTCGAGGATGATCTCGTCCGTCGCGAGCTCGTCCACCTCGGCGGCGACCTCGTCGTCGTCGGTCTCGGAAGCGAGCTGGCGAGGTGCGGAGGAATCGTCCAGCGCGGCGAGGTCGGCGTCATCGAAGGGGATCTCGTCCTCGATCACGTCGTCGTCGAGATCGTCGTCGTCACTGGTCGCCGGCAGGTCGACACTGACCTG
This sequence comes from Microbacterium sp. NPDC007973, assembly GCF_042958465.1. Classification (NCBI taxonomy): domain Bacteria; kingdom Bacillati; phylum Actinomycetota; class Actinomycetes; order Micrococcales; family Microbacteriaceae; genus Microbacterium; species Microbacterium sp. NPDC007973. Next base: position 109,454 of record NZ_JBIBJJ010000001.1, read on the forward strand.
CGCGGTGTATCCACCGAGGATCGTGATGCTGGCCGTGTCGAGGTTCCCGCTCTCGTCGAGCACGCCGTGCTCGGCGTTCTCGTCGGGGTTCGCGTCGGTGCGGTCGGGGGTCACTGCAGTCTCCAAACGGGAAGAGGGCGCGAAAGCGCCCCCTCCCAGGCTACTGCGCGGGGCGGATCACCAGCAAAAGATCCCCCGCCTCCACCTGCTGCGTGGTACCGATCGCGACACGGTCGACCACTCCCTCGACCGATGCCGTGATCGCCGCCTCCATCTTCATCGCCTCGATCGACGCGACCGCCTGACCCGCCTGCACCCGATCGCCGGGGGCGGCCTTCATCGTCACCACACCCGAGAAGGGCGCGGCCACCTGGCCGGGCTTCGACGTATCCGCCTTCTCCGCCTGCCGCGCCTCGACGTCGATCGATCGGTCGCGTACGAAGACCGGACGCAGTTGGCCGTTCAGCGTCGTCATGACGGTGCGCATGCCCTTGTCGTCGGCGTCGCCCACCGCCTCGAGCCCCACGAAGAGCTGCACCCCGCGCTCGATCTCGACGGTGTGCTCCCCGCCCGGGCGCAAGCCGTACAGATAATCGGCGGTGTCGAGCACGCTCAGGTCGCCGAAGCGCTCGCGCATCTCCAGGAAGGTGCGCGTCGGCGCGGGGAACAGCAGGTGGTTCAGGCGCGCACGCCGCTCGGCGAACTCCCCCGCCAGCGCCGCGGTGTCGCCGTCGGTGAGCGGGGTGGCCCCCGTCTTGGCATCCCGCCCGGCCAGCACCTTCGACCGGAACGGCTCGGGCCACCCACCCGGAAGGTCGCCGAGCTCACCGGCCATGAACGACACGACCGAGTCGGGCACGTCGTACTTCTCCGGGTTGCGCTCGAAGTCGGCCGGGTCGGCCTTGACCGCGGCGAGGTGCAGGGCCAGGTCGCCCACGACTTTCGACGACGGCGTCACCTTGGGCACACGGCCCAGGATGCGATCGGCCGCCGCGTACATGTCCTCGATCAGCTCGAAGTCGTCCGCCAGGCCGAGCGCGATGGCCTGCTGACGGAGGTTCGACAGCTGCCCTCCCGGGATCTCGTGCCGGTAGACCCGTCCGGTGGGGCCGGCGAGACCCGACTCGAACGGGCGGTACAGATGACGCACCGCCTCCCAGTACGGCTCGAGGTCGCTCACGGCAGCGAGATCGAGACCCGTGTCGCGCTCGGTGTGCGCGAGGGCGGCCACCAGAGCCGACAGCGACGGCTGGCTCGTCGTTCCCGCCATCGGCGCGGCGGCCGCGTCCACGGCATCCGCTCCGGCCGCCGAGGCGGCGAGCAGAGTCGCGAGCTGTCCGCCCGCGGTGTCGTGCGTGTGCACGTGCACCGGGAGGTCGAAGCGCTCGCGCAGAGCCGTGACGAGCTTCGTCGCGGCGGCGGGACGCAGCAGTCCCGCCATGTCCTTGATCGCGAGGATGTGCGCGCCCGCCTCGACGATCTGCTCGGCGAGGCCGAGGTAGTAGTCGAGCGTGTACAGACGCTCCGCGGGGTCGAGGAGGTCGCCCGTGTAGCAGAGCGCGACCTCGGCGACGGCGGTGCCGGTCGAGAGGACGGCGTCGATCGCGGGCCGCATCTGCGAGACGTCGTTGAGCGCGTCGAAGATCCGGAAGATGTCGACCCCGGATGCCGCCGCCTCGGCCACGAAGGCGTCGGTGACCTCCGTCGGGTACGGCGTGTACCCCACCGTGTTGCGGCCGCGCAGCAGCATCTGGATCGCGACGTTCGGAAGAGCCTGACGCAGCGCATCGAGGCGCTCCCACGGGTCCTCGCCGAGGAAGCGCAGCGCGACGTCGTAGGTCGCACCTCCCCAGGCCTCCACCGACAGCAGTTCAGGAGTCATGCGAGCGACGTAGGGGGCGACCCGGACGAGATCCCGCGTGCGGACCCGCGTGGCCAGCAGAGACTGGTGCGCGTCGCGGAAGGTCGTCTCCGTGACGGCGAGGGCGGTCTGCTCGCGCAGGGCGCGGGCGAAGCCCACCGGACCCAGCTCGCGCAGGCGCTGGCGCGAGCCCGCGGGTGCGGCATCCGTCAGATCGATCCGCGGGAGCTTGGCGCCGGGGTCGATCGAGAGGGGGTTGTCGCCGTGGGGGCGGTTCACCGTCGTGTCGACGAGCCACGACAGGATCTTCGTGCCGCGGTCCTTCGACTCCCGGCCCTTCAGCAACTCGGGGCGTTCGTCGATGAACGATGTGCTGAGATCCCCCGCAACGAACGCGGGGTCATCGAGCACGGCCAGCAGGAACGGGATGTTGGTGGAGACGCCACGGATGCGGAATTCGGCGAGGGCCCGGCGGGCACGCGCGACGGCCGCGGGGAAGTCACGTCCGCGGCACGAGAGCTTCGACAGCATCGAGTCGAAGTGCGGGCTCACCTGCGACCCCGCCGCGGTCGTGCCGCCGTCGAGACGGATGCCGGCTCCGCCGGGCGAGCGGTAGGTGGTGATCTTGCCGGTGTCGGGGCGGAAGCCCTGCGTGGGATCCTCCGTGGTGATGCGGCACTGCAGCGCGGCGCCGCGCAACTGGATGTCGTCCTGCTGCAGGTGGAGCTCGGCGAGGGTCTGCCCCGCGGCGATGCGCATCTGCGACTGCACGAGGTCGACGTCGGTGACCTCCTCGGTCACGGTGTGCTCGACCTGGATGCGGGGGTTCATCTCGATGAAGACGACCTCGCCGGCGCGCGGTCCCGCGGTCTCGAGCAGGAACTCGACGGTGCCCGCGTTCTGGTACCCGATCGACCGGGCGAAGGCGACGGCGTAGCGGTGGAGGTCCTGCCGCACGGCGTCGTCGAGGTTCGGCGCCGGGGCGATCTCGATGACCTTCTGGTGGCGGCGCTGCACCGAGCAGTCGCGCTCGAAGAGGTGGACGGTCTCGCCCGTGGCATCCGCGAGGATCTGCACCTCGACGTGACGTGGACGCTGCACGGCCTGCTCGAGGAACATCCGCGGGTCGCCGAACGCGCTCTGCGCCTCGCGCATCGCCTCGGCCAGAGCCGGCGCGAGCTCGCCCATGGCCTCCACGCGCCGCATGCCGCGGCCGCCGCCGCCGGCGACCGCCTTGGCGAAGAGGGGGAAGCCGATCTCCTCCGCCTGCGCCAGCAGGGCGTCGATGTCATCGGACGCCGGGGTCGAGCGCAGCACCGGCACGCCGGCTGCGATCGCGTGCTCCTTGGCGGTGACCTTGTTGCCGGCCATCGACAACACCTCGGCGGGAGGGCCGATGAAGGTGATGCCGTTCGCCGCGGCCTTCTCGGCGAGCTCCGGGTTCTCCGAGAGGAAGCCGTACCCGGGGTAGATGGCATCCGCTCCGCACTCCCTGGCGACGCGGATGATCTCGTCGACGTCGAGGTAGGCGCGTACGGGGTGACCGCGCTCGCCGATCTGGTAGGCCTCGTCGGCCTTCAGCCGGTGCAGCGACGCCCGATCCTCATACGGGTAGACCGCGACGGTGCGCGCTCCGACCTCGTAGGCGGCACGAAAAGCGCGGATGGCGATCTCTCCGCGATTGGCGACCAGGATTTTCGAGAACATGCGCACCTCACGTCAAGCTGGCGGGGCTGAATGTGCTCACAGCCTAGGGGACGGTAACGTGGACTCTCGTGCACGTACTCTCCGTCAGCTCTCTCAAAGGCGGGGTCGGCAAGACGACCGTGACACTGGGGCTGGCTTCGGCCGCCTTCGCGCGTGGCGTTCGCACTCTCGTCGTCGACCTCGACCCCCAGTCCGACGTGTCGACCGGGATGGACATCCAGGTCGCCGGTCGGCTCAACATCGCCGATGTCCTGGCGAACCCGAAAGAGAAGGTCGTCCGTCAGGCGATCACCTCGAGCGGGTGGGCGAAGGTGCATCCCGGCACCATCGACGTGCTGATCGGCAGCCCGTCGGCCATCAACTTCGACGGGCCGCACCCGAGCGTCCGCGACGTCTGGAAGCTCGAAGAGGCCCTCGCGACGATCGAGAGCGAGTACGACCTCGTTCTCATCGACTGCGCCCCCTCGCTGAACGCCCTCACGCGCACCGCGTGGGCCGCGAGCGACCGCGTGGTCGTCGTGACCGAGCCGGGACTGTTCTCCGTCGCCGCCGCCGACCGCGCGCTGCGCGCGATCGAGGAGATCCGCCGCGGTCTCTCGCCTCGACTGCAGCCCCTCGGCGTCGTGGTCAACCGCGTGCGCCCGCAGTCAATCGAGCACCAGTTCCGCATCAAGGAGCTGCGCGACATGTTCGGCCCCCTCGTGCTCAACCCGCAGCTGCCCGAGCGCACGTCGCTGCAGCAGGCCCAGGGAGCCGCGAAGCCGCTGCACGTGTGGCCGGGCGACTCGGCGCAGGAGCTGGCCGCCGATTTCGACGCGCTGCTCGACCGCATCGTGCGCACGGGCCGTATCCCGGTCGACAACGAGGCCCCGCAGGCCTGACCTCTTCTCGAGACGCCGTCCCGCTGCCGCGCAGCCGGGGCGGCGTTTCCTTTCGACACCGGACCGTCGAGAAGTCAGTCGACCCCGCCGGCACCGGTGGCTTCGACAGGCTCAGCCACCTCCGACGCGAAAAACCCTGCGCCCCGCGGCGAGTCCGGGAGACCGCCGGTACCCACGCGAGGGCCCTGAGCCTGTCGAAGGGTCCGGGCCGCGCGTGGGGTCGCTGCGCGCGGCCGCGCGACGAAACCCCGGATGCCGAGGCGTCCGGGAAGGGCGTGCCTCAGGCGGTGCGGGCGGCGCGACGGGCGGCGAGCTCGTCGACGGCCTCGGGCGTCGCGGCTTCGAAGTCGACGAGCGTCGACTCGACCTCGCGGAGCACCTTGCCGACGGCGATGCCGAAGACGCCCTGGCCGCGGCTGACGAGGTCGATGACCTCGTCGTTCGAGGTGCAGAGGTACACCGACGCTCCATCGCTCATGAGGGTGGTGCCCGCGAGATCGCGGATACCGGCGGCACGGAGCTGGTCGACGGCCGTGCGGATCTGCTGCAGCGAGATGCCGGTGTCGAGGAGTCGCTTCACGAGCTTCAGGACGAGGATGTCGCGGAAACCGTAGAGGCGCTGCGAGCCGGAGCCGCTGGCTCCGCGGACGGTGGGGACGACCAGTTCGGTGCGGGCCCAATAGTCGAGCTGGCGGTACGTGATGCCGGCGGCACGCGCGGCGACCGCGCCCCGGTAGCCGGTCTCGTCGTCCATCTCGGGCAGACCGTCGGTGAAGAGGAGGTCGGCGGCGAACCGGGGTTCACCGAGTGCATCGCCAGCGTTCATGCTCGCGTCCCTCCTCATCGGCTCGTTGGTTCCACGCTAGATCAGCGCGGGTCCCCCGGCAATGACATCCGCTCCGAGGGCCGCGGCGTGTCGCGATCAGGACAGCATTCGCTCGATCGCGTCGCGCACGAACAGGGTGCGCACCTCGTCGAGACGACCCGCGAGTTCGGGCGCGAGCTCGCTCGCGCGGGCCCGGGAGGCGGCGTCGGGGCGACGCAGGAGCGCGGAAAGGGCGGATTCGACGAGCGACACCTCGCGCTCGGCACTCTGGCGCAGCGTGCGGACGTGCCGCGGCTCGATCCCGTGACGGTCGAGGGCGACGAGGGCGCGCAGCAGCGTCACGGTCTGCTCGGAGTAGGTGTCGGCCCCCGCGATCACGCCCGTGCTCACGGCGTCGTTCAAGAGCTGCGGGCGTGCTCCGGCGGCAGTGAGCAGCTCGTCGCGGCGGTACCGGCGCGGCGCGGAGGTCATCGACGGGATCGACGTCGGCGGGGCGGGGTTGCGCCCCGCGTCGAGGTCTTCGAGATACTCGCGGATGACGACGAGCGGCAGATAGTGATCGCGTTGCAGCGTCAACGCGAGGCGCAGCCGTTCGAGATCGGCCGGCGAGAACTTGCGGTACCCCGACTCGGTGCGGGTGGGCGAGACGATGCCCTGCACCTCGAGGAAGCGCAGCTTGCTCGAGGTCAGCGCCGGGAAGTCGGGGGTCAGGCGCGCGAGCACCTGTCCGATGCTGAGCAGCCCCGCAGCCGCCTGACGACCACGGGAGGGGGCTGCCGCCATCAGCGCTCTGCCGCGGGCAGGTCGACCGGCGAACCGAAGAAGTTCAAGCGGAACTTGCCGATGCGCACCTCGGAGCCGTTCACGAGAGCGGAGCGGTCGACCCGCTCGCCGTTGACGTAGCTGCCGTTGAGGGAGCGCTGGTCGACGATCTCGAACGCCGAACCGGAGCGGATGATCTCGGCGTGGCGACGCGACACGGTCACGTCGTCGAAGAACAGGTCGGCCTCGGGATGACGCCCCACGGTGGTGACGTCGGTGTCGAGCAGGTACCGGGCACCGGTCGTGGGACCCGACCGCACGATCAGCAGCGCCGCCCCGGAGGGCAGCGCACCGATCGCTTCGAGCTCGGCCTCGGTGAGGTCGGCTCCGAAGGGGACGAACGACAGGTCGGCGTCGTGGGTCTGGGTCGTGTCGTGCGAACTGTCGCGGGCGACGGCGTCGGCCGCGCGTCGGATCTCGTCTCGATCGAATCGGCTGGTCTCGTCCACGGCTTCTCCTTCATATTCACCATAACCGATCGGTTCAGATCGAACGGGGGGAACCGACCGCGCGCGGGCCATGGTGATGCGTGATGTGTCTTCATTTCGTCGACACCGGACACCGCGGTTCGGGGCGCGGAAACGGCCGACGAGACACTCGAACCTATCGACCCGGGGTCCGTCGTGTCGAGTCCGGTGACGCCACGGGTGTGGCGGGTGAGGAGCGCGAGGACGCAGGTGACGAGAGCCTGAGCCGGTGAGGCCGCCGCCGGAGGACCCTCAGAGGGGCTCGGAGTCCCGCGCGCCGGGTGGGCGGAACCGCCGCGGGGTCCCGGCCCCTTCGACAGGCTCAGGGTCCTGGGGCACCGAGGTCGGGGTCCTGTGCGGGAGGTGGCTGAGCCCGTCGAAGCCACCGGAGCCGACGAGGTCCCGGCCCCTTCGACAGGCTCAGGGTCCTCCGGCGGGGAGAAGGGCCGGCACCCGGGGCGACCCGTCGCGCCGACGCCCTCGTTAGGGTCGAAGGATGACGTCCACCTCGGCGCCGCGTCGGCGCAGCCTCCCCGCCGTCCTGGCATCCCTCCTGTTGGCCGCCGCCGTGCTGTTCGTCCCCGCGACGCCGGCCTCCGCGCACGACGAGCTGGTGTCGACCGATCCCGCGGCCGACGCGGTGCTCGAGGCCGTGCCGCAGCGCATCACCCTCACCTTCAGCGCCGACGTCCTCACCGACCCGGGCGCCACGGTGGTCGAGGTGACCGATGCGAGCGGCGCGTCGCTCGCGGAGGGTGCCCCCGAGCCGTCGGGCACCGAGGTGACCCAGGCGCTGGCGGGGTCGGCATCCGGTGCCGTCACCGTGAAGTGGCGCGTCGTCTCCAGTGACGGACACCCGATCGACGGCTCCTTCGCGTTCACCGTCCCCGAGGCCGCCCCGACCCCGACGGCGACGCCCACGACCTCGGCGTCGGCAACCCCCTCCCCCACCGCCTCCGCCTCGGCCGCGCCGACGGAAGCGGAGACCCCCGCCGCGGCGCCGGTCGAGGAGTCGTCGGCGAGCTCTCCCCTCCCGTGGATCCTGCTGGCCGTGGCCCTGGTGATCGTCGCGGGCGTGCTCGTCTACGTCTTCGCCTCGCGCGGGCGTCGGAACGCCGCCGGTGGCGGCACGACCGGGCGATAGGCTGGAGCCATGCCTCATTACGATCTGGTCATTCTTGGTGCGGGTCCCGGCGGGTACGTCGCCGCGGTCCGCGGTGCGCAGCTGGGACTGTCGGTTGCGATCGTCGAAGAGAAGTACTGGGGCGGTGTCTGCCTCAACGTCGGCTGCATCCCCTCCAAGGCGCTGCTGCGCAACGCCGATCTCGCCCACACCTTCCACGCGAAGGCCGACCTGTTCGGCATTTCGGGCGACGTCACCTTCGACTTCGGCAAGGCGTTCGACCGCAGCCGCAGCGTGGCCGCCGGTCACGTCAAGGGCATCCACTACCTGATGAAGAAGAACAAGGTCACCGAGTACGAGGGTCGCGGATACTTCGCCGACGACCACACCATCGACGTGACCAAGACCGACGGCTCCAAAGAGCAGGTCACCTTCGACAACGTCATCATCGCCACGGGCTCGACAGTGCGCCTCCTCCCCGGCGTCACCCTGAGCGAGAACGTCGTCACCTACGAGGAGCAGATCCTCACCCGCGAGCTCCCCGAGTCGATCGTCATCGTCGGCGCCGGCGCCATCGGCATGGAGTTCGCCTACGTCATGACGAACTACGGCGTGAAGGTCACGATCATCGAGTTCCTCGACCGCGCCCTCCCGAACGAGGACGCCGAGGTCTCGAAGGAGATCCAGAAGCAGTACAAGGGCTACGGCGTCGACATCCTCACCTCGACGAAGGTCGACTCCGTCACCGACCACGGCGACAAGGTCACCGTCGCGTACACCGCGAAGGACGGCTCGACCGGCTCGATCGACGCCGACCGCGTGCTGATGTCGATCGGGTTCGCCCCCAAGGTCGACGGCTTCGGTCTCGAGAACACGGGCGTGAAGCTCACCGAGCGCGGCGCCATCGACATCGACGACCACATGCGCACCAACGTGCCGCACATCTACGCCATCGGCGATGTCACCGCGAAGCTGCAGCTCGCGCACGTCGCCGAGGCGCAGGGCGTCGTCGCCGCCGAGACCATCGGCAACGCCGAGACGCAGACCCTGGGCGACTACCGCAACATGCCGCGCGCCACCTTCTGCAACCCGCAGGTCGCGTCGTTCGGCCTGACGGAGCAGCAGGCCCGCGACGCCGGCCACGACATCAAGGTCGCGAAGTTCCCCTTCTCGGCCAACGGCAAGGCCAACGGCCTCGGCGAGCCGGTCGGCTTCGTCAAGCTCGTCGCCGACGCCGAGACGCTCGAGCTCATCGGCGGCCACCTCATCGGTCCCGACGTCTCCGAGCTGCTGCCCGAGCTCACCCTCGCGCAGAAGTGGGACCTCACCGCGCTCGAGGCGGCCCGCAACGTCCACACGCACCCGACGCTGTCGGAGGGCCTGCAAGAGGCCTTCCACGGCCTCGCAGGGCACATGATCAACCTCTGATCGCTCCACGCAGAAGGCCCGCCCGGTTCGCCCGGGCGGGCCTTCTCGCTTCTCTGCGTGCGCTCAGTGGCCGAGGGCGCGGGCGAGCTTCGAACCGGATGCCGCGCGGCGGCCACCGGCGGCGAAGACGGCCGCATCGACGGCGGCGAAGAACGCGGCACGACCCTCGTCGTCGGTCGGCCCGGCCGCGCCGAGCTCGACCTCCCATTCCCGCCAGGACGACTCCACGCCCCGGCGCTCGTCGCGCGCACGGACCCGGTCGTCGACGAACTCGGCGACCTCGTTGCCCTCGGCATCCCGGAGCGCGTACGCCGTGCGGTGGTTGCGCAGGCGGGCGAGGGCGGCGAAGGGCGGTCGAGCGATCGCGGAGACGGCATCCTGAACCGCCGGAGGCACGACCGGGTCGACCTCGGGGTCGACGTCATCGGCCTCGAGCGGCCACTGCGTCTCGGTGCGACCGGCGCCCTCGGCGGGCCCCTTCACGTGCCAGCCCGCGTCGGGACCACCCAGACGGCGCCGCATCGCCACGCCCGCACGGGCCAGATCGGCCGCGGGGGTGTCGAGGTAGCGCGCGTCGAGATCTCGCGGCTCGGGGTCACCGACCGTCGCCACCCCGGGAAGGGTCGACCAGTCGGGCAGAGGCGTGTCGTCGTCGACGTCGTACTTCGTCTCGACCTCGACGTTCGACGACCCGTTCGGGCCTGCGCTCAATCGTCGCGCCCGTCGGCGTCGGGGTTGATGTCCTCGGTCTCTTCGGCGAAGGCGAAGACCGCCTGGGTGGGGCCGTCGGAGTCGCCCGTGTTCGTGGGCTCGCCCTCGCGGCGGTAGACGAGCTGTCCCTCGCTGTAGGGCATGATCAGCGTGTCGTCGGTCTCGTTCTCGAGCGGGATCACCTGCCCGTCGAGCGGGCCTCCGGTCAGTCGTGCAATAGCCATTCCGTCAGCGTAGACCGCACCCGCGACGAGGCCCCGCGCCTTGACACCGCGTCGCCGCGATCGCTCGCGCCGCTGCTCCGGCAAGCACTCCGCGCCTCGCCGCCGCTCCCCCGGGGACTCCTCCGCGCCTCGCTGCCGGCGCTGCCCCGGGAACCACTGCGCGCCCCGCCGGCGGCGCTCCCCCGCCCGACGCGGGACCGCCCGACGGTCGCGGCCCGCTCGCCTAGACTCGCTCGGGTGAACGCGACGGACCTGCCCGGTGACCGCCCGTTCGTGCTGCTCGCGACGCGCGCCGAAGACGGCCCCGCCGATGAGGAGTACGCGCTGTTCCTGCGCTACACCGGGCTGCCGCCGCACCGTCTGCGCCGCGTGCGTCTCGAGCGCGAGACGATGCCCGCGATCGATCTCGACGAGGTGTCGGGGGTCCTCGTCGGCGGGAGCCCGTTCAACGCGTCCGACCCGTTCGAGCGAAAGTCCGCCGTGCAGCGTCGCGTCGAGGCGGAGATGGCACAGCTCGTCGCCGAGGTGGTCGCACGCGATGCGCCCTTCCTGGGCGCCTGCTACGGCGTCGGCACCCTCGGGACGCACCTCGGTGCGCCGATCGACGGCACGTATGCGGAACCCATCAGCGTCGTCGAGGTGACGCTGACCCCGGAGGGGCGCACCGACCCCCTGTCGGCGGGCCTCCCCGACGCTTTCACCGCGTTCGTCGGCCACAAGGAGGCCATCAGCATCCTTCCGCCGTCGGCGGTGCTGCTGGCGTCGTCGGCCGCGTGTCCGGTGCAGATGTTCCGCGTCGGACGCAACGTCTACGCCACGCAGTTCCACCCCGAACTCGACGTCGACGGGATCGTCACCCGCATCCACGCCTATGCCGGGTGCGGATACTTCGCCTCCGGCGACCTCGACCTCACCCTGTCCGCGGTGCGGCGGGCACCCGTCACGGCGCCGTCGCGCATGCTCCGCACCTTCGTCGAGCGCTACGCCCGCTGAGCGGCGGCCGGCACCGCTCGGCCCCTACGCCTCGGCGAGGGACCCCGGCGAATCGACCCGCACGACCTCGATCGGCGCGGTGACCGCCGGGTGCGCCCGCCGCAGGTACGGCTCGAGTCCCAGGTCGACCAGGTGCACCCGCCCGGCGAGTTCCGGGCCCCGACCGCGCACGAGACCCGACTTGATCGCACCGAACGTGACCGTGACATCAGCCGGGAGCACGGCGGCATCCGCGGATCCGTCATCGGGATCGAGTCCGCTCGGGAGGTCGACCGCGACGATGCGCGGACGGTGCGGGCGGGCGAGCAGGCACTCCACGATCGCGCGGGCGCTGCCCCGCATCCGCCGGTCGGCGAGACGGCCGATCCCCAGGATGCCGTCGAGCACGAGGGTGTAGTCGTCGATCGCGGCGCAGATCTCCGAAGCCTGCCGCACGACCACGCCGGCGGCGACGGCGGCGTCGAGGGCGGCGCGATGCACCCGGTCGCGCACGAGCACGACGTCGACGCGGGAGTCGGCGGAACGCGCCAGTTCGGCGGCGGCGTACAGCGCGTCTCCCCCGTTGTCGCCCGCGCCGACGAGCACCAGCGTCGGTCCGGGTGCCGTGTCGCGCTCCGCTGCGGCGACGACGGCCAGGGCATGCGCCGCCCACCGCATCAGCGGTCTCCCCTCCGCGAGGAGAGGCGCCTCGGCCGCGCGGACGGCATCCGCGGTGTAGGCGGCGACCCGCGCCGCCCCGGCGGGGGTCGGACCGTCAGACACGCGCGTCCGCTTCCGCCTCGTCCGCACGCGTGGCGGCGGCGGGGTCGCTCTCGGCGAGGGTCTCGCGCTCCTTCTTCTCGGCCGCGCGCGCGGCGTCGAGCTCGCCCGTCGCGGCACGGACGGCCTTCTCGGCGCGCCGCACCCGGAATTGGATCATCGTGGAGGCGCCGTACTTCGCGCGGACGCGATCGTGGTCCTCCTCGGTGGCGACGGTGATGTACGCGCCCGCGATCAGGATGACCTGGCTGGACAGGTTGAGCCACAGCAGCAGGGCGATGAGCGAGGCAAAGGTCGCCAGCAACGGGTTGTTGCCCGCACCGCCCACGAACAGGCCCGACAACTGCTGCAGCACCACCAGACCCACGCCCCCGAGCAGCGCCCCGCGCACCAGCGTGCGTCGACGGGTCTTCACGCCCGACAGCACGGCGAACGCCACCGCGACCGCCGCGGTGTCGAGGGCGAGGACGACGACCGTGGAGAGCGACCAGGTCAGCACGGCCGTGAGCCAGGAGTCCGCTGAGATGCCGAGCAGACCACGGACGAACGTGAGACCGGCCGTCGCGAGGAAGGTCACCGCAGCCGCCCCCACGAGCGCGACGCCGATGCCGACGGCGACGGCGAGGTTGCGCACGATGACGAGGACGGGCAGGGTGTCATCGGTCGCCACCCCCGCGATCTGGCGGAGGGCCGTCCGGAGGGAGCCGATCGCTCCGATCGCGGCGCCCAGCAGACCGATCGTTCCGATCACACCCGCGATGGTGAACTCGGTCGGCGCTTTGATCTCGCTGACATCGAGCAGACCGTCGGGGCCCACCAGGCCGGGGACGACGTTGTTGACCGAGCGCTCGAGCGCCGCGATTCCCTCGGGGTTGCCCGACAGCCAGACCGCCGCCGCCGAGAAGCCGAGCAGCACCGCCGCGAACAGACTGAACAGCGTGCGATAGGTGACGCTGTCGGCGAGGACGGGGCCGCGTGCCCCCGAATAGACGAGGAAGGCGCGCACGAGGCGGAGCGACAGGGCCCACGCGGTGACGCGACGGATGAGGTCGGCCATGGGGTCAGCGTATCGATGCGGCCGCACCGGGCCGGACGGGCTTGACCCGCCGCCCGTCGCGCGACAAGCGGCCGGGCACCGGTCACGACGCCGGGGTCAGCAGGCGCACCCACGCACCGAGCAGCAGGAACGGGCCGAAGGGCAGACTCGTTCCGCGCGCACCCGCCGCGAGCACGCCGACGGCGGCGACGCCGGCGGCCATGAAACCGAGGGCGACCCCGGATGCCACGGCCTCCGGGCCGAACCACCCGAGGTGCGCACCGACGAGGGCGGCGAGCTTGACGTCGCCTCCGCCGAACGCCTCGGGCCGCGACAGACGCACCAGCAGGCACGCGCCGAACGCCCCGAGGGCGCCGAATGCGACTCCGGCCGCGAGTGCCGGTCGTCCGGCGGTCGCCGCCGCGACCGACAGGATGAGAACCGCCGCCGCCGTCGCGGGCAGCACGACCACATCGGGCAGACGGCGTCGACGCACGTCGGTGATCACGAGCACGACGCTCACGACCGCGAACAGCGAGAGCGCGACGGTGGGGAGCGACGACGGTGCGTCTGACGACGACGGCCGCAGCACAGCGCCGTGCGTCTCAGGCGTCGAGCACGGCGAGGTCGACCACGACGGTCCCGCCCGGCTCGATCCCCTCGGCGTCGCGGACCGCCCGCTTCAGCGGCAGCACGTACACGCCACCCGCCTGCGGGAAGATCGACGTGCGGAACGACGTGGAGCCGATGGTGGCGTCGACACGCACCCCGCCGAACCCGCGGCGGAACGTCTGGGTCTCACGGATGTCGTAGCTCAGCTCGGCGGGGAGCGCGACGAAGTACCAGTCGCTGTCGCTGCGGGCCTCCCACCGGAACACGACGCCGTCGAACTGCACGAGCACGGGGCCCTCCTTTCGTCGCGGAACCGTCACGCTACCCCGCGACGTCCCCGGGGCGCGGCATCCCTCCCCGGGGAGGAGCCGTCGGGCGGAGAGACCGCGGATCCCCGCCGCGGCGCACGCACCGCGGGCGGTCAACCGGGTCAGCCCGTCTCCGCGCGCCGGGCACGCACCCTCGTCACCACGCCGTCGACGCCGAGAGCGCTCGCGACCGCGAGCACGTACACGACGAGGTCGCGCGCGTCGAACCCGGAGCCCAGCACGAGGGCCGCGACCGGCATCCGCTCCGCCAGCGTGATCGGCACCCCGGTGAGCTGCAACAGCTCGACGGCGACGCACCACGCGGCCGCGCCCGCCGCGAGAACCGGCGGTCGTGCGCGCGGGAGCAGCAGGACGAGCCCCGTGTACGCCGCCGCGGCGTACAGCGCGTCACCGGCGACGTCGGATGCCACCGAGGAGGGCATCAGGCGGTGCACCGCGAGCCCCGCGGCGACGACGACCGCGAGGGCGAGGACCGCCGCGAGACGCCGTGTCATGCAATCACCCCGGCCGCGCGCGCGGGAGCAGCGTAGGCGGTCGCGAGCGACTCGACGGTGTCGTGCGCGTTCAGACCGCTCGGGTTGGGCAGGACCCACGTCTCGCACCCGGCGATCGCCTCGTCCTGTCGACCCGCGACGGCTTTCGCACGGTCGAACCCCTGCCGATACGCGGTCAGTCCGACGACCGCGACCACCCGCGGCCGCCAGGTCGCGACCCGCTCCGCGAGTGCGTGCGCGCCCGCGCGCAGCTCGTCGCGCGTGAGCTCGTCGGCCCGGGCCGTGGCGCGGGCGACGAGGTTGCTCACCCCGATCCCCGCATCGAACACGAGACGCCGGTCGGCCTCCCCCAGCGTCGACGAGTACGCGGGCGAACGCGGCAGGATCCCGGCTTTCACCAGAGCCGGCCAGAAGCGGTTGCCGGGTCGCGCGAACGGGGTACCCGTGGCGGCCGTCCACAACCCCGGGTTGATCCCCACGAACAGCAGACGCACCCCGGGCTCCACGAGGTCGGGCACCGTGGCATCCCGGAAGGACTCGAGCTCGGCACGCGTGAAACCCATGAGACCACTATGACCAGTACCGGGCCCGCACGCGGCGTTCTGCCAGGATCGGAGGAATGGATGCCGTGCCCGCCCTCACCGAGATCCCTCCCGCGCAGTTCGTCATCGTCGGTGACAACGTGCGCCTCGCCACCTACTCCTGGGGCGATCCCGAGGCGGAACCGGTGCTGTGCGTGCACGGTTTCGGCTCGAGCACGCGCGACAACTGGATCAACACCGGGTGGGTGCGCGATCTGCTGCGCGCGGGCTTCCGGGTGATCGCCGTGGACCAGCGCGGGCACGGGGCGAGCGAGAAGCCCCACGACGCCGCGTCGTACACGATGCCCACCCTCGTATCCGACCTCGTGGCCGTGCTCGACACCTACCTCGTCGACCAGGTGCGCTACCTCGGCTACTCGCTCGGCGGTCGCGTGGGCTGGCAGCTCGCCGTCGACGCGCCCGAGCACGTCGAGCGCGCCGTGCTGGGCGGCATCCCCGACGGCCGGCCGCTCGCCCGACTCAAGGTCGAGCAGGCGCGCGCGTTCCTCGATCACGGCGAGCCCGTCCAGGATGCCACCACCCTGCGCTACGTCTCGCTCGCCGAGCGGGTACCCGGTAACGACCTGCGCGCGCTCGTGGCGATCGCCGAGGGGATGCGCCTCGGCGAGACCGACCCCGACCCGGCATCTCCCCCGCAGCAGCCCGTGCTGATCGCGACGGGGACCGAGGACCCCATCCACGACCAGTCCGCCCACCTGGCGAGCCTCCTCCCCCGCGGCGAGTTCGCCGACATCCCCGGCCGTCACCACGTCAACGCCCCCGGGGCACGCACGTTCCGCGAGGCGGGCCTGGACTTCCTCGGCCGCGCCTAGCTCGGCCGCCGCTCCGCCGCGGCGTGCGCGCTCCCGCTCCCGCTCCCGCTCCCGCTCCCGCTCCCGCTCCCGGTCCCGGCGAGTGTCCACAACACCCGGACGGTTTTCGAGATCGTCCGGGTATTTCGGACACTCGATCGCAAGCGCGCGCGGCGGCGACGCGCGCGCGGGCTCAGCCGCAGGCGTACACCGTCGAGGGGGCGCTGCTGTCGATCGCGCAGTTCTGCCCGACCCAATCGCGGATCTGCGCCGACGTGCTCGACGCGGCCGCGGCCGACGACCCGACCCCTCCGCCGCCGCGCTCCTGCCCCTCGATGACGTAGCGCACCTGGCCCGACTCGACGAGTGCGACGAACTCGTCGAGGGTGGGCACGGCATCCGTCCCGTTGAATCCGCCGATGGGGAGGAACGAGCCGCCGTCGCTGGCGATGATGAGGGATGCCGCGGACTGGGCGCCGAAGGTAGCGGCCAGGTAGGTCGACCCGGCGGCGTTCTGCTCCAGCCAGGAGATGAGGGCCGTGTCGGCGGTTCCCGCGCCGGCGCCTGCGCCTCCGCCGCGGTTCGAGCCGCCGTCGCCGGCCCCGCCGGGCGCTTGCGCGCCGCCGTCGCGCGCCGAGGAGCCGCCCGCGGCCGAACCCGGTGCACTCCCTCCCGGGGCGGCACCGCCCTGCGCCGAGCCCCCCGCAGCCGAACCGCCCGGCGCCGCACCGCCGGGCGCCGCACCGCCCCCGGGGAATGCGCCCGAGCCGCCCGCGCCGCGGCCGGCACCCGGCATCCCGCCGCCGAAGCCGGCGCCCGACATCTCCGACACGCCCCCGGCGACCGGGTTGATCGAATTCGGGTGCGCGATCGTGACCGCCGACCAGACCGCGGGGGTCAGCAACAGGCCGACCAGCATCGCCGCCGTGGTGAGGGTGCGCGACCCGCGGCGAGAGAGCAGGAGGGCGATCGCCACGGCGGCCACCGCGGCCTGCGCGAGGGAGACCGGGATGCTGTAGCCGCCCGAGGCGAGCCCGATCCCCAGCGCCGTCACCGCGGCCGTGCCGACGATCGCGACCTGCGGCCAGGTCCGCTCGGCGCGGTGCGCGACCGCCAGAGCCGTCGCCACGACGAGGCCGAGGGGCACGGCGAGGGCCGCGGTGTAGAACTGGTGCATCCCGGCCACCGTCGAGAACATGGCGACGAAGGTGGCCGTCCACACCGTGAGGAGCACCGTGAGCGGCCGCGGGAACCGCATCATCCACAGCACGATGAGCGCCACGACCGCCGCGGGGATGAGCCACGCGACCTGTCCGGCGAGCTGCGCGTTGAACAGGCGGAGCACCCCCGGGTCGCCGGAGAACGGCGGAGTGAACGACTCGTACGCGCTGCTGTCGCTCGTCGCCGTGAAGCGGCCCAGGCCGTTGTAGCCGAAGACCATCTCCCACGGGTCGTTCGACAGTGTGCTGCCGATGTACGGGCGGCTGCCGGCGGGGATCGCCGCGACGATCGCCACCCACCACAGCGAGGCGACGAGGCTCACGACACCCGCGACGAGCAGATGCACCAGACGGCGCCCCCACGATTGCCGCGTGCAGAGATACGCGGCCGCGAGAGCCGGCCACACCGCCCACGCCTCGAGCATGTAGAACTGGAACGACAGTCCCACCAGCGCGCCCGCGGCGATCAGCCACCCGGCGCTGCGCTGCTGGACGGCGCGCACGGCGGCGAAGGCGGTGAGGGCGAGCCCGAGGACGAAGAACGTCTCCGGCTGATTCGACCGGGCCACCGCGACGAGGATCGGGGTGACCGCCACGATCGCCCCGGCGACCAGACCCGCGCGGACGCCCGCGAGCCGACGCGCGGTCACCGCCGTCACCAGCGCCGCCCCGACGGCGGCGAGGGCATTCGGCAGGATCACCGCCCACGCCGAATAGCCGAAGACACGGACGAACAGCGCCGGGATCCAGAACGATCCGGGGATCTTGTCGAGCGTCACCGTGCCCGCGGGGTCGACCGCGCCGAAGAAGAAGTTCGACCACGACCGGCTCATCGACAGGGCGATCGAGGCGTAGTACTCGCTCGGCGCTCCCGCCCACACCTGCCATCCCGTCAGCACCAGGGCGAGCAGCCCGATCGCGGCGAGCCCGATCGTCCAGCCCCCGGGCCGCCGCAGCGCGCGCGGAGAGGAGACGGAGGGGACGGGAGCGGGGGTCAGGACGGCGGTCACCCGCGCAGCGTAGACAGCGATCCCCTCGACCAGCCCTCACGCTTGTTATGCGTGAGCGATGATTGCCGGCATCCCCGACTCGCCGTGTCCCTCCGCGCCACGGCGAGATGCACTGTCGCGGTCAGGGGTCGCGGTCGCGCCGTGTGCGGGCGCTGCGCCCGCCGAACGGCGGAGCTCAGGATGCCGAGACGCGGAGCGTCGGCGCGATCGGCGCCGTGGTCGCGGCGGCCTGGAACCCCACCCGCACGCTCTGGCCGGGCGCGAGGGCGGCCGCCCAGTCGCTCCCGGTGCACGTCACCGTGGTGCCGGCGACGCGGCACGACATGCCCCAGGCACTGGTCACCGCCGACGTTCCCGGCGCCTCGAACGACACCGACCAGCTCTTCACGGCCGCCCCGGCGGTGAGGGACAACTCGGCGACGTACCCCTCCCCCCAGGCGCTCTGCGGCACCCACGTCGCGGAGAGGCTCGTCGCCGAGGGCTTCGGCGAGGTCGAGGCGGACGGCTTCGGCGAGGCCGACGCGGTCGGCCGGGGAGACGTGGACGGGCTCGAGCTCGGCTTCGGCGAGGTGGTGGGCTTCGGCGACGTCGACGTCGACGGCTTGGGCGACGTGGACGGGCTCGAGCTCGGCTTCGGGGAGGCCGACGCGGTCGGCTTCGGGGATGCCGAGGCGCTCGGCTTCGGGGAGGTCGTGGGGGTCGACGTCGGCTTCGGAGTGGGCACCGTCACGGGCGTGAGGATCGGCCGCAGCGCGGCGAGCTTCGCCTTCTGGAGGGTGCGCCAGTCGTCGGTGACCAGGCCGCCGGTGTCGCCGCTGTTCGGATTGAACGACCAGTACGCGTAGCTGATCTTCGTCTTGGCGAGATAGGCGACGAGCGTGCTCATCCACTTCTTGTCGCTGTCGGTCTCGAGCTTCGTCCCGAATTCGCCCAGCAGCACGGGCGCGATGCCCTTGCGCACGAGGTAGCCCCAGTTGGCATCCCAGACCGCTTCGAGGTTGGCGGGGTAGTCCGGCGCCGTGAACCAGGACTGCTGGTGCACCGTGGCCGGGTAGTCGTGCGGGGAGTACACGACGCGGTTCTTCACCGACAGGGTCACGGGAGCCGCGCCGACGTCGCGCAGGCCGCCTCCCCACCACGTGCTCGAGCCGTCGTTCTGGCGCTCGACGCCCTCGACGACGATCAGCAGCTTCGGGTTGACCGACAGCACGGCGTTTCCGCCGCGCGTGGCTGCCGCGCGCCAGTCGCGGGCGGGATCGCCGCAGTTCCAGCAGGCCGGGCCGTGCGGTTCGTTGTGCAGATCGACACCGATCACGGCGGGCTCGTTCTTGTACCGCTGCGCGAGCATCTTCCAGTCGTCGATCCACCGCTTCTCGCTGTAGGCGCCGGTGTACCAGAGCTCGCTCTGCGCCGCGGAGTCGGGGCGATGACGGTCGAGGATGACCGACAGGCCATAGGCCTTCGCCCGGGCGATCACGGTGTCCATCAGCTTCAGGGGGCTGAGGGCGACGAGGTCGGCATTGACGGAGGTGTTGATCGAATTCGACGACGAGGCGGCGAGGCACTCGTTCGAGAAGGGCAGGCGGATGGTGTTGAAGCCCATGCCCGCGATCGCCCGCAGACCCTCGTCGAGCGAGAGGGACCACAGGCCGTGCGGTGCGCAGTTGGAGGTCTCCATGCCGAACCAGGCGACGGCCTTGATCGTGTACGGCGTGCCGGCGGAGGTGACGATGCTCGCCCCGCGGGTCGAGAGCCAGCCGGGAAGAGTCGACGCTGCGGTCGCGCTCGGTGCGGCGACAGCACCGGTCGCGGCGAGCGCGGCGACGGCGACCGCAGCCGCCGCGCGAAGGACGGTGCGGCGCGCAGACGACCACCGTTCGAGCCACCCCGACATCCGCACCTCCGCGGTCATCGTAGCGGCGCCGCGGACCGTCGCGCGGACGCGCGGCGCACCGTGGGGGCCGCGGCATCGCAGCAACGACGGTTTCCGCGGTGTTACGCCTCCGTAAATGTCGAGATCATCATTGATTCAGCCGATGTTGCGCTGATACCGTCGCCCATCATGAGTCCCACGGCCGAACGCAGTCCCGCCCTCGATCGCGTCTCCAAGGCGATCGTCGAACAGCTGCAGGAAGACGGCCGTCGCTCCTACGCCGAGATCGGCAAAGCCGTCGGTCTCAGCGAGACCGCGACGCGCCAGCGGGTGCAGAAGCTGCAGGATGCCGGCATCCTGCAGATCGTCGCGGTCACCGACCCTCTGCAGCTGGGCTTCGCCCGGCAGGCGATGATCGGGGTTCGCGTCTCGGGCGACACCCGCGTCGTCGCCGCGCAGATGATCGAACTGCCGGGCGTGATCTACGTGGTTTCCACGGCGGGCTCGTTCGACCTGCTCGTGGAGGTCGTCTGCGAGAGCGACGACGACCTCATCGATCTGCTCAACGATCGCATCCGGTCTCTCCCCGACGTCGTCTCGACCGAGACGTTCGTCTATCTCAAGCTCCACCGTCAGCTCTACAACTGGGGAACGCGATGACCCTCATCGAAACCGATCAGCACGCCGACCTGCAGGCGAAGGCCCGCGACCACCTCTGGATGCACTTCTCCCGTCAATCGACCATGACGGAGGGCCCGGGCGTGCCGATCATCGTCAAGGGCGAGGGTCACCACATCTTCGACGCCGCCGGGAAGCGCTACATCGACGGGCTCGCCGGTCTGTTCGTGGTCAACGCCGGCCACGGACGCCGCCGCATCGCCCAGGCCGCCGCGAAGCAGGCCGAGGAGCTCGCGTTCTTCCCCCTGTGGTCGTACGCGCACCCCGCGGCCATCGAGCTCGCCGAGCGCCTCGCCGACCTCGCCCCCGGAGACCTCAATCACGTCTTCTTCTCCACGGGCGGCGGTGAAGCGGTCGAGACGGCGTTCAAGCTCGCCAAGCAGTACTGGAAGACGCAAGGCAAGCCCACCAAGCACAAGGTCATCTCGCGCGCGATCGCCTATCACGGCACGACGCAAGGGGCCCTCGCGATCACGGGACTCCCCGTGATGAAGCACATGTTCGAGCCCGTCACCCCGGGCGGTTTCCGCGTGCCCAACACGAACTACTACCGGGCCGAGGAGTCCGGCTTCGGGGGCGGCACCCCCGAGGAGTTCGGCCTGTGGGCGGCCGACCGCATCGAGCAGATGATCCAGTTCGAGGGCCCCGAGACGGTCGCCGCGGTGTTCCTGGAGCCCGTGCAGAACGCGGGCGGGTGCTTCCCCGCCCCGGCCGGCTACTTCCAGCGCGTGCGCGAGATCTGCGACAAGTATGACGTGCTGCTCGTCTCGGACGAGGTCATCTGCGCCTTCGGTCGTCTCGGCCACTACTTCGGCGCCTCGGCATACGACTACCAGCCCGACATGATCACCTTCGCCAAGGCCGTCACCAGCGGCTACTCGCCGCTGGGCGGCACGATCGTCAGCGACCGCGTGTACGAGCCGTTCGCCCACGGCGACGCGACGTTCCCGCACGGCTACACCTTCGGCGGGCACCCCGTCTCGGCCGCCGTCGCGCTGCAGAACCTCGACGTGTTCGAGGAGGAGGGGCTGCTCGAGAACGTCCGCACCCACTCTCCCGTCTTCCGCTCCACCCTCGAGCGCCTGCTCGACCTGCCCATCGTGGGAGACGTGCGCGGTGACGGCTACTTCTTCGGCATCGAACTCGTCAAGGACAAGGCGACCAAGGAGACCTTCGACGACGACGAGTCGGAGCGACTACTGCGCGGCTTCCTCTCGAAGGCGCTGTTCGACGCGGGCCTGTACTGCCGCGCCGACGACCGGGGCGACCCCGTCATCCAGCTCGCCCCGCCCCTGACCATCGGACCGTCCGAGTTCGCCGAGATCGAGCAGATCCTGCGCTCGACCCTCACCGAGGCCTGGACCCGCCTCTGACACCCGGGGATGCCGACACCACGACCGTCGGCATCCTTCCCCCGCTCGCCGACGCCCCTCGTCGGTCGACGACCACCCTCCGGCACCACCCCGCCGCCCTTCCCGCTCCCCACCCCGAGCGGTGCTCCGATCGCTGTACCCCGACATCAGCCCACGGACGCGACACCCGATCGCGCACCGCACCCCCTAGGAGGAGCCACGAACGAGAACCTCGCCGCCGACGCGGCCACGTCACGCTCGGGAGCCAAACTCGCCCGCACCCTGGGCCTCTGGTCGATCGTCGGCCTGGGCCTGGGGTACATGACCCCCACCGTCGTGTTCGACACCTTCGGCCTCGTCGCCGAGAAGACGAACAACGTCGTCCCCGCGGCCTACGCCGTGGCCCTGGTCGTCCTCGTCTTCACGGCCATCAGCTACGGCAAGATGGTGCGCGTCATCCCCAGCGCCGGCTCCGCGTACACCTATGCGCGCGAGTCCATCCACCCCGGCGTCGGCTTCGTCGTCGGCTGGACGGCCCTCATCGACTACATGCTGCTGCCGATGGTGAACGCCCTCATCCTACGCAGCTACATGGAGGCGCTCTTCCCGGACGTGCCCGGCTGGCTCTGGGTCGTCGTCTTCACCGCCGGTGTGACCGGGGTCATCTACCTCACGATGCGCGGCACGTCGAACGTCAACATGGTGCTGCTGGTGTTCTCGATCCTCGTGATGACGGTCTTCGTCGTCATGGTCGTCGTGCAGTTGGCGGGTGGTGCGGGAGCCGGCACCGCCGTGTCGCTCGCTCCCTTCGCCCACAGCGACGTGCAGTTCGGCGCCGTGCTGGCGGGGGCCACGGTCGTGTGCTTCTCGTTCATCGGGTTCGATGCGGTGTCGATGTACTCCGAGGAGGCGAAGACCCCGAAGATCATGCCGCGCGCGATCGTGCTCACGCTCATCGTGGGCGGTCTCATCTTCCTCATCGCCTCCTACGTCACGCAGCTGCGCTTCCCCGAGGCGACGGCGTTCCCGCAGGAGGCGATCGAGGACAGCACGCTGCCCGAGATCGGCGTGCAGGTCGGCGGCCCCGTGCTGCAGGCCGTGCTCACCGCCGCGGGCTTCGCGGCGACCCTGGCGTCGTGGCTCGCCTCCCACGCCTCGGTCTCGCGCATGCTGATGGTGATGGGCCGCAACAACGTGTTGCCGCGCCGCATCTTCGGTTTCATCAACCCCAAGACCCACACCCCGACGTTCTCGATCGTCATCGTGGGTCTCGTGAGCCTGTTCGCGATCTCGTTCACCCTCGAACAGATCGCGGCCTACATCAACTACGGCGCCCTGGTCGCGTTCTCGTTCGTGAACATCTCCGTCATCGCCTGGTTCGCCGTCCGCAAGGGCCTGCACAAGACCCCGGCCGACGTGTTCCGCTACATCGTGATGCCCGGTGTCGGTCTTCTCCTCACCGCCCTGCTCTGGGTGAACCTCGACATGCACGCGCTCGTCGGCGGCCTCATCTGGACCGCCCTCGGTGTCGTGTACCTCGTCATCCTCACCCGCGGCTTCCGCCGCCCGATCGCCTCGTTCGACGAGAACCAGCCGGTCACAGGGGTCAACAAGGTGGCCCCGGGGCCGCGCTCGGAGATCTGACGCACCCCCGCACCGCGGCCGCGGCATCCCCACCGGATGCCGCGGCCCTCGCGTGCACGCCGCACCCGCCGTCCGCGGCTCGGGGGCGGACCGGACCGCCCGGAGTGGTCACAGCCCGCTGATAGTCCGGACATACGCGGTGCCGTTGCGGCGGGAGCACTCTTCTCGTCGTGACCTCTCCCGTCGTCCTCGCGCGCTGGTGGCGCGAACCCTGGTGGGCCCGCATCTCGCTGGCGCTCATCGTCGCGGCGTTCGTCGTCCTGACCTGCTGGAACCTCGCCCGTGGCGGCGACTTCTCCTTCTACGAGGCGTCAGCGCGGTCGATGGCGTCGTCGTGGCACGCGATGCTCTTCGGCGCGTTCGACCCAGCGGCGACCGTGACCCTCGACAAGCTGAGCGGGTTCGCGGTGCCGCAGGCGCTCGGCATCCGGCTGTTCGGCATGTCGACCTCCGCGATCGCCCTGCCCCAGGTGATCGAGGGCGTGGTGACCATCGTCGCGTGCGCGGTGCTGGGGCTGCGCTTCGGCGGGCGCGGGGTGGGCCTCGTCGCTGCCGCGTCCGCCGCATCGACGCCCATCTTCGTGTCGATGTTCGCGCACCCGATGGAGGACGGGCTGCTGACGATGGCGCTGGCCGTCGCGGTGGTGTGGTGGCAGCGGGCCGTGCTCACCTCCCGGTGGTGGCCGCTGCTGCTCTGCGCGGTGTTCATCGGCATCGGCTTCCAAGCCAAGATGATGTCGGCCTGGTTCGTGCTCCCGGCGCTCGTGGTCGCCACGGTCGCGGCCACGAGCGGTCGCCGCCGCGGCCTCGCACGGGCCGGCGTCGTGACGGGTGCCGCCGTCGCCGCCTCGATGGCGTGGATCACCGCGATCGCCCTCGTCCCGTCGGATTCGCGCCCGTACATCGACGGCTCGACGGACGACGACGTCTTCGCCATGGTCTTCGGCTACAACGGTCTCGACCGCTTCGCCCCGGGCGCGGTGCCCGGCTCGGTCGGCTCCCCCGCGGCTTCGGGCGGGTGGGGGGCCACGCTCACCGCGCTCGTGCACGCCGTGACGGGGCACGGCGCCGCGGCCGGCGGCGGGGCGTCGTCGTCGACGAAGCTGCTCGAGCTGCCGCTCGTCACGCAGATCGGGTGGCTCTATCCCGCGGCGATCGCCGGCATCGCCCTCGGACTGTGGCGCTGGTGGCCGCGTCGCAAGGAGGGGCGCGTCCGCGGGCGGCGAGCGGATGCCGCACGGCCCGGGGCCGAGGCGACGGCCATCGACGCGCGCGCCCGGTTCGCGCTGGTGGTCCTGGCGACGCTCTGGCTCGTGACCGCGGCCGCCGTGCTGTCGCTGACGCGCGTCCCGCACACGGCCTACGTCGCCGCTCTCGGCGTGCCGCTGGTGCTGCTGACGGCCGTCGCGTGGGGCGAGGGCGTGCAGCTCCTGCGCGCGGAGAGTCGGGGCCGACGTCTGGTGCTCCCGGGTATCGCGCTCGCGCAGGGGGCATGGTGGGCGGTGCTCGTCACGCAGGCCCGGCTGCCCGGCATCCTTCTCCTCCCGGCGATGGTCGTCGGGGCCGCCGGTGTCGTCGTCGGGGTGGTCGTGGCTCTCTCGCCTGCACGACTGCGGCGCGTGGCCCCCGCCGCCCTCGCTGCAGCCCTGCTGTGCCTGCCGGTCGCGATGAGCCTGCAGGTGCTCGACGACGCGCGCGACGGCAGCGGGGGCGACGCGTACGTGGGCGTCACCGCTCAGAAGAGCGATCCGGACGAGACGTTCGCGGTGTCGAGCCCGGCGCCCTGGGGCGGAAGCGCGGGGCTCACCCCGGCGATGGCGCAGCTCGTCGACGCCGCCCGCGCCCACGGCGGCGGGAGCAGCGGTCAGGCCCTGATGGTCACCGACTCGTGGGCGATCTCGGCGCAGATCATCGACGCCACCGGCGCCGACGTGCTCACCGACGGCGGTTACTCGGGCCACGTGCCGGTGTTCACGGTGCACGCGCTCGAGCAGATGGTCCATTCCGGTCGGGCGCGCCTCCTGGCGGTGGCGAAGGGGGCGCCCGAGTCCGACCCCGTCCGCCACGTCGCGACGGAGCCCGGATGCCGGCAGGTGGGCGAGTGGTCCTTCTCGGCGGCGCACGAAGGCGGCGACGTGAACAAGGTGTCGGGCGTCACGCTGTACGACTGCGAAGGGGCGTGAGAGCGGGCTCCGTCCCGTTCACCCACCCCGTCATCCGCGCGGGCGCGCGGGCCCGCGCCGGTAGACTTCAGCCAGTGACCCGCACTCGAGCCGAAGCCGCCTACCTGCGCTCGGCGACGGCGTTCAAGAACCCCACCCTCGACCTGCTGCACGGGCGTTTCGCGCCCTTCGTCGTGGCAGCCCTGTCGGTGGTGTTCACGCCCGATCGCCCCGCCGTCGCGGTCGCGGACGCCCACGTGGAGGTCGCGGAGGTCATCGAGGAGCTACGCGGCGCCGGCATCGACACCGACGACGATCGCCGCATCCCCGCGGGCTCCGCGCGTGAGATCTGCCGCGGCTGGGTGCGCGTGGGCTGGCTCGGCCTGCAGATCGAGGACGACGTCGAGGTCTACCGCCTCTCGGCGCACGCGGTCGGCGCCCTCGAGATCGCCGGCCGTGCCGGCGGCGGTCGCGCCCGGGTCTCGCGCTCGCGCGTGCGCACGCTGCTCGAGGCCGTCGAACGTCTCGCCCGCGACGCGGAGAGCGACCCCGGCCGCCGTCGCGAGGCGCTGCTGGCCGAACGCGCCGCCCTGGATGCCGAGATCGCGGCGCTCGACGAAGGCGTCGTCGAGCCGCTCGACGACGACCATCTGCTCGAGGAGGCCGAGAACGTCATCCACCTCGCCCGCGAGCTGCCCGCGGACTTCTCACGCGTCGCGGAGTCGATCACGGCGATGCAGCGCGACGTCGTGGCGGAGCTCCGCCGCGACGTGCGTCCGACGGGTGACGTGCTGCGGGAGTACCTCGAGCGCGGGCGGCAGGTGATGCAGGCCACCCCCGAAGGGCGCGCGTTCCAGGGCGCACTGCGCCTGATCGGCGACCCCGAGCACATCGACGACCTGACCGACCAGCTGCACGCGGTGCTCACCCAGCCGTTCTCCCGTCTCATGACGCCCGAGCAGCGGTCGGAGCTGGATGCCATCGCCCGTCGCGTCGAAGCCGGTGTGCAAGAGGTGCTCACCGCCCAGCGCCGGGCGTCGCACGTCATCACCGCGCAGGTGCGCACGCACGATCCGATCCGCGACCGCCAGGTCGACGACCTCCTGCGCGGCGTCATGGCGGGGCTGCACCGCTGGAGTCAGACCCGCGCGCCCGGCCGCGTCGAACCGGTGCGGACCCTCCCCCTCGCCGACATCGGGCATCTGCGCCGCTCGGTGAGCGACGTGCGGCCGCCCGGAGCTCCCGAGCCCCTGGCATCCGCATCCGAGACGGCGGACGTCGAGTTCGCCACGGTCGACACGCGCGCCTGGGGCGGACCGCACTACCCCGAGCTCGAGGCGTACGTCGCCGGCCTCGGCGGCGACTTCGATCTCGCCGCGGCCTTCGCGGGCGCCGACGCCGAGACACGGCGCCCCGTCGACCTGGTCGGCCTGCTCGAGATCGTGCACCGGGGCGGCCTCGTCGAGACCGACGAGGTCTCGATCGTGGAGGCCGTGCGCCCCGACGGAACGACCCGGCGCTTCGCGTTCGGCGCGGTCCGCGCCCAGAGCCACACAGAAACGGATGCCGATGACTGACCTCGAGTCCTCCCGCGCCGATACCGGCACCGAGACGGACACCCCTGCGTTCATCGCGCCCGTGGCGATGGAGAACGACCCTGACGCGCTCTTCGCCGGCGATCGCGGCGTCCTCGACGCGGACGTGCGCCGCGTGCTCGTGCGGATCCTGCAGCGCCGGTTCTTGCTGGCGAAGTCCACCCCGACGGAGTGGAAGCTGCTGCTCGCCCACCAGCAGATGATCGAGTCACGGCTGAACGACCTGTTCGTGCGCCTCGTCGTCGACCACTCCCGCGGGGTGGCCTACAAGGAGCAGGTGCGCAGCGACGAGCTCGACGTGCCGATCCTGCTCAAGGACGAGGCCTACTCGCGCGCCGAGACCCTCGTGCTCGTCTATCTGCGCACGGTGTTCCAGCGGGAGACCACCGCCGGCACGGGGTCCGCCCGCGTCGACGTCGAAGAGGTCGAGCAGACCGTGCTGACCTACTTCTCCGAGAGCGACGGCACGCGCGCGAGCCAGCAGCGCGCCGTGCGCACCGCGATCGCCCGCCTCGACCGCGAGGGCATCATCGAGGAGGAGTCAGAGGGCCGCTACCGCATCGGTCCCCTCATCGAGATCGTGCTGAGCGCCGAGACGCTGCGCGAGCTGCAGCGCTGGCTGGACGAGCAGACGACGGATGCCGCGACGCCGGCGGTGCGCAACGCCGAAGCCGAAGCCGAAGCCGAGGCGGAGCTCGTGGCATCCGGAACGACCGAGGGAGAGCTCCCATGACCATGCTCGAGACCCTCTTCGGGCTCATCCCCGCCGCCTCTCGCGGGCAGCAGTGGGTGGTGGAAGACCTGCAGCTGATCAACTGGGGCGGCTACGACGGGACGCACCGCGTGCGTTTCGCGCCGACCGCGACGCTTCTGTGCGGCGGGTCCGGCTCGGGGAAGTCGACGCTCATGGACGCGTACGTCGCGTTGATGATGCCGCACACGACCCCCTTCAACGGCGCCTCGAACGGGGCGGTCGTGGGACGCCCGCGCGGGCAGGAGCAGCGCAACATCCTGTCGTACGGGCGCGGCAAGCTCGACGAGTCGCGCACCGACGAGGGCACGAAGGTGCGGGTGCTTCGCGGCGACGGCGTCGACACGTGGACGGCGATCGGCATGACCTGGGCCGACCATGACGGCGCCCGCTTCACCGCGGTGCGGGCCTGGTACATCCCGGCCGCGGCCCGCACGCTCGACGACGCGGTCAAAGTGCGCGCGACCGTGCACGGCGCGTTCGACCTCCGCGACCTCGAGCGAGCGGCGCAGAGCCACCTCTCCGACGCGGCGGTCCGGGCCACGGGCCTCGACACCCTCGCCACCGACCGCGAGTTCTCGGCCCGCCTTCACGCGGTGCTCGGCATCGGCGCGGCGGGGTCCGGGGCGAAGGCGATGAGTCTGCTCGCGCGCATCCAGGCCGGGCAGCAGATCACCACGGTGGACGACCTCTACAAGCGCATGGTGCTCGAGGAGCCCGAGACGCTCGCCGTCGCCGATGCCGTCGTGTCGCACTTCGACGGTCTCGAGGGCACGCGGACGCGCATGCTGGAGGCCCGCCAGCAGGTGCGGGCGTTGCAGCCCATCCGCGCGATGAAGACCCGCATCGACGAGGCCGCGGAACGACTGCGCCTCATCGACGCGCTCGGACGCTTCGGCGACCCCGAATCGCGCGCCTCGCTCTGGCGCGCCCAGCGCCGCGTCGATCTCCTGACCGCAGTCGAGACCGAGCTGCGCGAGCGCACCCACGCCACCGACGCCCTCGTCCGCGAGCGACAGGCCCTGGCGGATGCCGCCGAAGCCGAGCGCGAGGGACTGGGCGACGTGCTGCGCGCGGCCGGGGGCGACCAGCTCGACGCCGCCCAGCGCGAACTGCGCGCGCTCGAGCGGCGGCTCGCCGGGATGCAGCGCGACCGCGAGAGGTTCGACGCCGCCCTGACGGTCTTGTCGGTCGAGGTCACCACGGACAAGCAGTTCGCCGCGCTCGTCGCCGAGGCGCGACGAACGCTCGCCGACGCAGATGGCAAGACAACCGTGCGCGACGCGTTCGTCGCCGCGAGCAGCCGGCACACCGACCTGCGCCAGCAGCTCTCCGCCCTCGAGGCCGAGCACCGCCGCACGCAGACGCGCGACGACAACATCCCCCCGCGCCTGCACGAGGCGCGCGAGGCGCTGGCCGAGGCCGCCGGTCTCACCGCCGCCGACCTGCCCTTCGTCGCCGAGCTCGTCGACGTCCGCACCGAGTTCGAGCCGTGGCGCGGGGCGTTCACCCTCGCCCTCGGGGGCTTCGCGACGACCCTCCTCGTGGATGCCGCGCACCTGGCATCCTTCCGTGCCGCCATCGACGGTGTGCGCCTGTCGGAGCGGCTGCGGTTCGAGGGCGTGTCGACCGACCTGCCCGAGCGCACCGGGCTCGACCCCGCGACCCTGCCCGGACGCCTCGAGTACCGCCGCTCCCCCTTCGCCGGCTGGCTGCAGGACCGCCTCGAGCAGCAGTTCGCGTTCGTCTGCGTGGATGCCGCCGCCGACCTGGCGCAGCACCGCCTGGCGCTCACGATCTCGGGGCAGACGAGTCAGGGCTCCCGCGGTGCGCACGGTGGATCGGTCCGCCAGAGCGTCCTGGGCTTCTCGTCCCGCGTGCGTCTGACCGAGCTCGGCGAGCAGATCGTCACGGTGCGTCGCGACCTCGCCACCGCGAAGTCGGCGGTCGACGAGGCCGCTGCGGCCCTCGACGCGTTCGACGAGCGGCGCAGCGCCCTCGAGAAGATCGCCGATCTGTCGTGGGACCAGGTCGACACGGCATCCGTCGAGCGCGACCTCGAGCGCTGGAACGAGACGATCGTCGAGGTGACCGCGGGCAACCCGCGCATCGCCGAGCTGCAGGAGCAGATCTCCGGCACGCGCGCCCGCGCGGCGCGGCTGCGCGAGGAGATCGGGGCCGCCAAGACCGAGCAGCAGGCGCTCGCCGCACGCTGGGCCGAGGTCACCGACGAGGTGGATGCCGCGAACGAGCGCCTGGAGCGGGCGGAAGACGCCGCGATGACGCTGACGGTCGACGAAGCCGCATACCTCGACGGGCTGTTCGTCGCGCCCTCCGACGACGCCTCCCCCTCGCAGCTGCTCTCCCGCTTCGACGCCGCCCTCGAGTCCGCTTCGAAGCGTCTGCTCGAGGAGCAGCGCGCCGCCCAGGAGACGTGGAGCGATCAGCGCGAGAGCCTGCGCCGTACCCTCACCGCCTTCACCGACCGGTGGCCGAGCCCGAACCTGCTGGCCGACCCCGACGAGTCGCTCGGCGACTTCGAGCGCATCCTCGCCGACCTCGAGGCGAGCGGCCTGCACGAACTCGAGGCGGAGTGGCGCGACTCGCTGCTGCAGCTGTCGGGCAACGACCTCACGAACCTCGACTCGGCGCTCACGCGGGCCCTGCGCGAGATCCGCGAGCGCATCGCGCCGATCAACGACATCATGCAGGATCTGCCGTTCTACGACGACGACCACCGCCTGCAGATCGTGCCGCGCGAGAACCAGTCCGAGGTGCGGCGCCGTTTCCGTCGCGAGCTGCGCGACGTGCGGGCGGCGATCGACGCGGCATCCACCGACGACGAGCGCGAGGCCGTGTACGGCCGCATGGCGCGGCTGATCGGCCGGATCCGCCCCACCGCACCCGACTTCGCCGATCTCGTCGACGTGCGCAACCACGTGCGCGTGAGCGCCGAGCGTTTCCGCGCCGACACCGGCGAGCACGTCGCCCTCTACGACCACATCGGCGAGAAGTCCGGCGGCGAGTCGCAGGAGCTCATCGCGTTCATCGTCGGCGCGGCCCTGCGCTACCAGCTCGGGGATGCCGGATCGGAGCGTCCGCGGTACGCCCCGGTGTTCCTCGACGAGGCCCTCATCAAAGCCGACGCGCACTTCACCAAGCGCGCGATCGGGGCGTGGCGCGGTCTCGGTTTCCAGCTCGTCATCGGCGCTCCGAACGACAAGTACAGCGCGATCGAGCCGCACGTCGACGTCGAGTACGACATCCTCAAGGACACCCGCGGGCGGTCGTGGGCGAAGGCGAAGGTGGGCCTCGCCGGCTGACGCGAGCGGCGGCGCCTCGGCTCTCGCGGGCGCAGCGCGCGCTCATCCCTCACGGGCGCGGAGCGCGTCGTCGACGCCGCGGAGGACGGCGGGTCCGGGGCCGTTCAGCTCCGCTCGCGCCGAAGGGACATCGCGGAAGAACCGCACCACCGTGGCGACCTGGTTCGGGTCCGAACCCAGCGCCAGCATGGGCGCTTCGATGCCGGGTCCCCCTGCGTCGGCGACGAGCCGGAGCTTCGCGACCGGTCCCGTGCCCACATCCACCTCGGCGAGCTCGTCCCAAGTCCAGTCGATGCGGCCGCGACCACGAACACCTGTGAGCCCCTCCACCGTCACGTGGAGGCCGGCCGCCTCGCGCAGCCGCACGGTGTTCACGACGATGATGCCGAGGCCGAGCAGTCCGAGCGCAGAGGGCGCGCGCGTGAGCAGGAACGACGGCATCGTCGCCAAGTCCGCCACGTCGACAACGATCTGCGCGACCGCGGGGAGCAGCAGAAGGCTCCCGATCACGAACGGCATCGCCGTCGCGGCCGGGGCAGGGCGGAACCAGATGCCGGATGCCGACTCGTCGATGCGCACCACCCTCTCCCGCATCGTGCGGAGGAGCAGGTTCAGGCAGCCCGCGACGCCGAGGAGGGTGACGGTCGACGCACCCGTCACGAGGCGCAGTCCGGGCCGGTCATCGGCGACCGCCATGACACCGGGCAGTACGGCGAAGAGCACGATGACGACGACGAGCCAGGTGGGTCGCCGGCCGTTCGGGAAGACG
Source organism: Microbacterium sp. NPDC007973 (assembly GCF_042958465.1). Classification (NCBI taxonomy): domain Bacteria; kingdom Bacillati; phylum Actinomycetota; class Actinomycetes; order Micrococcales; family Microbacteriaceae; genus Microbacterium; species Microbacterium sp. NPDC007973. The sequence goes on from NZ_JBIBJJ010000001.1 coordinate 141,497, forward strand.
GGCAGACGCGCCTCGGCGGATGCCAGTCGAGGCGAGGTCGTGACGACGCCCATGATCACGCTCCCCCGTCTCGCCGGTGCGATCGCGCCACCGGTCGATCGCCCCGTTCCTCCGCCAGAGTATTGCAGACGAGAACTGCTGCCCCCTTCGGTGCTCCTACGCACCCTCCACGGCATGCTCATCCGTAGCCGGTCGCCGAACGCGGCGACGCCGTCGTCGAGAGCGCGCCGCCCCGACCGGCGCGAACACCCCTCGGGAATGTCCGGACCCTTCTCTACGCTGAGTCCTGAGGGCATGGCGAAAGGCGGCACGGATGCAGGGACTCGAGATCACGGTTCTGCTGGGCCTCGCGATGCTCGTGGGCACGGTGCTGGCGCCGCGACTGCGCGTCGCGACGCCCCTCGTCCTCCTCGTCATCGGGCTCGCCCTGGGCTTCATCCCCGAGCTCCGTCAGATCGAGCTCCCGCCCGAGACCGTGCTGCTGCTGTTCCTGCCGATCATGCTCTTCCGTGAGGCGTGGACAACGTCCCTCCGCTCGGTGCGCCGGTCGCTGCGCTACATCATCCCGATGAGCACGCTCCTCGTCGTGGCATCCGCGTTCGCCGTCGCCGGGGTCGCGACGCTGCTGGGCGTGCCGTGGGAGGCCGCCCTCGTGCTCGGCGCGGCGGTGGCACCGCCCGACGCCACGGCGGTCGCCGCGCTCGGGCGCCTGCTGCCCGCCAAGACCTTCATGAAGCTCAAGGCCGAGAGCCTGACGAACGACGGCACCGCCCTGGTCCTCTACGCGATCGCCGTCGCGCTCCTGCTGGGCGACCAGATCACGCCGCTGCAGATCACCGGCATGGTGCTGCTGTCGTACCTGGGTGGAGCGGCCGCGGGGATCGCGGTGGCCGCTGCGGCGTTCTTCGCCCTGCGACGGATGCAGTCGACCCTGACGATCAACCTCACCATGGTGCTGGTCCCGTTCGTCTCCTTCCTCATCGCCGAGCTCATCGAGGCCTCGGGGGTGCTGGCGGTCGTCTTCGCGGGCCTCATCATGGCCTGGGTGTCGCCGCGGATCACCACCGCGATGTCGCGGAGGGCGGCGGATGCCACGTGGCCTTTCGGCGTCTACCTCCTCAACGGCGCGCTCTTCGTGCTGATCGGCCTCGAAGTTCAGCTCGTGCTGCACGAGATCTCGGGGTCGGAGATCGGCATCCTGCTGATCGTGACGGTCGCCGCCTGGATCGCCCTGTTCGTGGTGCGCTATCTGTTCCAGTGGATGTTCTCGCCCTTCTCGCGGCCCGCCGCGGGATCGTCGCGGTCGCTCCGGCACCGCTCGCGGGTCGTGAGCACCGTGGCCGGGTTCCGCGGAGCCGTGTCACTGGCCATCGCCCTGTCGGTGCCCGTCACCACGGCCGCGGGCGACCCGGTGGCGGGACGCGACGCGATCGTCTTCGTGACGGCGGGCGTCATCGTGCTCACCCTTCTCGTGCAGGGTCCGCTCCTTCCCGCGGTCATCAAATGGGCGAAGCTCCCCAACGACGATGCGGCGATCGAGGAGTACGAGCTCGCCGAACGCGCCATCTCGGGAGCCGCCCTCGCCGCCCTCGACGACCTCGCGGTCGAACACGGCATCAGCGATCGGGTGCGCGACCGCGCGCGGCGTGAGGGCTACGAGCGTCTCGAGCTCGCGAACGCGCGGGCCGTCGCCCGGCAGCGCGCCATCGAGGAGCGCGACCTCGCCGAACTCGACGCCTCTCTCGACGACGACGGCTCCGCGACCGGACCCGTCCCCCCGGACGGTCACGAAACCGACCGGCGCGGCGATCGCCGGGTCGAGGACGCCGACGCGGAGGGCACGGCTTTCACCGGGCCCCTCCAGATGATCGCCGTCAGCGAAGACATCGACGTCACGCAGCGCTCCCCGCTGCTGCGTCACAAGGAGGCGCAGAGGCTGCGGCTTGCGGTCCTCGACCGTAAACGCGAGGTGCTGCTCCGGCTGCGCCGCGAGGGCACGATCGACGACCTCGTCGCACGCAAGATCCTCGCCGGCCTCGACCTCGAAGAGATCCGCACCCGCGGTCTCGAGAAGGCGGGCGAGTAGCCGCGCCGAGGGGAAGCGGCCTTTCGGCGAACGGGCGGCAGCGCTCGTCAGCGCCCCCTCAGACGAGGGCGTGAGTACATCGGTCCCCGGTCGCGCGCGACAGGCGTTGCGCGCCGGGGCGGATCAGCGACGGGCGACCCCGCCCGAGCGGAGCGCCGCAGACGCCACCTGATCGCGCGCGAGCACATCGTCGCCGCCGCGACCGCGCGTCTCGCGCGCTGACAGCCCCGCGTCGGTCAGCCGCCGGCGCAGACCCGACGGCAGCTCGGGCAGCGTCGCCGCCATCCCTGCGGGCCGATGGGAGAGACCGAACAGCAGCACGAGCCCGGGGCCGTCCACCGGCCGCAGCTCGACGCGGGTCGGCGCCTCGCTCGCCGCCCAACGGAGCGACCGGAGCTCGGCGAGACCGAGGTCGACGATCGGTGCGCCCTCCGGCATCCGTTCCACCACCATCCGATCGGTGGTCACCCGCACGCGCGCGTCGACGGTGCGAGAACGTGCGATCAGCAGTAGGCCGCCGTAGACGGGCAGGCCGACGAGCCAGCCCAGGACGATGACGATGAGCAGCGGGCTCATGCGCATCGCGACATCGGAGAATCCGACCACGAGAGCGATCAGCGCGCCCCCGCCGCCCCCGATCAGGATGCCGAGCACGAGCCGATACGTCGACAGCCGCAGCGGCACGACCGGCAGGCGCAGCCCCCACACGTCTCCGCTCCGCTCCCACTCGGCAGTCACCAGCCGTGCCGCGCGCCGAGCGGAGTCCGCGCGGACGAGACCGGACACCCGCCCGATCAGCGTCAGCCAGACCCATCCCGCGGCCGGGACGGCCGCGAAGGACGCCGCCGTGACGATCGTCGCATCGACCGGAGCCGGCGCCGCGTGCTGCGTCAGCGCGTACAGAGCGACTCCCGCGGCCGCCGCGAGCCCGAGGTGCAGCGAGAGCGACAGCGCGAACGAGCGCAGCGTCATCAACGCGCGGATGACCGCATGCGCAACGAGCCAGCCCGCGGCGAGACAGAGGAGGAACCCCCCGAAGTCGAACGGAGTGCCCAGCAGGGGCACGGCCGCGAGACCGCACACCACCGCCCACACCATCGGATGCCCGAGCGCACGACGAACCCCGATGAGGCGTCGCCCTCCGCTCATGCGATCCCCCGCTCGTCCACGCCGGCCCACCCCGCCGGTGTCACGATCCTACGAGGCCCTGTCTTCCGACCCCCGATGGCCCCCGGGGAGAGCGGCGACCCGCCGCCGTCCGCACGGGAGACGATCGTGACGGTCGCCGTCACTCCCCCGGGACCAGCAGCCCGCTCTCGTACGCCGCGATCACCAGCTGCGCGCGGTCGTGCGCGCCGAGCTTCAGCATCGTGTTCTTCACGTGGGTCTTCGCCGTGTGCGGGGAGATGAAGAGGGAAGCCGCGATCTCGTCGTTCGACCGCCCCCGGGCGATGTGGCGCAGGACTTCCCGTTCCCGGTCGGTCAGCACGTCGAGCGACGGCGCCTCCCCCGCGACCGGCGCTGCGCGCCGCACGTACTTCTCGATGAGACCGCGGGTCGCCGCGGGCGACAGCAGCGCGCCCCCGTCGTCGACGGCGAGCACGGCGTGGATGATCTCCTCCGGCTCGGCGCCCTTGCCGATGAAGCCGCTCGCTCCGGCGCGCAGCGCTGCGACGACGTAGTCGTCCTCCTCGAACGTGGTGAGGATCAGCACGCGGGTGTCGGCCAGCGCCGGGTCGGTGCAGATACGGCGGGTGGCCTCGATGCCGTCCATGCGCGGCATCCGGATGTCGCACACCACGACATCGGGGCGAAGCGCCTGGGCGAGCGCGACGGCGTGCTCGCCGTCGGCGGCGTCGCCGATCACTTCGATGCCGTCGGCCGCGTCGAGGAGGTCGCGCACCGCGGCGCGGATGAGGGCCTGATCGTCGACGACGATGACGCGTGTCGAGCTCATGCGGAACCTCCGGGTCGAGCAGTCGGGCGGGGGGCGGGCACCGGCAGACGCGCGGCGAGACGATAGCCGCCGGGCGCCGGCCCCGCGTCGAGGCGACCGCCCGCCGACTCGACGCGCTCCCGCAGGCCGATCAGGCCGAAGCCCGACGGGGAGGGCTCGGCGGCGGCCTCCTCGGGGCGGAAGGGGTTGGTGACCACGACCTCGAGATCGTCGCCGTCACGACGCAGCAGCACGTGCACGCGACGGGCCGTGCCGTGCTTGAGGGCGTTGGTCAGCCCCTCCTGCACGACGCGGTAGGCGACGATGTCGACGCCGAGGGGCAGCACCTCGTCGGGGTCGCGCTCGTCGCGGACGGCCGCATCCCACCCGGCAACGCGCACCGACTCCACGACCGCCCCGAGACGCGCGAGCCCCGGTTGGTCGCGGGCGTCCACGTCGTCGGGGGTGCGCAACACGGCCAGCATCGAACCGATCTCGGCGAGCACGTCGCGGGAAGCGGTGCGGATCGTGGCGAGCGCCTCGCGGGTCTTGTCCGGGCGGGTGTCCAGTGCCGAGCTCGCCACTCCCGCGTTCAGGCTGATGACCGAGATCTGGTGGGCGACGGCGTCATGGAGGTCGCGGGCGATGCGCAGGCGTTCTTCGCTCACGCGGCGCCGCGCTTCGGCCTCGCGCGTCTGCTCGGCGCGCCGGGCGCGCTCGAGAACCGCCGCGACGTACGCGCGGCGGGAGCGCGCGGCATCTCCGATCGCTCCGGCGAGCGCGACGGCGAGGCCGACCTGCAGGAACCGCGTGTCGAGCCCCGTCACGAGGCCGACGACGATGCTGGCGCCGACGAGCCCCACCACCCCCGCGATGGCCACGGGCGCGGCCTCCCTGCGCCCGACGCGGTCGGCCATCCCGTACGCCGCGATCGCCGTCGCCAGCGCCGCCCCCGGCGCGAGTGTTCCGAGCACGAGGGCTCCCACGAAGATGGCGATGCAGGCGACGAAGACGAGACGCGGCCACCGGCGGCGCAGCGGCAGCAGCAGCGCCGGCAGCACGACGAGCACGTGCACCAGGGGGCTCGACGGCCGCAGCTCGGGGAACGGGACCGGCGCGAACGAGGGCACGACGACCAGTACGGCGACGACCACGTCGACGAGCCAGGTGCGCCCCGCCGGCACCAGGCGCGGCGGCGTGTCCGTGGCCGGGTCGGGTCGCATCCTCCCAGTGTGGACTGCTCGCTCCCTCGCGGGTATCGCCCGCACGGGGCATTCGCGGAATACCCCCGTGGGGGGAGCCGGCCACCCCGCGCGAGCGACGCGGAGCAGTGTGCTCGCGAGCGACAGTGAGGTCATGGCATCCGAACCTCCTCCTCCCCTGCTCTCCGTCACCGATCTGCACAAGTCGTACGGCCGCGGATCCGCGCGCTTCGACGCGCTGCGCGGTGTGAGCCTCGACATCCACCGCGGCGAGAGCATCGCGATCGTCGGCAAGAGCGGATCGGGCAAGTCGACCCTCATGCACCTGCTCGCGCTCATGGACGCCCCCTCGAGCGGAACCGTGCGTCTGGAGGGGGAGGATGCCGCGACCCTGCGCGGGCGCCACCTCAACCGCACGCGCAACAAGACGTTCGGCTTCGTGTTCCAGCAGTTCTTCCTCACCCCCAGCGCCTCGGTGCTCGAGAACGTGATCCTGCCGTTGAAGATCGCGGGCGTCGGACGCGCCGAACGCCGCCGGCGGGGACTCGCGGCGCTGGCCGAGCTCGACATGCAGGACAAGGCGAAGAACAGGGCCACGGCCCTCTCGGGCGGGCAGAAGCAGCGCGCGGTGATCGCCCGCGCTCTCGTGAACGACCCGCGGGTCATCTTCGCCGACGAGCCCACGGGCAACCTCGACTCCGCCACCGGCGCCGTGGTGGAGGACATCCTGTTCCGTCTCAACCGCGAGCACGGCATCACCCTCATCGTGGTGACCCACGACGACGAGCTGGCGGCGCGGTGCGACCGCCGGGTGCAGATCCGCGACGGCGTCATCGTCACCGAGGAACGGAGCGCGGCATGAAGACCACCGACCTGGTCGCCACGGCCGCCGCGAACACGTTCCGTTCCAAGACCCGCACGATCCTCACCGTGCTCGCGATCTTCGTGGGCGCCTTCACGCTGACGTTGACGAACGGTCTCGGCACCGGCATCAACCGCTTCATCGACGACACCGTCTCCTCCATCGGCGCTGCCGACGTGCTGACCGTGACGAAGACGGGAACGGGGGCCGCGGCATCCGCAGAACCGCAGAAGTACGACCCCGACGCGGTCTCCTCGGCGAACACGAACCCCGGTCGCCCCGGCGCCACCGCGACCGTCTCGGCACTGACGGATGCCGACATCCGGACGATCGAAGACCTTCCCGGTGTCGCGTCGGTGAGGCCCACCCGCGCCGTGCAGATCGACTACGTGCAGGTCGACAGCGGCGAGCGCTACGTCGCGAGCGCGGGCTCGCTCATCGGCGGCCAGACTCCGCTGCTGGCGGCGGGCGCCGCGCCCGACGAGTCCTCCGACGCGCTCGAGACCGCGATCCCCGAGTCGCTCGTGACGCCCCTCGGCTTCGCGGACGCCGCGGATGCCGTCGGGGCCACGCTGACGATCGCCGTGTCCGACCCGGTGCGCACGCAGCACGTGGTCTCGGCGACCATCACGGGCGTGACCGAGGGCGCCTTCGCCTCCACGACCTCGTTGACCACCAACACCGCTCTGGAAGACGCGTTGTTCACCGCTCAGAACACCGGGGTCCCGGCCGATGAACTCGATCGGTACGCGAGCGCGAGCGTGACCCTGTCGTCGGCGGCGGCGCAGAACGTCGACGACGCCAAGACCGCGCTGTCGGATGCCGGCTACTCCGGCCAGACCGTCTCGGATCAGCTCGGCACGTTCAAGGCGGTCATCGACGGGATCGTGCTCGTCTTGAACGCGTTCGCCGTCATCGCACTGTTGGCGGCGAGCTTCGGCATCGTCAACACCCTGCTGATGTCGGTGCAGGAGCGCACGCGCGAGATCGGGCTGATGAAGGCGATGGGCATGGGCAGCGGCCGGGTCTTCTCGCTGTTCAGCCTCGAGGCGGTGATGCTCGGACTGTTGGGCAGTCTCATCGGCGCCGTCGTCGCGATCGGCGTGGGCACGGCCGTGAGCGCGCAACTGGGACAGACGCTCTTCAGCGATCTGCCGGGGCTGCAGCTCATCGCCTTCGACCCCGTGTCGATCCTGGTGACGACGGTGGCGATCATGGCGATCGCGTTCCTCGCGGGGAGCCTCCCGGCCGCGCGGGCGGCACGCGCCGATCCGGTGGAGTCGCTGCGGTACGAGTGACGGCGGGACGGGCCCGGGGTGACGCATCCCGGGCCCCGAGCGTAACGCTGCACACGGCACGGCGCTCGGTCCACCGGGACGTCGACAGGGGCCCTCAGGCGAACACGAGCTCGATGTTCGCGTGATCGCGGAACACCCCGACGACGAGGTCGAAGTACGTCTCGCCGCGTCCGGCCTCGAGCTCGTCGAGGGCACGTCGCGCCGGCGCGACCGCATAGACGTCCGGACGCTCGAGCTTGCGCCGCAGGTAGGCGAGGGTCGTCTCCACCCCGAGCGCCGCTCGCGCCGCCTCCGCGTCGCGCCACAGCACGCGCACCGGTTCCGAGCCGTGCAGGACCCCGAACCCGCCGTACAGCAGATCGTCCAACGCGTCGAGGCTCTCGCCGAGGGTCCAGGGCTCGTCCGGCATGAAGACGCGGTCCAGCTCCGCGTACAGCGACGGGATGCCGTGCACCCGCGATCCGTCGATCTCGATGATCCGTGCGGTCATGGCATCCGCCCTCCTTCCGCGGGATCACGACGAAGGACCGGAGCCTGTCGGCATCCGGTCCTGTCGTGAGTGGCCCTGGCGGGCCGCGGGACGATCAGTCTCCGCCGTTGATGACCGAGAGGTACGAGCCGAAGGGGCGCGCGGTCTCGGGGGCGGAGAAGTCGTCGGCGAGGCCCTCGTGGGGCGTGGTGTCGAACTGCATGCCTCGAGTGTGCCCGCACGGGCGCATCGCCGCGGGGTGCTTGACAATCCACAGATATCTCGTCTAGCTAACTACTCGACGCTCTAAGGGATTGATCCCGCCCACCGGATCCCGAACCGGATGCCGTCACTCCGGCGCCCCGGCCGAGGTGGGCGCGAGCACGATGATCCCCGCCCCCACGAGAGCGACGGCCGAGCCGACGTAGTCCCACACCGTGGGACGGAAGCCGTCGACGACGATGCCCCAGGCGAGAGAACCCGCGACGAACACCCCGCCGTAGGCGGCGAGGACGCGCCCGAAGTGCGCGTCCGGCTGCAGCGCCGCGATGAAGCCGTACGCGCCGAGCGCGACGATCCCGAGCAGCGCCAGCCACCAGCCCCGGTTCTCGCGCACCGCCTGCCAGATGAGCCAGGCACCGCCGATCTCGGCGATGGCGGCGAGAGCGAAGAGCACGACGATGCGGGCGGTGACCATCGGGCCATTATGGCCGCGACCCACCCACGGCACGCTGCCGCATCCGTCCGGAAGACGGTCCGGAGACGCCGGGGTTACGGTCGTCCACGCGCGCATTACGGAGAGGAAAATTCTCGGCCAGAACCTATCTCCGAGGGCTACATTCCCCGCAGGGGGTGATGATGACTCGACCTCGCACCTTGACACACATCTACACACTCGCGGGCGGCTGGCAGAAGGCCCCCCACGAGCCCCTCACGCCGGAACGAGCCGCCGCGTTGCGCGACCAGGGGATCATGCTGGTACGCGCGCGTCGCGGCTTGTTCGACACGCGTGAGATCTCGCTGCGGCAGTATCCGCCGACACGCTGACCCTCCGAAGAGGGGACAGACACCCCCACCGACGACGCGTAACGTCGTCCTCCCCCGCTCCAATGGTGCAGCGCCCTCGAAAGCTCGAGTTCTGGAGTGGAAATGACTCGCCCTCGCACCGTGACCCACGCCTATCGCATGCCCGGCGGATGGGAGACGCTCCCCCACCGCCCCCTCACCGCCGAGACCGCCCACGCGCTGCGTGACGAGGGGTACACCCTCGTCCGGGCTCGACGCGGGTGGGGCAACTCGAAAGAGCTGTCGCTCTCGCATTACACCCAGCAGCCGGCCGGCGCCGCCCCGTGGTCCGACGCCGACATCCGCCCGTCGGGGTCGTCCGCGGCCTGACCACACAGCCTCCCCCTGAGGGGTGAGGACGCGGATGCCGTGCGTATCGTCTCGCGGGCATCGAGCGCGGCGGCCGACCTCGCGGCATCCGCGTCCTCGTCGTGCGCCCCCAACTCCGCGCCCGGATTCCGGGGACGGCCCGACGGGGAAGGCCGATCGAACCGGAGCTCCGGCGAATCCCGGTAGTGCGAGCGGAAAGCGATTGCCCCACCGGCAGGTAAAGTCGCTTGAATCGGTCCACTGCATTCAAGGGGGCAATGCCGATGCCAGGGTCGCAGACGATCACGCACGCCTATCGACTGCCGGGAGGGTGGGAACCCGTGCCGAAGCAGCGATTGAGCGTCACGAACGCTCTCGCTCTGCGCGCTCAGGGCTACACGATGATCCGCGCGAAGCGGCGGTTCCGCAGCCCGTACAACCACTCGATGGTGCAGTTCCTTCAGGCGGCCGGTCACTCGGACCGCTGAGGCACGACCTCTTCAGAGACCGTGCTCTCGCGGTGCCTGCGCATCTATGCGACCCCGCCGACGTGCGTCGTATTCCGTATAGCCTTGGCGGATGACGTGCACTCGCCCCGCATTCGACGAGATCTCGCAGTGGGTCGCCGACTACGAGCAGCACGACCGCGTCGCCCATGCGACCGTTCACGTCCTCCCGCAGGACGACGCCGAGCACGCCGACTCGGGCATCGTCGCCGTCCACCTCAACCACGGCCCGGCGTCGATCTACCTCAACGTCGACTGCGAGCGCACCTGGACCGCGACCCTGACCGAACGTTCCGGGGAGTTCCCGCTGACCGGCGGAGACCTGATCGCCCTCGGCGAGGAGCTGTTCACCACGGGCAAGCTCTGCAAATACCTGCAGAAGCGAACGGATGCCGCGACGGCGGAAGCCGTCTGATCTCCCCCGCGGCGGACGTGTCACCGTAGCTCGGAGCCCCGCGTCCGACGTCCGAGGTACACGCGCAAAGTGTGCGCGCTGCTCGACCTCGGATGCGAGACTGCCGGTATGGAATCGCTCGAGGACTCGCCGCCCCGCCGCTCCCGCGAACAGCTCGAAGCATGGGTCGCGGAGTTCGAAAGCGAGGAGCACTGCATCGCGGGTTCGATCTCGGTCGCCCCTCAGGAGGACGACGGCGAGGACGACACGGGGCTCGTCATCCTGCGCCTGCGCAACGCGTCGGCATCCATCCACATGCGACCGCGCAGCTACGACGACCCGATGTGGGAACTGACCCTCAGCGAGCAGCCAGAGAGTCTGTCCATGTCGATCCACGACATCACGAGCCTCGCCGCCGAGTACGTGATCGCCAGCAACCTCTGCACCTTCCTTCAGTGGAAGTCGCTCGAGTGGGACCGCGACAGCGGGCGGCACGCGGGCTGAGACGGCGAGGGCATTTTGCGCGGGTCGCCGTGGTCGGGGCGCGGCCACGGCGATGCGGCCCGCGAGGACAGCCGTGAGCCCCCCCCCCCCCCCCCGGGGGGAGAGACGACGAAGGGCCGGAATCCCGCAGGATTCCGACCCTTTTCCGTCGGGATGACAGGATTTGAACCTGCGACCCCTTGACCCCCAGTCAAGTGCGCTACCAAGCTGCGCCACATCCCGTTACCCGCGAGCGGGCAACTCCCCTATATTAGCCCCTCCCCGACACCGTCGCGAACCAGCGCCCACCCCGGGCGTGTGGCGCCGCGTCGAACGGCGGGATGCCCTTGTCGATGTCGGACCCCCTCGCTAGCGTCGCGACATGACGATCGAGATCCTGCCCGCCACCGGTGACCGCTTCGACGACGCCGAGACGGCCCTCGGCAGCGGCGACGGCCCCGGCTGTCAGTGCCAGTGGTGGCTGCTCACCAACGCGCAATTCAACGACGAATCGCGCAGCCAGTTGACGGAGCGGTTCCGCGCCGAGACGCGGAGCGAAAGGGCGCCCGGCCTCATCGCCTACGTCGACGGCGAGCCGGCCGGGTGGGTCCGCATCGGTCCGCGTCTCGCGCAGCCGCGCCTCGCCCGCACGCTCGACGTCAAGACCGCGACCGTGGAGCCTCTCGACGCCGACGACGTGTGGGCCGTGTCGTGCTTCGTGGTGCGGAAGCAGCACCGGGGTACCGGCCTCACCCGTGCCCTCCTGGATGCCGCGGTGACCTTCGCCCGTGAGGGCGGTGCCCGCGTCGTCGAGGGCTACCCCCTCGATCCGTCGGTCGAGAAGCGCTCGGCTGATCAGCTGTTCCGCGGCACGGTGGCGGTCTTCCAGGATGCCGGCTTCGACATCGTCGACCGCCCCAAGCCCGACCGCGCCCTGGTCTCCCTCACCCTCCGCGACTGACCGCCCGTCTTACGATGGAGATTCGCCGACGAAGGACCTGAGATGACGGATGCCGCGACCACCGCTCGCGTCGACGCGTGGCTGTGGGCGGTGCGCGTCTACAAGACGCGGTCGGCCGCGACCACGGCGTGTCGCGCCGGACACGTGCGCGTTAACGGCGAACGGGCGAAGGCGGCTCAGCCGGTGCGGCCGGGCGACGAATTGCGCGTGCGCGTCCAGGGGTTCGATCGCATCCTCGTCGTGAAGAAGACCATCGCGAAGCGCGTCGGTGCCGCTCTGGTGGCCGAGTCGGTCGACGACCGCACTCCCCCGCCCCCGTCGAAGGAGAGCATGCCGTTCGTCCCCGTCCGCGACCGCGGCGCGGGACGCCCCACGAAGCGCGACCGCCGCGAGATCGAGAAGCTGCGCGGCCGCGAGCTCGACTGAACCCGCCGGCGTCGCACCACGCGGGGCTGCGTCCGGTCGTTGCGCCGGTCGCGGGGACCGGTGGCTTCGACAAGATCAGCCACCTCGCCGGCAAGGGAGTCCCCGCCGGGCGGAAGCGCCGTCAGCCCAGCTGATCCAGCGCCCAGCGTGCGCCGCGCACGGTCGCGCCGAGAGCCTCGACGCGGGCCGCGAGCTCGCGGTCGCCGGTCACCACCACGACGGGATCGAACGCCCCCACGAGCCCGCGCACGGCCTCGACGATCTCGTCATCACCCTCACCCGGGGCGCGGCGCACCTCGAGGGCCGGAGCCACCGGCTCGGCCGCCCGAGACTGTCCCTCCAGCACGGCGACCACCCGCGGGAACCAACGCGTGGCGGAGAGGCCGAGGAGGTCGGCATCCACCCCCTGCTCGGCGAGACGGGAGAGCTTCGTGACGAGGCGGGTCGCGGCTCCCGCGCGATCCTTCCACCAGCCATCGGGGACCGACCCCATGACGTTGGCCACGTCGACCACGATCGCCGGACGAGAGCCCAGCGCTGCGCGCAGCGCCGGCCAGGCCGCGGCGAATCCGGGGTGCAGCGGAAGGTCCGTCACCCGATCGACCGCGACCCACTCGAGGGCCACGCTCTCGGGGTCGCTGATGACCGGCTCGAAGGGCGTCGTGACGTCGGCGACGAGGGTGGAGTACGACCAGATACCCAGATCGAGGACGCTCTCGAAGCGCGCGCGCACGGCATCCACGGGCACACCGGCCTCTTCCGTCGACTCGCGTAGGGCACCGTCGCGAGCGGACTCCCCCTCGTGACGCGCTCCACCGGGCAGCGCCCAGGTGCCGCCGAAGTGGCTCCACGAGACCCGGTGCTGCAGCAGCACGCCGCGCTCGGGGTCGAGGGCGAGCAGGCCGGCGGCGCCGAAACGTCCCCAGTACTTCTCGCCCGTGGGCGCGACGACCCACGCGTCGCCGGGGTCGCGCGGCCCGTGCGGTCGCCGCGGTTCGCCCGGGGCGGGAGGCTCGATCGTCATCCCGTCCAGCCTGGCACAGCCGTCGGGTGGGAGCGCCGCCGTGCGTCATATCCCGCCGCGGAACGCGCCACACTTGACGGGTGGAGTACGAATTCGACGACGACCCCCGGCGCATCGACCGTGACGCGGTCTGGCAGTGGCTGAGCACCGAGGCCTACTGGGCCCGGTGGCGCACCCGCGCCGACGTAGAAGCCCAGCTCGACAGCGCGTGGCGCCTCGTCGCCGCCTATCGCCGCGACACCGGCGAGCTCGTCGGCTTCGCACGGGCGATCTCCGACGGCATCGCGTTCGGCTACCTTGCCGACGTCTTCGTCGTCGAGGGGCACCGGGGCCACGGCATCGGCCGGGGCCTCGTGTCGCTGATGATCGACGAGGGTCCGGGCCCGCATTTCCGCTGGACGCTCTTCACCAGCGACGCGCACGGCCTGTACCGGAAGTACGGTTTCGTCGAGCCCGACCAGACCGCCCTCGTGCGTCCGGCGGCGTCCGTCTGACAGCGACCCCGAGACGGCGCGGTGGACTGGCAGGGGCCCACCGACGCCACGCGCGAGCGGATGCCGAGCGCAGCGCCGGCGGCATCCATCCTCCCCGCACACGCGAACGTCCCGACCCCCATGGGGGCCGGGACGTTCGGTATCGAGATCAGGCGTCGAATCGCGCTCCGCGCGGATCGCTGGGCAGCAGCTCGAAGACGAAGAGGATGATGCCGCCGACGAGCGGAACGAACGCGATGAAGATCCAGAACCCGCTGCGGTTGGTGTCGTGCAGACGGCGCACGATGAGCGCGAGATGCGGCACGAACGTCGCGAGGCCCCACAGCAGCAGGATCACGTAGAAGACGAAGCCGAGACCCGACGGCGCGGCGGTCTGTCCGTATTCGTCGACCGCCGGTCCGCCGGTGAGGAGCGCGAGCACGCTGAGCACGATGGAGACCAGCGCGTTCGCGAGGATCCACCACCAGAACTCGCTGCGGCTGGCGCGACCGCGGAAGGTCGCGTACTTCTTGAAGAATCGCTGCACGGCGGCGCCGAAAGAGGCTCCGTAGAGCGGCTGAGAAAGCGGAGCGGTGCTCTGCGTGTGTGACATGTGTGTCCCCCTGACACGATGACGGATGATTCGCGACGCGGCGGCCGATCGCCCCCGTTCGTGCACTGTATCGAGAGCGCACACCCGCCGTGCGAGAACGACGCTCCGTGTCGACTCAGACGTCGAAGCGTGCGCCCTCCGTCCGCGGCCCCTGCACCGTGAAGACGAGGAGCACCAGGATGCCGATGAGGGGCACGATCCCGACGAGCACCCACAGGCCGCTCCGCCCGGTGTCGTGGAGGCGGCGCACGAGCACGGCCAGTGTCGGCACGATCGTCCCGAGCGCCCAGACGATCCAGATCAGCGAGAGGATCACCCCGTGCGGTCCCGTGATGGTCGTCGAGCCGTCGGCCTCGATCCTCACGCCGTCGGTCAGCGTCGGCAGCGCGTTCAGCACGGTGCCCACGACGGCCCCGGTCAGGACCCACCACCAGTACTCGCTGCGACTCGCCCGTCCGCGGAAGGTCGCGTACTTCGCGAAGAACCGCCTGACGGCAGCGCGAAGCGGCGCGCCGTAGTAGGGCTGGTCGAGGGGTGGTGCGATCGCGGTCATGGCGCGCCTCCGGGAGGGATCAGGGATGCCACGGCCCCCGCCGTCGCCCGTGCACTGTATCGGCACCCGGCTCGCGGCCGCGGGCCCTTGCATCCGCGGCGACGCGAACGCCCCGACCCCCGTAGACGGGGACCGGGGCGTCGGACGCGCGGCTCAGCGCTGGCGCTTCTCGCGGATACGCATGTTCAGCACGATCGGCGTGCCCTCGAAGCCGTAGATCTCGCGCAGGCGCCGCTGGATGAACCGGCGGTAGCCCGGGTCGAGGAACCCGGTCGTGAACAGCACGAATGTCGGCGGACGCGTCGCCGCCTGCGTCCCGAACAGGATGCGGGGCTGCTTTCCGCCGCGCAGCGGATGCGGGTGCTCGGCGACGAGCTCCGAGAGGAACGCGTTGAACTTGCCGGTGGGGATGCGGGTGTCCCACGACTCCAGCGCCTGCTCGAGGGCCGGCACGAGCTTGTCGAGGTGACGGCCGGTGCGGGCCGAGATGTTCACGCGCGGAGCCCACGCGACGTGCGCGAGGTCCTGCTCGATCTCGCGCTCGAGGTAGCGGCGACGGTCCTGGTTCTCCATGTCGTCGTCGTTCAGGCGGTCCCACTTGTTGAACGCCAGCACGAGAGCACGACCTGACTCGAGCACGAGGTCGATGATGTTGAGGTCCTGCACGCTGATGGGCTGCGACACGTCGAGCACGACGACGGCGACCTCGGACTTCTCCAGCGCGGTCGAGGTGCGGAGAGAGGCGTAGAAGTCGGCGCCCTGCGACAGGTGCACGCGGCGGCGGATGCCGGCGGTGTCCACCAGCGTCCAGAGCTTGCCGCCGAGCTCGACGACCTCGTCGACGGGGTCGCGGGTGGTGCCCGCGAGCTCGTTGACGACGACGCGCTCCTCGCCCGCGGCCTTGTTCAGCAGCGACGACTTGCCGACGTTCGGGCGACCGAGGATCGCGACGCGGCGCGGTCCGCCGATCTCGTACTTCGCGACCGCCGAGACCTCGGGCAGCACCTTCATGAGCTCGTCGAGCAGGTCGGCGACGCCGCGACCGTGGATGGCGGAGACCGGGTGCGGCTCGCCGAGGCCGAGGTTCCACAGGGCCGTGGCCTCGGGCTCCTGGCGGGCGTCGTCGACCTTGTTGGCGATGAGGAAGACGGGCTTCTTGCTCTTGCGCAGGAGCTTCACGACGTGCTCGTCGGTCGAGGTCGCCCCCACCGTGGCATCCACCACGAACAGCACGACGTCGGCGAGGTCGATCGCGACCTCGGCCTGGGCGGCGACGGAGCGGTCGATGCCCTTGGCGTCGGGCTCCCACCCGCCGGTGTCGACCAGCGAGAAGCGGCGGTCGAGCCACTCGGCCTTGTACGTGACTCGGTCGCGCGTGACACCGGGGGTGTCTTCCACGACCGCCTCACGGCGACCGAGGATGCGGTTCACGAGCGCCGACTTGCCGACGTTCGGCCGACCGACGATCGCGACGACCGGCAGTGCGGGCAGGAACTCGATCTCGCCGTCGCCCGAGGCCAGCCCCGCGAGCAGTTCGGCGTCGTCCTCGTCGAGGTCGAAGTCGGCGAGGCCCGCACGCAGCGCTTCGGCTCGCTGCTCGGCGAGCGCCTCGTCGAGGTTCTGCATCTTCTCGGCGAGCTGGTCGGGCCCGCCTTCGTATTCGTCTTCTTCAACGCCCATCGCGGGCTCCCATCGTGTTCTCGACGACGCTCAACACGGCGTCGACGGTCTGTGCGAAATCGAGGTGGGTCGAGTCGACGACCTCGACGCCGGGCGCGGCGGTGAGGAAGTCGACGACCGTGGAATCAGCGGCATCCCGCTTGTGCAGAGCCGCGGCGACGGCCGCGGCGTCCTGCGAGGTGAGCTCTTTGCTGCGTCGGGCCGCCCGCACCTCGGGGGCCGCGGTCAGCAGGATGCGCACGGTCGCGTCGGGGTACACGACCGTCGTGATGTCGCGCCCCTCGACCACCACGCCGGGAAGACCCGCGGATGCCACGAGCCGACGGAACAGCTCGTTCACCGCGTGCCGCACGGGGGCGACGCGCGCCACCCCGCTCACCGCGTCGGTGACCCGGGGCTCCCGGATCGCGGCCGTGACGTCGGTGGACCCGACGCGCACCCACCGGTCGGTGGTGTCGAGCGAGATGGCGTAGTCGAAGTCGCCGAACACCTCGAGCACCGCGGTGGCGTCGGAGGTGTCGACCCCGTGTTCGAGCGCGTGCCACGCGAGGGCGCGGTAGGCGGCGCCGGTGTCGAGGAAGCCGTAGCCGAGGCGCGCGGCCGCGGCCTTCGACACGCTCGACTTGCCGCTGCCGGCGGGGCCGTCGATCGCGACGACGACGGGCACCGCGGACGCCGACCCCTCGGCCGGGGCGCCGAAGGCGGGCTTGAGGAGGGACTCAGTCATGGGTGGTGCTCGCAATCCGCCATCCGCGCTGCTGGAGCCCGTCGACGGCTCGACGGACCGCGTCGGGCACGACGCTGATCTCGGCGAGGCCGAACGGGGCACCGGGCGAGTGCTCGAGGCGCAGGTCTTCGACGTTGACGTCGAGGTCTCCGAGCTCGCCGAAGAGGCGGCCCAGCTGTCCGGAGGTGTCGTCGACCATGACGACGAAGGTATCGAAGCGGCGGTTCTGCCCGTGCTTGCCCGGCAGGCGTTCGACGCCCTCGTTGCCGCGGCGGATGGTGTCGGCCACCGTCCGGCGGGCACCGGGCACATCGGGATCGCGCAGGGCGTCGGCCACGTCGGTGAGATCGGAGGCGAGCCGATCGAGCACGTCGACCACGGGGGCGGCGTTCGCGCCGAGGATCTGCACCCAGAGTTCGGGAGCGGATGCAGCGATGCGCGTCGTGTCGCGCACGCCCTGGCCGGCGAGACGGAGGGAGCCGTCGGGCGCCTCCACGAAGCGTCCGGCGAGCAGGCTCGCGACGAGCTGTGGCACGTGCGACATGAGCGCGACGGACTCGTCGTGCTCCTCGGGCGTCATCTCGAGGAGCGTCGCGCCGAGGTCGAGAGCCAGGCCCTCGACGAGAGACAGATCGTGCGCCGAGGTCTCGCCGTCGCGGCAGACCACCCACGGGCGGCCCACGAAGATGTCGGCGCGCGCCGAGATGGCTCCCCCGCGCTCCCGCCCCGCCATGGGGTGGGAGCCGATGTAGTGGGTCAGGTCGACCCCGCGTCCCCGCAGAGTGCGCAGGGGCTCGAGCTTCACGCTCGCGACGTCGGTGACCACGGCATCCGGGTATCGGGCGAGCTCGCGCTCGACGACGTCGGCCGTGACGTCGGGCGGTACCGCCACGACGATCAGCGAGGGGGCGTCGTCGGGGCGCTCCGCGCGACCGGCGCCGTAATCGATCGCCAGCCGCAGCTGGGAGGGCGACGCGTCGACGAGGACCACGTCGACCCCGCGCGCGGTCAGTGCGTGGCCTATGCTCGCGCCGAGGAGACCGGAGCCCACGACGCGGACCGTGCCGCTCGTGCGGGTCGCCAAAGGCCCCGCCGCGCGCGCGGACGCCTCGTTCGATTCGCTCATCGGGTCTCCTGCTGCCCTGGGCGGTGCCGCACGCACCGCGAGACGCCCGGGAGGCTCACTCCACCGGAGCGTCGCCGTCTCGACGAGACAGCGTGAGCAGGGCACCACGTTCTACTGTAGTCAACTCGCGCGCCTTGCCCACCGGGAGTGTTCCCAGGTGAAGAGGTCCGAACTGCCGCCGCACCAGCTCGACGACCGGATGACCGACCTCGGCCATCATGCGGCGCACGATGCGGTTCTTGCCCGAGTGGAGGGTCAGCTCCACCAGGCTCTCCCCCCGCGAGGCGTCCAGGAGGCGCGCCTTGTCGGCGGCGATGCGTCCGTCTTCGAGCTCCACGCCCTTCAGCAGGCGCTGGATGGTCTGCGGCAGCACCTGCCCCTCGACCTTCGCGATGTAGACCTTGGTCACCCCGAACGAGGGGTGCGCGAGCACGTGGGCGAGGTCGCCGTCGTTGGTCAGTACGAGCAGGCCGCTCGTGTCGGCATCCAGTCGTCCGACGTTGTACAACCGCTCGTCCCAGTCCTTCGTGTACCGACGCAGGTCGGGGCGACCGCGGTCGTCGCTCATCGAGCTCACGACCCCGGTGGGCTTGTTGAGGATGACGTAGCGCTTCGACTCGTCGAGCTGGATGGCGGTGCCGTCGACGTCGACGAGGTCGGTCTCGGGATGGATGCGGCGGCCCAGCTCGGTGACGACGAGGCCGTTCACGCGCACGCGCCCCTCGACGATCATCTGCTCGGCGACGCGGCGCGACGCCACTCCCCGGTTGGCCAGCACCTTCTGCAGACGCACGCCCTCTTCACCCGCCGAGCCTGCGCCCCCGGTCGTCGAGCCTGTCGAAGCGTCGCTCATTTCAATACCTCTCCGTCGAATCCGTCCGAGCCGTCGTCGAGCAACGGCGAGATGTGCGGCAGCTCGTCGAGCGAGTTGATGCCGAGGTTGATCAGCAGCTGATTGGTCGTGCCGTAGTGGATCGCCCCCGTGTCGGGGTCGGTGAACACCTCGGTGATCAGTCCGCGGGCGAGCAGGGTGCGCACGACCGAGTCGACGTTGACGGCGCGGATGGATGCCACCTGCCCGCGCGTGACGGGCTGCTTGTACGCGATGACGGCCAGGGTCTCGAGCGCCGCCTGCGACAGTCGCGACGGCGCTTGCGTGTTGACGAACTCCCCCACGACGTCGTCGTACTCCTCGCGCACGTACAGGCGCCATCCGCCCCCGACTTCGCGCAGCTCGAACCCGCGGCGCGGTCCCCCGGTCTCGCCGTCGTAGTCGGCGACGAGCGCCTCGACCGCCTGGCGGACGGCCGGAACCGGAGCGCCGACCGCGGCGGCGAGGCTCACGAGACTCTGCGGCTCCTCGAGCACGAGCAGAATCGCCTCGAGGCGACGAGCGACGGATGCCGGGTCGGCCGACCGCGGCGCGGGAGATGGCGCGGGCGCGGTCTCGGCGGTCGGGGGCCCCGCAGGCGCTTCCTGCGCCGCGGGCGGAGTCATGGGATCAGCGGTCATAGTCGGCTCCGAGGGCGGCGAGGTTCTCTTCGGACCACCGTTCGGCGGTCCAGCGCAGCGTCAGCTCGCCGAGGGGCTCCAGCTGCTCGAACGACAGGGCGGCGTGGCGGTAGAGCTCGAGGATCGACAGGAAGCGCGCGACGACGACCCCCGTCTCGGTGACACCTGCGACAAGATCCCGGAAGTTCAGCGTGCCCGCCGAGCGCAGCAGCGTGACGACGATCGCGGCCTGCTCGCGGATGCTGACAAGCGGGGCGTGCAGGTGATCGAGTCCCACGGTCGGGATCTGCTTCGGGGCGAGGGCGACGACGGCCAGCGCCGCGAAGTCGTCGGCGGTGAGGGTCCACTTCAGCTCGGGGACGGCGCTGCGATACTTCTCGTCGAGGCGCACGGCACGCGTGTGCCTCTTGTCCTCACGCTGGAGGCAGCGCGCGAACCAGGCCGAGACCTCCTTGAACGCGCGATACTGCAGCAGACGCGCGAAGAGCAGGTCGCGGGCCTCCAGCAGCGCCACCGATTCGGCATCCACGAGCTCTCCCTGCGGGAGCAGTCCGGCGATCTTCATGTCGAGCAGGGTGGCGGCGACGACGAGGAACTCCGATGCCTCATCGAGGTCGGCGTCGGGGCCGAGGGCGCGCAGATAGGCGATGAATTCGTCGGTCACCCGGCTGAGGGCCACCTCGGTCACGTCGAGCTCGGCGCGCGAGATGAGCGTCAGCAGCAGGTCGAAGGGTCCGTCGAAGTCGGGCAGGGAAACGCGGAAACCGGCAGCGTCGGTCCCGGTCCCATCGACAGGCTCAGGGACCTCAGCAGGGAGGGGGTCGCCGGTCGCGAGGTGGCTGAGCCCGTCGGAGCCACCGGGACTCTCGGCGTCGGCGCCTTCCGCAGGCTCGGGACCCGGCCGCACCGCGACGGGGCTGCCCGTGGGAATGTCGTCAGGCGACGGCGCCACGGGCGACCAGCTCCCGCGCCAGCCGCAGGTAGGCCTGTGCGGCGGCGTGTTCGGGGGCGAACTCCGTGATCGGCATGCCCGAGACCGACGCGTCGGGGAACTTCACCGTGCGACCGATCACCGTCTCGAGCACGTCGTCGCCGAACGCCTCGACCACCCGCTCGAGCACCTCGCGCGAGTGGAGGGTGCGGGGGTCGTACATCGTCGCGAGCACCCCGTCGAGCTCGATCGCCGGGTTGAGGCGGTCGCGCACCTTATCGATGGTCTCGACCAGCAGTGCGACACCGCGCAGGGCGAAGAACTCGCACTCGAGCGGGATGAGCACGCCGTGCGCCGCGGTGAGGGCGTTGACGGTGAGCAGACCGAGCGAGGGCTGGCAGTCGACGAGGATCACGTCGTAGTCGGCCGCGACCTTGCGCAGCACGCGGGCCAGGATCGTCTCGCGGGCGACCTCGTTGACCAGATGCACCTCGGCCGCCGACAGGTCGATGTTGGCCGGGATCACGTCGAGACCCTCGACGCGGGTGTGCACGATGACCTCGCGCGGGTCGCGCTTGGTGTCCAGCAGCAGGTCGTAGATGGTCGGCACGTCGTGCGTCTGGATGCCGAGACCCGCCGACAGCGCGCCCTGCGGGTCGAAGTCGATCGCGAGGACGCGACGGCCGTAGCCCGCGAGGGAGGCCGCGAGGTTGATGGTCGTCGTCGTCTTGCCGACGCCGCCCTTCTGGTTGCAGAGCGCGATGATGCGGGCGGGACCGTGTCCGTCGAGCGGCTTCGGGGTGGGGAACCCCTGGTAGGGGCGTCCGGTGGGTCCGAGGATGACCTCGTCCGCGCCCGTCTTCGTGCCCTTCGTGCTCGCCGACACCGAGTCTCCCGCCTTCGTCATAACGGTTCCGAGTCTAACCGCCGCCCGCTCTCCCACCCGGTGTGACCCGCGGGCGGCGCCCCCGAACCGTGCAACCGAGGTTCCGAACCACGCAGCCGAGGTCCCTGAGCCTGTCGAAGGGACCGGGCCCCGCTGCCCATCGCTTTCCGAGGCGCCACCACCCCGCGCACGGTCGCCCGGTGACTTCGACAAGCTCAGCCATCTCCCCACCGAGGGCTCCGAGCGCGGCTACCCCGCGCGGACGGCCACCCGCGCGCGACGCGCCTGCACGAACAGCGCCAGGGCCACCGTCAGCGCGGCCCACGCGGCGGCGACCTTGGTCAGCACACCGTAGATGAGGTGGGTGGTGGTGTACTCCTCGCCGAACCCGCCGTTCGCCCCCAGCGCCACGAGGGATGCCACGACCAGCAGAACCGGGAGCGAGAGCCACCACGCCCAGCGGGCGGCATCCGGAAGCACCCTCCGTACGGGCTGGGGCGCATGCCGTGACAGCCACACCAGCGCGAAGATCCCCAGTACGGCCAGCCCGAACACCCCCGACCCGTACTGCAGCCACTTCGTCACCGAGAAGGGGCCCCAGCGCTCCGCGAGGGCGGGGAGCACTTCCTCCCCCGTGCGCCCCTCGTGGGTGAAGAGGTCCCAGGCGATGTGCGAGGCGACGCCGAGCGCGAGCGAGAGGACGAGCCAGAGGATGCCGAGGGCTCCCCCGGCGACGCTCTCGCGCATCCCCGCGCGGGCATCCGCATCCCATTGCGCCGGCAACCGCTCGGCCATCGGCCGCGGCAGCAGCTCGCGCGTCGCGGGGCGCAGCGCGCACCGCCACACGAGCAGCAGGACGAAGGCGACGACGACCGTCACCGGCAGCCAGGCGAAGTCGTGGGTGAGGCCGTAGTCGGGCCACATCCCGCGCACGAACAGCGGCAGGTCGGGGGTCATCGCCCCGATCGCGATCGCCGCCGGGACCAGCCGCGTGCGCACGAAGGGCAGTGCGACGACGGCGTGGCTCGGCGTGAACGGCATGTCAGCTGAGGAAGAGTCCCGCGAGGGTCTTCTTACCGCGCCGCAGCACCGACACCCCGCCCGGGAGCGTCCCTTCTACGATCACATCATCGCTCATCACTTTGACCCCATCCAGCGAGACACCGCCCTGCGCGATCGCGCGACGAGCGTCGCTGAGACTGCCCGACAGCTTGGTCTCTAGTAGCGCCTCGACAATTGTTCGGCCGCGCGCGATCTTGGCGTTTGGAAGCTCCTTGAGGGCAGTGCTGAGGACCTTGGGATCCAAATCCTGCAGAACTCCCTGGCCGAACAAGGCGTCCGCCGCTGCGATGACCTTGTCGGTGACCTCCTGCCCGTGCACGGTCGTGACGACCTCGCGCGCGAGACGCTTCTGCGCGGCGCGACGGAAGGGCTCGTCCTCGACCAGACGGGCGTACTCGTCGATCTCGGCACGCGAGAGGAACGTGAACACCTTGAGCCGCTCGATCACGTCGCGATCGTCGGTGTTGAGCCAGAACTGGTACATCACCCACGGGCTGCACATCTCGGCATCCAGCCAGATGGCGTTGCCCTCGCTCTTGCCGAACTTCGTGCCGTCGCTGTTGGTGATGAGCGGCGTGCCGATGGCGTGCACCGAGGCGCCCTCGACCTTGCGCACGAGGTCGGTGCCGCTGGTGAGGTTGCCCCACTGGTCGCTGCCACCGGTCTGCAGCACGCAGCCGTACTGCCGGTGCAGCTCGAGGTAATCCATGCCCTGGAGGATCTGGTAGCTGAACTCGGTGTAGCTGATGCCCGCCTCGGAGTTCAGGCGCGCGCTCACGGCATCCTTCTTCAGCATCGTGCCGACGCGGAAGTGCTTGCCGATCTCGCGCAGGAAATCGATCGCGCTGAGGGGGGCGGTCCAGTCGAGGTTGTTGACGATGCGCGCGGCGTTGTCGCCCTCGAAGCTCAGGAAGCGCTCGACCTGGGCGCGTAGGCTCGCCACCCACTCGGCGACGGTCTCGCGCGTGTTGAGCGTGCGCTCGGCCGTGGGACGCGGGTCGCCCACGAGCCCGGTGGAGCCGCCCACGAGTCCGAGGGGGCGGTGGCCGGCGAGCTGCAGACGGCGCATGGTGAGCAGCTGCACGAGGTTGCCGAGGTGCAGGCTCGGCGCGGTCGGGTCGAAACCGCAATAGAAGACGATTGGCTCCCCCGACAACAGTTCGCGCAGCTCGTCCTGGTCGGTGGAGACGTGGACCAGGCCGCGCCACAGCAGCTCGTCCCAGACGTTGTCGAACGTCGGATCGTTGGCGGGTGCGAGGGCGCTCACGGGCGCCGCATCGGTGGAGGCAGACACCGGTTCAGGCTACCAGCGGGCTCGCCGGGCGCCGGATGCCGGGGTCCGGTTCCACCGACGGACACGCACGCTGGGGGCGCGGATGGCTGTCGACGGCGTCCTCGGGCCGAGGGTGCCGGAGCGCGGGCGGGGCGCCGCGATGCGCGACACCCGGGAGCGCTCAGCCCTGAAGCGGAGACGTCGCGACGGACGGCGGCTCGCTCGGCAGCAGGAGCAGGCGCGTCTGCGTGCGGGTCATCGCCAGGATGACGCCCACCAGAGCGGCGAAGACGACCCCGCCCCCGGCGAGCATCCACCCCCGGACGATCGCGGTGATGTCGCTCCCGCCCGCGGCGAGCACCAGCGTCACGATCCCCGTGATCACGGCCGCGACCGCGAGGACGGCGACGAGGATGGCGACGATCGCGAGCGTCTGCAGGGCCGCTTCCGCGTGGAACGTCGGACGGATGCCCCACCGGCTCAGCGTGTACGCGGTCCACCGCGTCCCCGTCCACCACCGGCTCATCGTGCGGGAGATCGGATACCACCCCGCTCCGGGGCCCTCCACCACCCCGGGCAGCGGCCGCACGGCATCCGGGTCGAGGGGGTCGCCCTGAGGTGCGGGGGTGCGCCGCACCGCCGTGGTCTGCGCAGCCATCGCGAGGAACAGCGCACCGAGCAGCAGCGTCGTCACCGCGGAGAACGGCCAGCTGCCGGCCGTCGCGGCGAACGTCCCCTGCAGGACCGCGAGCGAGAGGAAGACCGCTCCCATCGTCCACGCGACAGCGGGCGATTCGGTGACGGCCCAGTCGACGCCGACCCGGCCTCTCCGGATGCGCGAGCCGGACCAGACTTTCCCGTCCCACCAGCGCACGACCTCCGACCGGGTCGTGTACCACCCGGACCGCGGCCCGTCCGCCTCGCCGGCGGAGGACTGCGGATGCCGATCCTCGGCCACCATGGACGGCCGCGCCTCCTCGAGAGCCCGGCCCTCGGGAACGGGGGCCTCGTGCGCTGTCCACTGCGCCCCGTCCCACCAGCGCAGCTTCCCCGGCGTCCCGGCGTCATACCATCCCGGCTCAGCGGTCATCGCGTCCCCCCTCGCATCGCTCGACCCTAACCGCACGCCGTCGCCCGCGCGAGCGGTTGCTCACCCGGCGTTCACACCCCACCAGACGAGGAATGCCGCGGCGAGCGAGGTCACCCAGCTGACGAGGCTGCCGATCAGGAAGTACTCGGCGCGGTCGCCGTCGTCTCGATCGCGCGAGATCTCGGGGAAGCGCACGATGCCCTTCGCGGCCAGCACGGCCGCGAGCAGCGTGTAGGCGCCCGCGAGGGTGAGCACGAACACGAGGATGCGTTCGAGGGGGCCGATGAGACGACCACCCTTGAGGGTGGGAGGGGACTGCTCGTCGCCTGCCGCCCCGCCCATCTCGGAGCGCAGCGCGATGCGCACGACGGCGTTGCCCGACTCGAGCAGGAAGACGAGGCAGCCCACCACGAGCAGAACCACGTCGATCGAGACCGCCTCACCGGGGCGGTAGGCGGACCAGGCCGCGCCGATGAGACCCGGGCGCGCGCGGCCGGGAGCGATCACGACGCACGCGGCGGCCGCCAGCCCCAGCAGCGCGACCGGCCAGAGACCCGCGCGCGCGGCGCCCGTCTCAGGCAGCACCCGCGTCCAGATGGCAGCGACGGCGACGGCGAGGACACCGGCGACCACGGCGTCGAGCCCGGCCGAGACGACGACGAGCAGCACCGCCGCCACGGAGAAGACGATCCAGCGACGGGAGCGGATCATCCGCCGCAGCAGGTCGACCCCGCCCACCGCGAGCAGCAGGAGCCCGGCGGCGATCATGCGCGCGCCCCCGCGACCAGCACGTCGTACCCCTCGACGATGGCGGCCGACCCCGCTGAGGCGAGCGCCTGCGACACCGCCGACTGGCTGATCCCCTCCTGCTCGGCGAGCTCGCGCTGCGATCGTCCGAGACAGCGGCCGTAGGTGAGGCGGCGGGCGCGCTCGCTCATGGCCGATACGGACTGGTCGCGACTCAGGGCGTACGCGGTGGCCAGAGCGATGGTCTCGGTCATGGCGGCATCCTCTCCCTCCGCCGGCTCGATCCACGTGCGCGCGAGCGGCGCGGCGCGCTGCTGCAGCCGCTCGACCTGCTCGATCGCGGCGCGGGCCGCCCACCAGGCCGGCCCCTCGGGAACTTCCCGGCCCTGCAGGGCGATGGGTCGCACCTCGCCGACCCCGACCCCGAATCGGCAGTCGACGCCCTCGGGAAGGGCGAGACGCAGCAACAGGAGCGATGCGAGGGCCGCCGACAGCGAGGGGTACTCCCCCTGCAGTTCGTCTCCGACCACCGCGGCGAGAGGTGCCGTTGCGACCGGGAGCACCTTCTCGACCCCGGCGACGGCGTCGGCGATCGCGCGCTGCGCTCCCGCGCGGTCGGCCAGTCGTCGCGAGGCGACGATGTCCGCGATGACGGCAACGCTCATGCGATAAGCCTAACGCTTATAAACCACTTTTGATAAGCGAAAAGCTGATACTCACGACACGAGCGAGCGCGCGGCGGACTGGGCGCGCGTGACGAGCTCTTCGCGCTGCTCGCCCACGCGCACCGGTGAGGTGCCGCCGACGCCGGTGCGGCTGGCCACCGACCCGTCGATGGTCAGGACCTCGCGGACGGCCGGGGTCAGGGCCGGAGACACCGAGGCCAACAGCTCGTCGTCGGCGTCTTCCAGGCCGATCTCGCGCTCCTCGCACGCACGGACGAGGGCGCCGGAGATCTCGTGGGCGTCGCGGAACGCCACACCCTGGCGCACGAGCCACTCCGCCACATCGGTCGCGAGGGAGAACCCCTGCGGGGCGAGCTCGGCCATCCGGTCGGCGTGGAAGCGCAACGTCGCGATCATGCCCGAGAACGCCGGGAGCACGAGCTCGAGGGTGCGCACCGAGTCGAAGACGGGCTCTTTGTCTTCCTGCAGGTCGCGGTTGTAGGCCAGCGGAAGACCCTTGAGGGTCGCGAGCAGGCCCGACAGGTTGCCGATCAGACGCCCCGCCTTGCCGCGCGCGAGCTCGGCGATGTCGGGGTTCTTCTTCTGCGGCATGATGCTCGAACCGGTCGAATACGCGTCGTCGAGCGTGACGAAGCCGAACTCCCGCGTGTTCCACAGGATGACGTCTTCGGAGAGACGCGACAGGTCGACGCCGATCATCGCGGTGATGAAGGCGAACTCGGCCACGACGTCGCGCGACGCGGTGCCGTCGAGGGAGTTCTCCGACGGGCGGGCCAGGCCCAGATGGTCGGCGACGAGCTGCGGGTCGAGCCCCAGAGTGGCCCCGGCGAGCGCCCCTCCGCCGTAGGGCGAGACCGACGCGCGCACCGACCAGTCGCGCAGCCGCTCGATGCCGCGGACGAAGGCCCAGCCGTAGGCCTGCAGGTGGTGGGCGAGCAGGACGGGCTGCGCGTGCTGCAGGTGCGTGCGCCCGGGCATGATCGCGGAGCCGTTGGCCTCGGCCTGAGCGACGAGGGCGTCGATGAGACGGAGCAGTTCGCGGGTCAGGGTGCGGGAGTGGTCGAGCAGGTAGAGCCGGACGAGGGTCGCGATCTGATCGTTGCGGCTGCGACCGGCCCGCAGCTTGCCGCCCAGGGCGGGTCCGACCGTCTCGATCAGCACCCGCTCGAGCGCCCCGTGCACGTCTTCATCACCGGGCGATGCGACGAGGGAGCCGTCTTTCACGCGGGCGGCGAGCTCGTCGAGGCCGTCGTGCATGGCCCGCGCCTCGTCGGCGTCGAGGTAGCCGGCCGCCTCGAGCGCCGCCGTGTGGGCGTGCGAGCCCTGGATGTCGTAGAGGGCGAGATCCCAGTCGAAATGGGTGGAGCGGCTCAGCGCCGCCAGTTCGGGAGACGGTCCGCCCGAGAAACGGGCACCCCACAGGGCCCCCTCGTTCGTCGCCTGACCGGTCTCGCTGCTCATCCCCCCAGCCTACCGAGGGCGACCGACATCCCCCGAGCCGGAGGACGGCGCCCGCCCGTTCAGCGCAGCTGCGCCGCCGGTCTCGCGGCGTCCCCGCCGACGACCGCACGCACCGCCCTGTCGATGAGCGCCTCGAGCGGTCCCCGCCCGATCACGAGCACCCAGACCGTACAGAGCACCAGGAGACCCGCCACGAGCGGAGCGAACAGTCCCGCCTCCCGGATGCCGTACAGATCCGACGTGTCGCCCAGCAATGCCAGGGCCACGATCGCCCACACCACCAGCTGCAGCACGTAGGCGGTGAGCGGCATCGACCCCACGGCGCGCAGAGGCACCGCCACCCACCGCAGCGGGGTGCGGCACAGCAGCAGACACGCGCCGATGACGGCGATCGCGAACCCGCCCGACCCGATGACCTCCCACAGCCCCGCCGAGTGGTCCTCGGCGGTCAGGACGACCGCGAGATAGGCGTTCCCCCGCACCGCGGGAGCCGTGAGCAGCGCCGCTCCGTACCCGGCGAGCGCGAGCGACCCGCCCACGGTGACGAGCAGGCCCTGCGGCGCGGGCGCCCGCAGGTCGAGGCGGCCCAGTCCCATCCCGGCCAGGAGAAACGCGATCCAGGTCGTGAACGGGTAGTTCCACCCGATCAACGCCGCCAGCTCGTCGCCGCCGGGCCCCGACCAGATGGGCGCGGCATCCAGGACGGGCTGGACCCACGGCATGACGAGGGCGAAGACCGCGGCCGCCGTGAACAGACCTCGCGCGCGCAGGCCGAGGAACGGCAGTGCGAGCACGAAGAGCACCGCGTACGCGGGCAGGATGACGTACACGGGGACGCCGGTCATCACCAGCAGCACCCCGATGACCCAGAGCATCGCCCCGCGCATCGCCAGGCGTGCCGCCGCGCGGGGACGCCGCTCGGCCGGCAGCGGACGCGCGCCCCCCGTGACGAGCGCGATCGACAGACCCGCGAGCACGGCGAAGAGGATCGACGACCGGCCGTTGACCAGCGTGATCCATGACTCCGGGTCGGGGGTCAGCACGCGCTCGGTGTCGAGGAGGTGCGCCGCGAGCATGCCCAGCACGGCGAGCCCGCGCGCCAGATCCACGCCGCTCAGCCGGCTCGGCCCGTCGAAACGGGACCAGAGCCGGCCGAGTCGCGACGTCAGCCCTGGCGCAGAAGCCACACCAGCAGCGCCTTCTGGGCGTGGAGACGGTTCTCGGCCTCGTCCCACACGACGCTCTGCGGGCCGTCGATGACCTCGGCGTCGACTTCGTACCCGCGGTCGGCGGGCAGGCAGTGGATGAAGATCGCGTCGTCCGCCGCGGTCGTCATGAGCTCGCTCGTGACCTTGAAGCCGCCGAGGTCGCGGATGCGCGCGATCTTCTCCTCCTCCTTGCCCATCGACACCCACGTGTCGGTGACGACGACGTCGGCTCCGGATGCCGCGACCTCGGGGTCGGCGAGCAGCGTCACCGACCCGCCGGTCTCGGCGGCGATGCGCTCGGCATCCGCGATCACATCGGCGCGGGGGGCGTAGTCGTCGGGAGCGGCGACGCGCACGTGCATGCCCGCAGTGACGCCGGCGAGCACGTAGGAGTGGGCCATGTTGCTGCGCCCGTCGCCGAAGAACGACAGCGTCAGCCCCTTCAGCTCGCCCTTGTGCTCGCGGATGGTGAGCAGGTCGGCGAGCAGCTGGCACGGGTGGAAGTCGTCGCTGAGGGCGTTCACCACGGGCACGCGGGTGCCGCGGGCCATCTCCTCGAGGCCCGCCTGCGCGTAGGTGCGCCACACGATCGCGGCCACCTGACGTTCGAGCACGCGAGCGGTGTCGGAGGGGGTCTCCTTGCCGCCGAGCTGGCTATTGGCCGTCGAGATGATCAGCGGTGACCCGCCCAGATCCGCGATGCCGACGGCGAACGAGACGCGCGTGCGGGTCGAGGACTTGTCGAAGATGACTGCGACGGTCTGGGGGCCTTCGAGCGGCTTCTGGGCCCAGCGGTCCTTCTTCAGCTCGATCGCGAGGTCGAGGATCTCGGCCTGCTCGGCCGGGGTGAGGTCGTCGTCGCGCAGCAGGTGGCGGGTCATGCGGGTACTCCTACGATGAGGGCGTCGTTCACGGTGGCGAGCGCGGCGCCGAGGAGGTCGAGGAACTCGGCGACCTCGGCATCCCCGATCGTCAGCGGCGGCGCGATGCGGATCGTGTCGTCGTTCGCGGCGTTCACGACGAGACCGTGCTGCTGGGCGGCGGCCACGACGGCCTTGGCGACGGGGCTGGTGAGGCCGATGCCGAGGAGCAGGCCCTTTCCGCGCACACCCGCGACGAGCGGCGAGCCGAGCGCGGCGATGCCCTCGCGCAGCTGCGTCTCGCGCCGGGCGGCGTTGTCGACGAGCCCGGCCGACTCGATCTCGTTCAGCACGGCGCCGCCGACGGCGGTGCCCAGGGCGTTGCCGCCGAAGGTGGAGCCGTGCGTGCCGGGGAAGAACAGCTCGCTCGCGGCCCCGAAGGTGATGAGCGCCCCGATGGGGAAGCCGCCGCCGATGCCCTTCGCCACGGTGATGGCATCGGGGACGATACCGGCGTGCTGGAAGCCGAACCACGCGCCGGTGCGGCCGGCGCCGGTCTGGATCTCGTCGACGATGAGCAGGGCGCCGTGGCGCTGGGTGAGTTCGCGCGCCGCCCGGAGGTAGCCCTCCGGCAGCTCGACGACGCCCGCCTCGCCCTGGATGGGCTCGACGAGAAGCGCCGCGACGCGATCGTCCATGGCGGCCTCGAGAGCCTCGATGGTGGCGTCGATGTGCTCGACCCCGGGCACCATGGGCAGGAAGTCGGCCTGCAGAGCGGGCTTGCCGGTCAGCGCCAGCGCGCCCATCGTGCGTCCGTGGAAGCCGCCCTTGAGCGTGAGGATGCGCGTGCGGTCGGTGCCGCGGCCGTGCAGACGAGCCAGCTTGAGCGCGGCCTCGTTGGCCTCGGCACCGGAGTTGCCGAAGTAGACGCGGCCCGACTCCCCCGTGCCGGCGAGGCGCTTGAGCCGTGCGGCCATGGCCAGCTGCGGCGGCGTGGCGAAGTAGTTCGAGACGTGCGCGAGGGTCGAGGCCTGCGCGGTGATCGCCTCGACGAACACCGGGTGGGCGTGGCCCAGGGCGTTGACGGCGATGCCGGCGAGGAAATCGAGGTACTTCTTCCCGTCGCCGTCCCACACGTACGCGCCCTCGCCGCGCACGAACAGCGCCATGCGGTCGCCGAAGCTGCGCACGAGGTCGCGTCCGGCGTCGTCCTGCCAGGCGGCGCGGGGCGTCGCGGGTTCCTGAGTCGTGTCCGCGTTCACGCGACCACCTCCGTTCCGATTCCTTTGTTGGTGAACAGCTCGACGAGCACCGAGTGCGGCACACGCCCGTCGATGATGGCCGCCGTGGGCACTCCCCCGTCGACGGCGTCCAGGCACGCCTGCATCTTGGGGATCATGCCCGACTCGAGCTTCGGCACCATCGCGCGCAACTCCGTCGAGGTCAGGTGCGACACCAGCGAGTCACGGTTGGGCCAATCGGCGTACAGGCCCGGCACATCGGTCAGCACGACGAGCTTCTTCGCGTTCAGCACGATGGCCAGAGCCGCCGCCGCGGCATCCGCGTTGACGTTCAGCGACGCACCGGGGTGGTCGAGGTCGGGGGCGATGCTCGAGACGATCGGCACGCGACCGGCGGCGAGGTGGTCGAGCACCGGCTGAGGGTCGACGGTGACGACGTCGCCCACGCGCCCGAGGTCGTGCTCGACGCCGTCGACGACGACACCGCGTCGACGACCGCCGAACAGGCCCGCGTCCTCGCCGCTCAGGCCGGTGGCCAGCGGCCCGTGCGCGTTGACCTTGGCCACGAGCTGCGGGTTGATCTGACCGGTGAGCACCATGCGCACGACCCCGATCGCCTCGGTCGAGGTCACCCGATACCCGCCGCGGAACTCGCTGGGGATGTCGAGACGGTCGAGCATCGACGAGATCTGCGGACCGCCGCCGTGCACGACGACGGGCTTCACGCCGACGTAGCGCAGGTACGCGATGTCGGCGGCGAAGGCGTCCTGCAGCTCGTCGCTGACCATGGCGTTGCCGCCGTACTTCACCACCACGACCTGATCGCGGTACTTCCGCACCCACGGCAGCGACTCGACGAGCGTGACGGCCCGTTCGCTGGCGGCGGCGGGATCGGTGTCTTGAAGATCGACGTGGGTCATGAGGAGTAGGCGCTGTTCTCGTGGACGTAATCGTGCGTGAGGTCGTTGGTGCGGATCGTGGCCGAGGCCTCGCCGACGCGGAGGTCGACGACGAGGTCGGTGGCGCGCGGCGTGAGGTCGACGTCCTCGCGAGGGCGATCGGGGCCGCCCGCCGTGCACACGCGCACGCCGTTCATCCACACGTCGACGTCGTACGGGTCGAAGGCGGCGTCGGTCGTGCCGATCGCGGCGAGGACACGGCCCCAGTTGGGGTCGTTGCCGAAGATGGCGGCCTTGAAGAGATTGTTGCGGGCGATGGAGCGGCCCACCTCGACCGCGTCCTCTTCACTGGCCGCGTTCGTCACGCGGATCGTGATGTCGTGGCTCGCACCTTCGGCGTCGCCCTGCAGCTGCGCGGCGAGGTCGTCGCAGACGGCGGCGAGGGCTGCGGCGAACTCCTCGGCATCCACCCGGATGCCACTGGCCCCGCTCGCCAGGAGCGTCACCTGGTCGTTGGTCGACATGCAGCCGTCGGAGTCGAGTCGGTCGAAGCTGACACGCGTCGCCGCACGGAGCGCCGCGTCTGCGCCGGCCGCGTCGAGCACGACGTCGGTGGTCAGCACGACGAGCATCGTCGCGAGCCCCGGCGCGAGCATCCCCGCGCCCTTGGCCATGCCGCCGATGCTCCACCCCTGCCCCCGGTGCGCGGCGCGCTTCGGCTTCGAGTCGGTGGTCATGATGGCGAGCGAGGCGTCTTCTCCCCCGTCGGTCGAGAGCGCGGCGACGCCCTTCTCGACGCCGTCGAGGACCTTCGACCGGAAGACCTCGTCGCCCGTGCCGATGAGCCCCGTCGAGCACACGACGACATCGCCCGCGCTCGCACCGAGCAGCTCCGCCGCGCGCTCCGCGGTCTGATGCGTGGTCTGGAATCCGAAGGATCCCGTGAAGCAATTCGCTCCGCCGGAGTTGAGCACGACGGCCTCGATCACTCCGTCCTTCACGACCTGCTCCGACCACAGGATGGGGTTGGCCTTGGCGCGGTTCGACGTGAACACCGCCGCACCCACCTTGAGCGGTCCGCGGTTGACGACGACGGCCACGTCGCGTCCACCGGACGACTTCAGACCGACGGCGACGCCGGCGGCTTCGAAACCAGCGGGGATCGTCACACTCACGGGGCGACTCCGTTCACGGGAAGGGCGGTGGTCTCGGCGAGGCCCAGCGCGATGTTGAGGGACTGCACGGCGGCTCCCGCCGTGCCCTTGACGAGATTGTCGACCGCGGCGACGACGGTCACGCGATTGGCCGCGCGATCGATCGCCAGACCCATCGACGCGATGTTGGCGCCGAGCACGTCGGCCGTGCGCGGGAAGACGCCCGCGGGGAGCAGCTCGACGAAGGTCTCGTCGGCGTAGGCGCTCTCCCATGCGTCGCGGATCTCGGCATCCGTCGCGCCATCGACGATCGGTGCCGAAGAGGTGGCTAGGATGCCGCGCGCCATCGGCACGAGGACCGGCGTGAACGACAGGCGGATGCCGTCGCGCGGCGCCCCCGCGGCGGCCAGAGCCTGGCGGATCTCAGGGATGTGGCGATGTGTACCGCCGACGGCATATGGGTTCGCGGTGCCGAGGATCTCGCTGGCGAGGAGGTTCGTCTTGGCGGACTTGCCGGCTCCACTCGGGCCCACGGCGAGGACCGAGACGATGTCGCCCGGGTCGATGACCCCCGCTGCGACACCCGGCGCGAGGGAGAGGGCGACCGTCGACGCGTTGCACCCGGGCGCGGCGATCCGGGTGGCCCCGCGGAGGTGCTCGCGCTGCTTCACGCCGCCGACGACGAGCTCGGGGACGCCGTACGCCCACGGCTCGGGGTGCTCTCCGCCGTAGAACGCGGCCCAATCGTCGGCCGATGTCAGACGGTGGTCGGCACCGGCGTCGATGACGAGCGGGGTGCCGGCGAGGGCGTCGGTGTACTGCGCCGACTGCCCGTGGGGCAGGGCGAGCACGACGATGTCGTGACCCGCGAGCACCTCGGGCGTGGTCGGCTGCAGCTCGAGGTGCGCGAGGGAGCGCAAGTGGGGTTGATGGGCGACGAGCCGCTGGCCGGCGCTGGAATGCGCGGTGACCGTGCGGATCTCGACGTCGGGATGGTCGGCGAGGAGGCGGAGGATCTCGCCACCCGCGTAGCCGGAAGCGCCGGAGACGGCGACCGAGAGGGTCATGTATCCACCTTACGAGTCGGGGCTGATGCTGCACGCAGCGTGAAGCGGGGCGGCGACGCCCGTATGCCCGACCGATGGCGGGTTACGAGGTCGCCGAGAATCGGCGCGCGACCCGACGTCGACGCTCGTCACCGGTGCTCACGAAGAGCTCCTCGGTGCGCGCGGTGGTCGACGACATAGTGGCGAGGGTATCCGCCTCACGCGCGCGCGAGCAAATCCGCGCGGGCGGGATACCAGGGAACCGCTACCCGCACAATCCATTCGTGTCCCCCAAAAGGGGGACAGGGAAGGCGTATGATTTGTGTTCTGCCCTCATCGCCGGGCACTTCCGACTGCCCCCCTTACCGGCGATGAGGGCAGATCTTTGCACCCCGGCGTGATCGGTGGCTCTCACGCGCCGCGTCGCCCGCGCGCTGGCGCGCGAGTTTGACGCCTTCCGGATCCGAAGTCAAGCGCTACAGGTAGTCCATCGCTAGTCCCTAGCTTCGTGCCCGTGGTGCTTGGGGGGCCGAGCAACCAGGGGATTCTTGTGCTTCGCACGAACTTTCACGAAGTTCGCGTCTCTCGCACGATGCGAGCGCGTCGAACGATCATCAAAACGACAGCAGTGATCGCGCTCAGCGCTCTCGCGGCGTTCGGGGCACCTCTCAGCGCCTCCGCCCTGGGAAACTCGGTCACCGAGGAATCATCGGCGCCGATACAGCCGCAGACCGGCGGCACGGACGGCACGACGGACGGACACACGGACGGCACGACGGACGGACACACCGACGGGACGACGGACGGACACACCGACGGGACCACGGACGGGACGACGGACGGACACACCGACGGGACCACGGACGGCACGACCGACGGACACACCGACGGCACGACCGACGGACACACCGACGGACACACCGACGGCACGACCGACGGACACACCGACGGAACCACGGACGGCACGACCGACGGACACACCGACGGGACCACGGACGGCACGACCGACGGACACACCGACGGAACCACGGACGGCACAACCGACGGACACACCGACGGGACCACCGACGGCACGACCGACGGGACCACCGACGGACACACGGACGGCCACACCGACGCGTGGGACGCGAAGGATGCCGACGACTCCCAGGACGCAAAAGACGCGTGGGATGCCAAGGACATGAAGGATTCCACCGAGGCGAAGGACTCGAAGGATTCCACCGAGG
Source organism: Microbacterium sp. NPDC007973 (assembly GCF_042958465.1). Lineage (NCBI taxonomy): Bacteria > Bacillati > Actinomycetota > Actinomycetes > Micrococcales > Microbacteriaceae > Microbacterium > Microbacterium sp. NPDC007973. The sequence goes on from NZ_JBIBJJ010000001.1 coordinate 176,972, forward strand.
CCAAGGACTCCAAGGACTCCACCGAAGCCAAGGACATGAAGGACTCGACAGAGGCAAAGGACTCCACCGAAGCCAAGGACTCCAAGGACTCCACTGAGGCCGAGGACTCCAAGGACTCCACCGAGGCGAAGGACTCCAAGGACTCCACTGAGGCGAAGGACTCCAAGGACTCCACCGAGGCGAAGGACTCCACCGACTCCACCGAGGCGAAGGACTCCACCGACTCCACCGAAGCCAAGGACTCCAAGGACTCCACCGAAGCCAAGGACATGAAGGACTCGACAGAGGCAAAGGACTCCACCGAAGCCAAGGAC
>NZ_JBIBJJ010000001.1:177381-599402 GCF_042958465.1 Microbacterium sp. NPDC007973
CGACTCCAAGGACTCCACCGAAGCCAAGGACTCCAAGGACTCCACCGAAGCCAAGGACTCCAAGGACTCCACCGAAGCCAAGGACTCCAAGGACTCCACCGAAGCCAAGGACTCCAAGGACTCCAAGGACTCCACCGAGGCAAAGGACTCCACCGACTCCACCGATTCGCATGACGCCACCGACTCGACGGACTCCTCGAACCGTTCCGGAACCCCGGCCGGGCACGCCGCACCCCCGACGAGCGCCCAGCTCGCCGTGACGGGTTCCGACACGGCATCCAGCACCGCGTCGTTCTCGCTCCTCGCAGGTGGTCTGCTCCTGGCCGGCCTGGTGCTGATGGCGGCCCGCCGCCGTGGTCAGCTGCCGCGCACCTCGACGGCCGTTTCGCAGGGAACGCTCTTCACCGCTCCGCCGGCAGCGTCGGCGATGCGATCGACCGCGACGGTCTCGTCCGCAGCGGCCCCGGCCCGTCACGACGCCACCGCCACGACCCCCGCATCGCGCACCGCGCCGCGATCGACCCCAACGGAGGTGCCGCCCGATTCCCGGGGCGGCAGGACGACACGCTCGTCGTCGCATCCGGGCCAGCAGCGCGGACGTACCGCCGATCCGGCCGACGGATCCGATTCGGGATCGTTGAGCGGCTGACATGACCGCCACCAAGAAGGGGGCCGGCCGCACCACGCGGCCGGCCCCCGCCCCCCGGCCCGCTCCAGCGGCCCGGGGTCGTCTCGCGCCCACCCTCGCGACGGTCGCCGCCGTGGCGTTGATCGGGGGGTACGTCTTCGTCAGCGCGACGTTCACGGCACCCCCGTCCCCCGCGCGCGCCGCTGTCAGCGACGGCTTCGCTCCGTACTTCTCCCAGCGGTGGGACGTCTTCGCCCCGAACATCCTGCGCGTCAACAGCGCGCTGCAGGTGCAGGCTCAGTGGCGGGATGACAACGGCGACCTGCAGACCAGCGAGTGGGTGGACGTCACCCACATGGAGTTGGCGTCGACACGCGGCATCCCGGCCCCCTCACGCATCTCGAAGAACAGCGGCAACGCGCTCGGGACATACCTCGAGCGTTACAACGAGCTCTCCGAGGCGCAGCAGGAACGCGTGCAGGACACGTTCATCGAGCGCGCCGGGGATGGATTCGCCGCGATCCCGGATGCCGACCTGCTCGCCGAGCTCGACGGCCTCGGCGACGACGACGGCGCCGCCGTCCCGTTCATCCGATACGACTACATGCTGAACCGCTTCACGACGGTGTTCACCGAGGCGTACCTCGGCCACGAGGTCGAACGCGTGCGCTGGCAGGCGCAGTTCGACCGTCCGAACGACTTCCTGCACCGCTTCGACGACGAACGCCAGTTCGACCTGTCGCGGCTCACCTTCGGCTGGCGACAAGCCGAGCAGCCCGACGACGCATCGGTCCGCGACATCTTCGCCGACGTGCAGACCCGTTACACCGGTGAGGAGCGACCATGACCCTTCCCTTCGCGCGGCGGGGCGGATGGCGCGAACGCCTCCGCCCGGACCGTCTCTGGAACGGCTTCCAGGGGTGGCTCACCTCGAAGCCCCACGCGACCATCGGGTTCTCGTTGCTGCGGATCATTTTCGCCGTCGCGATGCTGCTGGTCCTGCTGCCCAGCTTCGCCGACCGGCACTACCTCTGGGGAGCGGGATCCTGGTGGGTGGAACCCGAAGCGCGGCGCCGTGGGTGGTGGGAGCCGTTCCGGTTGATCTTCTCCAAGAGCGATCCGGTGCTGTTCGACGTCGCGTACGTCACGCTCATCGTCCTCGTGCTGCTGTTCCTCGTCGGGGTGAAGACCCGGTGGGTCACGCCGGTACTCCTGTTGTTCTGGGTCGGCCTGTCGACAAACACGATGCTGCTCACCAATGGCGGCGACACGCTCATGCGCATCGTGCTGGTCTTCGCGCTCTTCGCCGACCTGAGCCGGCACTTCTCGGTGGACGCCTGGCTCCGCCGACGGCGAGGAGACCGCGTCGGCCGGTTCGCCGGCATCCATCGGCGGATGCCGGAGTGGCTGTCGCCTCTGCTGCACAACACGGCGCTCATCCTGTGCTGCTACCAGATCCTGCTGGTCTACCTGGTGTCGTCGATCCTCAAGCTGCAGGGCGAGGAATGGCTCTCCGGGACCGCGTTGTACTACGCCCTGTCGCTGACCGAGTTCCAGGTCCTCCCCGCTCTGAGCGAGGCGGCGTGGCAGGTGACCCCCTTCATCATGCTGGGAACGTGGTTCGCGCTCGCCGTGCAGCTGACCTTCCCCGTCGCGCTGTTGTGGAAGCCGTCTCGCTACGTCGCCGTCACCGGCCTCGCCCTGACGCACGTCGGAATCGGACTGCTCCTCGGACTCTGGCCGTTCTCATTGGCGATGATCGCCCTCGACCTCCTGCTCATCCGCGACGCCTCGTGGCTTCGAATCGCCGCCGTGGCGCGTGCGCTGCGGCGCCGTACCCGGGCCGCGATCCACGCGGCCCGCGCCAGCGTCACCGAGGAGCAGCCGAACGCACCGGAGCGCCGCGCGGCGTGAGCCGGGCGGCGCTCCAGGAGCGGCGTCGTCAGTCGCGGATCGCCGCGCCGAATCGTTCGGCGGCCACCGCGACGCCCGCGAGCTTGGCATCGGTCGCCTCCGCCGCCGTCAGCGTGCGGTCGGCGGCGCGGAAGCGCAGCGCGAACGTGAGGCTCTTCGTGCCCTGGGCGAGCCCCGGGCCGCGGTAGTCGTCGACGAGGCGGGCGCCCTCGAGGAGCGGGGCTCCTCCCTCGAGGAGCGCGGCGCGCACCTCCCCCGCGGCGACGTCCAACGGCACGGTCAGCGACACGTCCTGGGTCGCGGCCGGGAATCCCGACAGGGATGCCGCGACCACGCGCGACTGCGCGAGCTCCAGCATCGCGTCGAGGTCGAGCTCGGCCACCAGCACGCGTCCGGGCAGATCGGCCTCGGCCGACACGGTCGGCAGCAGCTCGCCGACGTAGCCGATGTCCTGGCCCGCGGCGAGCACGCGGGCGGTGCGTCCGGGGTGCAGAGCCGCGCGCTGGGCCTGCACGAGCTCGATGTCGAGCCCCGCGGCCGCGGCGAGCACGCGCACCGCGTCGACGGCGTCCGCGAGATCGGCGGCCAGAGCGGGCTGCCCGGGCTGCTTCGCGACGGAGTGCCCGGCCAGCAGGATCGCGACGTGTCGGCGCTGCGGCGGGATCGACGCGTCGAGCGCGGCGAGGGTGGCGGCGTCGGGCCGCACGGCCAGCGGCGGAACCGAGGGCGTGCCGTACTGCACCCCGGGCTTCGGAAGGAACACCGTCCCCGTCTCGAAGAGCGCGAGGTCGACGATGCCGCGCGAGACGTTGCGGTGCGCCACCTGCAACAGCGCCGGGATCAGCGAGCGGCGCAGGAACGGCGCGAGACCGTCGAGCGGGTTCGCGAGCTTGACGCTGGGCAGCGGGTCGCCGGAGGGCGAGCCGTGAAGGGCGTTCTGCTCCTCGGTGGTGAAGGGGAACGACGGCGTCTCGACGAAACCGGCCGCGGCCAGGGCGTTCGCCACGCGACGACGCCCCTGCTGGGCGGAGGTCAGACCCCGGCCCGACGGCGGCGTGGGGAGCACCGAGGGGATGCGGTCGTAGCCCTCGATGCGGGCGACCTCCTCGGCGAGCGTCCACTTGTCGGTCAGATCGGGGCGCCACGACGGAGGCGTCACCGCCCATCCGCCGTCGCGCTCGTCGACGCTGCATCCGATCAGTCGCAGAGCCGAGACGGTCTCGTCGTCGGTGTAGTCCACGCCGATCAGACCCGAGACGAAGCCGGCGGGCAGCGTGAGGGGCTCGCGGCGGTGCGACGACGACAGCGAGCCACCGAGGTCGGCGTCGAGCGTGCCGCCGGCGAGCTCCACCATCAGCGAGGCCACGCGCTCGGCCGCCACGTACGGCACCAGCGGGTCGACGCCGCGCTCGAAGCGGCGCGAGGCCTCCGACGGAAGCTTGTGGCGCCGCGCGGTCCGCGCGATCGTGACCTGGTCGAAGGTCGCGGCCTCGATGAGGACGTTGCGCGTCGCATCGCTCATCTCGGTCGGCCCGCCGCCCATGACGCCCGCGAGACCGATCGGCCCCGACTCGTCGGTGATGAGCAGGTCTTCCGCGCTGAGGGTGCGCACCTGCCCGTCGAGGGTCTCGAGCTTCTCGCCCTCCTCGGCGCGGCGGACCGTGATTCCGCCCTGCAGGCGGTCGAGGTCGTAGCCGTGGATCGGCTGTCCGAGCTCGAGCATGACGTAGTTGGTGATGTCGATCAGCACACCGAGCGAGCGGATGCCGGCCAGAGACAGCCTCGTGATCATCCACGGCGGCGTCGGGCGTGAGGGGTCGACGTCGCGCACGATGCGCGCGACGAATTCGCTCGCCCCGGCGCGTCCGCGGATGGGCGCGCGGTCGTCGACGGCGATCGGGAAACCCGACGGCGTGCGCGAGACGGCCTCGTCGTGGCCCGTCCCGGGGTCGCGGAACGCCGCGCCCGTCGCGTGCGAGTACTCGCGCGCCACGCCGCGCAGCGACAGGGCGTAGCCGCGGTCGGGGGTGACGTTGATCTCGACGGCGACGTCGTCGAGACCCAGCAGTGCGATGGCATCCGTCCCCACCGGCGCATCGATCCCGAGGTCGACCAGACGCAGGATGCCGCTGTGCTCGCTGCCGAGCCCGAGCTCCTTGGCCGAGGCGATCATGCCGTCGGACACGTGCCCGTACGTCTTCCGCGCCGCGATCGGGAACGGCCCCGGCAGCACGGAGCCGGGAAGGGTCACCACGACCTTGTCACCGGGGAAGAAGTTGCCCGCCCCGCACACGATGCCGCGGACTCCCCCGTGGGCCTCGCCCACGTCGACCTGGCACCAGCGGATGGTCTTGCCGTTGGACTGCGGCTCGGGGGTGAACTCCTGCACCTGTCCGACGACGATGGGACCGCTGAGCTCGAAGCGGTGCACGTCTTCTTCTTCGAAGCCGACCGATACGAGCGCCGCCAGGACGTCGTCGGGCGTGGCCTCGGCGGGCACGTCGACGTACTCGCGCAACCAGGATAGAGGGACGCGCATCAGACCACCATTCCGAACTGCTCACTGAAGCGCACATCGCCCTCGGCCATGTCGCGCATGTCCTGCACATCGCTGCGGAACATGAGCGTGCGCTCGATGCCCATGCCGAAGGCGAAGCCCGAGTACTCCTCGGGGTCGATGCCGGCCGCCCGCAGGACGTTGGGGTTCACCATTCCGCAACCGCCCCACTCGATCCATCGCGCCCCGCCCTTGAAGGTGGGATGCCACAGATCGAGCTCTGCGCTCGGCTCGGTGAACGGGAAGAAGTTGGCGCGGAAGCGCGTCTTCGCCTCGGGCCCGAACAGCACGCGCGCCGCGTGGTCGAGGGTGCCCTTGAGGTGGGCCATGGTGATGCCCTTGTCGACGACGAGCCCCTCGAACTGCGTGAACACCGGCAGGTGCGTCGCGTCGAACTCGTCGGTGCGGTACACCCGGCCCGGGCACAGCACGTAGATGGGCAGGTCGCGCTCCAGCATCGAACGCACCTGGACGGGGCTGGTGTGCGTGCGCAGCACCAGGTGACGGGCGACCGGATCCACGAAGAACGTGTCCTGCATCTGGCGCGCGGGGTGGTCGACGTCGAAGTTCAACGCATCGAAGTTGAACCACTCGTGCTCGAGCTCCGGCCCCTCTGCGATCTCCCAGCCCATGCCGACGAAGATGTCGGACACCTGCTCCTGCAGGAGGGAGATGGGATGCCGCGCACCGACACGGGCGCGCTGCGGCAGCGCCGTGACGTCGATGCGCTCGGCCTCGAGCTGCGCAGCCGTCTCGGCGGCGGCCAGTTCCGCCTCGCGAGCGGCGAGCGCCTGATTGACCTGGCCGCGCGCCTGGCCGACGAGCTTGCCGACCGCGGCCTTCTGCTCGGGGGCCACGTGGCGCATCTGGGCGTTCAGGCGCGCGAGGGAGGACTGCTCCCCGGTGTGCGCGGAGCGGGCGGCTTTCAACTCGGCCGTGGTCGCGGCCGCGGCGATGGCCGCGAGAGCGGCTTCGACGGCGGAGGCGACGGCCTCGGGGGTGATCTCGGGTGCGTCGGACACGAGATGAGAGTCTACCGACGGGCGGGGACACTCCCCCGCCCGTCGGTGCGATGACTCAGATCGTTGACCCGCCGCGCTGGGCGACGATCAGCGAGGTGTCGGTCGCTCCCTGCTGCAGGGGCTGCACGGGCGCGGCGACGTCGCCGCGCGACGAGCGACGGAGCCGCTTCTCGACGAGGGTCGCCACGAACGACAGCAGAAGGCACAGCGCGATGTAGATCGCGCCGACCACGATCGTCGCCGGGACGATCGGCGAACCGACGACGGGCTGCGCACCGATGTACTTCGCGTAGAACAGCAGCTCGGGGTAGGTGATGACGAAACCGAGGGCGGTGTCCTTCAGGGTCACCACGAGCTGCGCGATGATGACGGGCATCATGGCGCGGATCGCCTGGGGCAGCAGCACGAGGCGCATCACGCCGGCCTTGCGCAGACCGATCGCGTATCCCGCCTCCGACTGCCCCTTCGGCAGCGACTCGACGCCGGCGCGGATGACCTCGGCAAGGACCGATCCGTTGTAGCAGACGAGGGCGATGACCACCGCCCAGTACGGCTCCATGCGGATCCCGATGACCGGGAACCCGTAGTAGAGGAGGAACATGAAGACGAGCACCGGGATCGCGCGGAAGACCTCGATCACGGCGGTGAAGGGCCAGCGCACCCACGCGTGATCGGAGAGACGCCCGATCGCGAGGACGAAACCGAGCACGAGAGCACCGACGGCGGCGGCGGCGAAGGCGGCGAGCGTGGCCAGCGTGGCATCCAAGATGCTCGCCCACACGTTCGTGTAGGTGAACGCCGACCATTTCTTGGCCGTGAATTGGCCGGTGTCGGCGAGTCGCCACACGAAGAAGCCCACGATGGCGAGCACGACCAGGATCGTGAGCACGCCCAGGATGCGATTGCGCAGGACGGCCTTGGGGCCGGGGACGTCGTACAGGACGCTGCTCATCGGGCGACCCTCCATCGGTTCTCGAGCGTTCGCTGCACCCATGACAGCAGGAGCACGAGCGCGACGAACACGACCATGATCCACAGGATCACGATGAACGCGTTCTCTCCCCGCTCACTGAGGTAGTTGCGGACCGATCCGAGGTTCACGATGGAGAAGCCCGCGGCGACGGTGGTGTTCTTCAGCAGGGCGATGAAGACGCTCACCATCGGGGGGATGACCGAGCGGAACGCCTGGGGCAGCACGACCAGCGACATGACCTGCCCGAAGGTCAGGCCCAGGGCGCGCGCGGCCTCTGCTTGACCGACCGGGACCGTGTTCACCCCCGATCGGATCGCTTCGGCGACGTAGGTGGCGGTGTAGATGCCCAGGGCGCAGATGCCCAGCACCAGCGACACCTCACCGGTCAGGCGGAGTCCGAGAAGAGGGGGCAGAGCGAACACGAAGGCGAAGAACACCAACGTGAGGGGGGTGTTGCGGATGGCGCTGACGTAGAACGTCCCGACCCCGCGCGCGATCGGCACGGGCGAGACGCGCATCGCGCCGACGATGATGCCGAGGACGAGCGCGAGCGCGCCGCCGGCGAAGAACAGCACGAGCGTGCCGACGAGCGCTTGGCTCCAGATGTCGAGGTTGTCGGTGATGACACCCATGCATGGTCCTTATCTCGAAGGAGGGAATCGGGGGCGGGCGCGGACAGCCGCACCGCCCCCGATCGGATCACTCGTCGGCGGTGGGCTGCTCGCCCTTGATGCCGGCCGGCGCGAGGTTCTTCTCGAACAGCGCGGTCCAGACGTCGCCGCCGTCGTTGAACAGGGTGTTGATGTGGTCCTTCAGCACCGTGTCGCCCTTGGGGAGGCCGACGCCGTAGCGCTCCTCGCTGAAGGTGTCGCCGGCGATCTTGAAGGTCTCGGGCTCCTGGGCCACGTAGCCGGCGAGGATCGCCTGGTCGGTGGTGACCGCGTCGACCGAGCCCGCGCGCAGCTGCTCGAGGCACTGCGTGTAGGTGTCGTACTCGACCGTGTCGCCCGGGTTGTACTCGTCGCGGATGCGCTGCAGCGGCGTCGAACCGGTCACCGAGCAGACGATCTTGCCGGCCAGGTCGTCCGGTCCGGTGATGTCCTCGTTGTCGGCGGCGACGAGCAGGCCCTGACCCGTGATGAGGTAGGGACCCGCGAAGTCGATCTGCGCCTTGCGCTTGTCGGTGATCGAGTAGGTGCCGACGTAGTAGTCGATGTTGCCATTGACCAGCTCCTGCTCGCGGTTCGCGGAGGGGATGGTCTTGTACTCGATCTTGTCGGCGTCGAAGCCGAGCGAAGCCGCGATCCACTGGGCGATCTCGACGTCGAAACCGCCCCGGTCGCCGCTGATCGGGTCCTTGAACCCGAGACCGGGCTGGTCCTCCTTGACGCCGACGACGACCTTGTCGGCCGAGACCATGCGGTCGTAGGTGGGGCTGCCGTCGAGCGAGACGTCGGACGCGACCTCCCACAGCTGGGTCGTGTCGGCGCCGTCGCCCTCGGCGGGGGCGGCGCCCGGGGTGCCGCTGTTGCAGGCGGTCAGTGCCAGCAGGCCGGCGGCGACGATGCTCGCGCCGGCCAGAAAACGTGTCTTACGCATGTGATGTCTCCTTGGTAACGAATGTGTGCTGTGCGAATAAGGGTCAACGGGGACGGCGCGCGTCATCGGAACGAGGTGGAGCGACGCTCGAATCTCGGCCAGAACCTCCTCGTCCTCTGCCGTCCGGGGTCATGCGTCAGTGCGTGATGAGCTTCGAGAGGAAGTCCTTCGCCCGGTCGGACTCCGGCTGCGTGAAGAACTGCTCGGGGGCCGCCTGCTCGACGATCTGCCCGTCGGCCATGAAGACCACGCGGTTCGCGGCCTTGCGGGCGAAGCCCATCTCGTGGGTGACGACGATCATCGTCATCCCGTCCTTGGCGAGGCCGACCATGACGTCGAGCACCTCGTTGATCATCTCGGGGTCGAGCGCCGAGGTGGGCTCGTCGAACAGCATGACCTTGGGCTTCATCGCCAGGGCACGGGCGATCGCGACGCGCTGCTGCTGACCTCCCGAAAGCTGGGCGGGGAGCTTGTCGGCCTGGTGGCCGACGCCCACGCGCTCCAGGAGCGCCCGCGCCTCCTTCTCGGCATCCGCCTTCTTCATCTTGCGGACCTTGAGGGGACCGAGCATGACGTTCTCGAGGATCGTCAGGTGGGCGAACAGGTTGAACGACTGGAAGACCATGCCGACATCGGCACGCAGCTCGGCCAGGCCCTTCCCCTCTTTGGGAAGTTCCTTGCCGTCGATGGTGATCGAACCGCTCGTGATGGTCTCGAGACGGTTGATGGTGCGGCACAGCGTCGACTTGCCCGACCCGGACGGGCCGATCACGACGACCACCTCGCCGCGGTCGACGGTGAGGTCGATGTCCTTCAGCGCCTGGAACTGGCCGTAGTGCTTCTGCACATCGGAGACGACGACGAGGGGCGCAGAGCCCGCCGGGGGAACGGATGCCATGCCTTCACCCTATGAGGATGTTGTGCGTCCGACCACATTCCGGCGCGCGCCTTAACCGTTCTGTAACAGCCGGGAACGGCGCGAGCTCTGCCGCCCTCAGACGGCCCGCTGGGCGAAAGCGGTCTCGTAGAGGCAGACGCTCGCGGCGGTCGCGAGGTTCAGCGACTCCGCACGACCGTAGATGGGCAGGCGGAGGGCGAGGTCGGCGTGCGCCAGGGCATCGTCGTCGAGTCCGCGTGCCTCGTTGCCGAACAACCAGGCCGTGGGCTCGGCCAGGCGATCGCGGGATGCCAGGAAGTCGTCGCCGTCGACGTCGGCCGCGACGACGCGCAGCCCCGCCTCGTGCATCCGGGCGACGACGTCGGGGAGCTCGAGGTCGACGGCCACGGCGACGTGGAACAAGGATCCGGTGGTCGAGCGGACGACCTTCGGGTTGTACGGATCGACGGTGCGACCGGTCAGGATCACGGCGTCGGCCCCGGCGGCATCCGCGGCGCGGATGATCGTGCCGAGGTTGCCGGGATCGCGCACCTCTTCGCAGATCGCGACGAGACGGGGGCCGGCTGCGAGCACGTCCTTCAACGCCGTCGGTGACTGCCGGGCGACCGCGATGATCCCCTGCGGCGTCACGGTGTCGGCCATGGCGTCCAGCACCGCTTCGGTCGTGTACTGCACCTCGACATCGGCGCGCTCCGCGGCCTCGCGCACGTCGGTGTGCTTCTCCATCGCCGTCGGCGTCGCGTAGAGCTCCAGAACGGTCTCGGCCGCGTAGGCGAGCGCCTCTCTGGCGGCCTGCGGACCCTCGAGAAGGAAGAGGCCGGTCTCCTGGCGGGCAGCGCGTTTGCTGAGCTTGGCCACGGCGCGCACCCGCGGCGAACGGGGGTTCTCCAGCACGTGACCAGTGTATGGCGCTGATGGCATGGGGCCCGGGATGCCGCGCGCGGACGACGAAACGGGCGCCCTCCGAGGAGGACGCCCGTTTCGGGAGAAGATGCGACTTACGCGGTCTTCGGAGCGTTGACGTCGCTGGGCAGCGCAGCCTTGGCGGTCTGCACGAGCGAGGCGAACACGGCGGGCTCGTTCACCGCGAGCTCGGCGAGCATGCGGCGGTCGACCTGCACACCCGCGAGGCCGAGGCCCTGGATGAAGCGGTTGTAGGTGAGGCCGTTCTGACGGGATGCGGCGTTGATGCGCTGGATCCACAGACGGCGGAAGTCGCCCTTGCGCTTGCGGCGGTCGCGGTACGCGTAGACCAGGGAGTGGGTGACCTGCTCCTTGGCCTTGCGGTACAGGCGCGAACGCTGTCCGCGGTAACCGGAGGCGCGCTCGAGGATGACGCGACGCTTCTTGTGGGCGTTTACTGCCCGCTTGACTCTAGCCATTTCTGTTTCTTCCTAACGTGCGTCGGCGCTCAGAGACCGAGGAGCTTCTTGGCGACCTTCGAGTCACCCTTGGCCAGGACCTGCTCCTGGTTGAGGCGGCGGGTGCGCTTCGAGGCCTTGCCTTCGAGGTTGTGGCGCATACCGGCCTGCTGCTTCATGAGCTTGCCGCTACCGGTGAGCTTGAAGCGCTTCTTGGCACCCGAGTGGGTCTTCTGCTTCGGCATCTGTCTTCCTTCGTTGGTGATCCCGGCGGAGCGGGAGTCTGGGGAGCTTTACTCGGCGGGGGCCGAGGTCGGCGTTTCTTCCGGGGCCGAATCGCCGCGGGCCGCGCTGCGCGCTGCCTCGCGGTTCGCCGCGCGCTGCGCGTTCTGCTCGGTCTTGACCTCGGACTTGTTCTTGTGAGGAGCGACCACCATCACCATGTTGCGGCCGTCGATCGTGGGGTTCGACTCGACCGTGCCGAACTCGGCGACGTCTTCGGCGAACTTGCGGAGCAGGCGCACACCCTGCTCGGGACGCGACTGCTCACGACCACGGAACAGGATCATCGCCTTCACCTTGTCGCCCGCCTGCAGGAACCCCTCGGCGCGCTTGAGCTTGGTGATGTAGTCGTGGGCTTCGATCTTCAGACGGAAACGAACCTCTTTGAGGACCGTGTTCGCCTGGTTACGACGCGTCTCCTTGGCCTTCTGAGCGGCCTCGTACTTGAACTTGCCGTAATCCATGATCTTGACCACGGGCGGCTTCGAGCTCGGCGCAACCTCGACCAGGTCGAGGTCCGCTTCCTGGGCCAGGCGCAGCGCAGCTTCGATTCGGACGATGCCGACCTGCTCGCCGTTGGGTCCGACGAGACGGACCTCCGGGACTCGGATGCGCTCGTTGGTGCGGGGATCGCTGATGCGGAACTCCTCTTGTGTGCGGGTGGTGGCCGCCGCGATCCGATGGAATCGCGGGCGAAGAGGAGTACACACGCCACCCGGCACGGTGCTGTCAGCACCGGCTTCTGCACCCTGGCGACCCCGTGCGAAACGGAGCGGAGTGCGGGAACCCGGTAGCCTGGAGCGGCAAGCGCGGGTGGGATGTGATCCTCTTTCGTACGGAGTGAGACACTCCGAAGCCCGCCATAGTCTAGCAGAGAGATTCACGTGGACACGATCCCCTCCGACCACCCCTCCGACGACCACGCCGCGCACCGCCACGGCGGAGAAGACGAGCGGCTCGCGCGCTGGGAGGAGCAGGAGCGCGCCTCGGCCTCCGCCACGCGCGACATCGCCGACGTGCCCGCGGTCGAGGTCATCACCACCGCGGCGGTCCATCTCATGAGCGCCGCCGCCGTCAAGACCGGCCTGGCCGACAACCCCGCCGAGCAGCTCGACCTCGACGAGGCCCGCAAGCTCATCAACTCCCTCGCCGGTCTCATCACCGCGGGCGCGCCCGAGATCAGCGACATGCACGCGCGCTCACTGCGCGACGGGCTGCGTTCGCTGCAGCTGGCGTTCCGCGAGGCCTCCGTCATCCCCGACCCGATCGGCAAGGGGCCGGGCGAGAAGTGGACGGGTCCCGTCACGTAAGTCGTTCGTTCTGGGGTACCGGGCTCCGTGATGCCCCCTCCCCCAGGCAAGAGCAGGGCCCCTACCCCGATTGCCTGGGGAAGGGGGCATCACTGCGCCCTGTGCCGCAGGCCGGCTCCGCCGTGACACCCGCGGGCGTAGGGGACCCCTGCCCCGATTGCCCAGCGAAGCGGCATCCCTCCGCCCTCTCCCGCCGCAGGCCGGCTCCGCCGTGACACCCGCGGGGGCCACGGCCTGTCGTGAGAACAGGGGATGCCACGAGAACAGGTCGACCGCGTCGAAAACGGCCTGGTGCCGTGGCATCCCCTGTTCTGGTGACGTCCGGCGGGAACGTGTTCCTCAGACGTCCTTGCTGCGGTGCAGCTTCACCGTCAGAGAATCCACCAGCACCGCGATGCGGTCGTCGGCCGACCATCGGCGTGCGATGCGGGCGAGCACGGCATCCAGTTCCTCCTGCTCGAGGCCCGACATGAGCTGGAGGTGCACCACCAGCTCGGGACCACGCAGGCGGCCGGTGGGGTCGCCCGACTCGACGGCGAGGTCGAGCACCGCGAGTTCTCCCGAGATGCTTTCCTGCAGGCCGGTGAAGATCGCGGGAGACGTGTGGGCCGGTTCCCACGACTCCCCCTGCGCGATCGCCCAGACGGCGGGGCGCCGGATGACGAACTCCGTCTCCGACGCCGGGTCGATGACGATGAGCTCGGTGTCCTCGGACGCTGCAGCCAGGGCCGTGCGACGCCCGTCGGCCGGCACGGGGCGGGCCGCGGCATCCCAGGTCTGCAGGGCGGTCACCGAGGTGAACACGGGGAGCACCTTGCGACCGTCGGGGGCGGCAACCGTCACGATCGACAACTCCTGCGTCTTGTCGACCTCGAGGCCGTGAGCACCGATACCGTGGTCGCCCTTCTCGGCGACCAGCGGGATCAGCAGTCGCGCGTCGCGATAAGCGTCGACGACGGCGCGCGCGTCGCCGTCGCCCGCGCGGAACGCGACGAGAGCAGCGAGCAGCGTCGGGTCGGCCGAGCCGTCGTCACCGGAGTGCGGGTTCGACTCGAAACGGCGCCCCTCCCAGGGAACGCCCGCGGAATCGGCGCGGTGCCCGTGGTCGTGGGGACCGCCGGCGCGAGGACCGTCAGTGTCCGGCGACATCCAGCGCCTCAGCGAGGGTGAACTGTCCCGCGTAGAGCGCCTTGCCCACGATGGCGCCCTCGACGCCCAGCGGCACGAGCTCGCGGAGCGCCGCGATGTCGTCGAGGCTCGACACGCCGCCGGAGGCGACGATGGGCTTCGGGGTGCGCTGGGTCATCTCGCGCAGAAGCTCGATGTTGGGACCGCGCAGCGTGCCGTCCTTCGTCACGTCGGTCACGACGTAGCGGCTGCAGCCCGCGTCTTCCAGGCGCTGCAGGACGGTCCACAGGTCACCGCCGTCGCGGGTCCAACCGCGCGCCGCGAGGGTCGTGCCGCGCACGTCGAGCCCGACGGCGATCGCCTCGCCGTAGCGGTTGATGACGTCGGCGGCCCACTCGGGGTTCTCGAGCGCGGCCGTGCCGAGGTTGATGCGGCTCGCACCGCTTTCGAGGGCGGCTTCGAGGGAGCGGTCGTCGCGGATGCCGCCCGACAGCTCGACCTGCACGCCCTTGACCTGCTTGATGACCTTGCGCATGACATTCGCGTTGCTGCCGCGCCCGAAGGCGGCATCGAGGTCCACGAGGTGGATCCACTGCGCGCCCTGACGCGCGAAGTCGGCCGCGGCGTCGACGGGGTCGCCGTAGCTGGTCTCGGTGCCCGCCTCCCCCTGGGTCAGACGGACGGCCTTCCCATCGGCCACGTCGACCGCGGGAAGAAGGACAAGCTCGGGCGTGGACGCGAAATCGTTCATGGCTCCTCGTGCCGGTAGGCGCCTCTCGCCAGCCCCGGGCACGAGGTCACACAGTAGTCGTGCGCAGCCCGTCGATCCAATTGGCGAGAAGACGGATGCCGGCATCTCCGGACTTCTCGGGGTGGAACTGCGTCGCGGCCAGTGGACCGTTCTCGACCGCGGCGATGAAGGGGGCACCGTACGTGCACCACGTCACCGCGGGCTGCGGGAACGGCGGCGTGACCTCGAGCGACCACTCCTGCGCCGCGTACGAGTGGACGAAGTAGAAGCGCTCTCGTTCGATGCCCTCGAAAAGACGCGATCCCTCCCCCGCGGCGACCGTGTTCCACCCCATGTGCGGCAGCACGGGGGCGGCGAGTTCGTCGACGGTGCCCGGCCACTCACCGAGTCCGGGCGTGTCGGTGCCGCGCTCGATGCCGCGCTCGAACATCACCTGCATGCCGACGCAGATGCCGAGCACCGGACGACCGCCCGCGAGCCGGCGATCGATGATCTCGCCCCCACGACTGGCGTTCAGGGCGCCCATGACGGCGCTGAACGCGCCGACGCCGGGGACGAGGAGGCCGTCGGCGTCCATCAGCAACGAGCGGTCGGATGTCAGCCGCGCGTCGGCTCCGGCTTCGACGAGCGCCTTGACCGCGGAGTGGACGTTGCCCGAGCCGTAGTCGAGGACGGCGACGACCGGCTTGGCCGTCACAGCGCGCCCTTCGTGCTCGGGATGCCGTCGACGAACGGGTCGAGGGCCTTGGCCTGTCGGAAGGCACGCGCGAACGCCTTGTACTCCGCCTCGGCGATGTGGTGCGGATCGCGTCCCCCGACGACGCGCACGTGCACGGTGAGGCCGCCGTGGATCGAGATGGCCTCGAACGAGTGGCGCACGAGCGAGCCGGTGAAGTGCCCGCCGATCAGGTGGTGCTCGAAGCCCGCGGGCTCCCCCGTGTGCACGAGGTAGGGGCGTCCGCTGATGTCGACGACCGCCTGCGCCAGAGCTTCGTCGAGCGGAACGAGCGCGTCGCCGTACCGCGCGATGCCGGACTTGTCTCCGAGCGCCTGGCGAATGGCCTGACCCAGGACGATGGAGGTGTCTTCGACGGTGTGGTGCGCGTCGATGTGGGTGTCGCCCGTCGCGCGCACGCGCAGGTCGGTCAGGGAGTGCTTCGCGAACGCCGTCAGCATGTGATCGAAGAACGGGACGCTCGTGGAGATGTCGCTGACGCCGCGACCGTCGAGGTCGAGCTCGAGCTCGACGCGGGACTCGCTCGTCTCGCGAGTGATCGAGGCGGTGCGGGGGGTGGCGGGGGCGGTCATGCTCGGGATCCTATCGAGGCGAGGGCGTCCAGGAACGCGGTGGTCTCGTCGGCCGTTCCGGCCGAGACCCGGAGGTGGTGGGGGATGCCGACGTCGCGGATCAGCACGCCCCGGTCGTAGAGCGCCTTCCACGTCGCGGCGGGATCGTCGACGCCCCCGAAAAGGACGAAGTTCGTCCAGGACTCGTGCGCGGTGTATCCCAGCGCCGACACGGTCGCCGAGATGCGGTCGCGCTGCGCGACGATCTCGTCGACCATCGAGAGCATGGTGTCGGCGTGCCCGAGAGCGGCCGTCGCGGCGGCCTGCGTCAGCGCGCTGAGGTGGTACGGCAGCCGCACCAAGCGGAGCGCGTCGACGAACGCGGGGTCGGCGGCGAGGTAGCCGACGCGGGCTCCCGCGAAGGCGAACGCCTTGCTCATCGTGCGCGAGACGACCAGCCGCGGGCGCCCGGGCAGCAGCGAGATGGCCGACGGCTCATCGCGTGGGGCGAACTCCTCGTAGGCCTCGTCGACGATGACGACCCCCTCGAAGGCGTCGTACACCGCCTCGATGACGTCGAGGCGCAGCGGGGTGCCCGTGGGGTTGTTGGGGGCGCAGAGGAAGACGATGTCGGGACGCTGCTCGCGCACCTGCGTCGCCGCGAACTCAGCGGAGAGGGTGAAGTCGTGCGCGCGCTCCCCGGCGATCCACCGGGCGCCGGTGGCGCGGGTGAGGATCGGGTACATCGAGTAGGTGGGGGCGAATCCCATGGCCGAGCGGCCAGGACCGCCGAACGCCTGCAGGATGTGCTGGAGGACCTCGTTCGAGCCGTTGGCCGCCCAGATCTGATCGGGGTTCAGTCCGTGCCCGAGGTACTGCGCGAAGGCCTCACGGAGAGTGGTGAATTCGCGGTCGGGATACCGGTTGACATCGCGGAGGGCACGAGCCACGGCATCCAAGATGTCGTCGGCGACTTCGGACGGAACGGGGTGCGTGTTCTCGTTCACGTTCAGCGCCACGGGCAGCGCGGCCTGCGGTGCCCCATAGGGCGTCATGCCCCGGAGATCGTCGCGAAGCGGGAGGTCGTCGAGGCGTACGTTCACCTCACCCATCGTAGGCGGCGGTGACACCGACGGATCACGCTCGCGGGTTGGGCGGATCGCCCCTGCCGTCGGCGTCGATCCCGTGCGGACGGTCAGTTCGCGGGAGCGTATTCGGCGGGGATGGCGATGCGCTGACCCGCCGTGACGGAACCGCCGGACAGGGCGTTGAGACGCGTGATCTCGGCGACCACGTCGCGCGGGTCGGCCGCGGGCGCGAGCTCTTCGGCGATCGACCACAGCGTCTCGCCGCTCATGACGGTGATCTCGGTGAACGACCCGGCGGGCGCCCCGGCCTCGTTCGAAGCGAGCGCGGCTCCCCCGCCGACGACGGCGAAACCCAGGGCGATGGCGAGGGGAAGGGCGACCAGGAACGCGACGACACGGCGGCCGCGCGCGGTGATACGCAGGCGGGTGGTCGGGGCGGTGATGGCGATGCTGCTCATGATGTGCTCCTCGGTGGGGAGAGATTCGCACCCCGCCCTCGGCCGGGAGGGCGGGAGTGCGAATCTGTATTCCGAATCTATCTTCGATACTTTCGATGTGTCAAGACCGCGGATATCGGAGACGGATCGAACGCGACACGCGCGCCGTTCCCTGCCTTCCGGCTCATTCACCGGATACGGTTTCGACACGGAGACCTCATCACCAACCTCCGACATTCGAATTTCCGCCGCATCGACAGCGGCGCGAGGGGAGCACAGATGACCGACGCGACGACCGCCGCCGGCCGCGAACGTCCGCAGACTCGGCGACGCAAGAACCTGAGCGACAAGCAGCTCGCCATCCTCGAGGTCATCCAGCGATCGATCGCCCGGCACGGCTATCCGCCGAGCATGCGCGAGATCGGCGACGCGGTCGGCCTGAAGTCGCTGTCGAGCGTGACCCACCAGCTCAACCAGCTGGAACTGAGCGGCTACCTGCGGCGCGACCCGGGCAAGACGCGCGCCATGGAAGTCCTCATCGACCTCCCCGGTGCCGCCGCCGAGAACCCGGCCGACACGGTTCCCGCGCTGGGCGACGCCGCCCTCGTGCCCCTCGTCGGCCGCATCGCCGCCGGCGTGCCCATCACCGCCGACCAGCAGGTGGAGGAGATCTTCCCCCTCCCCCGCCAACTCGTGGGCAAGGGCGAGCTCTTCATGCTCAAGGTGTCGGGCGACTCGATGATCGACGCCGCCATCTGCGACGGCGACTGGGTCGTCGTACGATCGCAGGCGACGGCCGAGAACGGCGAGATCGTCGCCGCGATGCTCGACGGCGAGGCGACCGTGAAGACGTTCCGCCGCCGCGACGGCCACACCTGGCTGCTCCCCCGCAACAGCGCATTCGAGCCGATCCTGGGCGACGAGGCCGTCGTGCTCGGCCGCCTCGTCGCCGTCCTGCGCGCCGTCTGACCTTCCCCGCCCCGGGGCCGGATGCGCGCTCGGGCATGGCATCCGCCCCTCTCGGCTCGCTCGTCGCGAGGACCGCGGGTCTCCGTCGATGTCGGACGCCCTGCCTAGGCTGGAGTCATGGCTGACACCCTCCCCTACGGTTCCTGGCCCTCCCCGATCACGCCCGCGTCCGTCGCCCAGGCCTCGCCGCGCGTCGACGGCGCACGACTGGTGGGAGACGAGGTGTGGTGGGGCGAGTCCGTCCCCCACGAGGCCGGTCGCGTCGCCGTGAAGCGTCGCCGCGGCGACGGCTCCGTCGAGACGGTGCTTCCCGCACCCGCCGACGCGCGCTCCGCGGTGCACGAGTACGGGGGCGGCGCCTGGACGGCGTCCGACGACGGGGAGCTGTACTACGTCGAGAAGACCGACCAGCGCGTCTATGCCCTCCGCCCGGGCGAGACCTCGCGCCCGCTGACCCCCGCCGACGACGCCGTGCGACACGGCGGACTGCGCTGGGAGCACGGGGTGCTCCTCGCCGTGCGCGAGACCCACGAGTCGTCGCGGGTCCCGGCCCGGGCCATCGTCCGCATCCCCCTCGACGGGCCGGCGGAGATCCTCGCCGAGGGCAGTGACTTCCTGGCCCAGCCGGCCCTCTCGCCCGACGGTCGCCGCCTGGCCTGGGTGGCCTGGGACCACCCCGACATGCCGTGGGATGCCACCGTCCTCCGCGTCGCCGACCTCGAGACGGGCGAGGTCCACGACGTCGCGGGCGGTGCGCGCCGCGCGCCCGTGCAACCCGTGTGGATCGCGGATGACGAGCTGCTGTACGCGGACGACCCCGCAGGCCGCTGGAACCTCTTCCGCCGCCCCCTCGACGGCGATGCGCAGCCGCTCGCCCCGGCGGACGCCGACACCGGCGGCGGCCTGTGGGTACTCGGAACCCGGTGGTTCGGAGCGGCCGACGACGGGCGCGTCGTCGCCGTCCGGACGAACGGGGCCGATGAGGTCGTCGAGATCGCACCGAGCGGCGTCCGTCCCCTCGACGTCCCCGTCGTCGCCGGCGCCGCGATCGACGACGCCCGCGGTTCGCAGGTGCTCGTCTCGGGTTCGGACGCCGGCGGCCGATCGGGCCTCTGGCTCGTCGACCTCGATTCCGGCGTTGTCGACCTCGTGACGGGAGGCGCCGGCCCGTGGGGAGACGAATGGATGCCGACGGCCCGCGCGCTGTCGACGGACGGACCGCACGGTCCGGTGCACGCTTTCGCCTACGCCCCCACCAACCCCGACGTCGCCCCCGTGGCGGGTGAGCGCCCGCCGTACGTCGTGCTCGTCCACGGCGGACCCACCTCGCACGTCGGCCCCGCTCCGTCGGCGAAGACGGCGTTCTTCACGAGCCGGGGTATCGGTGTCCTCGACGTCAACTACGGCGGTTCCACGGGCTACGGGCGCGCCTATCGGGACCGCCTGAAGGGACGGTGGGGCGTGGTCGACGTCGACGATGTCGCCGCCGCGGCATCCGCCCTCGCGGAAGCGGGACTCGCCGACCCCGAGCGCCTCGCCATCGCGGGCGGCTCGGCCGGGGGCTGGACGGTGCTCGCCGCCGTCACGCGCACCGACGTGTTCGCAGCCGGCATCTCCCGCTACGGGGTGGGCGACGCCCGCGCCCTCGCGGAAGACACCCACGACTTCGAGGCGCGCTACCTCGACGGGCTCATCGGGCCTCTGCCCGATGCCGAGGCCGTGTACGTCGAGCGCTCACCCCTGAGCCGCCCGGAGCTCTTCCGTGTGCCGCTGCTGATCCTGCAGGGATCGGAAGACCGAGTGGTCCCCCCATCGCAGGCGGAGGCCATCCGCGACGCCCTGACGGCGCACGGCGTCCCGCACGCGTACGTCCTGTACGAGGGTGAGGGGCACGGGTTCCGCCGGTCGGAGACGGTGATCGACTCCCTCGAGCGCGAACTCGGCTTCCTCGGCGCGGTATTCGGCTTCGAGACCCCGGGTATCCCCGCGCTCGAGCTCGACTGAGCCGCCGCGGTCCGGGCGACTCACCCGCGGCGCCGAGGCGCCGAAGAGCGCCCTTACGGCGATGGGCCCCCGCGCGCACGCGCAGGGGGCCATCGTGCCGCGCGGGCCTCAGCCCTCGAACGCCGCCAGCTCGGCGGCGAGCCGGGCGCCGACGTGAGCGTGCAGGTAGGTGCCGTTCTCGCGGTGCTCCTGCGCCACGATGAGGCCGCTCTCGTGCACCGCCGACACGAGGTCGCCGCGGTCGTACGGAACGACCGCCTGCACCTCGACCGCCGGCAGGGGCAGCGCCTCCTCGATCGCGGCACGCAGTTCGGCGATGCCCTCACCGGTGCGCGACGACACGAATTTCGCGTTCGGAGCGAGACCCCGCAGCACGAGCCGGTCGTCTTCGCTCACGAGATCGGCCTTGTTGAAGACGACGATCTCCTGCCCGAAGTTCGCGTCGACATCGCCCATCACGTCGCGCACCGTCATGAGCTGGGCGGCCGGGTCGGGGTGCGAGGCATCGACGACGTGCAGGATGACGTCGGCGTCGCCGACCTCCTCGAGCGTCGAGCGGAAAGCTTCGACCAGCTGATGCGGGAGGTTGCGCACGAAGCCCACGGTGTCGGTCAACGTGTACACGCGCCCGTCGGTGGTCTCGGAGCGGCGGACCGTGGCATCCAGGGTCGCGAAGAGGGCGTTCTCCACGAGCACTCCGGCGCTCGTGAGGCGGTTGAGCAGGCTCGACTTACCGGCGTTGGTGTACCCGGCGATCGCCACCGACGGGATCGTGTGGCGCTTGCGCTCGGCGCGCTTGGCCTCGCGGGCGGGGGCGAAGTCGCGCAGCTGCTTGCGCAGCTGGGCCATACGCGTACGGATGCGGCGACGGTCGAGCTCGATCTTCGTCTCACCGGGTCCGCGGGAACCCATGCCCGCTCCGCCCGCACCGACCTGTCCGCCGGCCTGACGCGACATCGAGTCGCCCCATCCGCGCAGTCGCGGGAGGAGGTATTCGAGCTGCGCGAGTTCGACCTGGGCCTTGCCCTCACGGCTCTTCGCGTGCTGGCTGAAGATGTCGAGGATGACCGTCGTGCGGTCGATCACCTTCACCTTCACGACGTCTTCGAGCGCACGCCGCTGGCTGGGCGCGAGCTCCGTGTCGGCGATGACGGTGTCGGCGCCGACGGCGGCGACGATGTCGCGAAGCTCCGCGGCCTTGCCCCGGCCGACGTAGGTCGCCGGATCGGGGTGAGGCCGACGCTGCAGGACGCCGTCGAGCACGACCGCTCCGGCCGTTTCGGCGAGCGCCGACAACTCGCGCAGCGAGTTCTCCGCATCCGTCTGCTCCCCCTGGGGGTGCACGCCGACGAGCACGACGTTCTCGAGGCGCAACTGGCGGTACTCGACCTCGGTGACGTCTTCGAGCTCGGTCGACAGGCCGACGACACGGCGCAGCGCCGCGCGTTCCTCGCGGTCCCACTGGTCGCCGTCGCTATCGCCGCCGTATGCGGTGGTGCTGTCTTGAAGGGCCTGAGCGGCACCGAAGACCCGGACCCCGCGGTGCGCTTCGGCGCGCGCGAGCACACGGTCGACCGGATCCACGGCTGACGCGTCGATGCTCGGGGGTGTGGTCTGTTCGGTCATGTGTTCCTTTCGTCGCGGGCGGGGCCCGCGGTGGTACTGATGTTCTGGCACTTTATCCGCCCCGGCACCCGAGGCTCCGGTCGGATATCCTGTGCGGATGGGGAGCGAGCACTACTTCAGCGCGTCGCCGTCGAGTCCCGAGCAGCTCCGCCGCATCCGCGTGACGCTGGCCGGTCGCGAACTCGAGGTGGTCACGGCGGGCGGCGTCTTCAGCCCCGAGCACGTGGATGCCGGCACCTCGGTGCTGCTGGCCAACACGCCTCCCCCGCCCGCCGGTGGGAACTTCCTCGACCTGGGGTGCGGGTGGGGTCCGATCTCGTTGTCGCTGGCGCTCGCGTCACCGCACGCGACCGTGTGGGCGGTCGACGTCAACGAACGTGCTCTCGATCTCGTGAGGCGCAATGCCGAGTCGCTCGGCCTCACCAACATCAACGCCGTGCGCCCGGAAGATGTTCCCGACGACGTGACGTTCCGCACCATCCGCTCGAACCCGCCGATCCGGGTCGGCAAGAACGAGCTGCACGGCATGCTCCAACACTGGATTCCGCGCCTGCAGGAGCGCAGCGACGGCTGGTTCGTCGTCCAGCGCAACCTCGGCTCCGATTCCCTGCAGCGCTGGCTCGCGGCGACCTTCCCCGAGGGCTACGGCGT
Organism: Microbacterium sp. NPDC007973; assembly: GCF_042958465.1. Taxonomy (NCBI): domain Bacteria; kingdom Bacillati; phylum Actinomycetota; class Actinomycetes; order Micrococcales; family Microbacteriaceae; genus Microbacterium; species Microbacterium sp. NPDC007973. Next base: position 199,867 of record NZ_JBIBJJ010000001.1, read on the forward strand.
CCAGCGCGCCGCCACGGGCCGCGGGTACCGCGTCCTGCGGGTGCGCCGCCACGGCTCGCCCCCGAGCGAACTCATCGATGTCGTCCGCTGAGCCGACGGCGTCCGCCGCGCCGTCGTCAGAGGGGGCGCGCACGGGAGCGGAGCCCCGTCGGTGGAATCATCCGCTCGCGCCCGCGAGCCGGCATCCGGCTGCCACGGCTCGAGCGCGCACGCGCCGTCTCCCCGCGACGTTTGACGTCGCGCGATTCCGCTCCGACGCCCCGTTCCGGTATCAGGCGAGAGCGACCTCGCCCGTGAACACCAGCGATGCGGGACCCGACAGGAAGACCCGCCCCTCGGCGACGCGCACGCCGAGCGTGCCGCCCGGGGTGTCGACGACCCAGTGATCGGGAGCGGCGGCGCCCGCCCAGTGCCGCACGGCGAGCGCGGCGGCGGCGACGCCCGTTCCGCAGCTGAGGGTCTCGCCGACCCCGCGCTCGAACACGCGCAAGCGGATCGCCCCGACGCCGTCGCGCACGAGCGGGTCGGCCGGGACGACGAATTCGACGTTGGCGCCGTGTCGCGGCGCGGGGTCGAGTACGGGTTGGAAGGTCAGATCGAGCCCCTCGAGCTCGGCATCCGACGACAGGGCGACGACCACGTGCGGGTTGCCGACGTCGATGCCCACCCCCGGGCGCGCGACGCTCAGGCCCCTCGCGCGCACGAGCGTCTCGTCGGCCTCGACCGCGTACGCGCCCAGGTCGACCTCGAACCCGCGGTCGCTGCGCGTGAGTGTCTTCACCCCCGCTCGCGTGCCGATCCGCAGTCCCTCGTCGATGGAGGCGAGACCCGTGTCGGTGAGGTACCGGGCGAAGACGCGCGTGCCGTTGCCGCACATCTCGGCCGCGGATCCGTCGGCGTTGCGGTAATCCATGAACCACTCGGCCCCGGATGCCGCCGCCTCGGCGCCGTCGCGGATCGCGGCGGAGCGCACGACCCGCAGCAACCCGTCGGCGCCGATGCCGAAGTGACGGTCGCACAGCGCGGCGACCTGCGCGTCGGAGAGGTCGAGCTCGCCGTCGGGGTCGGCGACCACCACGAAATCGTTGCCGGTGCCGTGGCCCTTGGTGAACGCGAGAGAGGACATGCGTCCAGTCTACGGACGACCCGCAGCCGGCCATCCGCCGTGCCAGGGCCGGGCGGCCTCAGTCGGGTCGTCCGGGACCGTCGACGATCAGTCGCCGGCCGGTGGCCCAGGTCTCGAACGGCTCGTAGCCGAGCGCGTCGTAGAAGCCCCGCGCTCCGGTGTTGTCGGGGCGCACCATGAGCTGCACCTTGGGGCAGCCCATCGCCTCCAGCAGCCGCTCCGCCTCGGCCACGAGCGCCCGCCCCACTCCCCGCCCGCGGTGCGAGGCCGCGGCGGCCAGGTAGTAGAGCCACCCGCGGTGCCCGTCGTAGCCCGCCATCACGCTGCCGACGAGCGCGTCCCCGTCGACGGCGACGAGGAAGAGCTCGGGCTGCACGGTCAGCTTCCGGCGGATGTCGGCGCGCGGGTCGTTCCAGGGCCTGGTCAGCCCCGCCTCCTCCCACAGGGCGACGACGGCGTCCTCGTCGGACGGCACAAATGCGCGGATCGCGATGGTCATCGATCGTCTCCCTCTGTCGCGCGCACGAGGTGCGCGGCATCCGTCGTCCGGGCGTCGATGACGCGGGCGTCGGCGTAACGGCGGAACCACGACACCTGTCGGCGCGCGTAGCGCCGGGTGAGGGCCTGCGTCTGCGCGATGGCGTCCGCGCGCGTCAGGTCGCCGCGCAGCTGGGCGAGCGCCTGCGCGTACCCGATCGCGCGTGACGCCGTGACGCCTCGCTCGAGTCCCTCGCCGCGCAACTTCTCGACTTCGTCGACGAGGCCCGCGGCCCACATTCCCTCGACGCGCGCGTCCAGCATCGACACGAGCTGCGCGCGTTCCACGTGCGTCGTGACGATGCGCGTCGACGGATGCCATGTTTCCGGCGCATCCGGAAGGGCACCGCCGTGCGTCTCGCCGCCCTGGGCCAGCACCTCGAGCGCGCGCACCACGCGTCGCCCGTTGCGCGGGTCGATGTTCGCCGCCGCACGGGGATCGGCCTCGCGGAGCCGCGCGAAGAGCGCACCCGGGCCCTCGCCCTCGAGCTCCGCCTCGAGGCGGGCGCGCAATGCCTCATCCCGCGGGGGAAAGCGGAAATCCCACAGCACGCTCGAGACGTAGAGCCCCGAGCCGCCGACGAGGATCGCCTCGGCACCCCGGGAGTGGATCTCGGAGATCGCCGCGCGGGCGGCATCCTGATACCAGGCCACCGCGGCCTCGTCGGTCACCGCGAGATCGTCGAAGAGGTGATGCGGGATGCCGCGCCGCTCCGCGACCGGGATCTTCGCTGTGCCGATGTCCATGCCGCGGTACAGCTGCATCGCGTCGGCGTTCACGATCTCGGCCGACCGCCCCTCGGCCGCGAGAGCCTCGGCGAGGGAGAGGGAGAGACCGGTCTTGCCGGTACCGGTGGCTCCGACGACGGCCCAGAGGGACGGGCTCGTCACACGCCGACGCGCAGCGTGGGGAGTCCGAGCGACACCGCGCGCGGCGCGCCGGCCTCGCCGGCGGGCGCCGGCACTGCGCACGACTCGGCCTGCGACCGGTCCCACGCGTCGCCGGCGCGGGTGCGACGGATGCGCAGCGGCGCGCCGTCGACGGCGTCGGCGAGCAGGTGGAAGGGCGCCGCGTGGGTCACCGTGACCGACACGACGTCGCCCGGACGCGGCACGGCCGATCCGGCCGGCAGCTCGAAGTGCACGAGGCGGTTGTCTTCGGCGCGGCCGGTCAGGCGGTGGGTCTCGGCATCCTTCTTGCCCTCTCCCGCCGAGACGAGGACCTCGAGGGTGCGGCCGAGCTGCTTCTGGTTCTCCTCCGCCGAGATCCGGTCCTGCAGGGCGATCAGCCGCTCGAAGCGCTCCTGCACGACGGCCTTCGGCACCTGATCGGCCATGGTCGCGGCCGGTGTGCCCTCGCGGATCGAGTACTGGAACGTGAAGGCGCTCGAGAACCGCGAGGCCTCGACCACGCGCATGGTCTCTTCGAAGTCGTCGTCGGTCTCGCCGGGGAAGCCCACGATGATGTCGGTCGTGATCGCGGCGTGCGGGATGCGCTCGCGCACGCGGTCCAGGATGCCGAGGAACTTCTCGCTGCGGTACGACCGACGCATCGCCTTGAGGATGCGGTCGGAACCGGACTGCAGGGGCATGTGCAGCTGCGGCATGACCGCCGGGGTCTCGGCCATCGCCGCGATGACGTCATCGGTGAAGGCCGCCGGATGGGGGCTGGTGAACCGGATGCGCTCGAGGCCCTCGATCTCGCCCGCCGCGCGCAGCAGCTTGCCGAACGCGAGACGGTCGCCGAACTCGACGCCGTACGAGTTGACGTTCTGGCCGAGCAGGGTGACCTCGATCGCGCCGTCGTCGACGAGCAGGCGGATCTCGTTCAGGATGTCGCCCGGGCGGCGGTCCTTCTCCTTGCCGCGCAGGCTCGGCACGATGCAGAACGTGCAGGTGTTGTTGCAACCGACCGAGATCGACACCCAGCCGCTGTGCACCGAGTCGCGCTTGGTGGGCAGCGTCGACGGGAAGATCTCGAGCGACTCGAGGATCTCCAGCTCCGCTTCACCGTTGTGCCGGGCACGCTCGAGCATGCCCGGGAGCGAGCCCATATTGTGCGTGCCGAAGACGACGTCGACCCACGGCGCTTTCTGCTGGACGGCTTCCTTGTCCATCTGCGCGAGGCAGCCGCCGACGGCGATCTGCATGCCCGCGCGCGCGTCCTTGCGCGACTTCAGGTGACCCAGCGTGCCGTAGAGCTTCCCCGCGGCGTTGTCACGCACAGCGCACGTGTTGATGACCACGACGTCGGCCTCGGTGCCCGCCTCGGCGCGCACGTAGCCGGCGCTCTCGAGCGACCCGCTGAGACGCTCGGAGTCGTGCACGTTCATCTGGCATCCGAACGTGCGGACTTCGTAGGTGCGCGCACCGGCATCGCCCTGGGCGGCGGCGGAGGGCGCGATGAGCGTCGGGGTCGAGACGGGGGTGGTCATGATGCGAGCAATTCTAAAGCCCGTCCCCCCTCCCCTCGATGCGCGCCGCCGATCGACGCTCATCGCGAAACGCGCACATCCCTTCGCTCATCGACCTAGCGGCGCGCATAGCTGATCGATAGTGTGTGCCCACGCTGACCCGTCCGCCTGCGGGTATCCGGGGGGAGAAGTATGCGGACAGAACAGGCGACCTCGTGGTCGCGCGGAGTGATCGGTTCCGACCGGGACGTGATCGACCTGACATCCCGTGTGCAGGCCGGCGTCTCCATCGTGGTGGCGGGGCCGCGCGGAAGCGGGCGCAGCTATGTCATCCGGGCCGTCACGGCGGAGGTCGAGAAGCGCGGACGCGAGGTCATCATCGTCCGGCCGGCCTCAGCGCTGAGGGCCGTCCCGTTCGGCGCCCTGGCCGCTACCGGCCACCCCGCTCTGCGCAGTCTGAGCGAAGGGTCGCCGACGCGGATCGACGGGGTGATCGTCATCGACGACGTCGACGCCCTCGATCCCGCCTCAGCCCGTGTGCTGGCCCAGGCGGTGGCCACGCGCAGAGCGACCGCCGTCGTCGGGCTGCGCACCGCTCGCGCTCGGTCGCGGTACCGCCCCGATGACGCCGACGAGGTACGGCGCACGTTCCTCGACCTCTGGATGGACGGCTTCGCTCGACGCATCGATCTGTCGGAGCTCACCGACGACGACGCGCGGCGCATGATCGCGCTCTTCCCTGATGCGGATCTGCTCGACGTGCCGACGCGCGAAGGTCTCATCTGGCGCGCGGACGGCTCGCGGACACTGCTGCGTCAACTCGTGCTGGAGGCGCTCCGGGCCGCCCGCGACGGCCGCGATCCGCTCCGGGCGGTCCGCTCCGTCGCCCCCGACAGCCGACTCGCCGTCGCGGTGGAACGCCACGTCGCCGGCTTTCTGCGGCAGGACCTCGAGTGCCTCGCCGGTGTGCGCCGCCTGGCCCACCTCGAGTTCGCGGTCGCCACACGCCTGTTCGACCCCGAGGCCGTCGACGCGCTTCTCGGTAGCGGTCTCCTCCACGCCGATTCCTCGGCGGAACAGCGCCTCACGGCCAACGACCTGTTCGCGCTCGAGGCGCACCGGCAGCTCGGCGATGATGTCGTCGATGCGATGATCGACGGCGCCGGCAGACGCATGCTCGGCGAGGCCGACCACTGGTGGAGCTCCACCGTCGCGGTCACCGTCTCCGAACGATGGCACCGTCTCGGTGCTGACGCCTCGGGGGAAGCGACCTATGACCCGGCGCTCCGCGCGCGGGTGGCACTCGACGCGGCGCGAGAGGCGAATGACCGGGGTGACACGGCGCACGCGGCCGCTCACGCCGCTCGAGGTCTCGCCGCCGTCGACGACCCGGCGCTGCACATCGAAGCTGCTCTCGCGCGGCACGGTGCGGTCGACTCGGACGGCGTCGCCACCGACGGTTCTGCTCGCCGTCGGATCGCTCGCCTGCAGGCACACCGGGCGGCGGCGGGGATGCCGCTCTCCGCCGATGCGGCACGGATCTCGCCCGAGCAGGCCGAGGCGGACGCGCAGGTGGAGCGCCTGCTCGAAGAGGCGACGCGGGCGGGTGACCGGCTCGACTCCGCGAAGGCGAGCGAACTCGCCGGATTGGCGGTCTCGATCCCCGGCGCCTCGCCCCTCGGACGACTGCGGGCTCTTGTGACGGCGGGCACCATGGAGACTCTTCGGGGCCGCTGGGCCGTCGCTCGGGCCCACTACCGCGACGCACAGCGTCTGCTCGACACGGACCCGCGCCCGCCAGGGATCACCACCCGAGATCGCCTGTCTACGTTGCTCGCGCTCCTCGTCGGCCACCAGATCGCCGGGGCCGATGGCACCGCGGCAGAGCACCGCCTCGCACGCGAGCTCGGTCCGGCCGCGCGTGAGGGTGGCTCGTCCGAACTCACCGTCGCGGGCATCGCCGCGGCCGTCGCCTTCGCTGCGTCCGGGCGACCCGAGCAGGCGCATCGCGAGGTGGTCTCGGCCATGCGCCGGGACCCGGCCGCGGTGGGCGACTCCACGGCCGCGATGCTCAGACTGGATGTCGCGGAGGAATTGGCTCTCGCGCAGCGGCTGGAGGACGCGCGCGCCATCCTCGCGCATGTCGATGAGGACGGGCCGCTCATCGTGCGACGCAGCCGCCTCTACGTCGAGACGACCGTCCTGGTCGCGGAGGCACGGGTCGTCGAGGCGCGCGCCGCCGCGCGCGCCGCCGCCGATCTCAGCCGCGGTTGCTCGGCAGCGGCCCTCCGCATCCGCGACCTGTATCGGCTCGTGAGTCTCGACATCGCCGCGGAGGCAGAGATCGACGAGCTCGTGCAGCTGGCCGCCACGACGGACCTCCCCCTCGCGACGAACGCGGTGCGCCGGGCGTCGGCCCGGTCAGTCGGAGCCGATGACGCGCGGCCCGTCGATGACCTTCGTCTTCACGCTCTGTGGTCGGCGCCCGCCGCCGAAGCGGTGATCCCCGCTCCCGCACCCGCTCCTCCCCCCATTGCCTCCCCGCCGCCCGAGGAGCTCACGGCCCGAGAACGCGAGATCGCCCTCCTCGCGAACGAAGGACTCACCAACCGGGCGATCGCCGCTCGCCTGTTCCTCTCGGTCCGGACCGTGGAGTCCCACGTGTACCAGGCGCGCGTGAAAGTCGGAGCGCCGTCGCGGCGAGAGCTCGCGCGCATGGTGGCGCAGGGTGTCGTCGCGCGTCTTCCTGACCCGCAGGATGCCGACGGCAACAGTCGTCAGGGCTGAACGCTCGACTCACGCCTGTCAGGGACGAACACCGGTCAGGGGTGAACGCACGCCGGTCAGCGGCGAACCCACACCCCATACGGGTCGAGGGCGAACGCACGCCTCACGCCGGTCAGTCGTCAGGAGTGAACCGCACGCCCGACGCCGGCCGTCCGAAGGACCGCGACCGTCCGATCCCCGCCTCGCTCAGCGCCGTCTTCGCGGCCGACAGAGCCACCGACGACGGATATCCCCGCCGCGCCAACTGACCCGCCAGCCGCCGGAGCGACGCATCGAAGTCTTTGCCGTCTACGCCGCGGACTTTGGTGCGGGCGAATTCCAGCGCGCGTTCCGCATCGTCGTCGGGAAGCTCTGCAAGTGCGGCTTCCGCGACGTCTCGAGGGATGCCGCGCTTGCGCAGCGTCTCGGCCACAGCCCGACGCCCTTCGCCGCGCTTCTCGATCGCCGACATCGCGAGTTGTTCCGCGAACGCCGCGTCGTCGAGATAGCCGAGATCCACGAACTTGGCGATCAGCTCTTCGATGACGGCCTCGTCCGCGCCGTCGACGCCGCGGAGGGCCGTTCGCGCTTCCGCCAGTGACAACGAGCGCGAACGGAGTTTGCGAAGCAGAAGCGCTTCGGCACGTTCGAACGCGTCGTCGGCGTCGGCGTCTGCTCCGGCTCCGGCTCCGGCTCCGGCTCCGGCTCCGGCTCCGGCTCCGGCTCCGGCTCCGGCTCCGGCTCCGGCTCCGCGAGAGTCTGTCGCACGGAGCGAACGCGGGTCACCGCCGGGGAGGTTCCACGCCGCGGCGGGGGAATCGTGAGCGGACTCGCCGGACGATGCGTCGCTTCTCAGCGCCCTCAGTCGCGGACGGGTCGATCGAGGGACCGCGACATCACCCGCCGTCGTGGCATCCGCGGCAGCGGCACGACCGCGCGACGGGTGGGCGCCCTCGGAGGCGCGGCCGGAGCGCGTCGCCGCCGACACCCCGAACAGGGGAATGACCGGTGCGAGATCGGTGTCGACAGCACGCAGGGAAGCCGTCCGGCCCGCGCGCGCGTCGGCGCCGTGACGCGAGTCGGTCGAATCTGAGGGCGCGTCGGCGTCTTCACCCGAGGCGGTCGAGCCTGTGGGCGCGCCAGTGTCGTCGTGACGCGAAGCGGGTGGATCCGCTGGCGCGCTGCCGTCATCGCTCGCGGTTGCGACCCCTGTGTCGGCGACATGGGCCCACGGCGAGTCCGGCGAATCCGACGCCGAGGAACCCCGCCCGTCTTCGCCACCTGACGAACGCGGACGGACGGGGCCCTTGGTGTCGTCGCTCATCACGCCGGGCGGCGCTGGGCGAGCTCGTCGTCGGCGGGTGCCGCCACAGCAGGCGCTCCACCGATGCCGAGCTTGGTCTTGATCTTCGACTCGATCTCGGCCGCGACATCCGGGTTCTTGATGAGGAAGTTGCGGGCGTTCTCCTTGCCCTGCCCGAGCTGTTCTCCCTCGTACGTGTACCACGCGCCGGACTTCTTCACGATGGCGTGCTCGACGCCGAAGTCGATCAGGCTGCCCTCGCGTGAGATCCCCACGCCGTAGAGGATGTCGAACTCGGCCTGCTTGAAGGGCGGCGCCATCTTGTTCTTGACGACCTTGACGCGGGTGCGGTTTCCGACCGCTTCGGTGCCGTCTTTCAAAGTCTCGATACGACGGATGTCGAGGCGCACGGAGGCGTAGAACTTCAGCGCCTTTCCACCCGCCGTCGTCTCGGGAGAACCGAAGAAGACACCGATCTTCTCGCGCAGCTGGTTGATGAAGATCGCCGTGGTCTTGGTCGTGTTCAGACCACCCGTCAGCTTGCGGAGCGCCTGCGACATGAGGCGCGCCTGCAGACCGACGTGGGAGTCGCCCATTTCGCCCTTGATCTCGGCCTCGGGCACGAGAGCGGCGACGGAGTCGATGACGACGAGGTCGATCGCGCCGGAGCGGATCAGCATGTCGGCGATCTCGAGGGCCTGCTCACCGGTGTCGGGCTGAGACACGAGCAGAGCGTCGATGTCGACGCCGAGCTTCTTGGCGTACTCGGGGTCGAGCGCGTGCTCGGCGTCGATGAACGCGGCGATGCCGCCGGCACGCTGCGCGTTGGCGATGGCGTGGAGCGTCAGCGTCGTCTTACCCGACGACTCCGGTCCGTAGATCTCGATGATGCGACCGCGCGGCAGGCCGCCAATGCCGAGGGCCACGTCGAGGGCGACGGAGCCGGTGGGGATGGTCTCGATCGGGGCGCGGTCGTCGCTGCCCAGTCGCATGACCGAGCCCTTTCCGAACTGCCGGTCGATCTGCGCCAGGGCGGATTCGAGGGCCTTTTCGCGCTCTGCGGGTGAGGGCATGACGTCTTCTTTCTGCTCGCGTTCCGGTCGCCTATAGGCTGTCGCGTCCCCCATCGACGATGGGGGCACCCGACAAGGCGTTCAGAGTGTCGTTCGACGTTCCTCACGTTAGAGAGGGCCTCCGACATTGGTGTCGGGAGACGGCCTTCCTGTGGATGAACGGGGAACGAACCTCGTTGTGAAGGAGCCTACGCCCGAATCGAACGTAGATTCGATGACACGCCGGGATCTCGTCTGCGAGTCCCGAAAGCTCGGCGGCGCGCGGCCCTACGGGGCGCGTGCATCAGGCTGCACCCGTTCGACCCCGATCCGCGCTGCCGAAAGGAGCCGGCCTCACGGGTGGCCGACCGGGGCGATACCGAGATCGACGTCTCAGGACCGACGCGGTTCGAGCCGCCCGACGCCGTACCGACGGTTCTCCGGTACGTCGGTCTCGGCGCAGAGCGCGAGCCACACGTCGCGAGGATCGACGCCGGCCGCGAGAGCATCGGCACTCGTGCGTCCCCCCACCGCCGACAACACGAGATCGGTCAGCAGGGAGCCACCACGGGCGCCGAACTAATCGGCGACGGCGCGATCGAATTCGCTACGACGCATGCGGAGGCGACGTCAGCGCAGCGACAGCTCGGGCTCGACCGCGGCGACGAGTTCGTCGGGGACGACGTCGGGGAAGGTCTGGAGGCCCTCGAGCACGGAGAGCCGGTCGCCCACCTGGCGCATGATGGTCGAGATGGGGACGTCGAGCGCTTCGGCCACCGAAGCGAGGATCTCGCTCGAGGCTTCTTTCTGACCGCGCTCGACCTCGCTGAGATAGCCGAGGGCGACGCTCGCGCGACTGGCGACCTGGCGGAGGGTACGGCCCTTCTGCTGGCGGAGGTCACGCAGGACTTCGCCGATCTCTTGACGAACCAGGATCATTTGGGGCCCTCCTCACTGCTGATTCCGTCGCTGCCCGGATGAGCAACTGTAAAACACCATCTGTGGTCACCCTAATGCCGCGTGCTGTGCACCGGATGGGAATCGCTGGACGAAACCGGAGTGTGCGATCATTTGTTCCCGCACTCGGCGTCGATGCTCCACGGACGAGGATTCACAGGGCCGCGAGGACCCGCCGGATGGCCAGATGGGCGGTCTCCCGGCGGATACGGTCGCGGTCCCCCGCGATCACCAGCGAGTCGACGCGGGTGCCCAACGGCGTCGAGACCGCGATGTGCACCGTGCCGACGGGCTGTCCGTCCTGCTCGTCGGGACCCGCCACTCCCGTCGTCGCGACGCCGACGTCGGCGGAGACGCCGTCCGCACCGAGGACATCTCTGACCCCGCGCGCCATCTGGCGTGCCACGCGGGGATGAACGGCGCCGTGCGCGTCGAGCAGGGCCTGGTCGACGCCGAGCACGCTGTGTTTGAGGTCGGTCGCGTACGCGACCACTCCCCCGCGCACCACCCGCGAAGCGCCCGGCACATCGACGAGAGATGCGACGACGAGACCGCCGGTGAGCGATTCCGCGACGGCGATCGTCCACCCCAGCTCGGCGAGACGGTCCAGCAGCACCGCCGCGCTCTCGCGCGGATCGCGGACGAGCGTCTCGTCGAGGTCGTCGGGAACGCCGTCGATCACCGGCGCCCTCGGCTCCGCCGTGCAGCACGGACCTCGGTCACGACGTAGTCGATGCCCGAGGCGATGGTCAGGATGACGGCGATCGTCATGGTGACGACCGAGACCCACCACACGGTGCCCTGCCATGCTCCCGCGTCGGAGAGGCCGGCGAACGGGATGAGGGCGATCGAGAGCGCGACGGCCTGGAAGACGGTCTTGAGCTTGCCCGTCCACGCCGCGGCGAGCACGTGGTTGCTGACGACGATGAAGCGGTAGATCGTGATGCCGATCTCACGGACGAGCACGATGATGGTCACCCACCACGGCAGCTCCCCGAGGATGGACAGCCCGACGAAGGCCACTCCGGTGAGGGCCTTGTCGGCGATCGGGTCGAGCAGCTTACCGAGATCGCTCACGATCTCGTATCGCCGGGCGATGTACCCGTCGACCCCGTCCGTCGCGATGGCGACGATGAACAGGATGGCGGCGGCCCAGCGGAGGGCACCGCCCTCCCCCGCGTCGACCAGAAGAAGCCAGAGGAAGACCGGTGCGCACAGGATGCGCACGATCGTGATCGCGTTGGGGAGCTGCGGGTGCACGGCCATCAGTCGCGTCCCGTCAGCTGCCAGGCGTCTTCGGAGCCCTCGTCGTCTTCCACGACAGGCAGCCCTTCGTATTGCGCCTCGATCGGGTCCTCGCCGTACCGGTCGTCGTCTGCGACGGCCGCGGGGGCCTCGGGCGCCTCATCGCCGCGCAGACGCGCGAGGACGGCAGGAAGCTGCTCGTTGGTGACGAGCACGTCGCGGGCCTTCGATCCCTCGGAGGGACCGACGATCTCGCGCGACTCGAGCAGGTCCATCAGGCGCCCCGCTTTCGCAAAACCGACGCGCAGCTTGCGCTGGAGCATCGAAGTCGACCCGAACTGCGTCGAGACCACCAGCTCCGCGGCCGCGAGCAGGAGCTCGAGATCGTCACCGATGTCGGCGTCGATCTCCTTCTTCTCGGCGGCCGCCTGCACGTCGGCGCGGTACTCGGGCCGAGCCTGCTGCGTGACGTGAGCGACGACCTTCTCGATCTCCTGCTCGCTCACCCACGCTCCCTGCACGCGGACGGCCTTGGACGCCCCCATGGGCAGGAAGAGACCGTCGCCCTGACCGATCAACCGGTCGGCACCGGGCTGATCCAGGATGACGCGGGAGTCGGTGACGCTCGTCACGGCGAAGGCGAGGCGCGAGGGCACGTTCGCCTTGATCAGGCCGGTCACGACGTCGACCGACGGACGCTGCGTCGCCAGGACGAGGTGGATGCCGCTCGCACGGGCGAGCTGGGTGATGCGGACGATCGAGTCCTCGACGTCGCGGGGGGCGACCATCATGAGGTCGGCCAGCTCGTCGACGACGACCAGGAGATACGGATAGGGCTTGAGCACCCGCTCGCTCCCGGCCGGCAGCTGGATCTCCCCCGCGACGACCGCCTTGTTGAAGTCGTCGATGTGACGGAAGCCGAACGACGCGAGGTCGTCGTACCGCATGTCCATCTCCTTCACGACCCACTGCAGCGCTTCGGCGGCCTTCTTGGGGTTCGTGATGATCGGCGTGATGAGGTGGGGCACCCCCGCGTAGGACGTCAGCTCGACACGCTTGGGGTCGATGAGCACCATGCGCACGTCGGACGGCTTGGCGCGCATCAGGAGGCTGGTGATCATCGAGTTGACGAAACTCGACTTGCCCGAACCCGTAGATCCGGCGACCAGAAGGTGGGGCATCTTGGCCAGGTTGGCCACGACGAAGCCGCCGCCGACGTCCTTGCCCACGCCGATGGTCATGGGATGCGTCGACGAGGTCGCGGCATCCGATCGGAGGATGTCGCCGAGCGTCACGATCTCGCGGTCGGCGTTCGGGATCTCGACACCGATCGCGCTCTTGCCGGGGATCGGGGCGAGGATGCGGACCTCGTTGGAGGCGACGGCGTAGGCGATGTTGTTGGTCAGCGCGGTGATGCGCTCGACCTTCACCCCGGGCCCGACCTCGATCTCGTACTGCGTGACGGTCGGACCGCGCGAGAACCCGGTCACCCGCGCGTCGACCTTGAACTGCTCCATCACGCTCTCGATGGCGGCGACCACCGCGTCGTTCGCCGTGGAGCGGGCCTTGGGGGGCGTCCCCGTCGCGAGCGCCGTCACGGCGGGCAGACGGTAGTTCGCGGCGGGCGGCGCACCGGCACTGTCGCCGCCGAGCCCTGAGATGCCCGGCAGATCGTCGTCGTCGCCCAGATCGATCGACGAATCGTCGTGCAGACCGCGTCCGGATACGGCACCGGCGAGAGCGCTCGCGTCGAAGACCTCGGTGAGGGCATCGGGCGCGGGCGGGAGCGGCGGCGGGGTCGGCGCCTTCGCGCGGGGCGCGACGGGCTCCGGCTCGACCATCGCCGACTCGAAACCACCCTGCGTCGTGCCGGGCGAGAGCAGGGTCGTGAGGTCGTCGGAGCCGAGGGATCCGTCGGCGTCCTCTTCGCGGCCCGACCTGTTGCGTCGCCACCAGGGCAGCGACTTCTCGGCGGGCTCGTCGTCGGCGTCGTCGACGGCGAGGACCTTCGTGGTGGCATCGCTCTGCTCGGAGCGCTCGACCCCGAACATCCAGGCGTAGAGATCGCCGAGCCGGCGTCCGATGCGGTTGGGGGGCGTCTTGGTGAGGATCAGCACGCTGAGCACTGCCACCAGGGAGAGCGCGATGTAGGCGCCCACGTCGGTGAGCGCGAAGGCCAGGGGCTCCCCCACGATCCAGCCCGCGATGCCGCCCGCCGGACTGAGGGCGGGCAGTCCGCCCTCGCTCGGCACGGGACGACCACCGGCGACGTGACAGAAGCCGGCGAGGGTGACGATGAACAGCCCGAATCCGATGCCGACGCGGCCGTTGTCGTGGACGGATGCGGGATGCCGGAAGAGCCAGCCCGCCAGCAGCAGGAGCAGGACGGGGAGCACGAACGCGACGCGGCCGAAGAGCGCGCCGAAGCTGTAGGCGCTGATGAGGGCAGCGGCCTCTGTGCCGATGAAGAACCACTCGACGACCGCACCGAGGACGGCGAGCACGACCAGGAAGAACGGGAAGCCGTCGCGTCGCTGATCGCGCTCGAGGTTCTCGGGGCCGAACGCCCGGAACATCCCGCCGACGCCGTGGGCGACCGCCATCCAGGCGCGGGCGGCGACGGGAGGCTTCTCGGGCTCGTCGACGTAGCGCTTCGGCGCGGGCGCCGAGGCTTTCGATCGCGACGACCCCTTCGCGGGGGCGCGACCGCCGGACGGGGACGAGGTACGAGCCATGCCTCCACGGTAGGCGCGACCCCTGACATTCGCAGGTACCGACGCGGGGTTCAGCGCAGGCGCTTGACCATGACGTCGCGGCCGATCCCCCGCCGCACGACGGCGAACGCCTCCGAGCGGTACAGCGACACGGCGAAGTTGTCGCGCTCCACGCTGAGGCTGAGGCGCGCATACCCCTCGCCGCGAGCGTGGTCCACGAGGTGCTGCAGCAGGGCTCGTCCCGTTCCGTGCGACCGCCAGACGGGCCGCACGCCGATGATCAGCTCGGGCACGCCCGTTCCGATCCAGGCGAACCCGGGCTCGTCGCGCGGGAACATCCGATACCAGGCGGCGCCGATCGGCTCCCCCGTCGACGACTCGGCGACGAAGCCCGCGTCGCCCGGCCGCAGCCACCCGGCGATGTACCGGCGATGGTCCGGACTGCTCAGCACCTCGTGACGGGGGCGGGCGCCGCCGGCGCGCCAGTTGGCGGCCTCGACGGTCATGTCGGCGAGGAAGGCGCCGTCGGAACGGACAGCCGCACGGATCGGGAGACCGGGCATGCCCGCATGATAGCGAGCGTGGGCATACCCACGTGGCCACGACGACCGCCCGGGCGCCCCTACCAGGCCCGCCTCGCCTCACGGGGTGATCGCAGACGGAACCCGGGAACGACGGAGCGCCGCGGGTCGATCCCCGCGGCGCTCCGCTCTGCTCGGCTGCTCAGGCCTCGATGACCATCGGTACGATCATGGGCCGACGACGAAGCGACTGGTTGACCCAGCGTCCGATCGTGCGACGCACGACCTGGGACAACGCGTGGTTGTCGCGGACCCCCGACTTCGCGGCCTCGGCCAGTGCCGCCGCGATCTTCGGCTTCACGCTGTCGAAGACCTTGTCGTCCTCCGCGACGCCGCGGGCATGGATCTCGGGTCCCGACACGATCTTGCCGGTCGCGGAGTCGACGACGACGATGACCGAGATGAACCCCTCCTCGCCGAGGATGCGTCGGTCCTTCAAGTCGGCATCCGTGATCTCGCCCACCGATGACCCGTCGACGTATACGAAGCCGATGTCGACCTGGCCCACGACCTCGGCCACGCCGTCGCGCAGATCGACGACCGTGCCGTTCTCGCCGAGGATGGTGTTCTTCTCGGGGATGCCGGTCTCGCGGGCGAGCTTGGCGTTCGCCATCAGGTGGCGGTACTCGCCGTGCACGGGGAGGACGTTCTTGGGCTTGAGGATGTTGTAGCAGTACAGCAGCTCGCCCGCCGCGGCGTGACCCGAGACGTGCACCTTGGCATTGCCCTTGTGCACCACGGTCGCACCGAGCTTCGTCAGCCCGTCGATGACGCGGTAGATCGCGTTCTCGTTCCCGGGGATCTGGCTGGATGCCAGGATGATCGTGTCGCCCTCGCCGGGTTCGATCGCGTGATCCAGGTTGGCCATGCGGCTGAGGACGGCCATCGGCTCGCCCTGCGACCCGGTCGACATGTAGACGATCTCGTCGTCGGGCAGGTCGCGCGCCTTCTTGTAGTCGATGAGCACGCCGTCCGGCACGTTCAGGTAGCCGAGGTCGGCCGCGATCCCCATGTTGCGCACCATGCTGCGCCCGAGCAGCGCCACACGGCGACCGTTCGCGTGGGCGGCGTCGAGCACCTGCTGCACGCGGTGCACATGGCTGGAGAAGCTCGCGACAACGACACGGCGAGGCGCCTTGGCGATCACCTGGTCGAGCACGGGGCCGATGCCGCGCTCCGTGGGCGTGAACCCGGGCACGTCGGCGTTGGTGGAGTCGACGAGGAACAGGTCGACGCCCTCCTCGCCGAGACGCGCGAATGCACGGAGATCGGTGATGCGACCGTCGAGCGGCAGCTGGTCCATCTTGAAGTCGCCCGTGGCGAGAACGAGACCCGCAGGGGTGCGGATCGCGACGGCGAGGGCGTCGGGGATCGAGTGGTTGACCGCGACGAACTCGAGATCGAACGGACCGACCTGCTCGCGCTGCCCCTCCGCCACCGTGAGGGTGTAGGGGCGGATGCGGTGCTCTTTCAACTTCGCCTCGATGAGAGCGAGGGTGAGCCCCGAGCCGATGAGAGGGATGTCGCCCTTGAGCTTGAGCAGGTAAGGGACGGCGCCGATGTGGTCCTCGTGGCCGTGGGTCAGCACGACGCCGACGATGTCGTCGAGACGGTGCCGGATGGGCTCGAAATCGGGCAGGATCAGGTCGACGCCCGGCTGGTGCTCCTCGGGGAAGAGCACGCCGCAGTCGACGACGAGCAGCTTGCCGTCGTACTCGAAGACGGTCATGTTGCGACCGACTTCGCCGAGGCCGCCGAGCGGGATGACGCGGAGGGTGCCCGCGGCGAGCGCGGGCGGATCGAACGGGGTAGTGGGCATATGTGCCTCCTCGGATGCCGCCGTGCGGCATCCCTCTGTGTGGCGTCCCTGGCCGCGGTTCGGCGGACGCCGATGCTTATCTCGTGGTGCCGTGCACCTTCGGCAGCGCGCCGCCGGCGGCCGCGTTGCGGTCGGGGCGGAAGTTGGAGAAGTCGGCGCCGGCCACGTTCTTCACGAGGGCCAACTCGTCTTCGATGACGGCGGCTTCCCACTCCTCCGGCCCGACGAGGGGCAGGCGGACCCGGGGGCTGCCGATGCGGCCGAGGCCGTGCAGGATGTACTTCGCCGCGACCGTGCCCGGCACGTGCGTCATGACGGCGCGGACGAGCGGTTCGAGGCCTTTGTGCGCGGCGGTGGCGGATGCCAGATCGCCCGCGTTGACGGCATCCACGATCGTCCGGTAGGGCGCCGCGGCGATGTTCGCCGTGACGCCGATGAGGCCGGACGCGCCGATCGAGAGGTGCGGGAGGACGTTGGCGTCGTCGCCCGAGAAGTACATCAGGTCGGTCTGGTTCAGGACCCGGCTGACCTCGCTGAAGTCGCCCTTGGCATCTTTGATCGCGAGGATGTTGGGGTGCTTCGCGAGGCGCAGGATCGTCTCGTACGTGATGGGCACACCCGTGCGGCCGGGGATGTCGTAGAGGATGACCGGCAGGTCTGTCGCGTCGGCGACGAGACGGAAGTGCGTCAGGATGCCGGCCTGCGTGGGCTTGTTGTAGTACGGCGTGACGATCATGATGCCGTCGGCACCGGCCTTCTCGCTGGCCTTGTAGAGCTCGATCGCGTGCGCGGTCTCGTTCGAGCCGCCGCCCGTGATGATCTTGGCGCGACCGGCCGACACGCTCTTGCCGACCTCGACCAGACGCAGCTTCTCGGGGTCGGTGAGCGTCGAGGTCTCGCCCGTGGTGCCGGTGACGACGATGCCGTCAGCCCCGGCGGTGATGACGTCGTCGATGTGCTTCTCGGTGGCGGGCCAATCGACTTCGCCGTCGGCGGTCATCGGAGTGATGAGCGCGACGAGCACCTGACCGAAGGGATTGCCGGAGTGCGTCATGATCCCAGGTTATCGGTTCGGCGGCGTCCTCCCCCGGCCTCCCCCGCAGTCGGTGTGAACAATGCGTGACGGCGAGGGCGTCCTAGGGTGAGCGCATGGCATGGACGACCCGCGCGACGCGCACCGTGTACGAGAACCCCTGGATCAACGTCCGCGAGGATGACGTGACCGGCCCGCACGGCGACGGCATCTACGGGGTCGTG
This sequence comes from Microbacterium sp. NPDC007973, assembly GCF_042958465.1. Classification (NCBI taxonomy): domain Bacteria; kingdom Bacillati; phylum Actinomycetota; class Actinomycetes; order Micrococcales; family Microbacteriaceae; genus Microbacterium; species Microbacterium sp. NPDC007973. Next base: position 217,638 of record NZ_JBIBJJ010000001.1, read on the forward strand.
CGCATGCAGAACCCCGCGGTGTTCGTCGTAGCGCTCGATGACGACGAGCGCCTCTGCTTCGTCGAGCTCGAGAGGTACACGACGGGTCGTTCGCTCGAGATCCCCGCGGGCGGGTCCGACGGGGAGGATCCGCTCATCGCGGCGCGACGCGAGCTGCTCGAGGAGGCCGGGGTGACGGCATCCGAGTGGCACGATCTGGGAGCGATGAACGCCCTGAACGGCATCGCCGAGGCCCCCGAGCACGTCTTCCTCGCGCGCGGCCTGTCGATGACGGATGCCACGGCCTCGCAGAGCGAGGAGGGCATCGATGCCGTGCGGTGGATCCCGTTCGCCGAGGCGCTCGCGCTGATCGCGGGCGGCGGCATCACCGACGGGGAGACGATCGCCGCCCTCGCCTTCGCCGGGATCCGGTTGGGTCGGTTCCGCTGAGACGCGAAGGGGATCAGCGCCCGCGTGACGCCGCGCGCACGACCACCGCGTCGGGCAGCAGGCGCGACCCGGCGACCAGGAGCTTGTACCGCCACGACGGCACCGACACCGAACGCCCCCGTGCGGCGTCGCGCAATCCCTCGCGCACCACGGTGGCCGCGTCGAGCCACAGGCGATCGGGCACGCCCTCCTGCCCCGGAGGGAGGCCGAGGCGCTCGTGGAAGTTCGTGTGCACGAAGCCCGGACAGACCGCCGTCACTGTCACGCCCCGTGGACGGTAGACGACGTTCGCCCAGCGGCTGAACGAGATGAGCCACCCTTTCGCGGCGCCATAGGTTCCGCGCGGCACGAACCCGGCGACGGAGGCGACGTTGACGATGCGGCCGCTCCCCCGCGAGAGCATGGGAGTCAACACGGCATGCGTGAGCCGCATGGCGGCCTCCACATGCAGTCGCAGGTGGCGCACCTCGGCATCGACGTCGTTCTCTTCGAAGGCCAGGTCGAGCCCGAATCCCGCGTTGTTCACGAGCACGGCGACGTCGCCGAGCATGAGGCGCTCCTCGACGCGCGGGAGAGCGTCGGGGTCGAGGAGGTCGGCGCTGAGCACCTCGACCGCGACGCCGTGACGTTCGCGCACCTCGGCGGCGACGACCTCCAGGGAGGCTGCGTCGCGGGCGACGAGAACCAGGTCGGCGCCGCGCGCGGCGAGCTGCCGGGCGAACTCGGCGCCGAGGCCCGAACTCGCCCCCGTGATCACCGCGGTGCGCGTCATCTCAGTCTCCCCGGTGGTACGTCTCGAAGCGGTACCGGATGCCGCTGCGCGAGGTGTGCCATCCCTCGGCGGGGTCGGCGGCGACCCGCGACCAGCCCCGCGTCGACGGAGCGCGGGTGTCGCCGTGGACCGCGAGGTCGAGACGCGTCACCTCGAGGACGTCGGCGCGGTCGACGGCTTCGGCGTACAGCATGCCTCCGCCGATCACCCAGACCTCGGCTCCGCGGGCCGACGCGAGGGCCTCGTCGAGCGATCCTGCACGCTCGGCCCCCTCAGCGGTCCACGCGTCGGAGCGGGTCACCACGATGTTGCGCCGCCCGGGGAGGGGGCGGAATCGCGGCGGAAGGGACTCCCACGTGCGACGCCCCATGATCACGTCGTGCGAGCCCGTGACCTCGCGGAAGTGCGCCATGTCTTCGGGGACGTGCCACGGCATCCCGCCCTCGGCGCCGATGATGCCGTCATGGGCTTCGGCCCAGACGAGACCGACCGAGGTCATACGGCGACGGCCGCGCGGATGGCGGGGTGGTGCTGATACCCCTCGACGACGATGTCGTCGTAGGTGTAGTCGAAGATCGAGTCGGGGGTGCGCGCGAAGCGCAGCGTCGGGGCGGGGTACGCCTCGCGCGTGAGCTGCTCGGCGACCTGCTCGCGGTGGTTGTCGTAGACGTGGCAGTCACCGCCGGTCCATACGAACTCACCCGGCTCGAGGCCCGTCTGCTGCGCGATCATCAGCGTCAGCAGGGCGTAGGACGCGATGTTGAAGGGGACACCGAGGAACATGTCGGCGCTGCGCTGGTACAGCTGGCACGACAGCTTGCCGTCGGCCACGTAGAACTGGAAGAGCGCGTGGCACGGCGCGAGCGCCATGTCGGGGATGTCGGCGGGGTTCCACGCCGAGACGATCAGGCGACGCGAGTCGGGATCGCGACGGATCTGCTCGACGACCTGGGCGATCTGGTCGATGGTGCCGCCGTCGGCGGTCGGCCAGGAGCGCCACTGCACGCCGTAGACGGGCCCCAGCTCGCCGTCGGCGTCGGCCCACTCGTCCCAGATCGTGACGCCGTTCTCCCGCAGCCACGACACGTTCGACTCGCCGCGGAGGAACCACAGCAGCTCGTAGACGATCGACTTGAGATGCACGCGCTTGGTCGTCACCAGAGGGAACCCCTCGGCGAGGTCGAACCGGATCTGCCGGCCGAACACGCTCGTGGTGCCCGTACCGGTGCGATCGGACTTGTGCACGCCCTGCTCGAGGACGTCGCGGAGCAGGTCTTCGTAGGGCGTCGGGGTGTCGGCGGTCACGCGCTTCACGATACCCGCGTGCGCCCCCGTCACGCCGATCGTCCACACCCGCCCCGCGGCGGCCGTGCCCGGGGAGGAGGGGGATGCCGCAGAGGCCCGGCCGTGAGAACGCTGAGCGGGTGCGTCATGCGAGGACTCATCGGCCCGCGGTCCGTCACGGCGCACTACCGTTGTCCGTCGTGGACCTGACCATCGCGCTGATCTCGATCGCGGCTCTCGTCGTCGTGGCGACGGCCGCGGGACTCCTCTGGCGCCGCCGCGACGGCCGCGCACGCGCCATCGACTCGGCGGAGGTCGTCGACCCGCGCCGTCTCGGCGCCGACGGCCTGGGCGAGGAGGCGACCCTCCTGCAGTTCAGCACCGAGATGTGCGCGCGCTGCCCCGGGGTCCACCGGATGCTCAGCGAGGTCGCCGATGCCCGCGACGGCGTCCGTCATCTCGACGTCGACCTCACGCACCGCCCCGACATCGCGCAGCACTTCCGGGTGCTGCAGACGCCCACGACGCTCGTGCTCGATCGTCGCGGGGTCGTGCGCACGCGCTTCGGCGGAACGCCCGGCCGGTCGGTCGTCGAGCTCGAACTCGACACCCTGAAGAAGGAGGCGGCCCGTGCCTGACATCTCGCGTATCGATGCCCGCGGCCCGCGGTTCGCGGCATCCGTCACCGCCGTTCTGCTGGTGGTCGCGACGCTGCTGAGCCTCGTCGGTATCTCCACGCGCGCCGAGGTGGGGTTCTTCGCGAACCAGCCCGCGTCGGGACAGACGTTCGCTCCGACGATCTGGACGCTCACGCAGGCCTCGATCGCGCAGCGCGCCGCCGATCCCGGCTTCCTGCTCCTCCTGATCGTCGCCCTCCTGTTCGTGTGGGGCGTCGCCGCTCCGCGCACGGCGCCGTGGAGCGTGCTGTACCGCCGGGTCGTCCAGCCCCGCCTCGCTCCGCCCACCGAGTTCGAAGACCCGCGCCCGCCGCGCTTCGCGCAGGGCGTGGGACTGTTCGTGACGGCCGTGGGTCTGCTGCTGCACCTGGCCGGAGTGCCCTGGGCGCTGCCGATCGCGGCGGCGATGGCCTTCGTCGCCGCGTTCCTGAACGCCGTCTTCGGACTGTGCCTCGGCTGTCAGCTGTACCTCGTCCTGCAGCGTGCGGGACTGCTCGGCCGCCGCGGACCCACCACCGCCTGAGCGGTCCGTGAGACGGGGCTGTCAAGTCCCGCGCAGCGTCGAAACCCCTCGTTAGGCTGGCCGCGTCGCGGTCACCCCCGATCGCGCCGGATCAACGGAGGTTCCCCATGGCCGTCACGAGCGAAGCCACCACCGCCTGGAAAGGCAGCCTGTTCGAGGGATCGGGCGAGGTCACGTTCACCTCGTCGGGCATCGGCACGTTCGACGTGAACTGGAAGGCGCGCAGCGAAGGCTCGAACTCGGTCACCACGCCGGAGGAGCTGCTCGCGGGCGCCCACTCGGCGTGCTTCAGCATGGCGCTGTCCAACGCCCTCGCCGACAACGGCACCCCGCCGACGTCGGTCGACACCACGGCATCCATCACCTTCAAACCCGGCACCGGTATCACCGGCAGCCACCTCAACGTCAACGCCGTCGTGCCCGACCTCGACGACGCCACGTTCCAGAAGATCGCGGCCGACGCGAAGGCGAACTGCCCCGTGTCGCAGGCCCTCGCCGGTATCGACATCACCCTCGAGGCGACGCTTGCCTGAGACCCCGGCCCGACGCGTCGTCATCGCCGGCGCGTCGGGCCTCATCGGCTCGGCGCTTCTCGACTCCCTGCGAAGCGACGGCGTCGAGGTCACCTCGCTGGTGCGCCACGCCCCCTCGGCCCCGCACGAGCGGCAGTGGCTTCAAGACGCCACACCTCTCGACCCCGACGTCATCGCCGGGGCCGACGCCGTGGTGTGCCTGAACGGCGCCTCGATCGGGCGTTTCCCGTGGACCCCGTCGTACAAGTCGACGCTGCTGTGGTCGCGGGTGACGCCGACGCGCACGCTGGCCGCCGCCGTCCGCGCTCTCGGCGACGATGCTCCGGCGCTCGTGAACGCGAGTGCGACCGGCTTCTACGGCTCGCAGCCGCGCGTCGAGCTCACCGAGGGCTCGCCCCGCGGCACGGGCCTTCTCGCCGACATCTGCGTGGAGTGGGAGTCCGCCGCGCGCGACGCGGGTGACAAGGCGCGCGTCGCCCTGCTGCGCACGGCGCCCGTCGTGCACGAGCAGGGTGTCCTGAAGCCCCTGTTGCTCCTCACCAAGCTCGGCATCTCAGGACCCATCGGACGCGGCACCCAGGTGTGGCCGTGGATCTCGCTCGACGACGAGGTGCGCGCCATCCGTCACGTGATCGACTCCGAGATCGACGGCCCCGTCAACCTGACGGGCCCGACCCGGGCGACGGCGAACGACCTCGGCTTCGCCCTGGCGCGGCGCATGAACCGCCCGTACGTGCTGCGCGCGCCGATCTGGGGCGTCAAGCTCGCTCTCGGGACGGATGCCACCGAGGCCCTCCTCACCTCCGACGCCGACGTGAAACCGACGGTCCTGAACGACACGGGCTTCTCTTTCACGCACAGAACGGTCGAGGACGCGGTCGCCTCCGCCGTCCCCGCGGCCGGCTGACGAGCGACGGCGGAGCGGCGACCGCGCGGACTCAGCGCCCGCGTCGCTCCGCCGCCTCGAGACGGATCGCGGTGCGCACGGCCTCGCGCGCACGCCGACGGTCGCCCGCGGCGTCGTAAGCCAGAGCGAGACGGTAGCGCGCGCGCCAGTCGGCGGGATCAGCCTCGACCTCGGCGCGATAGCGCGGAAACAGGGCGTCGCCGTCGGCGCGTTCGACGCGCCCGCTCGGCCGCACGGGCAGGTCTTCGTCGGGAAGTCCGCCCTCGGCGTCGAGCCTCTCGCCGATCTGCTGCGCGCGGACGCCGAACCACAGTTCGCGCCCGATGGCCCAGAGGGCGAGCAACGGCAGGACGAGAAGGGCGATGCCCATGACCACGCCGACGGTCTCGCCGCTGGCGAGCAGGACCAGCGCCCGTTGCCCCGCCAGGACGACGTAGAGCAGGAGCAGCACCGTCATGACGGCGACGGCGATGCGGACCCTCATGCGCTCGTCGCGCTCGCGACCTGACCCGACACGTCGCCGTCCGACACCGGGGCGCCGGTCTCGACCGGCCGCGTGCGCACGCCGATGTCGATGAAGCTGTCGAGACCGATCGTGACGCCGCGCGCGTCGCGAGCCGCCGCGAGGGCGATGCGGATCCCCGGCGCGTATGCCGTGGTGGGGTCGATCGTGTCGTGCACGAGGGTCAGCGACTCGCCCGCGCCCGAGAGCACGGTCTCCTGCCGGGCGATGACGCCCGGACGACGAAGCGAGTGGATCGGAACGGATGCCACGCGCTGGCCCCGAGCACGCTGGTCGACGTGCGGTGACTCGACGGGACCGACGTCGGCGCGGGCCGCGGCGATGAGCTCGGCCGTGCGCACCGCGGTGCCGCTGGGCGAGTCGACCTTCGTGTCGCGGTGGGCCTCGACGATCTCGATCGACGGGAAGAACGGGGCCGCGGCAGCCGCCAGGGCGCTGCCGATCACCGACCCGAGCGAGAAGTTCGGGATGAAGACGACACCGGTTCCGGCCGCCTCGGCGAGCGGGCGGACGAGGGCGATGCGCTCGTTGGACCACCCCGAGGTGCCCACGAGTACGTTGAGTCCGCGGTCGATGGCGGCGCGGACGACATCGATGGACACCGCGGGCGTCGAGGCGTCGACCACGAGGTCGGCTCCGTCGAGCTCGGCAAGATCGGACTGGGAGCCGAGCACGGCGGCGACCTCGTATCCGTCCTCGGCCTCGACGACCTCGCGGATGACTCCGCCGAGCTTGCCGGTTCCGCCCACGATGGCAACGCGTGTGGTCATGCCACCAGCCTAGGCGTCGGCGCCGTCGCGGGTCGGGCAGTGTCCACAGACGCGCCGCGCGAGCGGCATCCGGAGCGGAGTGCCGTCGGCAGCGCACCGGCCGACGGGGTGGACCGGCAGCCGGATCGGACCACCAGCCGAGTCAGACCGGCCGTCTCTTCCGCGGCAGCCCGATCGGATGGGCGGCCCGGTCGGAGTGGCACCCCGGTCAGACCGGCAGCGGGTCGACCAGTCCCGTGCGCAGTTCGACCGGCAGGTGCGCCAGGTCGTTGTGCGACAGCAGCGTCCAGGGGCGGCCCTTCTTCTGCGCGATGACCGTGAGTCCGCAGTACGCCTGGTTGATCGTCATCCAACGCCAGTCGGGAGCCTGCAGCACCTCGCGGACGAACCACGAGATGACGAAGTTGTGGGTGATCACCAGCTCGTGCACCTCCCCCGCCTTGCGGGCGAGGAACTCGGCGGTCGCGTCGGCCATCTGCGCGCGTCCCGCGTCGATCTCGGCCTCGGTCACCGAGCCGAAGAACGGCTCGTACGCGGCCGGGGTCTCGGGCGTCATTCCGGTGGGGACGCAGTCGAACAGCAGCGCCGACGACTCCGGCGAGACCGACGGGAGGCGGTCGGCGACGGCGCGCGCGGTCTGCGCGGCGCGCTCGAGGGGCGAGTGCCACACCGCGTCGAGGGGAAGACCCGACAGCCGATCGGCGAGCAACGCCGCCTGACGCTGACCGCGCGGCGACAGGGGGCCGTCGGAGAGGCCGTGCTCGGCATCCTGGTGCTCGCCATGGCGCACCAGGTAGATGTAGTGCGTCACGTCAGCTCACCCCGTTGTCGATCTGCCGTCCCCCGGCCGGTCCTCCCAGCCTACGTCACGCCCCGGTGGGGGCGGCCCTCACTCGGCGGCGCGCGCGATGTCCGACAGCTGAGAGCGGCTCAGCCGCACGCCCACGGCGCGCATGCATTCCACCACGTGGCGCGGAGCGAAGGCGTTGACGATGGGCGCGGTGATGATCTTCTGCGCGAGCAGCCATGCCACCGCCACCGCCGCATCCGGGATGCCGAGTTCGTTGCCGACGGTGTCGAGCGCGCGAAGGACCCGCGAGCCGCGCCGGTTCAGGTGGGCCGCGACCTGGGAGCCGCGCACCGACTGCGTCGACTGCCCGCGCGTGCGCGTCTCGCCCGCGAGGAAACCGTGGGCGAGAGGATGCGACGGGGTCACCGCCATGTTCTGGGCGGACGCGATCAGACGCACATCGCCGTCGAATTCCGAGCGCCGCAGCACGTTGTACGGCACGTCGAGCACCGTGATGCGGGGATACCCCGCCGACGACAGGATGCGCGCCTCAACGAGCTGGGCGGCGGTGTATCCGTGGGCGCCGATCGCGCGCACTTTGCCGGAGTCGACGAGCCACTCGCTCGTGGCGAGGGTGTCCTCCAGCATCGCCGTGTCGCCGCGGGCGGCGTCGAGCGAGAGGACGTCGATGCGATCGGTGCCCAGGCGCGTGAGCGACGCCTCGACCGCCCGCACGAGGTTCACGGAGTCGAGACCGGGGTTGTCGGGATGACCGCCCACCCGCACGGTCAGGACGGTGTCATCGCGAAGGCGGCGCGACCGCATCCACGCGCCGATGATGTACTCGCTGCGGCCGGCCGCGTAGCTGTCGGCCGTGTGCACGGCGTTGCCACCGAGCTCGACGTAGGCGTCGAGGATCTCGTGGCTGGCGCCGGCGTCGACGTTCCAGCCGAACTCCCCGCCGCCGAGGAAGAGCGGGAAGACGTCGAAGCCGGTCTCGCCGAGGGGGACGCGCACGTGGGAGCCGAGGCCCGGCCCCTGCAGGGTGATGGGGGCGGACGGGTGCGGAGCGCGATCCCGACGCAGGCGCGGCGAGGCCGTCTCGTCGACGCCCGAGCCGCTCATGGTGGGATCCCCTCTCGCGCCGGGAACCGGTGCGGATATGCCGCACGCCCTCGCCCCCCGACGTTCTTCGAGCGTATGCGTTCGCCCTGACGAGGCTGCGGTTTCACCCGGCCCGGCGATAAACATTGCGTAACGCTTGCGCGCGGCGCTGTCACATGAGCCCCGCTGACCACGTGCGTCACACGACGGATGCCCGCCCCGCATCGAGCGGGACGGGCATCCGGTGATCGCGCGATCAGCCTTCGGCGGGAGCCTCGGGGCCCTCGCTCGCGGCGGCCGAGCTCTGCGTGTCGGCGGGCTCGGGCGTGGTGGCCTCCTCGTCGAGCACGGGCTCGAGCGAGAGCTTGCCACGGTCGTCGATCTTCGTGATGCGCACGAGTATCTTGCGACCGACCGAGAGCACGTCCTCGACGTTCTCGACGCGCTTGCCACCGGCGAGCTTGCGCACCTCGCTGACGTGCAGCAGGCCGTCCTTGCCGGGGAGCAGCGAGACGAACGCACCGAAGGTCGCGATCTTCACGACCGTTCCGAGGAACTGCTCGCCCACCTCGGGGTTGGTCGGGTTGGCGATCGCGTTCACCTGGGCGCGGGCGGCCTCGGCCGAGGGGCCGTCGGTCGCGCCGATGTAGACGGTGCCGTCCTCCTCGATGGAGATCTGCGCGCCGGTCTCGTCCTGGATGGCGTTGATCGTCTTGCCCTTGGGGCCGATGAGCTCACCGATCTTGTCGACCGGGATCTGCACGCTGATGACGCGGGGCGCGGTGGGCGCCATCTCGTCGGGAGCGTCGATCGCGGCGTTCAGGACGTTGAGGATCGTGAGGCGAGCCTCCTTAGCCTGGGTGAGGGCGGCGGCCAGCACCGACGACGGGATGCCGTCGAGCTTGGTGTCGAGCTGGATCGCGGTGATGAACTCGGAGGTACCGGCGACCTTGAAGTCCATGTCGCCGAGGGCGTCCTCGGCGCCGAGGATGTCGGTCAGCGCGGCGTAGCGCGTCTGCCCGTCGACCTCGTCGGTCACCAGACCCATGGCGATACCGGCGACGGGAGCGCGAAGGGGCACACCCGCGTTCAGCAGCGACAGGGTCGAGGCGCAGACAGAGCCCATCGACGTCGAACCGTTCGAGCCGAGGGCCTCGGACACCTGACGGATCGCGTAGGGGAACTCCTCGCGGCTGGGCAGCACCGGCACGAGCGCGCGCTCGGCCAGGAAGCCGTGGCCGATCTCGCGACGCTTCGGCGACCCCACGCGACCGGTCTCACCGGTCGAGTACGGCGGGAAGTTGTAGTGGTGCAGGTAGCGCTTGCTCGTGATGGGCGAGAGCGAGTCGATCTGCTGCTCCATCTTGAGCATGTTCAGCGTGGTGACGCCCAGGATCTGGGTCTCGCCGCGCTGGAAGATCGCCGAGCCGTGGACGCGCGGGATGACCTGCACCTCGGCGTCGAGCGGGCGGATGTCGGCCAGGCCACGGCCGTCCATACGGACGCCCTCGGCGAGGATGCGACCGCGGACGATCGTCTTGGTGACCGACTTGTACGCGGCGTTGAACTCCAGCGTCGCGACGGCGGGCAGCTCGCCCGACTCGACGGCGGCGAGCAGCTGCTCCTTGACCGAGGTCTTGACCTCGTCGTCGGCGTTCTGACGCTCCTGCTTGTCGGCGATCTGGTACACCGGCACCAGACGGTCGTAGGCGCGACCGGCGACGAAGTCGTAGGTCTCCTGGCTGTAGGCCGGGAAGACGGGGAACGACTGGATCTCCTTCGACGCGGTGCGAGCGACCTCGTTCTGCGCGTCGACGAGCTGGCGCAGGAACGGCTTCGCGGCCTCGAGACCCTCGGCGACGACCTGCTCGTTGGGCTTGGTCGCACCGCCCTTGATCATGTTCCAGCTGCCCTCGGTGGCCTCGGCCTCCACCATCATGATGGCGACGTCGCCGTCGTCGAGCACGCGGCCCGCGACGATGAGGTCGAACACGGCGTCCTCGAGCTGGGTGACGGTGGGGAAGGCGACCCACTGGTCGGCGTGCTCGCCCTGGCCGGGGATGAGCGCCAGGCGCACACCCGCGATGGGGCCCGAGAACGGCAGACCCGAGATCTGGGTCGACATGGATGCCGCGTTGATGGCGAGGGCGTCGTAGAACTCGCCGGGTGCGATCGACAGCACGGTGACGACGATCTGGACCTCGTTGCGCAGGCCGTCGACGAACGACGGGCGCAGCGGGCGGTCGATGAGGCGGCACACGAGGATGGCCTCGGTCGAGGGGCGACCCTCGCGACGGAAGAACGAGCCGGGGATCTTGCCCGCGGCGTACGAACGCTCTTCGACGTCGACGGTCAGCGGGAAGAAGTCGAAGCCCTCACGGGGGTGCTTGCCGGCGCTGGTGGCCGACAGGAGCATCGTCTCCTCGTCGAGGTAGGCGGCGACGGCGCCCTGGGCCTGCTGGGCGAGGCGTCCGGTCTCGAAACGGATGGTACGGGTGCCGAAGCGGCCGTTGTCGAGAACGGCCTCGGCGGCGGTGATTTCTGGACCTTCCAAGAGGTCCCTCCTTCTTTGTTTAGGCTCGCCGCCCCGTGTGGGCGACGAGCTGACATGCGAAGGAGCAGGAACAGGCAGAAAGGGCGCGCCGACGAATCGACCCGGAAGTCCCGGCGACTGGCCACCAGTAGACGACCACCCGGCGTTCCGACGGGGAGTCCACCACAGGGGACCAGCGTCTGCCGGCCTGCTCCGTGAGCTCATATGTAGTTGAGCGGATGCCAAGACGGCATTCGGGCTTCACCCTACCAGCGACGACCGCTCCGGGGTGGTCGCGCCACGCCTTCGTGCTCTAGCGTGACCTCATGGGTCTCACGCGTCTCACCAGTCACACGGTCGCCGCGTGCCTGGTCGTCGGCGCGACCTTCCTGCCGATTTCCGCCTCCGCCTCGGTCGCGTCGACCGCGACGAGCACGCGTCCCGCCGCTGTCGACGAGTCGGCCGTGGCGGCGCTGAAGGACCAGCTGGATGCCGCGGAGGCGGCGGCAGCGTCCGCCTCCCGCCGCGCGCTGGACGCGTCCGCCGCCGCCGAGCGCACGCGCCGGCTCGCGGACACGACGTCCGCGCGCGCTCAGACCCTGACCGAGCAGAGCACAGCGGCCGATGCCGCCCTGTCGCAGGCGAGCAGCCGCGCGGGGGCCAGCGCCGCCCGCCTGTATCGGACGGTCGGCGCCGGGCCCCTGGTCGCTCAGCTGCTCACCGAGGCGGATCCCGATTCGCTGCTGCAACGGCTCGGTCTCCTCGACCACGTCACCTCCGTCAGCGCGCGCACCGCGGGCGACGCCCGATCGGCCGCCGACGTCGCGACGTCACTCCGCGCGCAGGCCGAGGCGGCGCGCACCGAAGCGGCTCGGCTCGCGGCCGAAGCGGAGACCACCGCGGCCGCGGCCCGCGGGGAAGCGGATGCCGAAGCGGCCGGTGTCGCGGCGGCGCAGTCGCGACTGGACGAGCTGTACGCGCAACTCGCCGCCCTGAAGGAGACCACCGCAGCCCAGGAGCGCGCAGCCCGTGAACGCGAGAAGGCCGCACGCGACGCCGCCGAGGCCGGCGGCGCGACCGGTGGCGGCTCCGGATCGAGCGGATCCGGCGGCTCGGGAACGGGCGGCTCCGGCGGCAGCGGGTCCGGCAATCCCGGCGGTTCCGGTGGCGGGTCGGGAGGAGCCGGCGGCGGGGCCGGGAGCTCCGGCGGGGGCGGTTCCGGCGGCAGCGGCGGAGGCGGCTCGAACGGCGGAGGGTCGGGCGGCTCCGGCGGCGGCTCGACGGCACCCGCGGGCCCGATCATGAGCCCGGGCGAGGCCCGCGACCATGCGCGCGGCGCGATCCGTTCCTACGGGTGGGGCGACGATCAGTTCTCCTGCCTCGTCTCGCTGTGGAATCGCGAGTCGGGCTGGCGCGCCGACGCCCTCAATCCGTGGAGCGGCGCGTACGGCATCCCCCAGGCGCTCCCGGGCGAGAAGATGGCATCCGCCGGTCTGGACTGGCGCACGAACGCGGCGACGCAGATCTCGTGGGGACTGTCGTACATCAGCGCGCGCTACGGCTCTCCCTGCGGAGCATGGGCGCACTCGGAGCAGACCGGCTGGTACTGAGCGCCGGCTCGGCGCCGGGCGCCGATCACGGCCCCTTCGACGAGCTCAGGGTCCTCCCCGTGCGAGGTGGCTGAGCCTATCGAAGCCACCGGACCCTCGGCCGGCACCAGGGTCCTCTCCGGGCAGTCGCCCCGGGCATCGGCGTGCGTCACGACGCGGGGGTGCGCTCCCGATCGCCGCGGGTGGGGAGCTCGACGTATCCCTCGTGCTTCGCGTGGATGCCGTCACCCGCGGTGCGACCGCGGACTCGGCGCCACACCCAGGGCAGCGCGTCACGGGTCAGCCATCCGCCGCGCGGGGCATCGTCGTCGGCGTGGAGCGCCTCATCGAGGCCCAGCAGGGCTCGTGCGTCGGGAACGCCGAGCGCCTCCGCCGCGCGGTAGGCGACGAGCCGGTGCCCTGACGAGCGCAGGTGCACCAGATCGTCGGCCCACAGCGGCAACTCCCCGATCTCGGCGGCGGCCTCCAGGTCGAGCAGGATCGCCCCCTGTTCCGCGGCGATGCGGCGCAGATGCACGTTGTAGGCCGCGAAGCGGCGGGCGAAGATGCGAGCCGCCGGCCGTCGAGGGAGGAACGTCGTGACGAGCAGGACGTCGGCGCCCGTGCGACGTACCGCGCGCACCGCCGACTCGACCTCCGCCACGAGGGCGGGAATCACCGGGGCCGGCCCGACGAGGTCGTTGGCACCGATGAGGATCGACACGAGGTCGGGCTGCAGGGCCAGGGCCGCGGGGATCTGCTCGTCGATCAGGTGCCGCACGCGGCGGCTGCGCACGGCGAGGTTCGCGTAACGGAAAGGCCCCTCGTCGCTCGTGTGCGCGAGGAGCTCCGCGAGGCGGTCCGCCCACCCGCGGAACTGGCCCGAGGGCATGCGCGACGCGTCGCACAGCCCCTCGGTCAACGAGTCGCCGAGGGCGACGAAGCGGGTCCAGCGACCCCGTGTGCGCGTGGCCTCGACGGCAGCCGGGCGCGGCCCGCCGCGCAGGAGGAGGTTGTCGTCGATGCGGCGGAGGGCGATGGCATCCGCGTAGTGTCCGACGAGGTCGCCCGTCAGGGCCGCCCACGTGCGCCCCTGCACGGCGCCGCGCGCGGCGCGGGCGAAGGCGCGGCGCTTCGCCTCGTCGCCGACGAGATCGGCGACGCGCGCGCGCAGGTCGTCGAGGTCGCCGGGCTTGTAGAGCCAGCCGTCGACGCTCGAGCGCACAAGATCCAGCGGACCGCCGACTCCCGTCGCGACCACCGGGACGCCGCTGGCCAGGGCCTCCTGGATGGTCTGCCCGAAGGTCTCGCTCTCGCCCGGGTGCACGAAGACGTCGAACCCGGCCATGACCGACGACAGGGCCGTTCCGGACAGGTGGCCCGTGAAGACGGCATCCGGCAGGGCTTTCTCTAGCGCGGGGCGCGAGGGACCGTCGCCGACGATCACCACGCGGGTGTCCGGCAGGCCGGCGAGGACGCGGAGGTCGTCGACCTGCTTCTCGGGCGCGAGGCGACCGACGTACCCGATGATGCGCTCGCCGTGCGGCGCCACCTCGGCGCGCCACGCGTCGTCGCGGTGCTCGGGGGCGAAGCGCACGGCATCCACTCCCCGACTCCAGCGGCGGATGCGATCCACGCCGAGCTCCTCGAGCTGACGCGTCGACGCCGACGAGGGAGCGAGGGTGAGCGTGGCCCGACGGTGCAGGCGGGCGACGTGAGCGGCGACGAGGGCCGTGGCGTGCGGCAAGCCGTACTTCTGCGAGTAGGCGACGACGTCGGTCTGGTAGACGGCGACGGAGGGGATCTTCAGGGCGTCCGCCGCGGCGAGCCCCTGCCACCCGAGGACGAACGGGGATGCCAGGTGCACGACATCGGGGTCGAAGTCGCGCAGCAGGGCGCCCAGGCGTGCCGCTCGGGCGAACACCACCCGCACCTCGGGGTAGGACGGCAGCGGCACCGAGCGCAGAAGCTCGGTGCGGGCGCCGTGCAGGTCGGCGGTGACGTCTCCCGACCGGGGGGCGATGACCAGCGTCTCGTGCCCCGCGTCGGCCAGGTGGCGCAGGACGTGGAGGACGGAACCGGTGACCCCGTTCATGTGCGGGAGGAAGGATTCGGCCAGCAGCGCGACTCTCACGACACCAGGGTGCGACCTCGGCGGCCCTCTCGGGGCGCGTGATGGGTCGACGTTCGCGATGTTCACCGGATGCTCCGCGGGGCGTCACCGCCGCGTGGGCGGGGCGTCTCGATCGGCGGCGGAGAGTGACGGGATGGACGGGATCGACGCGTGGCTGCAGGCGATCGCGGCGAGCCCGTGGGCCCTGCCGGCGATGGCGGTGCTGGTGTTCGCGGACGCGTTCCTCGTCGTCGTTCCGGGCGAGGCGGCGGTCACCGCCTTCGGCGCTCTCGCCGTCGCGCACGGCACCCCGCCGCTGGGCGGTGTCATCCTCGTCGCGGGGGCCGCCGCGTTCGCCGGCGACCTGTGCTGCTACCTCGTGGGGCGCGCGGTGGGGGTCGAACGGTGGGCGTGGATGCGCGGGCCTCGCGTGTCGGCCGCGTTGGAGTGGGCACGCCGGCGCCTCGACCGCAACGCCGCACTCGTGCTGTTCACGGCGCGGTTCGTCCCGTTCGCGCGTCTCGCGGTGAACCTCGCCGCCGGGGCTGCGCGCGTGAATCCGGCGCGGTACCTGGGCGTCGCCGCTCTGGCGGCTCTGGCCTGGGCGGCGTATCAGGCGGTCATCGGCGCGGTGGTGGCCGCCGTCGTGCCCGGCGGTCCGGTGGTGGCGGTGGTGGTGTCGATCCTCGTCGCGGTGGGGATCGGCGTGGGCGTCGACCTCGTCCTCGCCCGCCGGGCGAAGCGGCGGACGGCCGCGCGGGGCTGACGCGGGGCCGCGACGGCGCCCTCGCGCGGACCCGCCGATGCCGCGCGCCTCGGGCTTCTCCGCCCGATCCTTCCGAGAGTCCCGAGATTCCAGATGCCGAGACCGGCGCTCAGACCAGCGCGAGCGTCGCCTCCGCCGCCTCGACCAGCGCTCGACCGTACGACGGACCGTGACCCGCGGCGTGCACCGCAAGCGGGTGCAGCTGATGGACCGGCACGCGGTCGCGCCATCCCCTGCGAAGCGGATGCGCGCGGTCGTAGGCGGCGACGATGCGGTCGAGGAACGGAGCGCCGAAGAGGGCGAGCATCGCGAGGTCGGTTTCGCGGTGGCCGCCGTGCGCCGCGGGATCGATGAGCACTACGCCACCGGCGGCCCACAGCACGTTCCCGGCCCAGAGGTCGCCGTGCAGGCGCGCGGGCGTCTCCTCGTCGTCGAAGGCCCCCTCCGCGACGAGGGCGCACGCGCGCCGGACCACCTCGGCTCCGGATGACGACAGAGACCCCGCGGCGAGCGCGACCGGCAGGAAGGGCTCGACGCGCTGCGCGGCGTAGAACGCGCCCCACGTCGCCGTCGGGCGGGCGGGTTGGAAGCGGCGTCCGATGAAGATGTCGCCCTCCCACCCGGGCGGCGGCGAGCCGAAGGCCGGGGCGCCGGCGTCGTGGGTCCCGGCGAGCGCGGCACCGAAGGCGTCCGCGGCCTCGGCCGTCGCGCCCGTCTCGGTGATGCGCTCGAGACGGATGCGATCGTCGGCGACCTCGGCGACACGCGCGATGCGCGCTCCCCGCGCCTCCGCGAGCCAGCGGAGTCCGGCCGCCTCCGCGGCGAAGAAGCCCACGGGCGCGTCGGAACGGGTCTTCACGTGCTGTTCCATCGCCTCAGTCTGTCGCGATGTCGGAAGGCCCGGGCACCATGGGCGTATGAGCGACGGCTACGACCCGGACTTCCTCGGCATCCCCCTGCCCCTCCCCTCCCCCGCGCGGGCGACCACGCGGCTCGACTACCCGCGCTTCTCCGTGCTGCTCGACGAGGGGCGACGGTTCGCGGCCGTCACCGCCGTGGTGATCGACGGCGCGACGCTGCGCGACCTCCCCCGCACTGGCGAATGGCGTCTCGACCCGCGCGTCGATGCCGATGCGCAAGCGGGGCCCGAGATCTACAGCCGCAACGACCTCGACCGCGGGCACCTCGTGCGACGCCGGGACCCGGGCTGGGGCACGACCGACCAGGCGCAGGATGCCACCGAGGCCACGTTCTTCTATACGAACGCCGCACCGCAGGCGGCCGGCTTCAATCAGTCGAAGGAGCTCTGGCTCGGCCTCGAGGACCATGTGCTCGCGTACGCGGAGACGACCGATCAGCGCATGGCGGTGTTCACCGCACCTGTGCTCGCCGACGACGATCCGCCGTACCGCGGCATCCGGGTGCCGCTTCGCTTCTGGAAGATCGCGGCGTGGCGCGAGGGCGACGCCCTGGCGGCCGCCGGTTTCGTGCTCGATCAGACCGACCTGGTCGACACGCGGCAGGGACTGGTGGTGCCCCCGCTGGGGGCGTTCCGCACGTTCCAGGTGCCGATCGCCGAGATCGCGGCCGAGACCGGGATAGACGTGGGGCCGCTCGTCGCGGCGGATACCCTCGTCCGCCGCGGACTCCGCCCGGTCGCCGCGCGCGAGCTCCGCGGCGCGGACGACATCGTGTTCTGAGGCACCCGCTTCCCGGGCGGGTCGTTCCGTGCGCCGCTGCGGTCGCGGATCGCCGTGCGCTCACCGCCGCGGGCCGCGCGCGTCAGCGCACGCGCACCGCGTGCAGGAGCGAGTCGACCGCCGCCGCGGGGTTACCCTCGCGGAGTTCCGCATCGGCGCTCGTTCGCACGATCCGTTCGCACCGCGCGATGCGGAACCGGTCGTCGAGCGCGCCGCGCAGCATCTCCGGGGTGTAGAGGATCGCGGGGTCGGAGGGCCCGTGGCCTCCCGCGGCGATGTTCTCGACGTCGTGACCGACGACGACGAGCGTGCCGCCGGGCGTCACCCATTGCGCGATTTTCGTGATCGCCGCCGCGCTGTCGGGAAGGTGGAGGTAGCACGACACGACGAGATCCACGGGGGCGTCGGGCTCCCATTCGTGCACGTCGGCCTGGACCCACTCGACGGCGTCACCACCGGGCCGAGCCGCGGCGAGCGCGAGTCCCGCGCTCGAGAAGTCGAGACCGGTGCACGCCCAGCCCCGCTCCGCGAGCCACAGCGCGGTGCGTCCGTCGCCGGTGGCCACGTCGATCGCGGTTCCCGACGGCAGCGGTGTCACGATCTCCCGCACGACCGCGGGCGGTTGGGTGGCCCACACTCCCCCGGCCGAGGCGCGGTATCGCTCGTCCCACTGCGCGGCATCCATCCCGACTCCTTCTGCTCGCCCCCACCCTAGGCGGAGCGTCGCTCCGTCGCCCGCGCACGAGCTCTCCGTGGTGCGTACACCTTCCGCTCGGAGGCCCCGGAAACGACGGAGGTCACGCGCATCACCGAGTTCGCGCCCCCGCACCCTCGAACCGGCCCGTGCACACCCTCCCCGACGCGCATACCCGCACCCCGAAACCCGCGGAGATCACGCCCATCACGCCCCACGCACGACGACGCCCCGCCACCCACGAGGCGACGGGGCATCGAGACGGGTCACTCCCCCGACAAGCCGCCGAGGAGGTGACCGAACGAGCGGCCCTCGCCGAGGTACGAGGAGGGGTCGAACGGGTCGGCGTCGCGCACGGGCTCGCGGGCTGCGATCGCGTCGGCGAACTCGCGGGCGCCGCGGTCGACGCGCGAGCCCAGCGGGGCGACCTCGTCGGCGTTCGAGCCCCAGTCACTGGATGCCGCGAACACCCCGGTCGGTACGGGATTCGCGTGCAGGTAGGTGAACAGCGGACGGATCGCGTAGTCGATGGCGAGCGAATGACGGGCGGTGCCGGCGTTGGCGCCGATCAGCACCGGAGTGCCGGAGAGGGCCTGTGGGTCGAGCACGTCGATGAACGACTTGAACAGACCCGAGTAGCTCGTCGAGAAGATCGGCGTGACCGCGATCAGGCCGTCGGCCGAGACGACCGTGTTGATCATCTGCTCAAGCGCCGGCGGGGCGAAGCCCGTCAGCAGGTTGTCGGTGAGGTCGTGCGCGTAGTCGCGCAGTTCGAAGACGTCGGCCGTGGCCTCGATCCCCCGCTCACGCAGTTCGGCGAGCGCCGCGTGGGCGAGGCGGTCACCGAGCATCCGCGTCGACGAGGGCGTCGACAGTCCCGCGGTCACGACCGCGATGCGACGGGCGGCCATCTCAGGCACCCACCTTCGTCGCCGCGGCGCCGAACGCGCTGCCCGAGCGCGGCGCGGCATCCTGGTAGGGGCTTCCCGAGACCATGTTGTCGCCGCGGTTCGCACCGGGGACGGCCTGGCGCGGGGCGGCACCGGCGTAGATCTTCTCGACGAGGTTGGCGTGCGTGGGCGCGTCGGGCACCTCTGCCGGGCGGTTCTTCTGCAGCTCCTTGCGCAGCACCGGCACGACCTCACCGCCCAGGATGTCGAGCTGCTCGAGCACCGTCTTGGTGGGCAGCCCTGCGTGGTCGATGAGGAAGAGCTGACGCTGGTAGTCGCCGAAGGTCTCGCGCATCGCGGCGTAGCGGTCGATGATCTGCTGCGGCGATCCGACGGTCAGCGGGGTCATCTCGCTGAAGTCCTCGAGGCTCGGGCCGTGGCCGTAGACGGGGGCGTTGTCGAAGTAGGGGCGGAACTCCCGCACGGCGTCCTGCGAGTTGGCGCGCATGAAGACCTGACCGCCGAGACCGACGATCGCCTGCTGGGGCGTGCCGTGGCCGTAGTGGGCGAAGCGCTCGCGGTAGAGCGTGATGAGGCGCTGGTAGTGCTCCTTGGGCCAGAAGATGTTGTTCGCGAAGAAGCCGTTGCCGTAGTACGCGGCCTGCTCGGCGATCTCGGGCGTGCGGATCGAGCCGTGCCAGACGAACGGGGGCACGCCGTCGAGGGGACGCGGGGTCGAGGTGAAGCCCTGCAGGGGCGTGCGGAACTTCCCTTCCCAATCGACGACGTCCTCGCGCCACAGCTTGTGCAGCAGGTCGTAGTTCTCGATCGTCAACGGCAGGCCCTGACGGATGTCCTTCCCGAACCAGGGGTACACCGGACCGGTGTTGCCGCGGCCGAGCATGAGGTCGGCGCGGCCGCCCGACACGTGCTGCAGCATCGCGAAGTCCTCGGCGATCTTCACCGGGTCGTTCGTGGTGATCAGCGTCGTCGACGTCGTGAGGATGAGGCGCTCGGTCTGCGCGGCGATGTACGCCAGCGTCGTCGTGGGCGACGACGACCAGAACGGCGGGTTGTGGTGCTCGCCGAGGGCGAAGACGTCGAGGCCCACCTCTTCGGTGTGCCGGGCGATCGTGAGGGTGTCCTTGATGCGCTGAGCTTCGCTCGGGGTCGTGCCCGTGGTCGGGTCCTGGGTGATGTCGCTCACCGTCATGACACCGAACTGCATGCCCGGCCAGTTGTTCGTCTCACCCATGATGCGCCTCCTGTTTTGTATGCATCTGAATATACATGGTGGAACGCACCACGCCGGGGTTTATTCCGCCGTACCCCATCGGCATCCGGGATCCACCCCCGTGGCCCCCTCTCGCCGACGCGATTATCGTCGCCGGGGATGACGGATGCCTTGACCTCGCCCCCCAAGACACGCACGGCGTTCTGGGACAACGCCCGGTTCGCCGCGATCGTCCTGGTCGTGTTCGGCCACGCGATCCAGCGCTTGACCTACGACTCGGATGCCGCGGAGGCGCTCTACCTGCTCGTGTACGCGTTCCACATGCCGCTGTTCGCGCTGATTGCGGGGTACTTCTCGTCGTCGGCCGAGCCGACGCGGCGCCGGATGGCGCGCCTGTTCACCGACCTCATCGCGCCCTACCTCATCTTCGAGACCCTGTGGACGATCACGCATTTCCTCGTCACGGGGAGGACGAACCTCGACCCCGCGCAACCGTCGTGGACGCTGTGGTTCCTGCTCGCCCTCGCACTGTTCCGGCTCGTGCTGCCGTATCTCGCCCTGCTGCGCGCGCCCGTGGTGTGGGCCCTGGCGATCTCGATCGTGGCCGGCTACCTGCCGAGCATCGACTCGACGTTCTCGCTCTCGCGCTTCCTCGGCCTGCTGCCCTTCTTCACCCTCGGATGGTGGCTGCGCGAGCACGACGTCGTCGCGCGCGCGGGGCTGCTCGCCGCGCGGCCCGTGTGGCTCCGGGCGGCCGCCGCGACCGTTCTGGTCACAGCCGCGGCGCTCGCCTTCGTCTTCGTCGACACCTGGCGCGACGTGCGGCTGGGAACCTGGTTCTTCTTCGTCGACGCCTATGCCGACCTCGACGCGCCGCAGTGGTGGGCGGGCGGTGTGCGGCTCGCGATCATCGCGCTCGCGCTCGCGCTGATGGCCGCGTTCCTGGTGCTGATCCCCCGCCGCGAAACCCGCTGGACGCACCTCGGTCGGTACACGATGTACGTCTACCTGCTGCACACGTTCGTGCTCTACCCGTTCCGCCAGTCGGGAGTGCTGCGGGGCCTCGAGCCGATGGGGCTGTGGATCCCGGTGGTGGCGCTCGCGAGCGTGGCGATCGCCGTCGCCCTGTCGAGTCGTCCGGTGCGGCGCCTCACTCGCCCGCTGGTGGAGCCCCGGATGCCGTGGCTCTTCCGCGACCGCGAGCTCGGCGCGGGTCGCGGGTCGCGGTAGAGACGTCTACGCGGCACCGGTGGCTTCGACAGGCTCAGCCGCCTCGCACCCAGGTCCCTGAGCCCGTCGACGGGACCGGGACGCCGCGACGACCCCACCCCTCAGGCGCCGAGCAGCCCCGCCCCGATCGACGCGCCCGACGCCGGAGCCGGGGGCACCGCCCACAGCCCCGAGCCGACGTGGCGGAGGTACTCGCCCATGGCATCCGTCGACAGCGCCTTCTGCAGCGTGATGAAGCGATCCGGGCTCTTCTGGAACGACAGGAAGAACAGCCCGGCATTCAGCCGACCGAGGTCGGTCGTGCCGTCGACGAAGTTGTAGCCGCGGCGCAGGATGCGGATACCGCCGTTGTTGTCGGGGTGCGCGAGGCTCACGTGGCTGCGCCGATCGATGCGGGGCTTGCCCATGGCATCCGTCGCCCCGAAGTCGGGCGCGGTGAACTCGTCGCCGCCCGACAGCGGCGCCCCCGCGCCCTTGTCGCGACCGACGACGCGGTCCTGCTCGGCGAGGCGGGTGCGATCCCACGTCTCGATGAGCATCGCGATGCGCCGCGCGACGAGGTACGACCCTCCCGCGAGCCACGCCGGACCCTCGGATGCCGAGACCCACACGTTCTCCTCGAGCGCGGCCGTGTCGTCGGCGAGGATGTTGGCCGTTCCGTCCTTGAACCCGAAGAGGTTGCGCGGCGTCGTCTGCGCGGCGGTGGTCTTGGAGGTGCGGCCGAAACCGAGCTGCGACCAGCGGATCGTCGCGCGCCCGAAGGCGATCCGGCTGAGGTTGCGGATCGCGTGGACGGCCACCTGCGGATCGTCGGCGCAGGCCTGGATGCACAGGTCGCCGTCGGAGCGCAGCGGATCGAGGTCGTCGCCCAGGAACGCCGGCAGCCGTTCGAGGCCCGGCGGGCGCTGCCCCTCGAGCCCGAAACGGGCGTCGAAGAGCGACGGCCCGAAGCCGAACGTGATCGTGAGGTTGCTCGCCGGAAGACCCACGGCCTCCCCCGTGTCGTCCGGCGGAGCCTCGGGCGAACCGCCCAGGGCACCCGTCGCGCTGACGTCGAGGCCCTGCATCATGCGGTTCGCGGCGTAGGTCCAGTCCGACAGCAGTTCCGCGAGGTCGTCGCGGGTCGTCCGCGCCATCATGTCGTACGCGGCGAAATGCAGGTGCTCCTGCACCGGGGTCGTGATGCCGGGCTGATGGATGCCGGATGCCGGGGCCACGGCATCCATCACCCGTCGCGCCTGATCCTGGCCGTAGGCCGCTCCCCCGACGAGACCCGCGCCCGCGCCGACGACGAGGCTGGTCGCACTCGCGCCGATCGCGAGGCCGATCAGGTCGCGGCGGGAGACGCCCGCCGACGCGTCGGGGCCGGACGGCGACGCGGCTGCCGCCGAACCCGAGGGTCCGGCGGCAGCAGAGGTCTGTTCGTCGTGGCTCACGCTCACTCCAGCACCGTGACCGTCAGCTGCGACAGCGGCTCGGCGAGGGCGTTGATGAGGTCGGTCAGCTGGCGCTTGTCCGCCTCGGTGAGCTGCGAGTAGGGCACGAATCCGGCGTCCGCGGAGCCGTGCGCGGCGAGGGCCGCCTCGAGGTCGGCGTAGCCCTTGTCGATGCGCGTCACCAGCTCAGCGCCCTTGTCGCCCTTCGATTCGGCGAAGTCGCGGACGAGCGAAAAGGCCATCTTGGAGCCCTCGACGTTGGCCGCGAAGTCGTACAGATCGGTCCCCGACCACCAGTCCTCTTCGCCGCTGATCTTGCCCGTGGCGACCTCGTCGAGCAGCGCGATGGCGCCGTTCGAGATGCCGGCCACGCCCTGCGCGTCGAGCGCCTGGGTGAAGGCGTCGGAGTGGACGTAGTCGTACAGCTCCTGCGTGTCGGCGATGAGCTTGTCGCCGTAGGTGGCGCGCTCGGCGGGGGTGGACGGCGCCCAGTCCTTCCACGCCGGGGTTTCGCCGTCGGCGTTCAGCGCGTCCTGCGCGGGGACCCAGAGGTCCTTCTCGATGCGGTGGAACCCGGTCCAGTCCAGGCCCTCGGCCACGGCGTCGACCTCGCGGTAGTCGATGCGGGGGTCGAGGTCGCCGAGCGCCTCGGCGATCGGCTCGATGCGCTCGTAGTACGCGCGGACGCGCGGGAACTGCTCTTTCGCCGCGGCGTCGTCGCCCGCCTCGTAGGCGGCGGTGAAGGTCTGCACGGCCGGGAGCAGCTGGCCGACCTGGTCCTTGACGAACGCGGCGTAGAGGTCGACCGCTTGCTGCTTCTGGTCGGCATCCGGGCCGTCGACGGCGACGGCGTCACCCGTGACCGAGAAGCTCGCCTTGCCCACGCCGTCGCCCACCATGCCGGGCTTGCAGAGGGTGAAGTAGTCCCCGGGCTGAGCGACCACGGTGAGGTTGCGCGAGGCGCCGGGGGCGATGTTCTCGACCTCGCCGACGATCCGCAGACCATCGGATGCCAGGAGGTAGAACTCCGTGACCTGATCGCTCTTGTTGCTCACGTCGAACGCGACGGTTCCGCTGGGCGCCGAGGCGGAGGAGACCGCGCAGCCGTCGTCGGTCGAGGTGACGGTGAGGGCTCCGGAGGCGGACGCGTCGGTCTTGGCGACGCATCCGGCGAGGACGAGAGCGGCCGCGCCGGCCACGGCCGTGGCCGCGAGGAGGCGTGTCGAGTTCATGGTGCTGTGCTCCGTTCGAGGAAGGGATGCCGCGGCGTCGGGTGCGCGCGGGAGGAGAGAGGTCTCAGGGGGTTCCAGGCGTCGCGGTGGCGACCGCGGGATGCGGCTCGCCCTGCGGCGCGGACGGGGAGACCGCCGCGGGACGCGGACGTCGGCCCGCGCGCACCCCGCGCACGAACAGAGGGACCACCACGGCGACGTAGACGACCCACGCGATGACCTGCAGCCACGTCATCTGCGGCATGAAGCCCACCGTCGCCTGCAGCAACGCGGCGAGGGCGCTGTCGGGGGCGATCGAGGTCGAGACGTCGAACGCCCAGCCGAAGGGGAATCCCGCCCAGCCGGTGGCGACCAGCCCGGTGAGGGGGTCGATCGGCGCGCCGGCGCCGAACGGACCGGGCAGAGCACCGGCTTCTTGCAGATCGTGGAACGCGTAGGCGAGGACGCCCGCGGCGACGACGACGAGGAACCCGCCCGTCCAGGTGAAGAAGCGGCCGAGGTTCAGGCGCAGCATGCCGCGGGCGATGAACCAGCCGAGGACGACGGCGGTGGCGAGGCCGAGGAGCGCGCCGAGAAGCGCCACGGGCGATTCGCCGAACGACTGCACCATCGACCACAGCAGCAGGGTGGTCTCCACGCCCTCGCGCGCCACCGACACGAACCCGATCGCGACGAGTGCCCACACGCCGCCGCGGAGCGCCTTGTCGATTCCGCCTTCGAGGCCCGCCTTGAGGGTCCGTCCGGCCTTCTGCATCCAGAAGATCATCCAGGTGACCATCGCGACCGCGAGCAGGGAGAGTCCCCCGCCGAGCAGCTCCTGCGCCTCGAACGTGAGCATGTAGGCCCCGAACGTGAAGATCGCCCCGACGCCGAGCGCGAGGGCCACCGCGAGCCCGACGCCGGTCCACAGCTTCGGCAGCGCGTCGCGGCGGTCGAGGCGCGTGAGATACGCGACGAGGATGCCGACGACGAGCGCGGCCTCGAGGCCTTCACGGAGGCCGATGAGGAAGGTGGCGAAGAAGCTGGCAAGCACGGGCGGGAGTTCCGACTTTCACGAGGAGGAAGGACCGCGACGCTGCGGATCAGGTAAGGACAGCCTCACCTGACTGTGACAGATTACGCACTTTCGCCGATTCGCGCATCCCCGATGCCGACCGGATGCGGACGCCGCGGGCATCCCCGGTAACGCTCGGCAACATTCGCCCACCAGCGCGCGCCCCGACCTAGCCTCGATCCATGTCCGAGTTGAACCTCCCGATCCTCGACCTCTCGCTCCTCGATCAGGGGCCCGAGGCCGCGTCCCGCTTCCGCGACGACCTGCGCGCCGCCACTCACGACGTCGGCTTCTTCTACCTCACCGGCACGGGCGTCACGCCCGCGCTCGAAGAGCGCCTGCTGCAGGCCGCCCACGACTTCTTCGCCCTCCCCGAGGCCGAGAAGCTCGCGATCGAGAACGTCACCAGCCCCCACTTCCGGGGCTACACCCGTGTCGGCGGCGAGCGCACGCAGGGGCGCGTGGACTGGCGCGAGCAGATCGACATCGGGCCCGAGCGCGACGCGATCCCGGATGCCGACGGCCCCGGTTACAACCGGCTCATCGGGCCGAACCTCTGGCCGGCCGCCCAGCCCGAGCTGCGCGAGGTCGTGACCGAGTGGCATGACCACCTCACCGGCGTCGCCCGGAAGCTGCTGCGCGCGTGGGCTCTCGCCCTCGGCGCCGAGGAGCAGTACTTCGACCGGCACTTCGGCGACCCGCAGACGCTCATCAAGATCGTCCGCTACCCCGGCAAAGACGACCCGACGCCTCAACAGGGGGTCGGGGCGCACAAAGACTCCGGCGTGCTCACGCTCCTGTGGGTCGAGCCCGGCAAGGGCGGCCTGCAGGTCGAGCGCGACGGCGAGTGGGTCGACGCTCCCCCGGTGCCCGGCGCGTTCGTGGTGAACATCGGCGAGCTGCTCGAGTACGCCACCCAGGGCTACCTGACCGCGACGAACCACCGCGTGATCTCGCCGAGGTACCCCGACGAGCGCATCTCGGTGCCGTTCTTCTTCAACCCGGCGCTCGACGCGCGCCTGCCGATCATCGACCTGCCCGCCGATCTCGCCGCCGAGGCACGCGGCGTCTCGCAGGACCCGACCAACCCCATCCACGCCACCTACGGCGAGAACGCGTTGAAGTCCCGCCTGCGGGCCCACCCCGACGTCGCGGAGCGGTGGCACTCCGACCTGCTGGCCGCGCGCACGGCGTCCTGACCCGCTCGACGAACGCCCGCTGTCCGGCCGACCCGGCGGCGGGCGTTCGCCATTCGCCGCTCGCCGTTCTCACGCCGGAGGTGGCCGGTTCCCGGCGCCGAGGCGGCCGGTTCTCGGCGCCGCGGTGGCTGAGCCTGTCGAAGTCACCGGGGTGGGCGTGACGACCGGTCCCTTCGACAGGCTCAGGGACCTACCCTTTCCGCATCCGGGAACGCCGAAGGCCGCCCCACACCGTGGGGCGGCCTTCCAAGAATGTTTTGCGCGATAGAACGCTGGTGCGATTAGCGACGCAGACCGAGACGCTCGATGAGCGAGCGGTAACGGTTGATGTCGACGTCCTGCAGGTAACCCAGCAGGCGGCGGCGCTGACCGACGAGCAAGAAGAGTCCACGGCGCGAGTGGTGGTCGTGCTTGTGGATCTTGAGGTGCTCGGTGAGGTCCTTGATGCGCTGCGTCATCATCGCGACCTGCACCTCGGGGGATCCGGTGTCACCGGGGTGCGTCGCGTACTCTTCGATGATCGCCTTCTTGACGTCTGCTTCGAGTGCCATAGATGGGATCCCCTTCCTTCTCATTGCGCGGCGCCCGTCACACGATGTGCGAGCTCTCTTTATCCGCGGCCGATCGAACGGCAACCGCATGAGTCTACCAGCATCCGGATGCCGCGAACGAACCGCTGCGCCCCGGCGGTCCCATGGCCCCCGCGCGCTCCGGCGAGCGGGGGCGTCGGAGGGCTGGCGTAGCCTCGATCCGTGCAGCTCACCGTCCGCGTCAAGCCCGGCAGCCGCCGCGGCCCCCTCGTCGAAGACACCGCCGACGGCCTCGTCGTGCACGTGCGCGAACGCGCCGTCGACGGCGCCGCGAACAGCGGCGTGGTCCGCGCCCTCGCCGCGCACTTCGGCGTGGCCCCGCGCAACGTCGACATCGTCCGCGGCCACACGGCCCGCGTGAAGCGCGTGGACGTCGACGCATGAGCGCACGGCAGAGCGCCTTGATCGACGTGCGCCCCCTCACCACCTCCCCCGCCTTCGCGCGCCTGTGGATCGGGTCGACCCTCGCGGGCCTCGGCGGCCAGCTCACGGTCGTGGCGGTCATGCTGCACGTCTTCGAGCTCACGCAGAGCACCTTCGCGGTGTCGATGATCGCCGTGGCGGGCCTTTTGCCGATGGTGGCTGCGGGGCTCTACGGCGGCATGCTCGCCGACGCGTTCGACCGCCGCACGGTCGCCCTCCTGGCGGCGGTGGTCACCTTCGCCTCCACCGCCCTGCTCGCGACCCTCGCGTGGACGGGCCTCGAGACGGTCGGGTGGCTCTTCGTCCTCAGCGTCGTGAACTCGGCGGCGAACTCCATCGTGATGGCCACGAAGTCCGCCATCACTCCGCGCCTGCTTCCCCGCGACCTGCTCCCCGCGGCGGCCGCCCTCCAGGGGGTCACCGTCGGCATCATGGTCATGGCCGGCCCCGCCCTCGCGGGCGTACTCGTCGCCTTCGCCGGATACGCCTGGACCTACTCGCTCGACGTGCTGCTGATGACCTCGCTGTTCCTCGGCCTGTGGTCGTTGCCGCGGCTGCGGCCCGAGGGCGAGGTCGTGCGCCCCGGCCTCGCGTCGCTGCGCGACGGCGCACGGTTCCTGCGCCGCGCCCCGAACATCCGTTTGCAGTACATCCTCGACATCGTCGCGATGACCTTCGGCCAGCCGGTCGCTCTGTTCCCCGCGATCGGTGCTGTGCTCCTCGGCGGCGGCGCGATCACGACCGGCGTTCTCACGGCGGCGGTGGCGGCCGGAGCGTTCCTGTCGAGTCTGTTCTCCGGTCCGGTCGGGCGGGTGCGCCGCCAGGGGCTGGGCATCGAGCGGTCGATCCAGGTCTACGGCCTGTCCATCGGGCTCTTCGGCCTCGTGCTGCTCGCGGCCGCGGTGGGGTGGGGTCGCCCCACCGACACGGGCGAAGACCGGGGCGCCGTGCTCCTCATCGTTCTCGCGGCCCTCGTCCTGGCCGTCTCGGGCGCCGCCGACAACGTCAGCGCCATCTACCGCTCGACCATGATGCAGGCGGCGGTCCCGGATGCCATGCGCGGGCGCCTGCAGGGGATCTTCATCGTCGTGGTGGCCGGCGGCCCCCGCGTGGGCGCGCTCTACGCCGGCACCCTCGCCACCCTCGCGGCTCTGTGGGTCCCGCCGCTGCTCGGCGGCATCGTCATCCTGGCCCTGGTCGGCACCCTCGTGCGTCTGTCCCCGCGCTTCCGCGACTACGACGCACTCGACCCGCAGCCCTGAGTCCCGCGGTACCTCGCGGGGGCGCGTCGCCCCCGTCGGGCAGCACGGCAGCCCTCCCGAGCGGAACGGGCCCAACACGACCGGACTGCCGATCGTCGGCGGATTCCGGACGTCGCATCCCGGCGACACGATCGATGTCGGAACATCGCCCTATCGTCGGGAGCGTGGCATCCGCTCCCTCCCCCTCCCCCGTCTCGATCGCCGTGCAATTCGTGCTCACCGGCATCGTGTGGGGGTCGAGCTTCCTCTTCATCGCGATCGCCCTCACCGGCATGACGCCCGCGCAGGTCGCGGGCGGCCGGTTGCTGTTCGGCGCTCTCGCCCTCGGTGCCATCGTCGCGATCCGGCGGGAGCGCCTGCCCCGCGACCGGCGCGTCTGGGCCCACCTGTGCGTGCTGGCCTTCAGCTTCTGCGTCGTGCCGTTCCTGTTGTTCGCGTGGGCCGAGCAGCACGTGTCGTCGGGACTGGCGAGCATCTTCAACGCCACCACGCCGATCATGACCGCGATCATGGCGTGGGCGGTGTTCCGCGTCGAGCGCCTCGAACTCGGTCAACTGCTCGGCGTCGCCGTGGGTATCGCCGGTGTCGTCGTGATCATCGCCCCCGGCGCCGTCTCCGAGGTCGGCGACAGCGTCGTCGCCCAGCTCGCCCTGCTCGGCGCGACGGCCTGCTACGGCTTCAGCCTCGCCTACATGCGCCGCTTCCTCGGCGACACGGGCCTGTCGGGGATCGCTTTCGCGTTCGGCTACATCGGCCCGGCTGCGGCCTTCATGGTCCTGCTCTCCCCGCTGATCCTCGCGGAGCCGATGGACCTCTCGCTCCCCGTCGTCGGCAGCATCATCGCCTTGGGCGTGCTCGGCACGGGCATCGCCTACGTCTGGAACCAGAACACCCTGCGCGCCTGGGGCCCCACCCGTGCGTCCACCGTGACGTACATCACCCCCGTCGTCGGGGTGGCCCTCGGCATCCTCGTCCTCGGCGAACGCGTCTCCTGGAACGAGCCGGTGGGGGCCGCCGTCGTCTTCCTCGGCATCCTGCTCGTGCAGCAGCGCCTGCGCCTGCCGAGCCGCACGCGGGCCTGAGCCGACGCGGCGGACCCTGCGTCGCGCCCGGACGGACGAAGACCCCGGATGCCAGGGTGTGGCATCCGGGGTCATCGCGGGGATCACGACCGCAGCGAGCGCTGCGGAGCGATCACGCCTGGTGCGCGAACTGCAGGTCGAGCTCGATGGTGACGTCCTTGCCGACGAGGACACCGCCGGTCTCGAGGGCGGCGTTCCAGGTGAGGCCGTAGTCCTCGCGGTTGATGACGGTCTTCGCGGTGGCGCCGACCTTGTAGTTGCCCCACGGGTCGGTGCCGAAGCCGCCGAAGTCGATCGAGAAGGTGGCGGGCTTGCTGACGCCGCGGATGGTCAGCTCGCCGTCGACGAGGTAGTCGCCGTCCTCGACACGGACGCCGGTCGAACGGAAGTCCATCGTGGGGTAGGTCTCGACGTCGAAGAATTCGGCCGAGCGGAGGTGCTGGTCGCGGCCCTCGTCCTTGGTGTCGACCGAGGTGACATCGACGGACGCCTCGACGGTGGCCGCGAGGGGGTTCTCGGGCGCGACGAGCGTGGCGCTCTTCATGCCGAAGGTGCCGCGCACCTTCGAGATCATCATGTGACGGACGGTGAAGGTCACCTCGCTGTGCGAGGGGTCCAGGACCCAGGTGCCCGCCTTGTAGCCGGGGATGTCGAGGGTGGTGGTGTCGGTCATGTCACTCCTAGAGGTCTGGGGAGCCGCGTCGGCGTCCTGGGGAGGTCAAACTCCCATTCACACGAATGTATTCCACGATCGTGGAAAAAAACGAACCCGAGGGTGCCGCAGCCCCCTCGGGTTCGTGAACATCGGGTGTCGTCAGCCGACCTTGAGCAGATCGATGATGAAGATGAGGGTCTTGCCGCCGAGGAAGTGACCACCGGCGGGGCCGTAGGCGAGGTGCGGCGGGATCACGAGCTCGCGGCGTCCGCCGACCTTCATGCCCGGGATGCCGTCCTGCCAGCCCTGGATGAGGCCGCGCAGGGGGAACTGGATGCTCTCGCCGCGACCCCACGACGAGTCGAACTCCTCGCCCGACTCGTACTCGACACCGGCGTAGTGCACGGTGACCGTGTCGCCGGGCTTGGCCTCGTCGCCGTCGCCGACGATGATGTCGCGGATGACGAGGTCGGAGGGGGCGGGGCCGCTGGGAGCGTCGAACTCCGGCTTGGTGCGATCAGTCATGCATCCATCCAAGCACGCCCGAGCGTGCGCGGCAGCCTCTGGACACCGCCGGAGGAAAGACTCAGCGCCCGGTGCCGCGGCGATGCCTGCGTGTCTCCCGGGCGCTGAGTTGGCCTGTGTCGATGGTGCTCCCACCCCACGGCGGTGTCAAGACCCCCGTCGACGAGGACCGGTGGCGCCCCGGCACGTGACGAAGGGACGGCGGCGGCGCGCAGGTGCTTGCGGCGATGCGCCCGCCCGGGCACACGCAGCCGCGGTCCGTCACCGCGACAGCAGGGCCGCCCGCGCCGCCGTCGTGCGCTCGAGCAGGTAGCGCTCGGTCGCCGGAGCCTGGGGATCGCGCCCTGACAGCGTGCGCTGGCGCGCGGCGGCGAGCGCCGTGGCATCCACGATGAACGTCTTCATCACCGGCGAGCGGTCGCCCGGCAGCGTGCGCGCCCAGGCGATGGCGGACCGCCGCCCCGGCCCCGTGGCGAGCATGTCGACCTCCTGCGGGGTGAACCATCCGGCGGCGGCGTATTCGCCCAGGCGGGCGCGGGTGAGGCGCGACTCCTCACGGCGCAGGGCCAGGATGCCGAGGATGAACAGCACGAACAGCGGAACCTGCAGCGCCGCGTAGACCTCGAAGAAGTTCGCGAACGTGGCCGACCCGTTCCAGAGGCCGTGCAGCACGATCGCGCCGACGAGGCCCGGGATGCCGTAGGCGAGGGCCGCGCCCGTGCGCAGGCCGCGACGCGCGGCGAGGCCGAACGCGAACCCGGTGAGACTGGTGAACATCACGTGGGCGAAGGGCGAGAGGACGGCCCTCAGGAAGAAGGTGCTCGCCACTTGAGCCGGGCCGCCCTCGAGGTAGCTGATCGCGAAGTACTGCACGTTCTCGGTGAGCGCGAAGCCCGCTCCGATGAGCGCTCCGTAGACGATGCCGTCGACGGGGCCGTCGAACGCCCGGCGGGCGAAAGCGAAGATGAGCAGGACGCCGAGACCCTTCGCGATCTCCTCGACGATGGGCGCCTGGACGACGGCGCTGAACGCCTCCGGCAGTCGGCCGACCACGAGCGTGAGCAGCAGGTCGACGCCCAGGGCGATGACGACCGCGGCGATCGCGCCCCAGGCCACCGCGAACACGAGCAGGCGGCGCGGCTCCGGCTCCCACCGGTCGATGTAGCGCACGGCGAACCACACGATCACGAAGGGGATCGCGGCGAGCACGAGCCCGAGGAACGTCGCCGCCGTGCCCAGGAACCCGGTGAAGTACCGCACGAGCAGCGCCAGGAGCGGAACGAGCAGCACGGCCACCACCCACAGCGCCACTCCCCCGCCGCGCGACCGCGGCGGGGCGGCCGATGCCGTCACCTGCGGAGCCGTCGTGATGCGAGTCGGTTCGACCGAACCGGGCCGGGACAACGGCGAGGGGGAGCTCATGGGCTCAGCCTAGAGCGGGCCGGGGACGGCGCATCCGGGGCTTGCGGCCTCCGCTGCGGGGCGCGGGCCGGTAGCGTGGAGGCATGCGTTTCGCCCACGTCCGGTCTCAGGAAGGGGCGGAAGCCCCCCGTCTCGTCAGCGTCCACGGTGAGGAGTTCTCGTTCGTCGACGAGCTCTTCGACGGCGCCCCTGCCACGCTCGAGCAGCTGATCGCCGGCGGTGACGCCCTCCTCGACCGCGTGCGCGGGGCCAGTGCGACCGCCCCGCGGCAGCCCCTCGCCGGCATCCGCTTCGCCTCGGCCGTGCTCGCTCCCCCGTCGATCCTCGCGGTGGGACTGAACTACGCCGCGCACTCGGGCGAGTTGGGACTGAAGACCGACGCGGGCCCGACGGTGTTCGTCCTGTGGCCGAACTCGCTCACCGCGCACGAGTCGACCACGTCGTGGCCCCGGGCGCTCAGCGAAGCCGTCGACTACGAGGCCGAACTCGGGGTCATCATCGGCCGGCCCGGCCGCGACATCCCCGAGTCCGACGCCCTCGACCACGTGTGGGGCTACACGGTCGTCAACGACATCACCGCGCGCAACATCCAGTTCTCCGAGGCGCAGTGGTCGCGGTGCAAGTCGTTCGACGGCTTCACCCCGACCGGTCCGTTCGTGGTCACGGCCGACGAGATTCCCGACCCGCAGGACCTGCACATCTGGACCGTGGTCGACGGACACACCGTGCAGGATGCCAGCACCGGCCAGATGGTGCGCTCGGTGAAGACGCTGATCAACAAGCTGTCGGAGTCGGTGACCCTGCTGCCGGGCACCCTCATCTCCACCGGGAGCCCGGGCGGTGCCGGCTACTCCCGCGACCCGCAGATCTTCCTGCGCGACCGCTCCACGGTGACCGTCGGCATCGACGGCATCGGCGAGCTGACCACGCACTGCCGCATCCTCGACTGACGCGGCATCCGGGAGCTCCTCCGGATGCCGCGACCCGGCGCGGGCGCCGTACCCGGCCTCAGTCCTCCACGACGCTGTCGGCGGCGCGCACGATCGGGATCGCCGCGGTCACGGCCTGCAGGCCCGACAGACGGGCCGGCGAGATCTGCTTCGTGACCTCTTCGCGGGTCATCAGGCCCGCCTCCACCACGAGGTCGGCGACATTGCGGTGCGTCAGCAGCGCGGTCTTGGCCAGAGCCGCGGCCGCCGCATACCCGATGAAGGGCGTCAGGGCGGTCACGACGCCGACCGATGAGCCGACCATCGCGCCCAGGCGTTCGCGGTTGGCCGTGATGCCGTCGACGCAGTTCACGCGCAGGGTCCACATCGCCTGGCGCATCCAGGTGATCGACTGGTAGATCGAGTGGGCGATGACCGGTTCGAAGGCGTTGAGCTGCAGCTGACCGCCCTCCACCGCCATGGTGACCGTCATGTCGGCCCCCACGACCGAGAAGGCGACCTGGTTCACGACCTCCGGGATGACCGGGTTGACCTTGCCGGGCATGATGCTCGAGCCCGCCTGGCGCGGCGGGAGGTTGATCTCCCCGAGGCCCGCCTGCGGACCCGACGAGAGCAGGCGCAGGTCGTTGCAGATCTTCGACAGCTTCACGGCGTTGCGCTTGAGCGACGACGAGAACGACATGAAGGCGCCCGTGTCGCTCGTGGACTCCACGAGGTCGGTGGCGGTCTCGAGGTCGAGGCCGGTGATCTCCCGCAGGTGCCGCAGCACCGCCCCCGCGTAGCCGGAGCGGGCGGTGATGCCCGTGCCGATCGCGGTGGCGCCCATGTTGATCTCGAAGAGCAGGTAGGCGTTTTCGGTGAGGCGGTTGTAGTCCTCGCCGAGCGTGGTGGCGAACCCGTGGAACTCCTGCCCGAGCGTCATGGGCACGGCATCCTGCAGCTGGGTGCGGCCGACCTTGAGCACGTCGTGGAACTCCTCCGACTTCGCCAGGAACGACTGGCGCAGCAGCGCGAGCTCCTCGAGCAGGCTCTGGAGCGTGAGCGACAGGCCGATCTTGATCGCGGTCGGGTAGACGTCGTTCGTCGACTGACTGCGGTTGGTGTCGTCGATGGGCGAGAGGAACGCGTAGTCGCCCTTCTCGCGACCGGCCATCTCGAGCGCGATGTTGGTGATGACCTCGTTCGCGTTCATGTTCGTCGACGTGCCCGCGCCGCCCTGGATGACGCCGACGGTGAACTCGTCGTGGAACTCGCCGTCGATGACGCGCTGCGCCGCCCGGTCGATGAGGTCGGCCTTCGCGTGATCGAGCACGCCGATCTCACGGTTGGCCCGGGCCGAGGCCTGCTTGACCATCGCGAGGGCCCTCACGAGGTCGGGGTAGACCGAGATCGGGCGCTTCGCGATGGGGAAGTTCTCGAGGGCCCGAGCCGTGTGGATCCCCCAATACGCGTCTGCGGGGATCTCCATCGATCCCAGGGAGTCGGTCTCGATACGGGTGCGCGTCATTGCGTCCAAAGCCATGTGGGGGTCCTCGTGGGTGTCACGGCGAGCAGGGATGCCACGAGCCTAACCACGGCGGGCGGAGCGGTCGCTGGACACGGCGGCCGGTCGTCGGATCGGTACCGTCCGCCGCGTCTATTGCCCGATCGCACGCTTGCGCGAGAACGCCTCGAGTCGCTCCTGCGGACTGAGCGCTGCCATCTCTGCCGTCCACTCGGGCGTGAAGTACCCCGTCGCCTCCGCGTCGACCACCGGGACGACGGCGTGGGTGATCGTGTCGTCCCACACGTGGACGAGATGGAACGACCGCCCGGCATCCATCCCGTTGACGGCGTCGGCCGGTCGGGCGAGGTCCATCGTGTAGCAGGATGCCGCGGCGACGCTCACGGGCACCCCCGCGAACGTACCCGACGTGGAGTAGTGCAGATGGCCCGCGAGGATCGCGCGCACATCGCTGCCCGAGATCGCCTCGGCCAAGCCCGCCTGATCGCGCAGCTCGAGGATGTCGAAGAAGGGGATGTGGGTGGGAAGCGGCGGATGGTGCAGCGCGAGGATCGTCCCCCGCGGGGCGGGCGTCGCCAGTTCGGCCCGCAGCCATGCGAGCTGCGCCGGGTCGAGGTC
Source organism: Microbacterium sp. NPDC007973 (assembly GCF_042958465.1). NCBI lineage: Bacteria > Bacillati > Actinomycetota > Actinomycetes > Micrococcales > Microbacteriaceae > Microbacterium > Microbacterium sp. NPDC007973. The sequence goes on from NZ_JBIBJJ010000001.1 coordinate 252,651, forward strand.
GCCGTGGTGCCAGCCGGGCACGGTGGAATCCAGCGCGATCAGCCGCAAGCCGTCGAGGTCGTGCACGCTCGTGATCGGATCCTCGGTGGCCTCGGCGTCGAGGAGCTCGGAGCGCATCGCGGGCCGCTCGTCGTGATTGCCCGCCACCCACACCACCGGCGCCCCCAGGCGCTCCGCCCAGGGCTCCACCGCCTCCCGCAGGGCACGGTACGCCTCGGGCTCGCCGAGGTCGGTCAGGTCGCCGGTGAAGACCACGGCATCCGGTCGGACCCCTGTCTCCTCGGCCGCGGCGAGCGTGCGACGGAGGTGCGCGGCCGTGTCGTAACGGCCGCCGAGGAGGCGCTCCCCACCGAGCAGGTGCGTATCGCTGAGGTGGAGGATGACGCGCGCGGCGGGCGCATGCTGACCGAACTGCACGGATGCCATGCCCACAGCCTAGGAGGGGGTTCCGGCATCGGCAGGCCGGGCGGGGTGCCCCGTCCGTCACCGCGCGGGACGACCGGCGACCCCGGCGTACGGGATCGCGTCCGGCCGCGCCGAGGGTCCGGCATCCGGAACCGACCCCCCGCGGAGTCGGACCGGGTTGCGGGCGTCAGTGGTTGAAGAGGATCAGCAGCAGCGCACCCAGCACGGCCGCCGCGCACACGGCGAAGCACACGTAGGCGCCCACGAGCGACAGGCGCTTCTGCCCGTCGCTGAGCGGGTTCTTCTTCGCGGCCTTGGCGACGGCCTTCTCGGCGCGGCGGCGCTGCTTGTCGGTGAGCACCGTGATGGCGTCGGTGAACTCCGCGGGCGCGACCAGCGGCGGTCGACCGCCGCGCACGAGCAGGCGCAGCCCGAGGGCGTAGAAGGTGACGACCACCGACGCCCCGATGAGGGCGGCGGCGAAGACCTGCAGGAAGGCTCCCCAGTTGATGAGCATCAGGCGTCCTTCCCGGCCTTCTCGCGCTCGAGGCGGCGCTGGCGGCGCGTGGGTCCGGGCTTGCGCGGCACCTTCACGGCGGCGCCGGAATCGGCGACCTCGCTCATCGCGTTCGCGGAGGTGACGGAGTCACGGCGCGAGCGCAGGAACAGGCCCAGCACGATCACGACGGCGATGACGGCGTCGACGGCGACGCCCCACCCACCGAGCCACACGACGATGAGGGCGGCGGCGGCGCCCACCGCGCCGGCCGCGGGCAGCGTCAGCACCCAGCCGATCATGATGCGGCCGACGGTGTTCCAGCGCACGGTCGAGCCGCGGCGTCCCAGGCCCGACCCGATGACCGACCCGGATGCCACCTGCGTCGTCGACAGGGCGAAACCGAGGGCGCTCGAGGCGAGGATCGTCGCCGCCGTCGAGGTCTCGGCCGAGAAGCCCTGGGCGGGCTTGACGTCGGTGAGGCCCTTGCCGAGCGTGCGGATGATGCGCCACCCGCCCATGTAGGTGCCCAGGGCGATCGTGATCGCGCAGGCGAAGACGACCCACAGCTGCGGGTCGGGGTCGGCGGTGGACTGCCACCCGACGGTGATGAGGGCGAGGGTGATGACGCCCATCGTCTTCTGCGCGTCGTTCGTGCCGTGGGCGAGGGCCACGAGAGACGACGTGAAGATCTGGCCCCAGCGGAAGCCGTCGCGGCCGTCGGCCTTCGCGTCGTAGCGACGCGTGACGCCGTAGGCGATCTTCGTCACGACGAAGGCGATCAGGCCGGCCGTGAGCGGGGCGATGAGGGCCGGGAGGATCACCTTGCTCAGCACGACCCCGGTGTCGATGGCCGAGGCGCCGACGCCGACGAGCGTCGCGCCGATCAGGCCGCCGAAGAGCGCGTGCGAGGAGCTGGAGGGGAGGCCCAGCAGCCACGTGAGCATGTTCCACGTGATCGCGCCGATGAGACCCGCGAAGATGATGGGCGGGAAGATGTCGGGACTCAGCTGATCCTCGCGGATCATGCCGCCCGAGATCGTCTTGGCGACCTCGGTCGACAGGAACGCGCCCACCAGATTGAGGCTGGCGGCGAGAAGGACGGCCACCTTCGGCTTCAGCGCACCGGTGGCGATGGGCGTGGCCATCGCGTTCGCGGTGTCGTGGAACCCGTTGGTGAAATCGAAGAACAGTGCCAGCGCGATGACCAGCACGATGATGAGGGCTGCGCTCTCCACCGTTCGCTTTCCGTGAGAAGGAGGAAGGGATGCCGACGGGATCGGCGTGACGAACGAAGAGTTCACCTGGCGTTGATCTCTCGTTCACCGAAAGACGCGACGACATCCTTTCATTCGGACCTGTGAGGGTCAAACGCGCGGCGGCGCGGGCGGGTGGCATCCGTCGGCGTCTTCGGCCGGATGCCGCGGCGGCGCACTAGCGTGGAACGGTGACCGACCTCGACCCGCAGCCCACCCCTCCCGTCGCCGACCGCCGTCCGATCGCCCGCACCCACCACGGCGACACCTTCGACGATCCCTACGAATGGCTGCGCGCGAAGGACGACGCCGAGGTCGTCGCCCACCTCGAGGCCGAGAACGCGTATACCTCCGCGCGCACCGCTCACCTCTCGCGTCTGCGCGACACGATCTTCGGCGAGATCAAGGGCCGCACGCTCGAGACCGACCTCTCGGTCCCCGCCCGCCGCGGTGACTGGTGGTACTACGGACGCACCGTCGCGGGCGCGCAGTACGGCATCCAGTGCCGCGCCCCGCTGGACTCCCCCGATGACTGGACGCCGCCCACCCTCTCCCCCGACCGCCCTGTCCCGGGCGAGCAGGTGCTGTTCGACGGCAACGTCGAGGCCGAGGGCACCGACTTCTTCTCGCTCGGGAGCTTCGAGATCTCGAACGACGGCACGCGCATGCTGTACGGCATCGACGTCGCCGGAGACGAGCGCTACACGGTCCGCGTGCGCGACCTGGCGACCGGCGAGACGCTCGCCGACGAGATCCCCGGCACCTTCTCGGGCGCGACGTTCTCGCCCGACGGCCGTTTCATCGTCTACACCACCGTCGACGACGCGTGGCGCCCCGACACCGTGTGGCTGCACGAGATCGGGACGGGCGTGGATGCCGATGTGAAGCTGTTCCACGAGCCGGACGACCGCTACTGGGTCGGCGCCGACTTCACCCGCAGCGACAAATACCTCGTCATCGAGATGGGCTCCTCCATCACGAGCGAGGAGTGGCTGGTGGACGCCGACGACCTCCGTGGCGAGCCGCGCGTGGTGTGGCCGCGCACGGAAGGCGTGGAGTACTCCAGCTCGCACGCCGTGGTCGACGGCGAGGACGTGCTCTACATCCTCCACAACGACGGCGCCCTCGACTTCGAACTGGTGCGGGTGCCGGCATCCGCCCCTCAGGGGCCGCGCGAGACGGTCATCGCGCACCGCACGGGGCAGCGTCTGCTCGGCGTCGACACGTTCCGCGACTGGGGTGTCGTGGCGTACCGCCGCGACGGGCTCGCGCGCCTGGGCATGCTGTCGTACACCGACGGGGCCGTCACCGAGATCGCGTTCGACGAGCCGCTCTACAGCGTCGGCACGGGCGGCAACCCGGAGTGGGCGCCGCCGATGCTGCGCCTCGGGTACGGCTCGTTCGTGACGCCCGGCACCGTCTTCGACTACGTGATCGACACCGGCGAACTGCTCCTGCGCAAGCGCCAGCCCGTGCTCGGCGGCTTCGACCCCTCCGACTACGGACAGGCGCGCGTCTGGGCGCCCGCCGAGGACGGGACGCAGGTGCCCGTGTCGCTCGTCTGGAAACGCTCGTTCGGCGAGCCCGGCACGGAAGCGCGCCCCGTGCACCTGTACGGGTACGGCTCGTACGAGCACTCGATCGAACCCGGCTTCTCGGTTCCGCGACTGTCGCTGCTCGACCGTGGAGTCGTCTTCGCCGTGGCGCACGTGCGCGGCGGTGGCGAGATGGGTCGCCAGTGGTACGAGGACGGCAAGCTGCAGGCCAAGCGCAACACGTTCACCGACTTCGTCGCCGCCGCCCGCCACCTCGTGGCGGAGGGCTACACGACACCCGACCGCATCGTCGCCGAGGGCGGGAGCGCCGGCGGCCTGCTCATGGGCGCGGTGGCCAATCTCGCACCCGAGATGTTCGCCGGCATCCTGGCCGACGTGCCCTTCGTCGATGCGCTGACCACGATCCTCGACCCGTCGCTGCCGCTCACGGTGATCGAGTGGGACGAGTGGGGCGACCCGCTGCACGACGCCGACGTCTACGCCTACATGAAGTCGTACTCGCCGTACGAGAACGTGCGCGACGGCGTCGCCTACCCCCGCATCCTCGCGGTCACGTCCCTGAACGACACGCGCGTGCTCTACGTCGAGCCGGCCAAGTGGGTGCAGCGCCTGCGCGAGGTCGGAGCCGACGCGATGCTGAAGTGCGAGATGGTCGCCGGCCACGGCGGCGTCAGCGGCCGCTACAACGCCTGGCGCGAGCGCGCGTTCGAGCTCGCGTGGCTGCTGGACGTGCTGGGGCTGGCGGAGTAGGAGCGGCGGCGCGGCCACGGTAGGTGAACGGTCGTGGCGGCTGCGCGGCCGCGGCGGCTGCGCGGTCGCGGCGGCTGCGCGGTCGCGGCGGCTGCGGCATGTCCCACTCATGACGGTGCTCGTCCCACTTGTGGCCGGTTGCGAGCCCCTCAACCAGCGATAAGTGGGACAAGGGGTCACTGACCGGGCCGCCAGCCCGCTCTGAGCAACGCGGCGCGCACGAGGGACGCCGCGGCTGCGCCGTCTCCGCGGAGGTGGTGGCTCAGGATGCGGACGTGATCCCACCCCGCGTCGCGAATTGCGGCCCAGCGATCTGCGTCGTGAGCGAACTGCCGCGGATCCTCCGCGTGCACGCGGCCGTCGTACTCGACGGCGACACGCCACGCCTCGAAGGTGAGGTCGATCTCCGCGACGAATTCTCCCCGAGCCGAGAAGATGTCCTCGTTGACGCCGGGCTCCGGAAGTCCGTGGCGCGCGAGGAGGAGCCGCAGGTGGGTCTCGCGTGGTGACCTCACGCCCGGGCGGGCGAGAGCGAGCGCCCTTCGGAGGATGCCGCCCCGGACATCCCCCATGAGGGTGATCTCGGCATCCAGGTCGGCGGCGGTGGCGAGCGGTCTTCGCCCGGCGAGGAGCGCGTCGGCGCCCGCGACCAGGTCGTCGAGACGCCACAGCCGGCCGCACTGCCGCCATGCGCGAACGGCGTTCTCGATCGGCATCTCCTCGGGTCCGGTTTCGATGGCCGGCTCCCGGGTCTGCAGGCGATGACCGACGACACCACGGGTGCGGGGCTCACGCGCGGGGCGGTGCGCCGACACGTGCAGGCGCGGCGTGTACGGCCACTCCGGTGTGCTGAGACCGCGCAGGGCGAACACCGTCTCGTGACTGAAGAACTGCCCGTCGGCGAGGCGGGGCGCATAGGCCCGGCACCTCTCGAGGATGCTCTGGTCGCCGGTCGGGCGAGACCGCACGCCATGAAAGGGCGTGACGAGGTCGGATGCGCGGAGCCGGGTCCTGCTCGCACCCCGTTCCAGGGCCTGCGCTACGTGGAATCGGTCGGGCAGGTCGTCCGGCAGGGGCTGGCGGCGGGTCATGCTCCAGGATCCCGACCGCTGACCCGTGCGTCAGCCTTCTCCACAGCCCTTCCGCCTGCTCTGCACCTGTGGAGGACGCCTCTCAGCCGCCGCCGCCCCGACCATGTCCCACTTATGGCCGGTTCAGAGCACCTGAACCGGCCATAAGTGGGACACGCACCGCCATATGTGGGACGAGGCCGCGGGGACACGGCGCACGCTTGCCACGCCTGCCCGCGCATCCCACGCCTGCCCGCTCATCCCACGCTGCCCGCGCATCCCACGCTGCGCGTGCGTCCCACGCTGCGCGTGCATCCCTCACACTGCCCGCCTCATACGCCGCACACGCTCACCGCGCTCACTCGCCGCGCACAGCGACGCCCCGCCCCGCGCGAGGCGGGACGGGGCGTCGAAGCGGCTGGCTCAGCCGAACAGCGCCGCGGCCTCTTCATAGCGGTACAGCGGGACGCTGTTCAACTCGCCGAGGGCGTCGGCGAAGGGCACGCGCACGATGTCGGTTCCGCGCATGGCGACCATCTGACCCCAGGCGCCCTCGTTCAGGGCGTCGGCGGCGTGCAGACCGAGGCGCGTCGCGAGCACGCGGTCGAACGCCGACGGTGAACCACCGCGCTGGATGTGACCGAGCACGGTGGCGCGGGTCTCGATGCCGGTAAGGCGCTCGATCTCGGGGGCGAGCAGCTCGCCGATGCCGCCGAGGCGGGGACGGTTGAAGGCGTCGAGACCCTTGTCGCTGAACGCTTCGTCCATGCCCTTGAGCTTGAAGCCCTCGGAAACGACGACGAGCGGGGCACGACCGCGGTCGTGGGCGCGAGTGACCTGCTCGACGATCTCGTCGATCGACATCGGCACCTCGGGGATGCAGATGACGTGAGCGCCCGCCGCGATACCCGCGTGCAGCGCGATCCAGCCCACGTGGCGGCCCATGACCTCGGCCACCATGCAGCGCTGGTGCGAGTCGCCGGTGGTGCGGAGGCGGTCCATGGCATCCGTCGCGATGTTGACGGCGGTGTCGAAGCCGAACGAGTAATCGGTCGCGCGCAGGTCGTTGTCGATCGTCTTCGGCACGCCGAGGACGTTGATGCCGTCCTTCGACAGGCGGTCGGCCGCGGCCAGGGTACCTTCGCCGCCGATGGCCAGGATGCCGTCGAGCCGGTGCCCGTACATCGTCTTGGAGATGTTCTCGGCGCCGCCGCGCACGCCCTCGTACGGGTTGGTGCGGCTCGTGCCGAGGATGGTGCCGCCGACCTTGGACAGGCCCTTCACCTCGTGACGCGTCAGGGGGAAGAAGTCGCCGTCGACGACTCCGCGCCAGCCGTCGCGGATGCCCACGAACTCGATGTCGTAGTTGGTCGTGCCCTTCAGCACGACGCCACGGATGACCGCGTTGAGACCGGGGCAGTCGCCGCCGCTGGTCAGGATGCCGATCTTCATGGGCAGAGTCCTCTGGTGCTGTGATTCGGGTGGAGGGTCGGCGCCGTTGCCGTCTTCGACCCTATCGCCGCGGGCGGGAACGCTGCCACACGGTGACGGAGGGGCGAAGGATGCCGGAACCCCGACGCCGTGGTGCGCCTGACTCTGCGCCATGCCCGGCGAGACGAGCACACCGGATGCCGCGGCGGCACCCGTTCCGCGGAGCCGGCGTCACGGAAGCAGGGCGTGCGACGGGAACAGGCAGCTTCAGCCGGTGACGGCCTGTTCTCGTCGAACGGCCTGTTCTCACGACGACACGCGAACGCCCCGGCACAGGGCCGGGGCGTTCGAGGGCGACGGATCAGACCTTGCCGAGCGCCTGACGCAGCAGGTGCATGAGCGCCGAGAGCTGCACGGAGTCGCTCGAACCCGGCTCGACCGACTGTCCGTCGAGGGCGCGCTGGGCGAGGCCCTCCTTGGAGTCGATGAGCTCGGCGATCTTCGTGTCGATCGTGTGCGCGGCGATGATGCGCCACGCGGTCACGGGCTCCTCCTGGCCGATGCGGTGCACGCGGTCGATCGCCTGCGTCTGCTCGGCCGCGGTCCACGACAGCTCGGCGAGCACGACGTTGGAGGCGGCCTGCATGTTGAGGCCGACACCGGCGGCGGTGAGCGAACACACCGCGATGCCGACGTCGGGGTCGCTGTTGAAGGCGTCGATGGCCGCCTGACGGGCGGTCGAGGTCTGCTCGCCGCGCACCGAGACGGCCTTGAGACCGGAGGCCTTGAAGTGCGCCTCCGCGGCATCCATCACGTCGATGTGCTTGGCGAAGAACACGACCTTGCCCACCGAGCGCTGCAGCTGAACGGCGTAGTCGGCGGCGAGGTGGGCCTTGGCCTGACCGATGCGGCGCACCATCGTGAAGACGTTCTCGCTGCCCGATCCCGCGGCCTTCGACTCCTCGAGCTCGCCGTGCGCGACCAGACGCACGATGTCGTCGTCGATCTCGCCGGCGGCGAGGCCGCGGTCGCCGCGCGCCTCGATGATGCGGCGGTACTTCGCGGCCAGCCGGGCGCCGAGCTCGCGCTCGGCCTGACGGATCGACCGCCCGTACTCGTCGTCCAGCTCGACGGGCAGGTCGGCGACCAGCTTGTCGGGCAGATCGGCGGCGACGTCCTTCTTCTTGCGTCGCACGATGCCCATCGAGATCACGGCCTCGCGCGCCTCGGGGTAGAACGCCTTGTCGGCGGGCGTCAGGCCGGTGGCATCCAGCTTCTCCATCAGTTCGGGGCCGGGCTTCTCGCCGTTGGTCCAGCCGAGGAAGCGCCAGATCGCGTCGAAGTCCTCGACGTCGTTGATCAGCGGGGTTCCGGTCAGGGCGAGCATGAGCGGGTCGCGCGTCTGCTCGCGCACCCGGGATGCCAGAGCCAGCACGTTCTGCGAACGCTGCGACGTGAGGTTCTTGATGAAGTGCGCTTCGTCGACGACGACGCCCTTGAGACCGATCGACGAAAGCCACGAGAGGTGGCGGTCGAGGATCTCGTAGTTGACGATGAACACGTCGGCGAAGGCGTCGATGTCGGCGCCGCCGCCGGAGATGACGGTCGCGCGGCGCTGCGGCGTCCACCGCTGGACCTCGCGCGCCCAGTTCATCTTCACGACGTTGGGAACGACGACCAGCAGCGGGTAGGCGTCGGCGACGGATGCCGCCAGCACCGACTCGGCGGTCTTGCCGAGGCCCGGCTCGTCGGCGAGGAGGAACTCTCGGTGGCCGAGGCGCACGGCCTCGAGGAAGCGCGACTGATGCGGCATGACCTCGAGCCCGCGCGGCGAGAGCCGGTCGAACTCGGGCACGGGCGGCAACTCCATGCTCGCGGCCGACCCACCGGCGCCGGTCTCGAACGCCTTGTAGAGCGGGCCCATGAGCTCCCAGCCGTCGAGGCGGCGGCGCGGGGCGTCTCCGCTGGGGCGCGGCGTGAGATCGGGGGCGCGGAACGGGTTCGCCATCTGGCGCGCCTCGATGGATGCCGGCACGACCTGCTTGTCGGCGAGAGCCGCGGAGACGACCGGGGTGATCTTCGGAGTGTTGTCGGTGATGATCAGCTCGTCGGGCGGCAGCTCGGCGCCGGACTCGAGAAGCCAGTCGCGACGCATGCGGCGGGCGACCGGCGAGGTGGCCGCGTCGACCTCGAGCAGCTGGATCAGCGAGGTGTCGCGCGCGGCGGTCTTCGCGAGGATCGTCGCCACGCCGTCGAGGCGCTTGAGCAGCTCGGCGCGGGCGGCGTCGGTGATCTCGGTGTCGGCCTTCACCCGCGCACGCTCCTCGCGCACGAGGAACGCGATCACCTGGAACTTGACGCGGTTGGTTGGCCCGAGCTTGCCGCGCTGCGCCTTCGCCTCGACCTCGCGCACCTTGCGGGCGAGGATCGGGATGACGGGTGCTTCGTCGTCGCGTCGGGATGACGTGGTCTTCCTGCGCCGCTGGCTCGAGCTACGGGCGGCGGTTGCCGTGGTCGGCATGCTCCTCCTGAGCGTGTCGTCCGGAAGTAGTCCGGAACGTTCCGGCGCGAGGCCGGTGGATCAGTGACCCCGGGGAACATCACCCGGCACGCCGCCGAAGCGGCGGTGCCTGTGGCCCGAGAGCGCGTCGACCGGAACGGTTCACGACTGGGGCGGATGGCGGGATCGAGATCATTCTAGCGGCTTTCGCCCCCGGACCGACGGCGAAGACGCGCGGTCGTGGACGATCCGCGCACTTCGCCGGTCGGCGCCGCTCAGGCCGCGTGCCGCAACCGCAGACTGTTGAGCACGACGAAGACGCTCGAGAACGCCATCGCGGCTCCGGCGAGCATCGGGTTCAGCAGCCCCAGGGCCGCCAGCGGCAGAGCCGCCACGTTGTACGCGAAGGCCCAGAAGAGGTTGCCGCGGATCACGCGCATCGTGCGCCTGCTCAGGGCCACCGCGATGACGATGCCGCGCGGGTCGTCGCGCATGAGGGCGACGTCGCTCGCGTGGAGCGCGGCATCCGTCCCCCCTCCCATGGCGATGCCCAGGTCGGCGGATGCCAGGGCGGCGGCGTCGTTGACCCCGTCGCCGACCATTGCGACGGTGCGCCCCGCGGCCCGGAGCGCGGCGATCTCGTCGACTTTGCCCTCGGGCAGGACGCCCGCGCGCACCGTCTCGATGCCGAGCTCGTCGGCGACGGCGCGCGCGATGTGCGGATTGTCGCCGGTGAGCAGGACCGGCTCGAGACCCATCTCGCGCAGGCGGGCGACGGTGGAGGCGCTCTCGGGGCGCACCGTGTCGGCCACCTCGACCACGACGCGTGCACGCATCGCGCCGTCGGCGTCGGCGTCGGCCCATCCCGCCACCACGACGGTTCCGCGCTGCTCCCCCTCCTCGACGGCCGCGGCGAGCGCCACCGGCAGCGGCGCCCCCAGGTCGGCGGCGAGGGCGGGACGCCCCGCGAACACGCGGATGCCGTCGACGAGACCGACGATCCCGCGGCCGGGCAGCGCCTCCACGTCACGGGCCACCGGTCCATCGGCCGCCGCCGCCACGATCGCGTGCGCCACGGGGTGCTCCGACGCGCGCTCGAGCGCGGCGAGCCGACGCAGGGCCTCCTCGGCGTCCTGATCGTCGGCGGCGGTGATGTTCGCGACGCTCATGCGTCCGGCGGTCAGAGTGCCGGTCTTGTCGAGGACGATCGTGTCGATGCGCTCCGCGGATTCCAGGGCCGAGGGTCCCGTCACCAGGATGCCGAGCTGGGCCGCGCGGCCGGTACCGACGAGGATCGCGATCGGGGTGGCCAGGCCCAGCGCGCACGGGCAGGCGATGATGAGCACCGCGACAGCGGCGGTGAAGCCGGCCGACAGCGGCTGCCCGGCGAGGAGCCAGCCGAGGAGGGTCAGCACGGCCAGCACGATCACGACCGGGACGAAGACGCCCGAGATGCGGTCGGCGAGGCGCTGCACGCGGCTCTTGCCGAGCTGCGCGTCCTCGACGAGACGGGCGATGCGCGCAAGACGCGTCTGCTCGCCCACCCCCGTCGCACGCACGACGAGCCGTCCGCCCGAGGCGATGGTGCCGCCGGTGACGGTCGATCCGGGACCCACGTCGACCGGGACCGACTCCCCGGTCAGCATGCTCTCGTCCACCGAGGCGCTCCCCTCGAGCACCTCTCCGTCCGTGGCGACGGTGGACCCGGGGCGCACGACGAACTCGTCACCGACGGTGAGCTGCGCGATGTCGATGCGACGCCCGTCGACGAGTTCGGCCTCCCGCGCGCCGAGGTCGAGCAGTGACCGCAGCGCCGCCCCGGCTCGGCGGGTGGAGCGCTGCTCGATGACGCGCCCGAGCAGCAGGAAGACGGTGACCGCGGCGGCGACCTCGAAGTAGACTACGGAGGTCGCGTCGTGCACCGGCCCGAAGAGCATCACCTCGTGACGGATGCCGATCCGCCCGGCCGATCCGAAGACGAGCGCCCAGACGCTCCAGAGGTAGGCGGCGAAGGTGCCCAGGGTGATGAGGGTGTCCATCGTGGCGGCGCCGTGCCGCGCGTTGCGCAACGTGGCGCGGTGGAAGGGCCACCCGCCCCACAGGACGATCGGAGTCGCGAGCACCAGCGACACCCACTGCCACGCGGGGAACTGCCAGGCCGGGACCATGCCGAGCGCCACCACGGGAACCGCCAGGCCGAGCGACACCCAGAGGCGCACGCGCAGGGGGGTCGAGCCGGGCGCATCGGTCGTGTCGTGCACGTGCCCGGAGGGCGCGTTCGCGGAGTCGGCGTGCGCGTCGGGGGCTGGCGCGTCGGGGGCGTGCGCATCGGCAGCCTGCGCGGCGGAGGCGTGCGCGGGAGTACCCGCCGGCGCGGGCGCGGAGGCGCCCGGCGCGTTCGGGGCGGCACCGTCGGGCTGCGCGGCGGTCGCGGCGAGATCGCGCCCGGTCACGGCATCCACCGCTCCCCCGGGGGCGGGCACGGGCACCGGGGGCGGCGGGGTGGAGGTGCGGGTGCGGACGCGGGCGTCGTAGCCGGCGGCGCGCACGGCATCCACCAGGGCCGTCGTGTCGAGGTCGGCGGGGTAGCGCACCCGCGCGGTCTCCGTCGCGAGGTTGACCGCCGCTTCCACGCCCTCGACCCGCCCCAGGCGCTTCTCGACGCGCGCGACGCAGCTCGCGCACGTCATCCCGTCGATGTCGAGCACCGCCTCGGCGGTCGGTGCGGCATCCGTCTGGTCGCTCATGGCTCCTCCTCCGGTCACCCCGTCCTCAACAGGATACCCCCAGGGGGTATTCCTGCACCACGTCCGAGCCGTGATCGCGTCCCCGGGTCGATGCCCCGCGGACGCGCCCGTAGGGTCGCGGCGCAAGCGGCTCCTCGCACGCCGCCCCGCCCCCGACCGACCGACCCTACGCTGGGGGAATGGCCGAGACGATGACACGCGAGCAGCGCACCGTGCTCGCGGTCGCGGTCCTCGCCTCGTTCGTGTCGTTCCTCGACGGCACGGTGGTGAACGTCGCCCTCCCGGCCATCGCCGCCGACCTGGGCGGCGGGCTGAGCACGCAGCAGTGGGTCGTCGACGCCTACCTCGTCACGCTGGGGGCGTTCATCCTGGTCGCCGGTTCGCTCAGCGACGTCCTGGGGCGGGTCGTCGTCCTGCGCATCGGCCTCATCGGCTTCGGCGTCACCTCCCTCGCGATCGCCGCCGCCCCCACCGCGGAGTTCCTCATCGTGGCCCGGGCTCTTCAGGGCGTGGCCGGCGCCCTCCTCGTGCCCAGCTCGCTCGCCCTCATCACCTCGACCTTCCGCGGTGCCGCGCAGGCGCGCGCGATCGGCATCTGGACCGGCGCGACCACCGTCGCCATGCTCGCGGGCCCCCTCATCGGCGGGGTCTTCGTCGACACCCTGTCGTGGCGGCTGGTCTTCCTCGTCAACGTCCTCCCCATCGGGGTCACGATGTGGCTGCTGACCCGGCTCGGCCATCGCGACCACCGCCGCCCCGGCGCGCGCGTCGACATCCTCGGCGCCGTCCTGTGCGCCGCCGGCCTCGGCGGCATCGTGTTCGCCCTCATCGAGCAGCCCAACCTCGGGTGGGCCTCCCCCGTCATCTGGCTCCCGGGGATCATCGGCATCCTGGCCTTCTCGGGTTTCCTCGTGCGTCAGAAGACGGCGCGCGAACCGATGATGCCTCTGGACCTCTTCCGGGCGCGCAACTTCTGGGCGGGCAATCTCGCCACCGTGTTCGTCTACGCGGCGCTGTCGCTCAACGGCTTCGTGCTCAGCGTGTACCTGCAGCAGGGGGCCGGGCTGCCGGCGACCCTCGCGGGGCTCGCATCGCTTCCGAGCACCGTCCTCATGATCGTCCTGAGCTCTCGCATGGGCGCGTTGTCGGGGCGTCTCGGGCCACGACTCTTCATGACGATCGGCCCCCTCGTGATGGCCGCCGGCGCGCTGCTCCTGTTGCTCGTCGGCGACGACTTCGACTACTGGACGCAGGTGCTGCCCGGCGTCATCGTGTTCGGCCTGGGCCTGACCGCCACGGTCTCCCCTCTGACCGCCGCGGTGCTCGGCGCGATCGACTCCGAGCGCTCCGGCATCGCCTCCGCGGTCAACAACGCCGTCTCGCGCGTCGCCGGTCTTCTCGCGATCGCCGCCGTCTCCGCCGTGGTCGGCGGATCGCTGGATCTCGACGGATTCCACCGGGCCGCGATCTTCACCGCCGCGTTGATGGCGCTCGGGGCCGCGGCGTCGTTCCTCGGCATCCGCAATCGCCTGTCGCGGCAGGACTGACCTCCGCGGCGGTCGGGGCGGCGCGGACGCGGGTCGCCTCGGGGCCGCGATCACCGCCCCGCGACGGCCCGCGACGCGTGGCGACGTCCGTGCCGCGTGGCGACGCCTGCCCCACGTGGCGACGCGTGTGCCCTGCGCCCCTGCTGCTCAGCGCAGGATCGCGCGCGAGCGCTCGACGTCGTCGGCCATCTGGGTGATGAGCGCGTCGATGCCGTCGAACGCCGTCATCCCGCGCACGCGTTCGACGAAGCGCACCTCGACGTGATGGCCGTAGAGGTCGAGCCCGGTCTCGTCGATGACGTACGCCTCGACCTGCCGCGCGTTCACGTCGTCGAAGGTCGGATTGGTGCCGACGCTGATCGCGGCGGGATAGCTCGTGCGCCGCGCCCCGTCGACGTCGACCAGCCACCCGGCGTAGACGCCGTCGGCGGGCACGAAGCCCTCGAGGTCGGGCGACAGGTTCGCGGTGGGATACCCCAGCTCGCGCCCGCGCTTGAGTCCGTGCACGACCTCGCCCCACACCGAGGGAGCACGACCCAGCAGGCGCGCGGCCGTCGAGATGTCGCCCGCCGACAGCGCCTCGCGGATCCACGTGGACGACACGCGCCGGTCGGCGTGCACGGCGCGGACGTCGTCGACGACGTCGACGCGGAAACCGTGCTCCGCTCCCATGCGCTCGAGAAGCGCGGGATCGCCCGCTCCCCCGGCGCCGAACCGGAAGTCGCGCCCGACCAGCACGGTGCGGGCGTCGAGGGCGTCGACGAGGATGCCGCGCACGAACTCCTCCGCCGGGATCGCCGCCAGGGCGTCGTCGAAGGTCAGCAGCAGCGTGGCATCCACCCCGGCCCGCTCGAGCAGGTCGAGCTTCTGGTGCGGTCCGATGACGTCGGCGGGGCACTTCTCCGGACGCAGCACGCGCAGGGGATTGCGGTCGAAGGTCACGGCGACCACGCGCGCACCGTCGGACGCGTCGACCCGCGCGCGGTCGATCACCGCGCGGTGGCCGGTGTGCACGCCGTCGAACTTGCCGATCGCCACCACGGTCGGACCGAAGCCGGCGGGAACCTCAGCGGGGTCGCGGAAGACGATCACGACGTGGTCCGGCGGTGCCGCACGAGCCACCACAGTCCGAGGAAGGGCAGCACGAGCGGGATGAAGAGGTAGCCGTATCCGTACACCGACCACACGGTCGGGTGCTGGAACAGCGCCGGCAGCACCAGGCTCAGCGTGCCGACCGCCAGCACGCCGACCAGCTCGAAGCCGATCGCGACCCAGGCGACGCGGTACCAGGCGGGGCGCGCGGAGAAGACCAACGCGAGGGTCGCGAGGATGTAGACGACCGCGGCCAGGGCGGACAGCGAGTACGCCAGCGGGGCGTCGTCGAACTCGCGCACGATCTGCACGAAGGAGCGACCCGTGGCGGCGAGCGCCATGATGCCGTAGACGACGACGAGGACACGGCCGATGCCGGTCATCCCCCGGGAACGGGTAGGAGTGGTGGATGCCATGACCCCTCGATTCTAGTTCGCCGCGGCCGCGACCGAGCGGCGCGGCAGCGACCGTGGGCGCCGGATCCGGCCCGGGTGGCTTCGACAGGCTCAGCCCCCTCCCGCCCAGGTCCGTGAGTCCCTCCCGCACAGGTCCCTGAGCCTGTCGAAGGGACCGGGACCACCGCGCCGCCCTCGGTGGCTTCGACGAGCTCAGCCACCTCCCGCACAGGTCCCCGAGCCTGTCGAAGGGACCGGGACCACCGCGCCGCCTCGAGCCGCGGCATCCCCCGCACCCCTCAGGCGAGCTGCACCGTCCAGATGACGTGCATGCGCCACACCATCACGGCGACCGCGAGGGCGGCAACACCCATGACCACGGTGCTCCACCGGCTGCGTTCGAGCAGCGCCCACGCGACGCCCGCGATCGGCACGAGCGCCGCCGACACGAGGTAGGTCCAGAACTCCAGCAGGCTCCCCGAGGGCAGGTTGCCCGCGAACGGCGCGATGATCGCCACGACGATCTGCACGATCAGCAGCAGCTCGATGAGGGCGAGTGATCCGACCGTGACGTCTCCCGGCCGCCGGCCGATCAGACCGGCACCGACGGCGACGACGCCCGCGAGCACCGCGATCCCCACCTGCACGAGCGTGAACCACAGGATCATCGGACACTCTCCTCGGGCATGTTCATGACGCTCTTCAGCTGCGTACCGCGCTTCTCGACCACGCCGACGAGGCGCCCGTCGGGATCGATCGCGGCGGCGACGGCGCCGGTCAGCCGCCCCCCGCCGTCGATGCGCTTGCCGTGACGCAGGTCGCGCGCCTCGTCGGGGCCCACCGCGATCGCTCCCATGACGACCGCGGCGGCGGTGGCGGGCTCGATCAGGGCGTCTTCGGCGAGGTCGTCGACCGACGCCGCGCCGGCGACGTCGAACGCCCCGATGCGCGTGCGACGCAGGGCGGTCAGGTGGCCGCCCACGCCGAGGGCCCGGCCGAGGTCGCGCGCCAGGGCGCGGATGTACGTGCCGCTCGTGCAGTCCACGACCACGTCGAGCTCGATGGACCCCTGCCCGCGGCGCGTGGCGTGGACGTCGAAGCGCGAGACGGTGACCCGGCGCGACTTCAGCTCCACCTGCTCCCCCGCGCGCGCGAGGTCGTACGCGCGGCGTCCGTCGACCTTGATCGCCGACACGGTGCTCGGCACCTGGTCGATCTCGCCGGTGAGAGCGGCGATGCCCTTGTGGATCGCGGAATCCGTCACGGCCGCGACCGCGTCGGCATCCGCGCGTTCGGTCTCGACCCCGTCGGCGTCGTCGCTGTCGGTCGACACCCCGAGGAGGATCGTCGCCTCGTAGGTCTTGTCGGCGCCCACGATGTAGGTGAGCAGACGGGTCGCGCCCTCGACGCCGAGCACGAGCAGCCCCGTCGCCATCGGATCGAGAGTGCCGGCGTGACCGATCTTGCGCGTGCCCAACGCGCGTCGCGCGCGCGACACGACGTCATGACTGGTGATGCCTCCCGGCTTGTCGACCAGGAGGATGCCGGGGCGCACCATCAGCAGAAGTCTCCGAAGACCTGGACGGGGTGGGCGGGGTCGGAGTTCTCGACGATGACCGAGGCCGCCGCCTTCGGCCGGACCGTGCGCAGGTAACGCTTCTCGGCATCGGGCAGCTCGGGTCGCGGGGCGCCGATCGGCGGGTTGCTCTCGAGCCAGATCGAGAAGTTCCACAGCCCGCGCACCTCGGGAGCGTGCAGGAAGCGCCCGGAGACGACGAGCACCGCGTCGGCCGGTGCCCCCGCGGAGTCGCCGACCGGCTCACCGGCGCGGAAGGGCGCGACGACACTCTCGCGGACGTCGTCGGCGTGGTCGGCGAGCGACGCGCGGACCACCGCGGTGCCTTCCTCACCGACCGCCGCGGCGAAGGCGTCGGCGAACGATCCAGCCGAGTCGGCGTCGAGTGCGTCGACCGCCACCACCACTCGACCCGCGCGGCTGTTCTGCCGCATCAGGTCGCGGAGGCTCCGCTGCAGTTCGGGGACGGTGTTCTCGGTCGAGGCCATGCCTCCAGCCTACTTTCGCCCACCGACACCAGCCCTCCTCGCCGCGGCCCGCCCCGCGAGATCGCCGTCCGCAGACCCCGGTCCCTGTCCCGCCCGCGACCGAGGTCTGCGTCGGGGCACCCCGGCGTTCCCGCGACAGTAGGCTGGAGGGATGCCAGGACTCGCCGCGCCTCTCATCGACTGGTACCGCGGCGCGGCGCGCGACCTGCCGTGGAGACGCGCGGGCTTCGGCGCCTGGGGAACCCTCGTGAGCGAGTTCATGCTCCAGCAGACCCCCGTCGCGCGCGTCATCCCGCACCTCGAGGCCTGGCTGACCCGCTGGCCCACCCCGGCCGATCTCGCCGCCTCTCCCCCGGGCGACGCGGTGACCCAGTGGGCGAACCTCGGCTACCCGCGCCGCGCGCTGTGGCTGCACCGCGCCGCGGTGGAGATCCGCGACCGTCACGACGGGGTCGTCCCCCGCGACGTCGAGGCTCTGCTCGCCCTCACCGGCATCGGCGACTACACCGCGCGCGCGGTGGCGGTCTTCGCGTACGGGGACCGGCATCCGGTCGTCGACACGAACACGCGTCGCGTGCTCGCCCGCGCGGTCGAGGGACGCGCGCAACCCGGCCCGCCGCACCGTCGCGACCTGGAGCGGATGGATGCCGAACTCCCCGACGACATCGCGGAGGCCGCGATCGTGAACGCCGCCGCCATGGAGCTCGGTGCGATCGTGTGCACGGCGCGATCACCGCGGTGCGACGCGTGCCCCCTGGCCGCGCGGTGCGCGTGGCGGGCGGCGGGATACCCCGAGTCCGAGGACCGCCGCCGCAAACAGGCGACCTACGAGGGCAGCGACCGACAGGCGCGCGGTGCCGTGCTCAAGACCCTTCGCGAGGCCGCGCCGGCGTCGGTGCCGCTGTTCGCCGTGCTTCCGACGTGGCCGGACGCCGTACAGCGCGACCGCGCGATCGATTCGCTCCTCGCCGACGGCCTGGCCGAAGCGATCGACGAGCACCTGCGCCTGCCGGGGCACCCGACGTCCTGATCGGGGGCTCGCGGCCCACCCGGAATGACGAAGAGGCCGGATGCGACCCGCTCGGGGTGGCATCCGGCCTCTTCACACGCGGCATCAGATCCGCGCGGCTTCTCCGTCCTCGTCGAGATCGCCCTCGTCGAGGTCGTCGTCCTCGTCGAGATCGTCGTCGTCGAGGTCGCGCGGCTTGACGTACGGGTCGGCCTCGCCGGCGTAGGCGGCCGACGCGGCGAGACCCGCCACCGACTCGTCGCGCTCGCGCGCCTCGCGCAGCAGCGCCGAGATGTGGTCGGCGTTCTCGGGGATGCCGTCGAGGATGAACTCCAACGACGGGGTGAGCCGCGTGTTGAGGTGCTTGCCGACCTCGCTGCGCAGCATGCCGGTCGCGGACTTGAGCGCCGCGGCGGTGTCGGCGCGGTGCGCCTCGTCGCCCATGACGGTGTAGAACACCGAGGCGCGCTGGAGGTCACCCGTGACCCGCACGTCGGTGATGGTGACGAATCCGAGCCGCGGGTCGCGCAGCCCCTTCTCGAGGCGTTCGGCGAGCACCACGCGGATGCGGTCCGCCACTCGAGCCTGTCGTTCCCCTGCCACTGCCTTCTCCTTCTTTCACATACCGCCGCGAGTACGAGTGCCCCCGTGGCTCATCGCCGGGCGGGAGTCCCGTCACGGGCAGCCGCACCAGCGTAGGCCGGAGGGGGTGTGCATCTCCACGAGCATCGGGGTAGGGGCCCCGCTCTGCTCGGGGAGATGCACACCCCCGCAGGCCGAAGCGGGAGCCGCACCCAAAGGCGCGACCCCCGCACGACAATCAGCCTCGCGGCTTCTCGACCATCTCGGTGGTTTCGATCTCGTCACCGATCTGGATGTCGTTGAACTTGCCCAGGCCGATACCGCACTCGAAGTCCGTGCGGACCTCGGTGACGTCGTCCTTGAAGCGGCGCAGCGACTCGATGGCCAGGCCGTCGGCCAGCACGACACCGTCGCGGATGACGCGGGCCTTGGCGTTGCGCGTGATCGTTCCCGACCGCACGATGACACCGGCGATGTTGCCGAACTTCGAGGAGCGGAACACCTCGCGGATCTCGGCGACACCCGACTGCACCTCTTCGAACTCCGGCTTGAGCAGGCCCTTGAGCGACTGCTCGACGTCGTCGATCGCGTTGTAGATGACCGAGTAGAACCGCACGTCGACACCCTCGCGGGCGGCACGCTCGCGGGCCTTCGTGTCGGGACGCACGTTGAAGCCGATCACGATCGCGTTGTCGATCGTGGCCAGGTTGATGTCCGACTCGGTGATCGCACCCACACCGCGGTGGATGATGCGCAGCTGGACGCTGTCGTCGACCTCGATCTTGAGCAGCGATTCCTCGAGCGCCTCGACGGCACCCGACACGTCGCCCTTGATGATGAGGTTGAGCGACTCGACCTTGCCCTCTTCGAGAGCGCGGGTGAAGTCCTCGAGCGAGATGCGCTTGCGGGCCTTGGCCAGCTGGGCATTGCGCTCGGCGGCCTCGCGCTTCTCGGCGATCTGACGCGCGGTGCGGTCTTCCTCGGTGACGATGAAGACGTCGCCGGCGCGGGGAACCGAGTTGAGACCCTGCACCTGCACGGGACGCGACGGGTAGGCCTCTTCGACCGCTTCGCCGTTCTCGTCCATCATCGCGCGGACGCGGCCGTAGGCCGTGCCGGCGACGATCGCGTCACCGACGCGCAGCGTTCCGGACTGGATGAGCACCGTGGCGACCGAACCGCGACCCTTGTCGAGCTTCGCTTCGATCGCGACACCGCGGGCCGCCTTGTTCGGGTTGGCCGTGAGGTCCAGACCGGCGTCGGCGGTGAGCAGCACCGCATCCAGGAGGGCCTGGATGTTGAGGTTCTGTCGGGCCGAGACGTCGACGAACATGACGTCTCCGCCGTACTCCTCGGCGACCAGACCGTACTCGGTGAGCTGCTGGCGCACCTTGGCCGGGTTGGCGTCGGGCTTGTCGACCTTGTTGACCGCGACCACGATCGGCACGTTCGCCGCCTGGGCGTGGTTCAGCGCCTCGACCGTCTGGGGCATGATGCCGTCGTCGGCCGCGACCACGAGGATCGCGATGTCGGTCACCTGCGCACCACGGGCACGCATGGCGGTGAACGCCTCGTGACCCGGGGTGTCGATGAAGGTGATCGCGCGCTCGATGCCCTCGTGCTCGGTCCAGATCTGGTACGCACCGATGTGCTGCGTGATACCGCCGGCCTCGCCCGCGACGACGTTCGTCTGGCGGATGGCGTCGAGCAGTCGCGTCTTACCGTGGTCGACGTGGCCCATGACGGTGACCACGGGAGGACGGATCTCGAGATCGTCCTCGCTCTCGGCCTCGAGCTCGGCGTCGAGGTCGAGACCGAAGCCCTCGAGGAGCTCCTTGTCCTCGTCCTCGGGCGAGACCATCTGGATCTTGTAGCCGAGCTCGGCGCCGAGGACCTCGAAGGTCGCCTCGTCGAGCGACTCGGTCGCGGTGGCCATCTCACCCAGGTTGAACAGGATGGTCACGAGGGTGCCGGGCTGCACGGTGTAGCCGCGCAGGGCCTCGAGCTTGTCCGCGAAGTCCGCGATGGAGGCACCGCGGCGCAGGCGGATGATCTCGCCGTTGCCCTTCGAGACGTTGACGCCGCCGACGACCGGCGCCGACCGCATCTCGAATTCCTGCCGCTTCGCCCGACGCGACTTACGCTGCTTGGACTTGCCGCCGCCCTTGCCGAAGGCACCCGCGGTACCACCGCCGGGACCACGACCACGGCCACCGCCGCCACCGGGACGACCGGCGAAACCGCCACCGGGAGCACCGCCAACGGGGCGCTGGAAGCCGCCACCGGCGCCGCCGGGACGACCGGGACCGCCGGGACGCTGCTGGAACGGAGCGCCGGGACGACCGGCACCACCGGGACGACCGGCACCGCCGGGGCGCGGGGCACCGGGACGCGGGGCGCCGGGGCGCGGAGCCTGCGGGCGCGGGATGTTACCCGGGGTCGGGCGCTGGCCCATGCCCTGCGCCGACGCGAACGGGTTGTTGCCCGGGCGGGGACCGGCGGGACGCTGGCCCATGCCCTGCGAGGAGGCGAACGGGTTGTTGCCCGGACGCGCACCACCGGGACGCGGGGGCGAGCTGGGACCGGGCTTGGGCGCACCGGCACCGGGGGTGGGGGCCGACGACGGAGCCGCGGGCTTCGCACCGGGCTTGGCCGGGGCGGAGGGGGCGGGCGTCGACGCTGCGGGAGCCGGAGCGGCCGGGGCGGATGGCGCGGGAGCCGGGGCGGCAGCGGGAGCCGCCGGGGCGGCGGGCTTGGCCGGTCCGGGGGTGGGGCCCGAGGGACGGGCACCGGGGGTGGCCGCCGGACGGGCGGGGCCGGGGCGGGCGCCGGCGCCGGGGCGCGCCGCGGGGGCGGCCGACGTGGCGCTCGACGAACCGGACGAGCCCTCGGCCGCGAGGGCGGCGCGGAGCTTACGAGCCACGGGGGGCTCGATGGTGGATGAGGGGCTCTTGACGAACTCGCCGAGCTCCTTCAGCTTCGCAAGCGCGACCTTGCTGTCGACGCCGAGCTCGGAAGCGATCTCGTGCACGCGTGGTTTTGCCACAATTCTCCTGTCTGAGGGCCTACCCCGGACAGGGCAGACCGCTAGTTGCGGACGGGTCTCATTTCGAGCCGTTCACTTCGTGTCCATAGCCGTTCAGCCTTTTCGCTGGAGGGTTGATTCGAAGGTCTGCGTGTCAAGCGGGCCTGACACACGCAATGCTCGTACGAAGGCGCGACGCGTGAGGGCTTTGCTCACGCACGCGTCCGTCTCGTGCACCCACGCTCCCCGGCCCGGCAGCACCGCTCGCTCGTCTGCGACGAGGACCGATCCGTCGGCGACCACACGCAGAAGCGATGATCGGGGGGCGCGTGCGCGGCATCCGACGCACGTTCGTACGGGTTCCATCTTACACCTCACGGTCGCCCGGACGATCTGACCCTCAGTTGTCTTCGAGGATGCTGTCCGGCTGGATGTCGATCTTGGCGCCGGTGAGCTTCGCGGCGAGGCGGGCGTTCTGGCCCTCCTTGCCGATCGCGAGCGAGAGCTGGTAGTCGGGGACGAGGGCGCGGACGGCCTTGGTCGAGGCGTCGAGCACGAACGACGAGGTGACCTTCGCCGGCGACAGCGCGTTCGCGACGAAGCGCGGCAGCTCGGCGTCGTAGTCGATGATGTCGATCTTCTCGCCGGCGAGCTCCTCGGTCACCGCGCGCACGCGGCGTCCGAGCTCGCCGATGCAGGCGCCCTTGGCGTTCACCGTCGGATCGTTCGCCTTGACGGCGATCTTGGACCGGTGCCCGGCTTCGCGAGCGAGCGAGACGATCTCGACCAGGCCCGCGGCGATCTCGGGCACCTCGAGGGCGAAGAGCTTGCGCACCAGACCCGGGTGCGTGCGCGAGACGGTGATCTGCGGGCCCTTGTTGCCCTTGGCGACACTGGTCACGTACACGCGCAGACGCGAGCCGTGCGGGTAGGTCTCGCCCGGGACCTGCTCCTCGGGCGGGAGGATCGCCTCCACCGTGCCGAGATCGACGTGCACCATGCGGGGGTTCGGGCCCTGCTGCACGACGCCGGCGACGATGTCGCCCTCCTTGCCGCGGAACTCCCCCAGCACGGCGTCGTCGGCGATGTCGCGCAGACGCTGGCTGATGACCTGCTTCGCGGCGAAGGCGGCGATGCGGCCGAAGTCATCGGGCGCCTGCTCCTCTTCGCCGATGACGGCGCCCTCGTCGTCGGTGACCGGGGTGAAGATGCCCACGTGACCGGTCTTGCGGTCGAGCGAGGCCCGCGCACCGGCCGGGATCTCGCCGGAGGGCGAGATGTGCTTGGCGTAGGCGGTGAGGATCGCCTGCTCGATGATGCGCGCGAGTTCGTCGAAGGGGATCTCCTTCTCGCGTTCGATCGTCTTCAGAAGTGCGAGATCGATGTCCACAAGGCCCTCCGTTATTCAGCTCTCGTCGACGCGACCGGCGCCGACAACCCTCCTACGATACCCGGGATGCCATCCGCCTCGCGACTCGGGACCGATGACGGAGGCCGATGCACAGTCGTTTCAGAGACGCTCGAGCGGGTTGGCCGCGAGCTTCGCGACCACTCCCCCATCGACGAGCCGCCGAGCGGCGGTGTCGGGCTTGCGCGCGGCCTGGTCGCGGACGCAGGCGCCGAACTCGGCGGCCAGGTCGCCGCGGGGATGCGCCGCCAGGACCTCGCGGAGGAACCCCTCCGGCAGCACGTCGGCGCGCGCGCCCGAGATGTCGAGGCCCGTGGCGATCTCGAGCAGATGGCCCTCGGCATCCATCGTCGGGTCGACGCTCGTCCAGTTGTGCCGCACGATGACCTCGAGCGCGCGCCGACGACGCTCCCGCGCCCAGCCCGCTCCCGCGGTGACGGCGATGGCGACGTGTCCCCCGGCGTCCTCGTACGACAGCGTGTGGTTGTCGAACTCGGCCACCGTGCCGATGTCGTGCAGCACAGCCGACACGTACAGCAGCTCGTGGTCGATGCCGTCGAATCCGCCGGCGCGCGCGAAGCCCTCCGCCCACAGCCACGACCTCAGGCCGTGAGCGGTGATCGCCGCCGACTGGTACTCCCGCGCGAGCGTCAGGGCCGCGCGCGCGGCGGCGGTGTCGGGCACGGGGAAATCGGCGGGTCGCACGGAGCCTCCAGGATCGGGTCCCCCCAGCATCGCGCGCGACGCCCCGCTCCGCCGTGTCGCGACGGCCAGGCGCCGTCGTCTTCCTGCCAGAGCGTGACGGATGCCGCGACCGTGACGCCGCGGCATCCGCCGTCGCTCAGCTCACCGGGGTGGCGTGCCAGATGCGGTCGAGGTAGTCGCGCATCGCCCGGTCGGAGGAGAAGTACCCGCTGCGCGCGACGTTGAGGATCGCCGAGCGCACCCATCCGTCCTGGTCGGCGTACGCGGCGTCGACGCGCTCCTGCGCGTCGAGGTACGACGAGAAGTCGGCGAGCGCCATGAAGCGGTCCTCGTAGAGGAGGTTCGACACGAGGGGCTCGAAGACCGTGCGGTCGCCGTCGGAGAACGCACCCGAGGCGATCAGGTCGATGGCGCTGCGCAGCCGCTCGTCGCGCTGGTAGAAGTCGGCGGGACGATAGCCGTCGGCCCAGAGCGCCTCGACCTCGGGCTCGCTCATGCCGAAGAGGAAGAAGTTGTCGTCGCCGACCAGCTGCCGGATCTCGACGTTCGCGCCGTCGTCGGTGCCGATGGTCAGCGCACCGTTCAGGGCCAGCTTCATGTTGCCCGTGCCCGAGGCCTCCTTGCCGGCGAGCGAGATCTGCTCCGACAGGTCGGCGGCGGGGATGATGCTCTCCGCCAGCGTCACGTTGTAGTTCGCCGGGTACAGCACCTTGAGCTTGCCCCGGATGCGCTCGTCGGCGCTGACGACGTCGCCGACGGCGTTGATCAGGTGGATGATGCGCTTGGCCATGCCGTAGCCGGGGGCGGCCTTCGCGCCGAAGAGGAACGTGCGCGGCTGCACGGCATCCACATCGAGGCGCCCGGAGACGATGCCCTCGTACGTGCTGACGATGTGCAGGACCTTGAGCGTCTGCCGCTTGTACTCGTGCAGGCGCTTGATCATGACGTCGATGAGGTGGTCGTCCGACAGCGCCGGCTCCCCGCGGGCGTCGAGCACGCGGCTGAGCCGGCGCTTGTTCGACGCCTTCACCGCGGCGAACCGCTCGCGGAAGTCGGCGTCGTCGGCGAGCGCCTCGAGTCCGCGGAGGCGTTCGAGATCGACGGTCCATCCCGCGCCGAGCGCCTCGGTGATCAGCGCCGACAGCTCGGGGTTGGCCAGGCGCAGGAAGCGGCGGGGCGTGACGCCGTTGGTGACGTTGGTGAACTTGTCGGGCCACATCGTGGCGAAGTCCTTCAGCACGTTGTCGCGCAGCAGCTGCGAGTGCAGCTCGGCGACGCCGTTGACCTTGGATCCCGCGACCGTGGCGAGATAGGCCATGCGCACCGAACGGAACGGGTGCTCGCCGATGATCGACATGTTGCGGATGAGCAGTTCGTCGTCGCCGAAGCGCTCGCGAACCTCGAGCAGGAAGGCGTCGTTGATCTTGTAGATGATCTCGAGGTGGCGGGGCAGCAGACGACCGAGCAGATCGACCGACCACACCTCGAGCGCCTCGGGCAGCAGCGTGTGGCACGTGTACGCGAAGCACTTCTGCGTGATCGCCCACGCGGCATCCCACTCGAGCTTCTTCTCGTCGACGAGCACGCGCATGAGCTCGGGGACGCCGATCACGGGGTGCGTGTCGTTGAGCTGGAAGATCACACGCTCGGGGAGCTTCTCGAGGTCGAAGTCGTCGGGGAGGACGTTCTCGATGAAGTCCGCGATGGATGCCGCGACGAAGAAGTACTGCTGCTGCAGGCGCAGCTCCTTGCCCTGGGGCGTGGAGTCCTCGGGGTAGAGCACCTTGGAGATGTTCTCGGCGAAGGTCTGCGCGCGCACCGACTGCACGTAATCGCCGGAGTTGAAGGTGTGCAGGTCGAAGGCGTTCGTCGCGACCGCGCGCCACAGGCGTAGGGTGTTGACCCGGCCGTTGTGGTAGCCGGGGACCATCATGTTGTACGGCACCGCGAGCACGTTCCACTCGGGAACCCAGCGCGAGCGTTCGACGCCCTCGTCGTCGTAGGTCTCGGTGGTGCCGGCGAACGAGATCGTCTGGGCGGCCTCGGGGTGGGCGAAGTCCCACGGCGAACCCATGCGCAGCCAGGCGTCGGGCTGCTCCACCTGCTGGCCGTCGGCGAAGGCCTGGCGGAAGATGCCGTACTCGTAGCGGATGCCGTAGCCGATGGCCGGGACGCTCATGGTCGCCAGCGAGTCGACGAAGCACGCGGCCAGGCGGCCGAGGCCGCCGTTGCCGAGCCCCGGCTCGATCTCGACCGCGCGGAGATCGTCGATGTCGATGCCGCACTGCGCGAGCGCCTCGGTGGCGATGTCGGTCAGGCGCGCGGCGAGCAGGTTGTTGTCGAGCTGGCGACCGAGCAGGTACTCGGCCGAGAGGTAGCAGACGGTCTTGTTCTGCTGCGCCTTCTGCTGCGCGCGGTCGTCGAACCACCGTGCCATGAGGTAGTCGCGCACCGTGTACGCGAGCGCCAGGTACTGGTCGTTGACGTCGGAGTTCGACAGCGTCACGCCCTGGTCGAAGTTCAGGTTCTGCAGGAACTGTTTCGCGAAGCCGTCGACGGATGCCGCCGGGGCGACGACGGGCGCGAGGGCCAGGGGGTGGGTCGGGCGCAGCTCAGGAGTGTTCTCGGGCACCCTCCGACCGTAATCAGAAGCGTCATCACTGCCAAGACGGCATCCGCCACGACACACGATCTTCACCCGTTCGCCGCACGGGCGGAACCGCCCGGGTGCACCGGAGCGGATCAGCGCAGGCCGCACCCGTCGACGACCTGGTCGCGGCCCTCGATGAGGTTCTTCGTCCAGCTGTAGAGCACGGGGAGGAAACGCGACTTCGGCAGGATCGGTCGCAGATGGTCGTAGCCGGCGTAGGTCGCCCACCGTACCGGCTGGCCCTCGGCGCACAGCTCCTGCACGTAGTCGCGCTGCAGCTGCGGCGGGATGACCTCGTCGTCGGCGCCCCACGCGACGAGCATCGGTGTGCCCAGCGGCGCGGTCATCGCGTTCTCGGCGAGGCGGCGTCCGAGTGCGCCGTCGGTCAGGTCGGCGTTGTAGAGCGGGCGGTCCTCGCTCACCCCGAGGGCCGTGAGCACCGAGACGACCACACCCGGCTCACTGGGGCACCGCTGGGTCATCTCGAGCACGATCGACCGGGAGCCCTCGGCGATGTAGTCGTCGAGGTGCACGTCGGCGTAGGTCTCGGAGTACGGCACGAGCACCCACGACGTGATCACCGACAGCATGGCGTTCGGAGGGCCCGACAGCAGCTCGCGCGCCAGCGCGGGCGGATCGGCGACGGGGGCCACCACGGCGGTGCCCAGCACGTCGATGCCCGGGGCGTAGTCCTTCGCGATCGCAGTGGTCCACAGCGCCGCATGGCCGCCCTGCGAGTGCCCCCACACCACCGTGTCGGGCGAGAGCGTGAGGTCGGTGCGCAGCTCGCTCGCGGCCAGCACGGCATCGAGGGACGACCGGGCCTCCCCCGCGCCGATCAGGTAGGGATAGGCGCCGGGAGCGCCCTGGCCCGAGAAGTCGGAGGCGACGACGACCCACCCGGCCTTGAGCGCCTGTTCGAGAGCGGGGATCGACCACTTCGTCGCCGACGCGTCGCGCAGGCTCGGTGCGCACCCCTGGGCCACGCCCGTCGTTCCGTGATTCCAGACGATGACGGGACGCGGGCCCGGCGGCAGGTCCGTGGGCACGATGACCAGGGCGCTGGCCACGGCGGGCCGGTTCGCGGCATCCCGGGTCGTGTAGAGCATCCGCGTGACCGCGCCGTTCTCGGGGAGGCGGCCGAGGTAGGCGTCGGAGCGGATGAGCCGGCCGTGGCCGCTCGGCACCTGCGCGGGCGGGTCGTAGAACGCATCCACCACCGGGGCCCCGGCGTCGAGCCAGTCGTTCAGCCACCACCCGCCCGCGGCCGTTGCGACGAGCACGAGCGACAGAGCGTACCGACCCGCGGCGGCCCATCCGGCGCGGATGCGCCGGCGTCGCAGCGCACGCTGCGCGTCGAACGGCGTCTTCCGCACGTGGGGACGACGGATGCCGGCCACCCCGCGCGCGAGGACTCCCAGGCCGAACACGATCGTGCGCACACCGAAGACGACGGCGAGCACGAGCACCGTCACGTCGGGCCAGGTGAAAGACAGCACACCGAAGGCGATCTGCGCGACGCCCCACGACAGCGAGAGGATGCGCGCGCTCGCGCCGCCACGGCTCACGGCCCGGCCGATCGAGGCCAATCCACCGATCACCAACAGCACGGCGAGCACCGGCGGCAGCAGTTCGAGGCTGCGGCCGAGCCAGATGAGAACGGCGAGGCCCGCGACGATCCAGGCGGCCGACACCGATCGCGCCCACCAGCTCGCCGGGCGTCCGACGAGCTCGACGATCCCCATGACCACCGCGCTCGCACCGATGTAGATGCCCAGCAGCACGAGAGAGGTCAGCGGGCGCGAGACGATCAGCACGCCGAGCGCCACCACCACCGCACCGATCACGAGCAGCACCCGCGGCGGGGCGTTGCGCACGAGTGCGGGAAGGGCGTTCCACCGGCTCGGGCGCGATCGGCGGGTGGCGGGCATCAGGCCATGATAGGCACCGTCACCCGGCGCGACGGTCCGCTCGACGCCCCCGCGCAACCGAGTGGCGGCGACGGCCCGAACGGCATACGGTGCCGGAATGCCCTCGACCGCTCGCACCGCAGCCCGGGAGGCCGAGGCGAACCCCGCCTTCCGGCTCGCCGCCCGCGCGGGCTACGCCGCCAACGGCGCCCTGCACCTGCTGATCGGCGCGCTCGTCATCGCCGTGGGGCTGGGAGCGACGGAGGACAGCGACCAGACGGGCGCCTTCCGCGCCCTCGCGGCCGCGCCGCTCGGCGCCGTCGCCCTGTGGGCGCTGGCCGTGGGGCTCGTCACCCTGGGCGCCTGGCACCTGCTGCAGGCGTTCGCTCCGCGGCACCTCACCGTGTGGCGCCGTCTCGCGCGCATCGCGGCGGAAGCACCGCAGGGCCTGGTCTTCGTCTTCATCGGTCTCGTCGCGGCATCCGTCGCCCTCGGCGCCCGTCCCCGAGCCGAACAGACCACCGAGGACCTCAGCCGCGGCGTCCTGATGTGGCCGATCGGCGGCTTCCTGCTGGGCGTCGTCGGTCTCGCCGTGGCGGGCGTGGGCATCGGCTTCGTGTGGATGGGGATCCGACGCTCGTTCCACTCCAAGGTCCGCGTGCCCCGGGGTCGACGCGGCCTCGCCCTCACGGCACTCGGGGTGATCGGATTCCTCGCCAAGGGCGTCGCCCTGGTGATCGTCGGAGTCCTTCTGACGGTCGCCGCCATCACGGTCGAACCCGACACCGCGGGCGGACTCGATGGCGCGGTCGCGGCCGTCATCGCCCTGCCCGCGGGGCCGTTCCTCGCGTGCCTCGTCGGCCTCGGATTCCTCTCCTACGGGGTGTTCACGGTCTTCCGCGCGCGCTACGCCCGTCTCGACGCGTGAGAGGTTCCGCCCGAGCGGCGCTCAGTCCAGGCTGGGGTCCCGACCGGTGCGCTCCCCCGTCTCCAACGTCGTGATCCGCGCGTGGTCGTCGGCGTCGAGGGTGAAGTCGAACACGTCGCCGTTCTCGCGGATGCGATCCAGGGAGACCGACTTGGGGAACACCACGAGGGTGCGATCGAGGTGCCAGCGGATGACGACCTGAGCGAGGGTCTTGCCGTACTTCTCGGCGATCTGCGCCAACACGGGTTCGTCGAGCAGACCACCGCGGGCGAGCGGCGCCCACGACTCGGTGACGATGCCGTTCGCGGCATCCCAGTCGACCAGCTCGTTCTGCGGGAACCGGGGGTGCAGCTCGACCTGGTTGATCGACGGCAGCACGCCGGTCTCGTCGCGCAGGCGCTCGAGGTGCGCGATCGCGAAGTTGCTCACGCCGATCGAGGTCGCGCGTCCCTCCTGCTGCAGGCGCACCAGCGCCCTCCACGTGTCGACGTACCGGTCGGCGCTGGGAATGGGCCAGTGGATGAGGTACAGGTCGACCCGATCGAGACCGAGCTTCGCGGCGCTCGCGTCGAACGCGCGCAGCGTCTGGTCGAACCCCTGGTCGTCGTTCCACACCTTGGTGGTGACGAAGACCTCGTCGCGGTCGAGCCCCGAGGCGCGCAGTCCCTCGCCGACCTCGGTCTCGTTGCCGTACAGGGCGGCCGTATCGACGTGGCGATAGCCCGCCGCGAGCGCCCCCGCCACGAGACCGGCGGTGACGTCGGCGGGCACCTTGTACGTGCCGATGCCGAGCTGCGGGATCGTGGAGCCGTCGGACAGAGACAGGCGAGGGGCCGAGATCATGGCATCCACGCTACCGAGGCTCGCGGCCGACCCGCACCAACCGGCCTGCCGCCCGATGACCGCGAGACGGCATCTCGCTGACAAGTCGGTTGCACGCTGCAACCGTTTCGTCAGCGAGATGCGGTCTCGCGGTGAAAGAGGCGGGGGCTCAGCGCGTGAGCGCCGTCACGGCGTCGGCCACCGGCACCGTCTCGCGCTCGCCCGTGCGGCGGTCCCACAGCTCGACCTGCCCCTCGGCGGCACCGCGGCCCACGATGAGGATGCGCGGGATGCCGACGAGCTCGGCGTCGCCGAACTTCACGCCGGGCGAGACCTTGGGGCGGTCGTCGTAGAGGACGTCGAGGCCGGCCGCCTCGAGCTGGTCGGAGACGGATGCCGCGAGCTCGAACGCCGCGGCGTCGCGGCCGGTGGCCACCACGTGCACGTCGAACGGGGCGACCGACTCCGGCCAGATCAGGCCCTTGTCGTCGTTGTTCAGCTCGGCGATGATCGCGAGGATGCGGGTCACGCCGATGCCGTACGAGCCCATCGTGACGGTCGCGAGCTTGCCGTTCTCGTCGAGCACCTTCAGTCCGAGCGCCTCGGCGTACTTGCGGCCGAGCTGGAAGACGTGGCCGATCTCCATGCCGCGCGCGAGCTCCACCGGGCCCGAGCCGTCGGGGGCCGGGTCGCCGGCGCGCACGGTCGAAACTTCGACGAAGCCGTCGCCGACGAAGTCGCGGCCGGCGACGAGCGAGTGCACGTGCTTCTGGTCGATGTTCGCGCCCGTGATCCACGCGGTGCCGTCGACCACGCGGGGGTCGAGTACGTAGCGGATGTTCGTCGCCGACTCCTCGCCGAGCACGGGACCGGTGGGCGACCAGGGGCCGATGTAGCCCTTGACCAGCAGCGGGTTCTCGGCGAAGTCCTTCTCGGTCGCGGCCTCCACCTCGGCGGGGGCGAAGGCGACCTCGACGCGCTTGTCGTCGACGTCGCGGTCACCGGGCAGGCCCACGACGACGAGCTCGCGCGTGCCGTCGAGGTGGGTCAGCGCGAGAACGACGTTCTTCAGCGTGTGCGCCGCGGTCCAGGCGGCGGCGTCGACGGTGGCCGGCCCGGCGATGCCGGGCGCGGGGGCGTCGAGGTGCGCGTTCGTGTGGTCGACGAGGGTCGCGATCGTGGGGGTGTTCGGGGAGTCGAAGATCACCGGCGCGGGCTGACCCTCGATCGGCAGGGGCTCGGGGACGACAGTGGTGAATGCCTCGACGTTGGCCGCGTAGCCGCCGGCCGAGCGTACGAAGGTGTCCTCGCCGATCGGGGTCGGGTGCAGGAACTCCTCGGACTTCGACCCGCCCATCGCCCCCGCGTCGGCGGCGACGATGACGTACTCGAGCCCGAGGCGGGTGAAGATGCGCTCGTAGGCGTCGCGCTGGGCCTGGTACGACGCGTCGAGCCCGGCATCCGTCGCGTCGAACGAGTACGCGTCCTTCATCGTGAACTCGCGGCCGCGCAGGAGACCGGCGCGGGGACGCGCCTCATCGCGGTACTTGTCCTGGATCTGGTAGATCGTCAGCGGCAGGTCCTTGTACGACGAGTAGAGGTCCTTCACCAGGAGCGTGAACATCTCCTCGTGCGTGGGCGCCAGGAGGTAGTCGGCGCCCTTGCGGTCCTGCAGGCGGAACAGCGCGTCGCCGTACTCCTCCCAGCGGCCGGTGACCTCGTACGGCTCGCGCGGCAGCAGTGCCGGGAAGTGCACCTCGAAGGCTCCGGCGATCGCCATCTCTTCGCGCACGACCGTCTCGATCTTGGCCTTGACCTTCAGACCGAGAGGGAGCCAGGCGAAGATGCCCGGGGCGTTGCGACGGATGTATCCGGCGCGCACGAGCAGGCGGTGGCTCGTGACCTCGGCATCCGAGGGGTCTTCGCGAAGCGTGCGGAGGAAGTAGTTCGACAGACGGGTGACCACGAGAGTCGAGTCTAGAGCGGTGGATGCCGCACCCCGACCGGAAGCCGGTTCAGCCGGCCCGCCGCCCGAGATGCAGCGCCGTGCGCACCACGAGCCCGGCCAGCAGCGCCCAGAACGCCGCACTCACCCCGAACACGGCGATCCCGGATGCCGCGACGAGGAACGTCACGACCGCCGGCAACCGCTCGCCCGGGTCGTCGATGGCCTGCTGCACCGCGGATCCGAACGCGCCGAAGAGAGCGACGCCCGCGACGGCGGGGATGACGCCCGCCGGGGCCAGGAGGACGATCGCCGCGAAGGCCGCCGACAGGGCTCCCAGCACGAGGTAGGTGCCGCCCGCCGACACGCCCGCCACCCACCGGCGCCGCGGGTCGGGGTGCGCGTCCGGTCCCGCGGCGATGGCCGCGCTGATCGCCCCGAGGTTCATCGCGTGTCCGCCGAAGCCGGCCGCGGCCGCCGACCCCAGGCCGGTGACGAGCATCGCCGGACGCCACGGGATCGTGTACCCGAGGCTCTTCATGACCGCGACACCGGGCACGTTCTGCGACGCCATCGTCACCACGAAGAGCGGCAGGGCGATGCCCACCACCGCGCCGACCGTGAGTGTCGGGGCGGTGACCTCCAGGCGGGGCAGCAGGGATGCGGCATCCGTGTCGACCCCGGTGCGCGCGAGCTCGACCGCGACCACGACGATCGCCGCCACGAACGCGAGCGGCACCGCCCAGCGGGGCAGCAGGCGGGATGCCACGAGCCAGACGATCAGCACCGGGGCGACGCCCCACGGGTCGTCGACGAGGCCGACGAACGGCGCCACGCACAGCGGCAGCAGGACGCCGGCGAGCATGGCCTGCGCGATGGAGGGAGGGATGCGGGCGATCAGGGCGCCCAGGGGCGGGAAGAGCGCGGTGCAGAGGATCAGCGCGGCGCACACCAGGAACCCGCCGACGACCGCGGGCCACCCGCCGTCGACGGCGCCCGTCGCCGCGAGCAGCGCGACGCCCGGTGTGGACCACGCCACGGTGATCGGGATGCGGTACCGCGCCGCGAGGACGATGCAGCCGACGCCCACGACCAGCGTGATGGCGAGCAGCCCGCTCGCCGCCTGCGCGGGAGACGCGCCCACGGCGCCGAGACCCGTCAGCACGACGGCGAAGGTGCTGGTGAAGCCGACGAGAGCGGTCACGACCCCCGCGACGAGCGGACGGGCGAGCGAGGGCGCGGGAGTCTCGGTCATGGGACTCCCGACGCTATCGGACGTCGGCCCGCGGGTCGGTGCGGCGCGGGTGAGCCGTGCCGGATCGAGCGGCGTGCGGTCCTCCGCGGCAGCTCCTGCATCGCCGGTCACGCCCGCCGGTCGGGGCGCACCGCGCGTGGGAGGGCGGTCGGCTCAGGCCGTGATGACCTGCGCCGTTCCGGTCGCGGCATCCGGACCCATCTCGTCGGCGAGGCGGTTGGCCTCTTCGATGAGGGTCTGCACGATCTCGGCCTCGGGCACCGTCTTGATGACCTGGCCCTTGACGAAGATCTGGCCCTTGCCGTTGCCCGACGCCACGCCGAGGTCGGCGTCGCGCGCCTCACCGGGTCCGTTCACGACACAGCCCATGACGGCCACGCGCAGCGGAACGGTCATGTCCTTCAGACCCTCGGTCACGTCGTCGGCGAGCGTGTACACGTCGACCTGCGCGCGACCGCACGAGGGGCACGAAACGATCTCGAGCTTGCGCTCGCGCAGATTCAGCGACTGCAGGATCTGGTGCCCGACCTTGACCTCTTCGGCCGGAGGCGCCGACAGCGAGACGCGGATCGTGTCGCCGATCCCCTCCGAGAGCAGGATGCCGAACGCCGTGGCGCTCTTGATCGTGCCCTGGAACGCGGGGCCGGCCTCGGTCACCCCGAGGTGCAGCGGCCAGTCGCCCCGCTCGGCGAGCAGGCGGTAGGCCTTGACCATGACGATCGGGTCGTTGTGCTTGACCGAGATCTTGAAGTCGTGGAAGTCGTGCTCCTCGAACAGCGAGGCCTCCCACACGGCGCTCTCGACGAGCGCCTCGGGCGTGGCCTTGCCGTACTTCTCGAGCAGGCGACGGTCGAGCGACCCGGCGTTGACGCCGATGCGCAGCGAGACGCCGGCATCCTTGGCGGCCTTGGCGATGGCGCCGACCTGGTCGTCGAACTTGCGGATGTTGCCGGGATTCACGCGCACGGCGCCGCACCCGGCGTCGATCGCCTGGAAGACGTACTTCGGCTGGAAGTGGATGTCGGCGATGACGGGGATCTGGCTCTTCTTCGCGATGATGTGCAGCACATCGGCGTCGTCCTGCGACGGCACGGCGACGCGCACGATCTCGCAACCGGATGCCGTGAGCTCGGCGATCTGCTGGAGGGTGGCGTTGATGTTGGTCGTCGGCGTCGTGGTCATCGACTGGACGCTCACGGGGGCGTCGCCGCCGACGAGCACCTTCCCGACCCGGATCTGACGGGTCTTGCGACGGGGAGCGAGGGTCTCCGGCACGCGGGGCATTCCGAGATTCACAGCAGGCACGCGCTCAGCCTACGCCGCCGTCGCTGGACGGAGCCGGAACAGGCTGCGAATGCTCCCTGTGGTAGGTTCGGCGCCATGCGCGCGCAATTCAGCTGGTGGCCCACCGTCTAGGCGGTGAGCACGCGTGCGACAGACCGCCCTCCCTCGGGATCCGGGCGGTCTTCGTGTTTTCGGCGGCCGCGTAGGACCCTCGCTCACAGACGGAAGTACTTCGATGACCGGGCCCGACCCCTCCTCTCTGATCCACGATCTCCTCGCCGGTTCCGCGCCGTTCGCGCTCATCGCGCGCGGCCCCGCCGCGGGTGACGACGCCACCGTCGAGGTGCTCACCGGCGACGTCGTCGACGTGGACCTCCTCGCCGACATCCCGCTGACCGACGTCGACGGCGTCGCCCGCGAGGTCCTGGCGCTCGTGCCGTTCCGTCAGGTGCGCGAGCGCGGGTTCGTCTGTCACGACGACGGCGCTCCGCTGCGCTGCCTCGTCATCGGCGAGCGCGTCGTCCTCCCCCGCGCCGGGGTCATGGCATCCCTGCCCTCCGCTCCCGTGGACCTCGCGGATGCCGGGTTCGACATCGGCGACGAGGAGTACGCCGACATCGTGCGGCGCGTGATCGCCGAGGAGATCGGTCGCGGCGAGGGGGCGAACTTCGTCATCCGGCGCGACTTCGTCGCGGGCGTCGACGCCGATCCCCGCGCCGCGGCGCTGACCTGGTTCCGCGCGCTGCTCGAGCACGAGAAGGGCGCGTACTGGACCTTCGCGATCGTCACCGAGGGGCACGTCGCCGTCGGGGCGAGCCCGGAGGCGCACGTGAGCGCCCAGGACGGCATCGTCACGATGAACCCCATCTCGGGCACGTTCCGCCACCCCGCGGGCGGCGCCACCGCGGACACGCTCGCGGAGTTCCTGCGCTCGACGAAGGAGACCGAGGAGCTCTTCATGGTCGTCGACGAAGAGCTCAAGATGATGAGCGCCGTGTGCAGCGACGGGGGGCGCATCACGGGCCCGCACCTGAAGGAGATGTCGCGCCTCACCCACACCGAGTACATGCTGCGCGGGCGCAGCGACCTCGACCCCCGCGACATCCTGCGCGAGACGATGTTCGCCCCCACCGTCACCGGCTCCCCCATGCAGAACGCCTGCACCGTGATCGCCCGCCACGAAACGACCCCGCGCGGGTACTACTCGGGCGTCGCGGCGCTGTTCACCCCCAGCGGCAACGCCGAGGGACCCACGCACGACCTCGACGCGCCCATCCTGATCCGCACGGCGTACCTCGTCGACGGGCAACTGCGCGTACCCGTGGGTGCGACGCTCGTGCGCCACTCCGACCCCTACGGCGAGGTCGGCGAGACGCACGGCAAGGCCGCGGGCGTCCTCGGGGCGATCGGCGCGATCCCCCGCGACGTCCCCGTCGTCCCCGCCGACGCGGATCCCGACGCCCCGGTGGCCGAGCGCCGACCGCTCGCGGAGGATCCCGCGATCGCCGAGCTCCTGGCATCCCGCAACGACCGTCTCGCACCGTTCTGGATGAACCCGCAGGACCCCGACGGATCGGGCCCGTTCGCGGGCCGCACGGCCCTGGTCGTGGATGCCGAGGACCGCTTCACCACGATGCTCGCCCACCAGCTGCGCCACCTCGGGCTCGACACCCGCATCGTGCACTGGGCGGACGTCTCGGACACCGAGGTGGATGCCGCGGACCTCGTGGTGTCGGGACCCGGACCCGGCGACCCGCGCGACGACACCCCGCGCATGGAGGCCATGCGCGGCGTCGTCGGACGCCGGACCGCTCGGCGCGACCCCCTTCTCGCCGTGTGCCTGAGCCACCAGATCCTGGCCGACTCCCTCGGTATCGAGCTCACGCCGCTCGATCGCCCGCATCAGGGACTGCAGAAGAGCGTCGACGTGTTCGGCGAGGACGCCTCGATCGGCTTCTACAACACCTTCACCGCGCGCGTGCACCCCGACGACAGTCGAAGCATCACGTACGACCGGGGCGAGGTCGTGGCCCCCCTCGACGTCGACGTCGCCGCCGACCCCCTGACCGGAGACGTCTACGCCCTGCAGGGTCCCGGTTTCGCGAGCGTGCAGGGACACCTGGAGTCGATCCTGTCGCGCGACGGCATGCGGACGCTCGAGCGGCTCATCGCGCATGCGCTGACCGACGCGTCCTGACGCCGGGGCGCCGCGCTCAGGAGGCGCAGGCCTCGAAGACGTGGCCGGATGCCGGCGGCGCGACCAGCTGCAGGTCGCGCCGGATCATCGACACGCGCGGATCGGCGTCGCCGCAGGCCGCGAGGAAGTCGTCTTGCGACGTCTCGTCGACGTACTCGACGTCGAGCACCGCCGGATAGACGGCGGTGTAGTCGTCGCACTCCGCGAAAGCCGCGCACGACTCCGCGACGGCGAAATCGAACCCTGCGGCCGCCAGCTCGTCGGCGTGCTCCGCGGTGTTCTTCTGCGCGATGGCGAGCCCTGCGTCGTGGGCGATGCGCACGTACGCCTCGGCGAGGGACCGGTTGTCGCCCCAGGTGAGTGCGCCATCGCTGCGCGTGTACGAGTCGAGGTTGTCGATCTCGACGGCCGCGTAGCCGTCGGCGGCGCAGCCGCGGATCTGCTCCCCCACGAGGTCGACCAGCTGTGATCGGCTCGCCTCGCTCGACGTGTCGAAGAGGTACTCGTCGGGCCATCCGGCATCCACGAGGGGGCCGTCGACTCCGGCGACGAGCAGCTCGGGCCGATCCCGGGCGACGGCCGCCGAATCCTCGGGCTGCGTCTGGAACCCGTTGACGTAGCAGACGTCGTATCCGGCGCCCGCGGGTGGGGCCGTGCGATCGCGGACGACGATGTCGACCCCGTCCGGCGGCGGGTAGGGACCGCCGAGCTGGTAGTCGAAGCCCGCCCCCTGCGGGGGGAGGCGCAGCGCGCCCCCGGTCGACGGCGAGCCGGATGCCGGGGCGCAGCCGGTCGACACGGCGAGGGCCGCCACGACGACGACGACGAGAGCCCCCGCCCGTGCGAACCGGCCCCGCGTCACAGCAGCTGTATCGGATTGAACACGTCGGCGAGGAACAGCACGCCGCCCATGCCCACCAGCAGCACGACGACGACGAAGGTCACGGGCACGAGCTTCGTGGCATCCACCGGGCGTGCGACCGTGCCGCGCAGGCGCGCGATCCGGCGCTTGAGGCCGTCCCATAGGGCGACGACGACGTGCCCGCCGTCCAGGGGCAGCAGCGGGATGAGGTTGAAGACGAACAGGGCGATGTTCAGGGCGGCGAGCAGGCCGATGATCGATTGCACGCGCGCGGCGATCGGCGCGTCCACGGCGGCGTACTCGCCCGCGAGGCGTCCGGCGCCGACGACGCTCAGGGGGCCGTTCGGGTCGCGGGGCTGACCGGTGACGAGGTCGACCGCGGTGTCGTAGACGCGGACCGGCAGCTGCGTCATGATCTGCGCGACCGCGCCGACCTGCTGGATGGTCGCCTCGGGCCCCGCCCAGAGGGGCTGCGGCACGAGCGCGGACTGTGGGCTGAGCCCCGCGAAACCGACGCTCTGATACTCGGGCTGTCCGGCCGCATCGAGCACGGGTCGCCCATCGGCACCGGTGACCGCCCGGTCGGTCTGCACGGGCGTGATCGTGAGCGTCTGCTCGGAGCCGTCGCGCTGGATCACGACGGGCAGGGCCCGACCCGGCGAGCGCTGGATGACGGCGGCGGCCTCGTCGAAGGTGGACACCGCGGTGCCGTCGATCGAGACGATGGTGTCCCCCGGCAGCAGTCCGGCGGCGGCCGCGGGGGCGACGGGGTCGCTAGCCTCGCAGGCCGAGCGGTCGGCGCCGGCCGGGATGACGCACTGCGACACCGAGGCGACCGTCGTCGTCCCCTGCGCGATGCCGATGCCGCTCACGGCGACGGCCGACAGCACGAACGCCAGCAGGAGGTTCATGATCGGGCCGCCGAGCATGACGATGATGCGCTTGTACACGGGCAATTTGTAGAAGACGCGGTCGTCGGCGGCGATGAGCGTCTCGGCGTTGGCGTCGCGGGCGTCCTGCACCATGGTGGCGAAGAAGCGCGAGCGCTTGGTGCCGGGCTCGGCGTCGTCGGGCGCCGGCGGATACATGCCGGCCATCGAGATGAACCCGCCGAGCGGCAGCAGTTTGAAGCCGTACTCGGTCTCGCCGATCCGCTTGGACCACAGTGTCGGTCCGAACCCGATCATGTACTGCCCGACGCGCACGCCGAAGAGCTTGGCGGGCAGCAGATGCCCGATCTCGTGCAGCGCGATCGAGATCGCGAGGCCGATCACGAGCACGAGCACGCCGATGAGGAAGGCGATCGCGGTCACCTTCGTGACGATACCGTCGGCAGCCTTTGAACGGCCCGTGCGGCCGCGATGCGGTGTCTGTGCGGCACCGGATGCGACAATGGATGCGATGCCCAGCGACGCCCCCTCGAACCTGCCCCCCGTCCTCCGTCCGGAGCGTCCGCCCCGCCGCGACCTCGCGGAACTGGCCCGCCGCTGGGGCGTGCGCACGGTCGGCGACGTCGACGGAACCGTCCTGACCGGCATCACGCTGGCCACCGCCGACCTGCGCGCGGGAGAGGCCTTCGTCGCGATCCGCGGAGTGAACCGGCACGGCGCCGAATTCGCGGCCACCGCGGCCGAGCGCGGCGCGGTCGCGGTCATCACCGACGACGCGGGCGCCGACATCGCCGCCCCCACCGGGTTGCCGATCGTCGTGGTCGACGACCCTCGCGCCCTGTTGGGCGACCTCTCGGCATGGGTCTACGGCACCGGCCCCGATGACGACCTCCCCCGCCTGCTGGCGACCACGGGGACCAACGGCAAGACGAGCGTCTCGCATTTGCTCGAGGGCATCCTCGGTCAGCTCGGCGTGGTGACGGGCCTGTCCTCCACCGCCGAGCGCCACATCGCGGGAGACGTGATCGTCTCGCGCCTCACCACCCCCGAAGCCTCGGAGTTCCACGCCCTGCTCGCGCTCATGCGCGAGCGCGGGGTCGAGGCGGTCGCCGTCGAGGTGAGCGCGCAGGCCCTCACCCGACACCGCGTCGACGGGCTGGTG
This sequence comes from Microbacterium sp. NPDC007973, assembly GCF_042958465.1. Lineage (NCBI taxonomy): Bacteria > Bacillati > Actinomycetota > Actinomycetes > Micrococcales > Microbacteriaceae > Microbacterium > Microbacterium sp. NPDC007973. The sequence continues at coordinate 292,594 of NZ_JBIBJJ010000001.1, forward strand.
TTCGACGTCGCCGGGTTCACCAACCTCACGCACGACCACCTCGACGACTACGCCGACATGCGCGAGTACTTCGAGGCCAAGCTGCCGCTGTTCCGCCCCGACCGCGCACGACGCGGCGTGGTGTGCCTCGACTCTCCCGCGGGTGCGGAGATCGCGGCGCGCGCCGAGATCCCGGTCGTGACCATCGCGACGCCCGCGATCGCGCACGACCCCGCGGCGGTGGCATCCGCCGACTGGACGGTCGACATCGTCGACGAGCGTCAGGAGGGCACCGAGTTCACACTGTCCGACGGCAAGGGACGCTCGCTCACCACGGTCGTGCCCGTGATCGGTCGCCACATGGCCGCCAACGCCGGCCTCGCGATCGTCATGCTGCTCGAGACCGGCTACACGTGGGAGCACCTGTTCAGCACCCTCGACGGCGAGCGGATCGACGCCGCCCTCCCGGGCCGCACGCAGCTGGTCTCGGGGGCGGACGGCCCCGCCGTCTACGTCGACTTCGGTCATTCCCCCGACGCGTTCGAGAAGACGCTCGCCGCGGTGCGACGCGTCACGCCGGGAAAGGTCGTCATGCTCTTCGGCGCCGACGGCGACCGCGACGCGACCAAGCGCCACGACATGGGACGCACGGCCGTTGAAGGCAGCGACATCCTCGTCGTCACCGACCACCACCCCCGCCACGAGAACCCGGATGCCATCCGCGCGGTGCTCGTCGAGGGCGCGCGGCGCGCGCGACCCGACGCCGAGATCCACGAGTTCACCCCTCCGGAGCGGGCGATCCTCGAGGCCGTGAAGCTCGTCGGCGAGGGCGACGCGATCCTGTGGGCAGGGCCCGGACACCAGGACTACCGCGACGTCCGCGGCGTCCGCACGCCCTACTCGGCCCGCGAGCTGTCACGACGCGCCCTGCGCGCGGCCGGTTGGGCCGTGCCCGACCCGCAGTGGCCCGTCCCCTACCCGGCCGACAGCACGCCGTCGTCCGACCCCGAGCGCCCGGTCGACTTCCCCGCCTGACCGGGCGACGGCAGCTCATCGCCTCCCACCCGCCCCGAGGGGGCCGAGCCCGTCGGAGCCACCGGAACCCGCGCAACGCCCTGCCCGACGCCAGGTGGCTGAGCCCGCCGAAGCCACCGGAACCCGCGTCACCCCGGTCCCTTCGACAGGCTCAGGGACCTCCGCATCCGGCGAGGGACGTCAGCGCGACGCGATGATCTCGTCGGCCGTACGGCGCGCCCACGTCTCCGCCTCGGCGAGGCTCTCGCGGGTGAGGGTCGTCGGGGGCTCGTGACGATCGACCACGCGCTCGATGAGGTCGACGATGCCGAGGAAGCTCAGCCGGCCCTCGTGGAAGGCGTCGACGGCCTGCTCGTTCGCCGCGTTGAAGACCGCCGGGAACGTCGCCCCCGCGCGCCCCACGCGCTTGGCCAGAGCGACGGAGCCGAAAGCCTTCTCGTCGAGCGGTTCGAACGTCCACTGCGACGCCGTGGCCCAATCCAGCGGCGCCCCGACGCCGCCCACACGGCGCGGCCAGTCGAGGCCGAGCGAGATCGGCAGCCGCATGTCGGGCGGAGACGCCTGAGCGATCGTCGAGCCGTCCACGAACTCGACCATGGAGTGCACGATCGACTGCGGATGCACGGTCACCGCGATGCGGTCGTAGGCGACGTCGAAGAGCAGGTGCGCCTCGATGACCTCGAGGCCCTTGTTGACGAGCGTCGCCGAGTTGGTGGTCACCACCCGGCCCATGTCCCAGGTGGGATGGGCGAGCGCTTCGGCCGGGGTGACGGCGCCGAGCTCGTCGCGCGAACGCCCGCGGAACGGACCCCCGGATGCCGTGAGCACGAGACGGCGCACCTCGTCCGACGCTCCCGCGCGCAGCGCCTGGGCGATGGCGGAGTGCTCCGAGTCGACGGGGACGATCTGGCCCGGCGCGGCGAGCGCGGTGACGAGCTCACCGCCGACGATCAGCGATTCCTTGTTCGCCAGCGCGAGGGTGCGGCCCTCCTCGAGGGCCGCGAGGGTGGGCCCGAGGCCCACCGATCCGGTGATGCCATTGAGCACGACATCGGCGTCGACGTCGCGGACGAGCTGCTCCGCTTCGACGGCACCGAGCGCGGTGTGCTCGACGTCGAAAGCCGCGGCCTGCGCCTCGACGCCGGCGCGGTCGGTACCGGCCGCGAGACCGACGACCTCGAAGCGGTCGGCGTTGGCGCGGATGACGTCGAGCGCCTGGGTGCCGATCGAACCGGTGGAACCGAGGATGAGGACGCGGCGCATCCCGTCAGCCTACTGAGCCGCCGCCCCGGGGCGTCGCGCGCCGCACGCGTTCGTGCGGGGCGCGACGCACCGGACGTCGCTTACTGCGCGGCGGGAGCGTGCTGCACGCCGAGGATGTCGACGACGAACACGAGCGTCGAGTTCGCCGGGATCGAGCCCTGCTCCTGGTCGCCGTACCCGTCGGCGGGCGGGATGACGGCGACGACCTGCGAACCGACCGTCTGTCCCTCGAGCGCCTTCTTGAAGCCCGGGACGACCGCGGTGGTCGCGAACTGGGTCGGCGCGCCCTTGTCCCAGCTCGAGTCGAAGACGGTCCCGCCGTCGTAGAGCACGCCCGTGTACTGCACGATGACGGTGTCGCCGGGGTTGACCACGTCGCCCGAGCCCTGGCGCAGGTTCTCGATGCGCGTCTCGGTGGGCGCGGGGGTGCTCGGAACGGTGACCGTGGGGGCACCGTTGTCGGCGAAGGTCACGGTCGGCATGCCGTCGGCCGGGGCGACCTCGGTGCCGTCCGCGCGCGTCGGGAGCTCCGCGATCGCGTCCGCCACCAGAACGTAGGCGGGAGAGCCTTCGCCGAGGATGCCGGCGGGGAAGGTCGAGACGGTGCGCGAGCCGACCGGCACGCACGACACGGCCGCGCCGAAGATCTGCTGGGAGTTGACGATCATGTCCATCCCGGACGGATCGGACGACAGCGAGTCCAGGACGACGTCACCCGTGCTGGCGTCGATCACCGTGTAATTGGCCTTGACGATGTCGCCGGCCTGGATCTCCTCGCCGCTGCCCTCGATCAAGGTGCTGCGCTGGATGTCGCTGGGGGCGAAACCATCGGGGCGCGTCACGGTGACAGGGCCCTCGAAGTCGCCCGACACCTCGAGCCCCGCGGGGACGTCGCCGGTGAACGGCGTCTGGCAGGCTCCGGCATCCGGGGTCGCCGTGGCATCGGGCGTCTGCGCGTCGGTGGACGAGCCGGAGCATCCGGCCAGCAGCAGCACCGCGACGGCGGCGACGGACAGGGAAGCGATCGGGCGAAAACGCACGGGAGACCTCTCGGAGGAAGATGGGAAGCCCCCATCCTCGCGCATCCGGCTTTGGCGCGGCTGGGAGAGCGCGGAGGAGGAGGGCGGCGACGCCGTGCGCGACGCACGCCGCCCCATGCACGCCCCGGCATGCGGCGGCTAGTAGCCTCGTCGAGTGAGTTCCGACCTGCCCGCCGAGACCCCCGCCGCCGCTCCGCCGCAGCAGATGGGCGCGGCCTACGGACTCGGACGATTCCTCATCGCGCCCCTGGCCCGCGCCGTCTACCGCCCGCACGTCGAAGGGCGGGAGAACGTCCCGCGCACGGGTCCGGTGATCTTCGCCAGCAACCACCTGTCGTTCATCGACTCGATCGCCATCCCGGTCGCCGCTCCCCGCCCCGTGCACTTCATGGCGAAGTCGGCGTATTTCGAGAAGTGGGCCTCGCGGCAGTTCTTCACCGCCATCGGGGCGATCGCGGTCGAGCGCGGGGCCGGGCAGAAGGCCCTCGACGCCCTCGATCAGCAGCGGGTTCTCCTCGAAGACGGTCGCGCCGTCGCGCTCTACCCCGAGGGCACGCGCTCCCTCGACGGCCGGCTCTACAAGGGCCGCACGGGAGTGGCGTTCCTGGCGTTGCAGACCGGTGCACCGGTGGTCCCGGTCGGCCTCATCGGCACCGACAAGGCGATGCCGGTCGGGGCGAAGTTCCCCAGCACGAGCGAGCGGATCACGGTGCGCTTCGGCGAGCCCCTCGACCTCTCGCCGCACGGTCCCGCGACCTCGGGGCGCGCGCGACGCGGCGCCACCGACGAGATCATGGCCGCCATCCACGCCCTGAGCGGCCAGGAGCTCGCGAACGCCTACAACGAGGCCCCGGCGCAGAACCCCATCGAACGCATCAAGCAGGTCCTGCCGCACGAACGCCTCTGATGCGCCTCCTCGCCCTTGACGCGACGCCCCCCGACGACCAGGGTCGAAACCGACGGCCCGAACCGTCGGAGCCACAACGAGGAGGCATCGTGAAGAAGTTCGTCAACGACCCGGGCGATGTGCTGGCCGAGGCCCTGCGCGGTATCCAGGCGGCTCATCCCGATCTTCGCGTGGATGCCGAGAATCGCGTCATCCTGCGCGCGGAACCGACCCGCGCGGGCAAGGTGGCCCTCGTCTCGGGCGGGGGCTCCGGGCACGAGCCGATGCACGGCGGGTTCGTCGGACGCGGCATGCTCGACGCCGCCGCCGCGGGCGAGGTGTTCACCTCCCCCACCCCCGACCAGGTGCTCGCCGCCACGCAGGCCGCCGACTCGGGCGCGGGCGTCCTGCACATCGTGAAGAACTACACCGGCGACGTGCTCAACTTCGAGATGGCCGCCGAGCTCGCCGCCGCCGAGGGCGTGCAGGTCGAGTCCGTCGTCGTCGCCGACGACGTCGCCGTGCAGGACTCGACGTGGACCGCCGGCCGCCGCGGCACGGGAACCACCGTCGTCCTCGAGAAGATCGTCGGCGCCCTCGCCGAGGAGGGCGCCGATCTCGCCGCCGTCGCCGCGCTCGCGCGCCGCGTCTCGTCCGCCGGGCGCTCGATGGGCGTCGCGCTGACCAGCTGCACCGTGCCCGCGGCCGGTCGCCCCACCTTCGACCTCCCCGACGACGAGATGGAGGTCGGTGTCGGCATCCACGGCGAACCCGGCCGCTCGCGCGTGAAGCTGGCATCCGCTCGAGAGGTCGCGAAGCTCATGGTCGAGCCGATCGTGCACGACTTCGGCGACGCGGTGGGGCCCGCGATCGTGCTGCTGTCGGGATTGGGCGCAACGCCGCTCATCGAGCAGTACCTCCTGTACGGCGAGATCGCGCCGCTCCTCGCCGAGGCGGGGGTCGACGTGCAGCGCGTGCTCATCGGCGACTACATCACCAGCCTCGACATGGCGGGCGCCTCGCTGACGGTCGTCAAGGCCGACGACGAGATGCTGCGCCTGTGGGACGCCCCCGTCGTCACCCCCGGCCTGCGGTGGGGCGCATGAGCGCCGCCTCCGTCACGACCGGCGACCTCGTCGCGTGGATCCGCGCCTTCCGCGACGCGGTGCAGCAGCACAAGGACGAACTGACGCGCCTCGACTCCGAGATCGGAGACGCCGACCACGGCTCCAACATGGCCCGCGGTCTCGACGCGGTGGTCGCCAAGCTCGACCCCGAGCCGTCCACTCCGACCGACCTGTTCAAGACGGTGGGCATGACCCTCGTCTCCACGGTCGGCGGGGCCAGCGGCCCGCTCTACGGCACCCTCTTCCTGCGCATGGGACCCGCCCTGGCCGAGGCCGACCCCGTGGACGCCGCAGCCCTCGGTGCGGCGCTCCGGGCCGGTGTCGAGGGCGTCATCGCCCGCGGCAAGGCCGAGGTCGGCGACAAGACCATGATCGACGCCCTCTCCCCCGCCCTCGAGGCCTGGGACTCCGCGGCGCGGGACGACGCGTCACCTGCCGTCGTCTCGCGCGCCGCCGCCGAGGCCGCCGCGCGCGGACGTGATGCGACCGAGCCGCTCGTGGCCCGCAAGGGCCGCGCGAGCTACCTCGGCGAGCGCAGTGCCGGACACCTCGACCCGGGCGCCGCCTCGGCGACGCTGCTGCTCGAGGCCCTGAGCGACACCCTGGCGGCCGCCGAGTGATCGGCATCGTCGCGGTCTCGCACAGTCGCGCCCTGGCGGAGGCCGCGGTCGAGCTCGCGCTGCAGATGGGCGGGACCGAACCCCCCGTCGTGCGCGTGGCCGCGGGCGGACCCGACGGCGACCTCGGAACGGATGCCGTGGCCATCGCCGCCGCGATCGACGAGGCGGATTCGAGCGACGGCGTGCTCGTGCTGATGGACCTGGGCTCGGCCCTTCTGAGCGCCGAGACGGCGCTCGAGTTCGTCTCCGCCCCCGACCGTGTGCGGCTCAGCCCCGCTCCGTTCGTCGAGGGTCTGGTGGCGGCGGTGGTCACGGCCGCCGGCGGGGCCGGTCTGGACGCGGTGGCCGCCGAAGTGCGCGGGGCGGGCGACGCGAAGCGGCGCCAGCTCGGCGACGACGACGCCTCGGCATCCCCTCCGACCACGCAGAGCACAGCGCCGTCGGCCGACACCGGACCGGCGGAACCCGACATGGCGTCGTTCGAGGCGCAGATCGTCAACCCGTCGGGACTGCACGCCCGGCCGGCCGCGACCTTCGTGAAGGCGGCGTCGCGCTACGACGCCGACGTGCGCATCGTCGATCTCGACACCGGCGGCGACGAGGTCTCGGGGCGCAGTCTGCTCGCCCTCATGGCGCTGGGCGTGCGGCAGGGGGCGCGCGTGCGCGTGAGCGCTTCCGGGCCGCAGGCGCAGCAGGCCCTCGATGAGCTGCGCGCGCTCATCGACGACGGCTTCGGCGAGCGCTGAGGGTCCGTCGGCGCGAGTCGGCCCGACGTCGCGCGGTCAGCGCGTGACGCTGAGCAGGCGTCGCGCGAGCGACTCCTCCACGACGAGCTCCGTCACCAAGCCCGCAGCGAGCGCCCCGCGCAGCCCGTCGAGCTTCGACAGGCTCGACACGACGCAGAAGCGCCGGGGGATGCGACGGACCGTGTCGAGATCGGGCCCGCTGGAGCGCGCGTTGAGCTCGGGGATGTCGCTCGAGCCGTCGGCGCGGTAGAACACCGTCGCGCAGTCGCCGACGACGCCCTCGCGCTCGATCACCGCGCGGTCGCGCTCGTCGAAGTAATCGCCGCTGTACACGTGCGAGGGCACGTCGGCATGGGGAGAGCCGAGTCCGAAGACGAACAGACCGACGCGCTGCTGGATCTCCAGGACCGAGCGCACGGAGCGCTCGCGCCACATCGCCTGCTTCGTGCGCGGATCGTCGAAGAGCGCCGGCACCGGGAATTGGTGCACCGACGACGACCACGCCGCCCCGAACTTCGACAGGATCTCCCCCGCATAGGGGATTCCGGAGGTGCGCACGTTCGCGGCACCGTTCATCTGCACGATATGGGTGTCGTGCACGTCCTTCTGCGGCACGTGGCGCGCCATGGCGGAGAGGGTGGATCCCCAGGCCACCCCGACCGTCATCGACGACTCGACCCGCTCGGCGAGGATGCGCGCCGCGGTGAGGGCGGTCCGCTCCAGACGCTCGGCCTCGGACGTGCGCGGGGGTGTGGGGACGATGTGCGCGGTGATGCCGAAGCGGTCCGCGATGCGTTGCGCCATCTGGCCACGCGCGTCGTCGGGCGGACTGATCGAGATCGTGACGAGCCCCACGTCGCGGGCGTGCTGCAGCAACCGCGACACCGAGGACCGCGAGACGCGCATCTCGTGCGCGATGGCATCCATCGTGAGGTCCTGCATGTAGTACAGCTGAGCCGCGCGCAGCGCGTCTCGGGAGCGCTCCTCCGCCTGCGTCGTCACCGTCTCGACACCTTCATGAACACCATTCTGCACGTTTGTTCAAGGGGCTTGCAACAACGTGCAGACGAGCGCATCCTGATCGTCGTACCAACAACGAAAGGTCGCAGTCGACATGTCGTCCCCCACTTCTTCGCCCCGCGCGGATGTCCCGGCGCTCCGCCCCGACGTCCAGGCGCTCCGCGACGCCGAAGACCTCGACGTCCTGATCATCGGTGGAGGCATCAACGGCCTCGCCACCCTGCGCGACCTGGCCCTGCAGGGAGTCAGCGTCGCCCTCGTCGAGCGCGGCGACTTCGTGTCGGGTGCGTCCTCCGCCTCCAGCCACATGGTGCACGGCGGCATCCGGTACCTCGAGAACGGCGAGTTCCGTCTCGTGAAGGAAGCGGTCACCGAGCGCAACGACCTGCTCAAGACGGCCCCCCACTACGTCAAGCCGCTCGAGACGACGATCCCGATCTACAAGACGTTCTCCGGCATCCTGTCCGCCCCCTTCCGCCTGCTGGTGACGCACGGACGTGGCAAGCCCAACGAGCGCGGCGCCCTGCTGATCAAGGTCGGCCTCATCATGTACGACACCTTCTCGCGCGACGGCGGATCGGTCCCCCGTCACAAGTTCCTGGGCAAGAAGAAGTCGCTTGCCGAGTTGCCCAAGCTCAACTCCGACCTCGCTTACACGGCCACCTACTTCGACGCGTCGATGCACGATCCCGAGCGCATCGCCCTCGACGTGCTGCGCGACGGCATCGAGGCGGGCGCCGGGCGCACGCGGGCGGTCAACTACGTCTCGGCCGTCGGCGCCGACGCGAACGGCGTGCGCGTGCGCGACGAGGTGTCCGGCGAGGAATTCACCGTGAAGTCCAAGGTGATCCTGAACACCGCGGGCCCCTGGACCGACCTGGCCAACGAGGCCATGGGACTGAAGACCCAGTTCATGGGTGGCACCAAGGGCTCGCACATCGTGCTCGACAACCCCGAACTGCTCGCCGCGACCGGGGGACGCGAAATCTTCTTCGAGCACTCCGACGGCCGCATCGTCCTCATCTACCCGCTCAAAGACCGCGTCCTCGTCGGCACCACCGACATCGACGCCGACCCGTCGAAGCCGGTCGTGTGCACCGACGATGAGATCGAGTACTTCTTCGACCTCATCGGCCACGTCTTCCCGACCGTCGGCGTCGACCGCTCGCAGATCGTCTACACGTTCTCCGGCATCCGTCCGCTCCCCCGCCACGACGACACCGCACCCGGCTTCGTCTCGCGTGACTACCGCATCGTCGAGGACGAGATCGCCGGGACCCCCGCGATGAGCCTCGTGGGCGGCAAGTGGACCACCTTCCGCGCCCTCGCCGAGCACCTCAGCATGAAGACGCTGCAGAAGCTCCGTCGCCCGCACCGCGTGAGCACGCAGGGCCTGTCGATCGGCGGCGGCGCCGGCTTCCCCGCGACGCCCGAGCAGCGTCGCCGGTGGATCTCGGCGCGCACGAATGCTCACTCGGCGGAACTCGTGGATGCCATGCTCGAGCGCTACGGCACGCGTGCCGACGCGATCCTCGACGTGCTGCCGGCCGATCCGACCCCGGTCGAGGACGCCCCCGGGTACTACCGCGAGGAGCTCGAGTGGATCGCGGCGAACGAGCAGGTCGTGCACCTGATCGACGTCCTGCTGCGCCGCACCCACCTGGCGTTCGTCGGCGGCATGACCGAGCGCACGCTCCGCGAGGTCGCCGAGGCCGTGGCGGGTCCCCTCGGCTGGGACGCCGATCGCGTCGACGACGAGATCAGCCGCACCACCGAGATCCTGCGCTCCGCGCACCGGGTCGACCTGGCTCAGGCCGGGGTCGCGCGAATCTGAGAGAACGTGCGGGCGCGCCACCTGTCGCGCGCCCGCACGACGCGCATAGGTTCGGAACACCGAGCCGCATCACCGCTCGAGCCGAAGGTGGCCGGGCGAGAAAAGAAAGGTCGATGACGACATGCAAGAAGTGAACCTGGGGCTGTACTTCCTCTCGGAGGTGGTCGGAACCGCGATGCTCATCCTCTTGGGCTGCGGCGTGGTCGCCAACGTGGCCCTCGCCAAGACCAAGGGCAACGCCGGTGGCTTCCTGATGGTGAACTGGGGGTGGGGCCTCGCCGTGTTCGCCGGTGTGATCGTCTCCGCCTACTCCGGTGCGCAGCTGAACCCCGCCGTCTCGATCGGTCTGCTCGTCGCGGGCAAGATCGCGTTCGTCCAGTTCCTCGTGGCCGTGGCGGCCCAGATGGTCGGTGCGATCATCGGCGCCGTGCTCGCATGGGCGTCGTACAAGCAGCACTTCGACGACGAGCCCGACCCGGCCAACAAGCTGGGCGTGTTCTCGACCGGCCCCGCGATCCGCTCCTACGGCTTCAACTTCCTCACCGAGGTCATCGCGACCTTCGTGCTGGTCTTCGTGATCTTCGGCTTCAGCGACTACGGCGTGGCCGACATCGGCGTCCCCGGTGGCATCGGCGGACTCGCCGCCGTCCCGGTCGCCCTGCTCGTCGTCGGTATCGGCGCCTCGCTCGGTGGCCCCACCGGCTACGCGATCAACCCGGCACGTGACCTCGGCCCCCGTATCGCCCACGCCATCCTCCCCATCAAGGGCAAGGGTTCCAGCGACTGGGGTTACGCGTGGGTTCCGGTCGCCGGCCCCCTCGTGGGTGGTTTGCTCGCGGGTCTGCTGGCCCCCGTGCTCCTCAGCCTCGGCAAGTAACTCCGTCGCGAGGGCGTCGCCCGGCGCCCCGCCTCCCCTTTCCTCTCTTCACCCGTTCACTGAACACGACAAAGGAGTCCATCCATGGCCGACTACGTCCTCGCCATCGACCAGGGCACGACCTCGACGCGCGCGATGATCTTCGACAAGTCCGGGAGCGTCGTCTCCGTCGGACAGAAGGAGCACGAGCAGATCTTCCCGCGTGCGGGCTGGGTCGAGCACGACCCCCTCGAGATCTGGCGCAACACCCAGGAGGTGATCGGCCTCGCCCTGAGCCGCGCCGACATCACCCGCCACGACATCGCCGCCGTCGGCATCACGAACCAGCGCGAGACCGCGGTGGTCTGGGACAAGAACACCGGCAAGCCCGTCTACAACGCCATCGTGTGGCAGGACACGCGCACGCAGTCGATCGTCGACCGCCTCGCCGACGGTGACCCCGAGCGCTACAAGAGCATCGTCGGCCTTCCGCTGGCGACCTACTTCTCGGGCACCAAGATCGTCTGGATCCTCGAGAACGTCGACGGAGCCCGTGAGAAGGCGGAAGCCGGAGACCTCGTCTTCGGCACCACCGACACCTGGGTGCTGTGGAACCTCACCGGCGGCATCGACGGCGGCGTGCACGCCACCGACGTCACCAACGCCAGCCGCACCCTGTTCATGGACCTCGAGACGCTCGAGTGGCGCGACGACATCCTGTCGGACTTCGGCGTACCCCGCTCGATGATGCCCGAGATCCGCTCCTCCTCGGAGGTCTACGGCACCGTCGAGTCCTCGTCGCTGCTGCGCGAGACCCCGATCGCCGGCATCCTGGGCGACCAGCAGGCCGCGACCTTCGGTCAGGCCGCCTTCGACCCGGGCGAGAGCAAGAACACCTACGGCACCGGCAACTTCCTCATCTTCCAGACGGGTGAGGAGATCGTCCACTCGAAGAACGGTCTGCTGACGACCCTCGGCTACAAGCTCGGCGACCAGCCCGCCCGCTACGCGCTCGAGGGATCCATCGCCGTGACCGGCTCGCTCATCCAGTGGCTGCGCGACCAGCTCGGCATCATCTCCTCGGCCCCCGAGGTCGAGAAGCTGGCCGAGAGCGTCGACGACAACGGCGGCGTGTACTTCGTGCCGGCGTTCTCGGGCCTGTTCGCCCCGTACTGGCGTCCCGACGCCCGCGGCGCGATCGTCGGCATGACCCGCTACGTCAACCGCGGCCACATCGCCCGCGCGGCACTGGAGGCCACCGCCTTCCAGTCGCGCGAGGTGCTGGATGCCGTCAACGCGGACTCGGGCGTCGACCTCGCCGAGCTCAAGGTCGACGGCGGCATGACCGCCAACGACGCGCTCATGCAGTTCCAGGCCGACATCCTCGGTGTTCCGGTCGTTCGTCCGGTCGTGGCCGAGACCACCGCCCTCGGTGCCGCGTACGCCGCGGGTCTGGCCGTGGGCTTCTGGAACAACCTCGACGACCTGCGCGCCAACTGGCAGGAAGACAAGCGCTGGGAGCCGAGCATGGACGACGCCGAGCGCGAGCGCGAGCTGCGCCTGTGGAAGAAGGCCGTCACCAAGTCGATGGACTGGATCGACGACGACGTGCGCTGATCCCGCCCCCACGAACGGAACCCCGTCGGCCCCGTGCCGGCGGGGTTCCGTCGTTCCCGCCCGCCCCACGGTCCCCTCGCCCGCACCCGCAGGCCCCCGAGGCCGCGCCCCGCAGGCCCCTCCGCCCGCCCCCTGAGGTCTCTGAGCCCGCACCCCGAGGTCCCTGAGTCCGTCGAAGGGACCGGTCCCCTTCCCGCACCCCGGCTCCCACGGCATCCGGATGCCGAGACCTCAGCGCCGAGGTTTGGGATAGGCCGCGCGCATCGCGTCCGACTGCAGGTAATCCGACACCCCGATGAGCAGGAGGGCGAACAGGATTTGCTCCGTCACCACCCAGAACGGGTACAGCCCGGGGATGGCCGCCAGCACGAGCGCCACCACCGGGAAGATGCGGCTGAACAGCTGCAGGCGCCGGAAGGCCCAGTACCACCCCGCGTGAGCACGCCAGAGAAAGTAGAACAGCGTCGTCGTGATGCCCAGCACCACCAGACAGCGCATCCACACCGCGAAGCCGACGTCCTGACCGCTCAGGCTCATCCACAGCGCCACGACGACCGTCGCGACCCCGAGGACGAACCCCGCGGCCAGCAGCGCCGTCATCGCGCGGAAGGCCCGGCGCACTTTCGGATCGTCGGACGCCGCGACACGATGATCGGCCTGCCGGCCCCCGGCGATCCGATCGAGACGGCGCAGGGCGGGTTCGAGCTGCATGCGCTCACTGTACGACGAGTAGCCCCGCCGCCGTCCACGGCGCCGCTCAGCCGACGGTGACCACCGGTTCGTGACGCACCGGGAAGTTGACCGAGTTCGCGATGAAACACCACTCACGGGCCTGACGGTGGGCGGCGGTGGCCGCCTCGACCATGGACTCCTCGGCGACCGTGACGCGCGGTCGCAGCACGACGTCGGTGAACGCTCCCCCGCTGTTGCCGTCCTCCTTCATCGTCCCTTCGGCGTCGTCCGCGTAGGACGTGACGACCACGCCAGTCGTGACGCACGCGTGCAGGTACGACAGCAGATGGCATTCGCTCAGCGCGGCCAGCAGCAGCTCCTCCGGGTTCCACTTCGCCGGATCGCCCCGGAAGGGCGTATCCGCGGATGCCGCGATCGCGGGCTTGCCGTCGACCTGCACGGTCACGGACCGGTCGTAGTCGCGGTATCCGCTCGTCCCGGTTCCTCGGTCGCCGGTCCAGGTCGCGCGCAGGCGGTAGTGATGCTCTCCGTACATGCCCCCAGTCTGCCCCGTCCCCGCGCGCGAGTCGCCGGAATCGGTCGCCGAAAACGTGTCGGAGGCGACATATCCTGGCGACTCGCACGGGCGGCCCGACCGGGGCGGAAGGGGGTCGGCGGGATACGATCAAGGGATGCCCACCACGCCCCCCGCCTCCGTCGAACTCGCCGTCGTCGACCGCAACGGCTTCGTCGAATCACGCCACGTCGGCGTCGCCGTCGTGCTCGCTCCCGACGGCACCGAGAAGCTCGCCCTGGGCGACGTGACGGCGGCATTCCTGCCGCGCTCGAGCATGAAGCCCCTGCAGGCCCTCGCGTGCCTGTCCGCGGGAGCCGATCTCGCCGACGAGCGCCTCGCGATCTCCATGGCCAGCCACTGCGGCACCGACCGCCACGCCCAGTTGGCGCGCGACATCCTGCAGTCGGCCGGGCTCACCGAAGACGACCTGGGCTGCCCCGCGGCCTGGCCCACCGACACGGCGTCGCGCGACGAGCTCGTCCGCGATCACGGCACCCCCTCCCCGCTGCGCATGAACTGCTCGGGAAAGCACGCCGCGATGCTGCTGACGTGCGTGGCCAACGGGTGGTCGACGGCCGACTACCTCGACCCGCAGCACCCCCTGCAGGTGCACATCCGCGAGGTGCTCGAGCGCCTCGTCGGCGAGCGCATGACCACGACGGCGATCGACGGCTGCGGCGCCCCCGTCTACGCGATGAGCCTGGTGGGTCTCGCGCGCGCCATCCAGCGCATCGCAACCTCCTCTGAGCGCTCGCCCTTCGCCCTGCACCGCAGCGCGGGAGCGCTCGTCCGCGCTGTCAAGGAGCACCCCTGGACGGTCGACGGCCCGGGTCGGCCCGACACCATCGTGATCGAACGACTCGGCGTGTTCTCCAAGATGGGCGCCGAAGGCGTCCAGGTCATGACGGCGCCCGATGGAACGACCGTCGCCCTGAAGATGCTGGACGGCTCCAACCGTGCGGGCTGGGCGGTGGCCCTGCGCCTGCTGGAGCGGGCCGGGGCCCTGTCCACCGAGGCCGTCGATGAGACGCTGGCGCTCCTGCCCCTCACGGTGTCAGGCGGCGCGGGTGTCGTCGGCTCGATCCGCGCCGTTGTCTGATCCATCGGCGCGCCGGGCGGGCATGCCCTTCGCCGCCCGACCGCCCGCGTGAGCGGCCCGGCTGCGCGCCTCAGATCCCGCCGTCGACCGACCGCGGATAGGCGATCGGCTCGTCCGGAACGAGCACCTCGGTCTCTCGGTTGAGACTCTCGGCACGGAAGAACGGCTTCGAGCCGGGGAACGCGAACCACACCACCATGAGCACCACGCCGACGGCGAGGGCCCCGATGCCGACGACGAAGGTGCCCCCGACGCCGAACAGCACCGTGTAGCCGTACTCGGGGTCGTACATATCGATGGCCGACTGGACGAATGCGTATGTCAGCATCAGGGCCCCGAGCAGCGGCAGGATGCCGCGATAGACGAGGTTCTTGCCTGACGAGAACAGTTCACGACGGTAGTACCAGACGCAGGCGTACCCGGTCATGGCGTAGTAGAACGCGATCGCGAGTCCGAGCGACAGGATCGAGTCCTGCAGGATGTTGTCGCTGATGAGCGTCATCCCCACGTAATAGACGCTCGCCACGATCCCCATGACCAGGGTCGAGAACGACGGCGTCTTGTAGCGCGGGTGCACCGACCGGAACCGCGCCGGCAGCGCCTTGTAGGCCGCCATCGCGAGCGTCCCGCGAGCGGTGGGGAGGATGGTCGTCTGCGTCGACGACACCGCCGAGATGAGCACGGCGACGATGAGCACCCACCCGAACGGTCCGAACAGCCCGTCCTTCAGCGCCAGGAACACGTCGTCCGCGTTCTCGGGGTTCGCAAGCCCCGCGCCGTCCTCCCCTACTCCGGCGTACATCATCGCGGCGACGGTCACGGTGACGTAGGTCCCCAGCAGGATGACGGTGGTCAGCAGCGCCGCGCGGCCCGGAATGCGCTTCGGGTCCTTCGTCTCCTCGTTCAGCGCGAGGCAGGTGTCCCACCCCCAGTAGATGAACAGCGCCAGCAGCACCGCCTCGGTGAAGCCGCTCCAGTCGGTGAAGCCCAGCGGGTTGAACCACGCGATGTCGAAGGGGGTGGGGTTCGGCGCCGTGCCGTCGAAGAACTTCCACAGCGCGAGCACGACGAACAGGGCGAGCACGAGGTACTGCACGCCGAGCAGGATGTTCTGGATCCGTTCGCCGATCTCGACGCCCCGGTAGCTGATGTAGGTCATCGCGGCGATGAACGCGACACCGGTCGCGGTCACGAGCGGCACGTTCTCGGCGAGCGAGCCGTCGCCGATGAGCGACCAGAGGTAGATGCCGGCGATCTGCGACAGATTGGCGAGCACGACCATGCCGGCCACGGCCACTCCCCAGCCCCCCATCCACCCGATCCACGGCCCGAAGGCCTTGGTCCCCCAGGTGAAGGTCGTTCCGCAGTCCGGGATCTCGTTGTTCAGCTCACGATAGGCGAAGGCGATGAACAGCATCGGCACGAATGCGATGACGAAGGCGATGGGCGCCTGCGCACCGACGGCCAGGACGACGAAACCGAGGGTGGCGACGAGGGAATAGACGGGGGCGGTGGATGCCAGACCGATCACGGTCGAGCCCCATAGGCCCAGCGTTCCGGAGGCGAGGCCCTTACCGGCCGTCCGTTCGGGTGCGGAGGTCATATGCCGAACGTAGAATCCGCGCCCAGGCGCGGTCAAGAGCGGATTGTCAGGCGGTGCGGCGCGCGACGTCGAGGACGACGATGGTCACGTTGTCTCGGCCGCCGTTCTCCAGCGCGGCGGCCATCATGGCGTCGACCGCTGCCGCGGGGTCGGCGTTGGCCGCGAGGAAGTGACGGATGCCGAAATCGGTGAGCTCCTTCGTCAGACCGTCGGAGCAGACCACGAATCGGTCGCCGTCGAGCACGTCGAGACGCAGATAGTCGGGCTTGACGCTGTCGCTCGGTCCGACGGCGCGCGTGATGACGTTGCCGTAGGGGTGGTTCTCGGCCTCTTCGGGGCTGAGTCGGCCGGCCGCGATGAGCTCCTGCACCACGGAGTGGTCGGTCGTCACCTGGACGATCTCCTCATCTCGCACCAGGTACACGCGGGAGTCCCCGATGTTGAGGGTCACCCAGTGCGGTTCCTCGGTGTGCGTCTCGAGATAGAGGCCCGTGAGGGTCGTCCCCGTCCCCTCGTCCGTCGTCTCGGGATGCGCGACGATGTCCTTCACGGCGCGAGAGAGGGCCTTCTCGATGTTCTTCGTCGAGACCGCACCCGACTCGACGACGGCACGCAGACGGTCGACGGTACTGGCACTGGCGATCTCGCCACCGAGGTGGCCGCCCATTCCGTCGGCGACGATGAAGAGAGGGTATTCCGCGAGGAACGCGTCTTGATTGACCTCGCGGCGACGCCCCGTGTCGGTGCTCGCCGCCCAGCGCAGTTCGAGAGAGCCGTCGCCGAGGGGGACGGTACGCGTGTGGGTGGTCACCTCGGGCACGAACGATCCTCCGGTTGGCCGACAGCTGCGCCGGCGGAACCGCGCGGCCCTGTCATCCTAGTCGACACGCGACCATCGCCAGCGGACGCGCCGGAGCGCCCCCTCCCCCGTGCCGCGTTCACCCCGCGGCGGGATCGGCCGGCAGCCCCAGGATGCCGTCGAGCTCGGCGAGATCATCGACACTCGGCGACCACGCCGTGGCGGCGGCGGCGTTCGATCGCACCTGCGCCGCGCTGGTGGCTCCGGCGATGACGCTGGAGACGAGCGGGTTCGCGAGGAACCACCCGAACGTCGCCTCGAGCATCGAGATCCCCCGCGCGTCGCAGTATGCCTGGTACCGCTCGAGGGCGTCCCACGGCGCGTCGCGCCAGAGGTGCGGGCGCTGGCGCATGATGCGGCTGTTGTCCGGACCGCCCTCGCGCGTGAACTTCCCGGTGAGCAGGCCGTTGTGCAGCGGGAAGAAGGGGAGGAAACCGAGGCCGAAGCGTCGGGCGGCGGGGAGCACCTCGCGCTCGGCCGCTCGCGCGAGGAGGCTGTACTGGTTCTGCGCCGACACGAACCGGACGCCCGCCGCCGCGGCATCCGCCTCGGCGATCTGCCAACCCGAGAAGTTCGAATGCCCGATGTATCGGATCTTGCCTTCGCGGACGAGATCCGCAAGCGCGTCCAGCGTCTCGTCGACGGGCGTCTCAGGATCGGGCGTGTGCAGTTGGTAGAGGTCGATCCAGTCGGTGCGCAGGCGCCGCAGCGAATCCTCGACGGCGCGCCGGATGTGCGCCCGTGAGCCCTTCGCGCCGCCGACGATCGCCGGCGCGAGGTCCGCGTGGCCGAACTTGGTCGCGAGGACGACCCGGTCGCGGCGCCCCTCCAGCGCCTCGCCCATGAGCGTCTCGGACAGGCCGAAGGAACGGCCGTAGATGTCGGCCGTGTCGAGGAATGTGACGCCCGCATCGAGGGCGGCGTCGAGGACGTTCCGCGTCCCCTCGAGCGTTTCGGTGGGCGTGCCCGCACGACCGAAGTTGTTGCACCCGAGGCCGACGGCGGACACCCGAAGTCCTGAGCGGCCGACGGGGCGAAGGGGCAGATCGGTGGGGGTCATGACTCCACGCTATCCCCGTGACGACACGAGGGGCTCCCCGCACACGGCGGAGAGCCCCTCGACGATCCGGACGGAGATCAGACCTGCGGACCGGCCGGGGGCGCCGGCGGCGGCGGCGTGCTGCCCGAGGCGGGCGGCGTCTGCGGCGGCGCGTACCCGGGGGCCGCCGGCGGGGCGTAGCCCTGCGCGGGAGGAGCGACCGGCGCCCCGTATCCGCCGCCGTTCTGACCCTGGACGTTCTGCGCGGGCTGCGCGGGGATGCCGTTCCAGAACGTCTTGTCGGCGAGGAACGACGAGCCCCACGGCGAGGGCGACGCAGCGGTGGGGTTCCAGCGGTTGCTGCTGAAGCCCAGGATGCCGAGGAAGATCCACTGGCCGAGGGGGCCGAGGATGAACAACAGCAGGATGGGCCAGTCGCGCCCGAACTTGGCGGCCACCCGGTACGAGATCATGATCAGCGCGACGACGATCGCAAGACCGGCGAGGAAGTTCAGGATCGGGATGGCGGACGCCACGGCGAGACCCAACAGGACCCACGGCGAGAAGTCACCCAGCTTGGCGTAGACGAGGGCGTTGTAGACGGGGACCCAGGCGCGCCACTTGCCCTGGACACCGGCCTTCTCGAAGACCTTCATGAGCAGGAACGAGCTGATGAGGTAGCCCAAGATGCTGAACAGGAAGATGAAGAGGTACACCACGGCCAGAACCGCCGCCTCGCCGGCACTGGTCGTCCCGTAGTCGGAGTAAGCGAGATTTGAGATAGTCACGTCGATCCTCTCGAGCGGCTCCCGTGGTCATGAGAGCCGGCGGGCGTCTCCCGCGCGTGTCATGCTAGCGAACCTGAGTGTTCGCTGACATCCCCCCGTCGACATCCGTCTCAGACTGCTAGGAGCATCTCCCGTTCACCCGAGAGGCGCACCGTCCACCCGTTCTCGCTTGCCCACCCGAGGAAGTCCTCGCGGCTGGACACCTCGGCCCCGCTGACGGCCAGCGCACGCACCAGCTCGCCCTTCGCATGCTTGTTGAAGTGGTTGAGCGCGCGGACGGCGCCCCCCTCCCCCTCGGTGACCACTCGCACGTACGCCGATGACACGTCCTCGGGCACGGGCCCGAGCGCCACGTACGCCTCCGAACGAAGGTCGAGGATGAACGACGCACCGGTGTCGGCGAGAGCCTCACCCACGGCGTCGGCCCAGACACGGCGGAGCGACGGCAGAGCGGGAATCGAGGTCCCCGCCGCCAGGCGGTAGGCGGGGATGCCGTCGAGAGCTCCCACCGGACCGAAGGGCGCGGAATGGATGACGACGTGCTCCGCGAGCCAGCCGCGGGCGTCGTCGTCGAGGCTGTCGGCATCCAGAGCGTCGAAGAGCACCCCGGTGTAGCGGTCGACCGCGGGCAGGGTGGGCGCCGACCGGAGCGCGGCGTTGTCGGCGATCTCGTGCCGACGCTTCGGGCTGAGCTTCAGCACGCGCGCCGCCGTGTCTTCGTCGACGCTCAGGGCGACGAGGGCATCGACCACGCTCTCGCGCTGCGGAAGGAGCGACGGCGCCCACAGCGACGACAGCGACAACGGTGCACCGTCGCCGCCCGGCTTCTTGGTCTCGGACGGCGGCAGCAGGACGAGCATGGATCCTCCGGAAAAAGGCGACGCGCGCCGCCCGATATCGGGCGACGCGCGTCAGCGATGAAGCGATGTCAGGAGATGAGGGCTGCGTTCCCGGCGACGATCGTCACTTCGTCGTTCGCCATCGAGAGGAAGCCGTCCTCGGCGTTGGCCAGGATCTTCGTGCCGTCGGCGCGGGTGATGCGCACCTCGCCCTGGGCGAGGATCGCGAGCACCGGCTCATGCCCCTGCATGAAGCCGATCTCACCCTCGACGGTCTTGGCCACGACGAGCGAGGCCTCCCCCGTCCACACCTCGGCGTCTGCCGACACCAGGCTCACGCGCAACGACATGTCAGCCGTTCTCCTTCTGGATCTGCGCCCACTTGGCCTCGACGTCGGAGATGCCACCGACGTTGAAGAACGCCTGCTCGGCGACGTGGTCGAAGTCGCCCTTGACGATCGCGTCGAACGACTCGATGGTCTCCTTGATCGGGACCGTGGAGCCCTCGACGCCGGTGAACTTCTTCGCCATGTAGGTGTTCTGCGAGAGGAACTGCTGGATGCGACGTGCGCGCGACACGACGATCTTATCTTCCTCGGAGAGCTCGTCGACACCGAGGATGGCGATGATCTCCTGCAGTTCCTTGTTCTTCTGAAGGATCTGCTTCACGGCGGTGGCCACGCGGTAGTGGTCGGCGCCGATGTAGCGCGGGTCGAGGATGCGGCTCGTCGACGTCAGGGGGTCGATGGCCGGGTAGAGACCCTTCGACGCGATCTCACGCGAGAGCTCGGTGGTGGCGTCGAGGTGGGCGAACGTGGTCGCCGGAGCCGGGTCGGTGTAGTCGTCGGCGGGGACGTAGATCGCCTGGAGCGACGTGATCGAGTGACCGCGGGTCGAGGTGATGCGCTCCTGGAGCACACCCATCTCGTCGGCGAGGTTCGGCTGGTATCCCACGGCCGAGGGCATGCGACCCAGCAGGGTCGAGACCTCGGAGCCGGCCTGCGTGAAGCGGAAGATGTTGTCGATGAACAACAGCACGTCCTGCTTCTGCACGTCGCGGAAGTACTCCGCCATCGTCAGCGCCGACAGGGCGACGCGCAGACGCGTCCCCGGCGGCTCGTCCATCTGGCCGAACACGAGGGCGGTCTTGTCGAAGACGCCCGCCTCTTCCATCTCGCCGATGAGGTCGTTGCCCTCACGGGTGCGCTCACCGACACCGGCGAACACCGAGACGCCACCGTGGTCCTGGGCCACGCGCTGGATCATCTCCTGGATGAGGACCGTCTTGCCGACGCCCGCACCACCGAAGAGACCGATCTTGCCACCCTGCACGTAGGGCGTCAGGAGGTCGATCGACTTGATGCCGGTCTCGAACATCTCGGTCTTGGACTCGAGCTGGTCGAAGCTCGGCGCCTTGCGGTGGATGCCCCAGCGCTCGGTGACCTCGATGGTCTCGCCCGGAGCGGCGTTCAGCACCTCACCGGTGACGTCGAACACCTTGCCCTTGGTCACGTCTCCGACGGGCACCGAGATGGGGCCGCCGGTGTCGCGCACGTCCTGGCCGCGGACGATGCCGTCGGTGGGCTTGAGGGCGATGGCGCGAACGAGGTCGTCACCGAGGTGCTGAGCGACCTCGAGGGTGATCTCGGTCGACTCGTCACCGATGGTGATCGTGGTCTTCAGCGCGTTGTAGATGTCGGGGATCGCGTCATGCGGGAACTCGATGTCGACGACCGGGCCGGTGACGCGCGCGACGCGTCCGACGACGGCCGCGTCGGTCTTCTCGGCGGTGAGGCTCATGGCTTCTTCTCTCCTTGGGAACTTACTTGCCGGATGCCAGGGCATCGGCGCCGCCGACGATCTCGGCGATCTGCTGCGTGATCTCCGCCTGGCGCGCGTTGTTGCGCAAGCGGGTGTAGTCGGTGATGAGCTTGTCGGCGTTGTCGCTGGCCGACTTCATGGCCTTCTGCGTCGCGGCGTGCTTGGCGGCCGACGACTGCAGCAGGGCGTTGAAGATACGGCTCTGGACGTACGTCGGCAGGAGCGCGTCGAGAACCGTCTCGGCGTCCGGCTCGAACTCGTAGAGCGGGTAGACCTTGGACTGCGCGGGAGCCTCATCGGCCTCGAGCACCTCGAGCGGGAGCAGGCGCACGGACTCCGGCGACTGCGTCATCATGCTGACGAAGCGGTTGTAGACGAGGTGGATCTCGTCGACGCCGCCCTCGTTCTCCCCACCGGCGCGGTACGCCTCGATCACGGCATCCGAGATCTCTTCCGCGGTCGAGAACTGCGGGGTGTCGGTGTCGCCCACCCACTGCGCGACGCTCGGCATACGACGGAACTGGAAGTATCCGACGGCCTTGCGCCCGACCAGGTAGTAGACGACCTCCTTGCCCTGCGAGCGGAGGAGCTCGGCCAGCTCAAGACCCTCACGGAGGATCTGCGAGTTGAACGCGCCGGCGAGACCGCGGTCGGACGTGAAGATGACCACGGCCGAACGGCGGATGTTCTCGCGCTCGGTCGTCAGCGGGTGGTCGACGGAGGAGTGCGTGGCGACCGCCGAGACGGCGCTCGTGACGGCCCGCGCGAAGGGCGATGCCGCGCGCACACGCGCCATCGCCTTCTGGATGCGAGAGGCCGCGATGAGCTCCATCGCCTTGGTGATCTTCTTGGTGGTCTGAGCAGAAGAGATCTTCTGCTTGTAGACCCGCAGTTGTGCGCCCATGATTTACGTCCTCGTGTCGCCGCTACTCAGCGACGGCCCTTGACGATTCGCTCCTGGTTGACGTCTTCGGCCTCCGCGGCGTCGACCTTCTCGGCGCCGACGACGCTCTGGTCCTTGCCGGGCTGGAACTCCTTCGAGAACGCGTCGACGTGCTTCTCGAGCTCCGCGAGCGTGTCGTCGCCGAGCACGTTGGTCTCGCGCAGCGTGTCGAGCACGGTCGAGTTGCGGCGCAGGTAGTCCAGCAGCTCGCGCTCGAAACGCAGCACGTCGGACACCTCGACCGCGTCGAGCTTGCCGTTGGTGCCGGCCCAGATCGAGACGACCTGCTCCTCGACGGGGTACGGCGAGTACTGCGGCTGCTTGAGCAGCTCGGTCAGGCGCGCACCGCGGGCGAGCTGACGACGCGAAGCCGCGTCGAGGTCGCTCGCGAACATCGCGAAGGCTTCGAGCGAGCGGTACTGAGCGAGCTCGAGCTTCAGGGTTCCGGAGACCTTCTTGATCGACTTGACCTGAGCGTCACCGCCGACGCGGGACACCGAGATACCCACGTCGACCGCGGGACGCTGGTTGGCGTTGAACAGGTCGGACTGCAGGAAGATCTGGCCGTCGGTGATCGAGATCACGTTGGTCGGGATGTACGCCGAGACGTCGTTGGCCTTGGTCTCGATGATGGGCAGACCCGTCATCGATCCGGCGCCGAGCTCGTCGGACAGCTTCGCGCAGCGCTCGAGCAGACGCGAGTGCAGGTAGAAGACGTCGCCGGGGTAGGCCTCGCGGCCCGGCGGGCGACGCAGCAGGAGCGACACGGCGCGGTAGGCCTCGGCCTGCTTCGACAGGTCGTCGAAGATGATCAGGACGTGCTTGCCCTCGTACATCCAGTGCTGGCCGATGGCCGAACCGGTGTAGGGCGCGAGGTACTTGAACCCGGCGGGGTCAGAGGCGGGGGCGGCGACGATGGTGGTGTACTCCATCGCGCCGGCATCCTCGAGCGCGCCCTTCACCGAAGCGATGGTCGAGCCCTTCTGGCCGATGGCGACGTAGATGCAGCGCACCTGCTTGTTGACGTCGCCCGACTCCCAGTTGGCCTTCTGGTTGATGATCGTGTCGATCGCGATGGCCGTCTTGCCGGTCTGGCGGTCGCCGATGATGAGCTGACGCTGGCCGCGGCCGACGGGGATCATGGCGTCGATGGCCTTAATACCGGTCTGCAGGGGCTCGTGCACGCTCTTGCGCTGCATGACGCCCGGAGCCTGGAGCTCGAGGGCGCGGCGGCCGGTCGTCGCGATCTCGCCGAGACCGTCGATCGGGTTGCCGAGCGGGTCGACCACGCGACCGAGGTAGCCCTCGCCCACGCCGACCGAGAGCACCTCACCCGTGCGGGTGACGCTCTGGCCCTCTTCGATGCCGGAGAACTCGCCGAGCACGACGACACCGACCTCGTTCTCGTCGAGGTTCTGGGCGAGGCCGAGCGTACCGTCCGCGAAGCGGATGAGCTCGTTGGCCATGACGCCGGGGAGTCCCTCGACGTGGGCGATGCCGTCGGCCGCGTCGACGACGGCGCCGACCTCGGTCGCCGCGGCGCCGGTGGGCTCGTAGGCGTTGACGAAGTCCTTCAGCGCGTCACGAATGACGTCGGGGCTGATAGAGAGATCTGCCATTGTCTTCCTTCGTTCGTGGGGCCCTCGGCCCCCAAGATCACGCCCGCTCGGGCGGAAAGTCTTCAGCCGGCGATCCGCTGGCGGAGGTCGGCGAGACGTGCGGACACGCTCGCGTCGATGACGTCGTCGGCGACCTGCACGCGCAGACCACCGAGCACGGTCGGGTCGATCACGGTGTTCAGCGTGACAGCCGAGCCGTAACGTGCGCTGAGAGCGTTCTGCAGACGGGTCTGCTGGTCGGCGCTCAGCGGTGCGGCGGCGGACACGGTGGCCACGATGCGCGATCGCTGATCGGCCACGATGCGCTCCGCGCGGCGGAGCAGGGCACGGACCCGACGACCGCGCGCGTGCTCGACGAGCGACGACACGATCAGGGCGGTGCCGGCGCTCGCGCGCCCATCGAGGAGGGTCGAGACGAGCGTGCCCTTCGCGGATGCGTCGCCGAGACGGCCACCGAGCGCGAGCTCCAGCTCGCCGTTGGAGGCGACCGTGCGCGAGAACGAGAAGAGCTCGGCCTCGATGTCACCGGTCTCGGCGACCGAGGTGGCCCGCACAGCGAGCTCCTCGAGTCCCTCCACGAACTCCGCGGCGCTGGACCAGCGCTGCTGAGCCGCGCGAGAGAGCAGCTCCACCGTGGCAGGCCGGTACGACGGACCGAACACGGCCGAGACGAGCGCCGCCCGGGCTCCCGCCGGCACCGACGAGTCGGACAGCGCGCCGCTCAGCTGCGCCGATCCGCTCACGGCGGCCACGGCAGCGAACAGCTCGCGTGCGACGTCGAGATCGACACCCGACGCGGAGGCCAGGGCCTCCGACGTCGCGGTCCGGGCCTGAGTGGTCGCGCTGCCCATTACTTGGCCGCCTTCTCGGAGGCCTCGAGCTCGGCGAGGAAGCGGTCGACCACGGCGTTGGCGCGCGCGTCGTCCGACAGGGTCTCACCGATCACGTTGCCGGCGAGGTCGACCGCGAGGGTACCGACCTCGGAGCGCAGCTGCACGAGGGCCGTCTGACGCTCGGCCTCGATCTGCGCGTGCGCGCTGGCGGTGATGCGGGCTGCCTCGGACGCAGCGGTCTCCTTGGCCTCGGCGACGATCTTGCGACCGTCCTGGGTTGCGGACTCGCGGATCTCACCGGCTTCGCGGCGCGCCTCGGCGAGCTGCGCGGTGTACTCCTCGAGGGCGGCCTCGGCCTGTCGCTGAGCCTCGTCGGCCTTGGCGATGTTGCCCTCGATGGCAGCACTGCGCTCGTCGAGCAGCTTCGCCATCCGCGGCAGGGCCACACGCCACACCACGAAGATGATGACGACGAAGCACACGGCCGACCAGATGATGTCGTACCACGCCGGGATCAGCGGGTTGTGCGCCTCTCCCGCGGGCTCCGCGGCGAGTGTGACAAGAGCGTTCAGCATCCTGTCTCCTTACAGTGAGTCGAGAGCGGCCGGTTCAGGTGAAGATGAAGCCGGTCGCGATACCGATGAAGGCGAGCGCCTCGGTGAAGGCGATACCGATGAACATCAGGACCTGCAGGCGGCCCGCGAGCTCGGGCTGACGGGCGACGCCCTCGATCGTCTTGCCGACGACGATGCCCACGCCGATGGCGGGGCCGATGGCGGCGAGGCCGTAGCCGATCGTGGCGACGTTACCGGTGACCTGGGCGAGAACCGTAGTTGCGTCCACGGGTTTTTTCCTTTCGTTGGGTGGCTCGGCGTGCGCCGGGCCGCTCAGTGCTCTTCTGCGACCGCGAGCTGGATGTAGACCGCGGTGAGGATCGCGAAGACGTACGCCTGGAGGAAGGCGACGAAGATTTCGAACAGGGTGAAGGCGAAGCCGAATGCGAGGGAGCCGGCGCCGAGCGCCGTCCACCAACCGCTGAGCCCGACCACGAAGAACTGGGTGGCCGAGAAGAACAGCACCAGCATGAGGTGGCCGACGACCATGTTCATCAGAAGACGCAGCGTCAGGGTGACGGGGCGGATGATGAAGGTCGAGAGGAACTCGAGCGGGACGATGATGATGTACAGCGGCCACGGCACGCCCGAGGGCAGCAACGCGTTCTTGAAGAAGCCGCCGGGGCTCTTCTTGATGCCGGCGTAGATGAAGGTGACGTACGCGACGATCGCGAGCAGCAGCGGCACGGCGATGACGCTCGTACCGGCGATGTTCAGGAACGGGATGACACCCGTGATGTTCATGAACAGCACCATGAAGAAGATCGTGGTGAGGATCGGCAGGAACCGCTTGCCGTCCTTGCGACCCAGGATGTCTTCGGCGATGTTCACGCGGACGAAGTCGAGGCCCATCTCGGCGATGCTCTGGAAGCGGCCGGGGACGACCTTCATGCGGCGGGTGCCCAGCACGAGGAAGAGGATCAGCGCGAGCGTCGCCAGCATCTGCGTGAGGTTGATGCGGGTGATCGCGAAGATCGTGCCCTCGAACAGGACCGCGTCGGGGAAGAACTCGGAGATGGAGGGCGGGTGGAACTCCGCACCCGCAGACGCGAAGTTCGTGATCAGGGTCGCAGCTTGAGTGGACAGCGCTGGCTCCAGCTTCGGGGCATCGGTGTGAACCGTTGCGACGATGGTCGGTGATGGTACCCGAAGTGCGAACCTGGAGAAGATTTCCCATCGCGGGCGGGTACTTATGCCACCCTATCAAACTCCCGGCGAATCCATGAGTCCGCGGAAGGCGATCGTCTCGCCGCCGGACTAACGTGCGCGACGGGGCGGGCGGGTGGGTTATGGGCCGGTCAGGCGCGCCGTTCGCCCGCTTCGGGGTCGGTGGGGAGCGTGATGTCGCTGACGCTGGGGATCCGCATGCGCAGGAGGACCACCACGTCGACGGCGAGGGACGCGATCACGCTGACGACCAGTGCGACGTAGAACACCACCGGATCGACCCAGTCCTGTCCGCGCAGCACGACGATCGCCACGATAAACAGGATGAGCTTCAGCAGCCACCCCCCGAGCACGATGCCGAAGAAGATGGGCACGTAGAGCGGGTCGCCGAACCACCGGTTCGCGACGAGGATGCTCGTCGCGGTGACGGCGAGGAAGATCGCGCTCACGGCCACCCCCGCGAGGGCGCTGCCGAGGCCGCCCGCTCCCCCGACGGCGAAGCCGACGACGCCGCCCACGACCAGGAGCACCGCGGTGACGACACCGCCCCACACCAGCGCGGTGCGCAGCACGGGCGTACTGGAGAGAGGTCGACGGGGGGCGGGAGAGACGCTGCTCATGAAGGGGACTCCGGTCGGGTGGGTCGGACGCGACGGGAGAGCCGCCGCAGACGATGCGTTGAGGGAAGGAGGGTCAGGACGGCGCAGGCGATGACGCCGGTCACGCCGAAGGCGATCCCGATGGCGTAGTCGCCGGGCCAGCTCTGCTGGGTACCGATGTACATGAGCAGGAACGCGAGGCTCACCACCGCGGTCCAGCTGTAGAAGATCAGGACGGCATCCCGGTCGGTGTGGCCCATGTCGAGCATGCGGTGGTGCAGGTGCTTGCGGTCGGGAGAGAAGGGCGAGCGACCGGCCCATTGGCGCCGTGCGACCGCGAGGCCGAAGTCCAGCAGGGGCAGCAGCACGATGACCACCGGCAGCAGGATGGGGATGAAGGCACCCAGGAGCTGCGAGCGGCCGATCTTCTCGGGGTCGAGCACCGCCGGGTCGAGCTGACCGGTGATGGCGACCGCCGAGCTGGCCATCAGCAGGCCGAGCATGAGGGCCCCGGCGTCGCCCATGAAGAGCTTCGCGGGCGTCCAGTTCATCGGCAGGAAGCCGAGGCAGGCGCCGACCAGGACCGCCGCGATGAAGGAGGCCAGGTTGAAGTACGTGCTGGCCCCGGTATCGCGTACCAGCAGGTAGGAGTAGGCGAAGAAGACGCCGTTGGCGATGAGGCAGACACCGGCGACGAGGCCGTTGAGTCCGTCGATGAAGTTGACGGCGTTCATGACGACGACGAGCGCGAAGACGGTGAGCAGGAAGCTCACCCAGCTCGATCCGACCGTGAGGGCGCCGATGGGCAGCGAGAGGATCTGCAGCTGCCCGAACCACGCGATGATCCCGGCGGCGACGAACTGCGCACCGAGCTTGATCATCCAGTCGAGATCCCACAGGTCGTCGGCCACTCCGACCAGGACGATGAGCAGCACCGCGCCCAGGAGCGAGAGCACCGGGACGGGATCGGTCCAGAAGATCGAGAAGTAGGGGTTCCGGCTCGACAGGGCGAAGGCGGCGACCACGCCGAGGAACATCGCGACCCCGCCCAAGCGGGGCGTGGGCGTCTTGTGCACATCCCGATCCCGGATGCCGGGATACAGCTTGAAGCGCAGGGCGAGCTTCCACACCACCCACGACAGCGCGAGCGTGACCGCCGCCGTGAAGAGGATGGTGAGGAGGTACTGGGTCACGGACCCGGAGCCTCGTCATCCGGGGCTGCGTCGTCCGGGGAGACGTCGGAGGGCGCGCCCGCCGGGGTCGGGGCGTCGCGGTCGTCGACCGGGTCGGGCTCGAGCAGATCGCCGAGCACCTCGCGGAGGCGTTCGCGGGAGACGGCGCCCTCGCGGAGGACGCGCACCACCGGCTCGGACCCGCCGACGAGCAGCGTGGCGTCGACGATGGTCGACGCGACCCCCGTCTCGCTCACACCGGCGTCGAGGTAGGCCGAGACGCTGTCGCCGAGCATGTCGCGCGCGGCGTCGATGTCGACGGCGGCCGGCATGCCGGTCAGGTTGGCGCTCGACACCGCGAGGGGGCCGGTCTCTTCGAGCAGTTCGAGGGTGAGCTTCTGCGCCGGCATGCGCACCGCGACCGTGCCGTGCGTGTCGCCCAGGTCCCACGACAGCGACGGCTGCGCGGGGAGCACGATCGTGAGGCCCCCGGGCCAGAACTCGCGGACGAGGTCGTCGACCGCGGGAGGAATCTCCGCGACCAGGGCGCGCAGCGTGCTCACACCCGCGACCAGGACGGGCGGCGGTTGCTGACGTCCGCGCCCCTTCGCTTCGAGGAGCCCCGCGACGGCGCGCGTGTT
The DNA here is from genome assembly GCF_042958465.1 of Microbacterium sp. NPDC007973. Taxonomy (NCBI): domain Bacteria; kingdom Bacillati; phylum Actinomycetota; class Actinomycetes; order Micrococcales; family Microbacteriaceae; genus Microbacterium; species Microbacterium sp. NPDC007973. Next base: position 321,502 of record NZ_JBIBJJ010000001.1, read on the forward strand.
GAACGCGTCGGCGGCGATTCCGTAGACGGTGTCGGTGGGGAGCACGACGAGTTCGCCTCGGCCGATCGCCTGACGCGCGTGGCGCATCCCGGACAGCAGCTGCGACTCGTCACGGCAGTCGTAGACGGGTGACATGTCGCGCGCCAGTCTAGTCGCGCCGTGCGCGGCGCGTCGTCACCCGGTGCGTCAGGGGCGGATCGCGGTGGTCGCGCGGTCGCGCGTGGTCAGGTCGGGATGAGTGGATGCCGAGCGCCACCCATCGGCGGTGAGGAGGGCGCGGATCGCCTCCCCCTGCCATTCCCCGTGCTCGATGACGATCGTGCCGCCGGGGTGGGCGAGTCGGAGACCCACCCGGCTGAGCTCGCGAACGGCATTCAGGCCGTCGGGGCCGCCGTAGAGGGCGGCGGGCGGGTCGAACAGACGCACCTCGGGATCGCGGGGGATGGCGTCGTCGGGCACGTACGGCGGGTTGGACGCGACCACCGACACCGTCCCGTCGAGTTCGGGGAACGCGTCGGCGAGGTCGATGAACGCGAGCGAGAGGTTGTCGGCGCCAATGAGGGCGTGGTTCTGTTTCGTCCAGATGAAGGCGTCGACGCTGTTCTCCGCCGCGTAGACGCGCGCGTGCGGCACCTCGGTCGCCATCGCGAGCGCGATCGCGCCGCTGCCGGTGCCGAGGTCGACGGCGACGGGGGCGTCGGAGGCCGCCGCTCGTAGGGCGTCGATCGCGAGCTGGGCCACCATCTCGGTCTCGGGGCGCGGGACGAACACGCCGGGGCCGACGGCGAGCCCCATCGACCGGAAGGGGGCGCGTCCGGTGAGGTGCTGGAGGGGCTCGCGCGCGCAGCGGCGGTCGACGAGGGGCGCGAGGGCGGTGGCCGCCGAGTCGGGCATGCGGTCGCGGCGGATCGCCGCGGCCTGCACACCGCCTCGTGAGGACTCCAGCACATGGGCGACGAGCAGTTCGGCATCCACGTGGGGGTCGGGGACGCCCGCGCTGCGGAGGCGGGCTGCCGTGTCGCGGACGACGTCGGCGACCGAGGCGGCCGCGGGGGCGGGGAGAGGGGCGGTCTCAGGCATGACGGAAGCCCAGCCTAGTCGGGCGGTGTGCACGGTCCGGGCTCGCGTGGGGCCGACGGGTGCACGGGGGCGGGTCGTGTCGTCAAGCGGCGTCACACGAGCCGGCCCGTCGAAGGGCTCGCCTAAAATGATCGCGTCCCGACCGACGGCGAAAGGCGAGCCATGCCCGGCATCCACTCCGACATCACCTCTGCATTCGGCGACACGCCGCTCGTGCGGCTGAACCGCGTGGCGGAGGGCGCCGGCGGGCAGATCCTCGCGAAGCTCGAGTTCTACAACCCCGCCTCCAGCGTCAAAGACCGCCTCGGCATCGCGATCGTCGACGCGGCGGAGGCCTCGGGCGAGCTCAAGCCCGGCGGGACGCTCGTGGAGTCCACCAGCGGCAACACCGGCATCGCCCTGGCCATGGTCGGTGCCGCGCGCGGCTACAAGGTCATCCTGACCATGCCCGCCTCGATGTCGAAGGAGCGTCGCATCCTGCTCAAGGCGTTCGGCGCCGAGCTCGTGCTGACCGACCCCACCAAGGGCATGTCGCACGCGGTCGACGAGGCCAAGCGCATCGTCGCCGAGACCCCGGGCGCCGTGTGGGCCCGCCAGTTCGAGAACGAGGCCAACCCCGCCATCCACCGCAAGACCACCGCCGAGGAGATCCTGCGTGACACCGAGGGCGAGGTCGACTACTTCGTGGCCGGCATCGGCACGGGCGGCACCATCACCGGCGTCGGCCAGGTGCTCAAGGAGCGCAACCCCGACGTGAAGATCGTCGCCGTCGAGCCCGCCGACTCCCCCGTGCTCACCAAGGGGCACCCCGGGCCCCACAAGATCCAGGGCATCGGCCCGAACTTCGTGCCCGCCATCCTCGATCGCGACATCATCGACGAGGTGATCGACGTCGAGTTCGACGACGCGATCCGCCTGGCACGGGAGACGGCCGCGAAGGACGGCATCCTGGTCGGGATGTCGTCGGGTGCCGCCATCTGGGCGGCTCTCGAGGTGGCGCGGCGTCCCGAAGCGGCGGGCAAGAACATCGTCGTCATCATCCCCTCGTACGGCGAGCGGTACCTCTCGACCGCTCTGTACGAGCACCTGCGCGAAGACTGACGTGGGGGTCCTCTCCCGCATCCGAGAAGACATCGCCTCCGCCAAGCTCCGCGACCCCGCGGCGCGCGGCGGTCTCGAGATCGCGTTGCTGTACCCCGGGTTGCACGCCGTCTGGGCGCACCGCGTCGCGCATCGCCTGTGGTCGCGTGGGCTGCGCTTCCCCGCGCGCGCTCTCTCACAGGTCACCCGCTGGCTCACCGGCATCGAGATCCACCCGGGAGCGACGATCGGTCGACGCTTCTTCATCGACCACGGCATGGGTGTCGTCGTGGGCGAGACGGCGGAGGTAGGCGACGACGTCATGCTGTATCACGGCGTGACGCTCGGGGGTCGGCAGCGCGAGGGCGGCAAGCGTCATCCCACGCTGCACGACGGCGTCGCGGTCGGCGCGGGAGCGAAGATCCTGGGGCCGATCACCCTCGGCGCGCGCACCGTCGTGGGCGCGAACGCGGTCGTCACCCGAGACGCCCCGGCCGACAGCGTGCTGGTGGGCGTGCCCGCGAAAGCGCGCACGCGGCGCAGCGGCGAAGACACCCGCGCTCTGCTCACGACCCCGGAGTACTGGATCTGAGCCGCATCCTCGAACGCGGCGCGGGGACCGGTCAACGGCCGGTTCCGCGCCGCCCGACGCCGCGGGGCGCGCGGCCGGCGAACGGTCGGTTCCGCGACGCTCGGCGCCGGCGCCGCCCGCTCGTTCGCACGCCGAGGCGTCGGTGCACCTCCCGCCCGCTGCGGTGACCGGGGCTCGCCCTAGGCTCGAGACATGACCCGTCTGCACGATCTGTCGCTCGCCGCCCAGGTCGACGCCCTTCGACGCGGCGAGCTCGCGCCGACCGACCTCACCGCTCACTATCTCGACCGAGCAGAGCGCTTCGCCGACCTCGGCGCGTTCGCCGAGGTCTCCCCCGACGCAGCGCGGCAGCGCATCGCCGAGCTGCCGCCGTCGCCGCGCGGAGCGCTCTGGGGCGTCCCCCTCGCCGACAAGGACCTCGTGGCGCGGGCGGGAGTGCCCACCCGCTACGGCTCGCGCTCGCGCGCCGATCACGTGCCCACGGCGTCCGACCCCCTCGCCGCGGCCCTCGACGCCGCCGGCGCCGTGAACATCGGCAAGACGTCCACGTCGGAGTTCGGCCTCACCGGTTTCACCGAACCCCTCATCCACTCCCCGGCGCGCGACCCCTGGCGCCTCTCCGCCGGAGCCGGCGGTTCGAGCGGAGGAGCGGCCGTCGCGGTGGCCGCGGGCCTGCTGCCCGCCGCCGTGGGATCGGACGGCGGGGGGTCCATCCGCATCCCCTCGGCGACGGTCGGCGTCCTGGGCCTGAAGCCGTCGCGCGGGCGCCTGCCGCTCGGTTCCGGTTTCGATTCGCCGGACGGGTTGTCGGTGACCGGGCCGATCGCGCGCAGCGCGGAAGACGCCGGCCTCCTCCTCGATGCTCTGATCGATCTCGCGCCCTTCTCGTACGCCACGACGGCGCCGGGCGGCGGACCCTTCGTCGACGCGGCCCGGCGCGAGCCACGGGAGCTGCGCATCGGCGTCACGACCGTTTCACCGTGGGACGACGACGAGGACATCGCGCTCGATCCGGACGCCCGCGCGGCGGTCGAGGTGACAAGCGCCTGGCTGAGCGACGCCGGACACGCGGTGACGGATGCCGACTGGCATCCGTGGGGCTATGCGGAGCTGTTCCACGTGCTCTGGCGCGCCAGCGCCGCTCGCGTGCCGCTCACCGACGACGACATGGACTTCGTCGAGCCGCTCACCGCGTGGCTGGTGCGGGAGGGCCGACGGTTGTCGGCGCTCGACCTCCTGAACGGGCTCGCCGCCGCGCGGGCGTTCGAGCGCCGCACGATCGCCGACTTCTCGGCTTTCGACGCCGTGCTGACCCCGGCCCTCGCCCAGCCTCCCCAGCCCGTGGGGTCCTACGCCGGGCACTCTCCCCAACGCACCTTCGCGATGCAGGTCGAGTACGCGCCGTACTCGAGCTTCGTCAACGTCGCGGGCCTCCCGGCGCTGACGATGCCGGTGACCGCGGATGCCGAGGGCCATCCCGTGTCGGCGCAGCTCGTCGGCAGGCCCGGTGGCGAGGCGGTGCTGCTGTCGCTCGCGTCGCAGCTGGAGGCGCGACGCGGGCCTCTCCCCCACCCGCCCGCGTGGATCGACTGAGACCTATCCGGAGATCAGCCCCGCGGCGACGAACGCGCGGGCGTAGATCGCCCGGACGGTGGCCTGCTTGCGCTCGTTGTAGGCGCTCATGAGACCGTCCTCGGCGACCTCGCGCTTCACGCGCGCGTAGAGCGCCCGGTCGTCGGCATCCACCCGCAGATGGTCGCGGAAGAGCAGGTGGCGGGCGGCTTCCGGGCTGTCGGGCGGCCAGACGTGCAGGTGGACGGCGGGCTCGCTCGCGACCAGGAGCCGGTGCCCGAGCCACCACGGCTCGCGCACGCGCAGGGCGAAGCCCGCGGCCTCGAGGGCGGGCACGTACGCATCCTCGTCGTCGGTGTCGGCGACGGTGAGATCCACGTCGATCACGGGCTTCGCCGCCAGCCCGGGCACCGCGGTGGAGCCGACGTGGTCGACGCGTATCGCCCGCTGCCCGAGAGCGTCGTGGATGCGATCGCGCACCGTCGCGAAGGTCAGGGGCCAGGTGGCATCCGCGTCGACGATCTCGATCCGCCGTGCCTGCTCGGGCTCCCCCACCCACGGCGAAACACCGGGAGGCGGGGGTGCGTCGTCGAACGCGACGATGCGGGCGGCGGAGAGCACCCCTCGACCCTACGACAGACGAGTCGGACCGTCCGGTCGGCCATCGACGAGGGCGGTCGGCAGGTCAGCCGTCGGCGAGGGCGGCGAGTCGCGCCTCTTCGTCGGCGGTGATCGCCGATTCGATGATCGGGCCGAGAGCGCCGTCCATGACCTGGTCGAGGTTGTACGCCTTGAATCCGGTGCGGTGATCCGCGATGCGGTTCTCGGGGAAGTTGTACGTGCGGATCCGCTCGGAGCGGTCCATGCCGCGGATCTGCGAGCGCCGCGCGTCGGCGGCGACGGCGTCGCGCTCCTCCTGCTGCTTGGCGAGCAGCCGGGCGCGCAGCACGCGCATGCCGGCCTCGCGGTTCTGCAGCTGCGACTTCTCGTTCTGCATGGACACCACGATGCCCGTGGGCACGTGGGTGATGCGCACGGCGGAGTCGGTGGTGTTGACCGACTGCCCACCCGGTCCCGAGGAGCGAAAGACGTCGATCTTGAGGTCGTTGGGGTCGATCGCGACCTCTTCGGGCTCGTCGACCTCGGGGAACACCAGTACACCCGTCGTCGACGTGTGGATACGGCCCTGCGACTCGGTCGCGGGCACGCGCTGCACGCGGTGCACGCCGCCCTCGTACTTCAGGTGCGCCCAGACGCCCTGCGCGGGGTCGCTCGAGGAGCCCTTGATGGCGACCTGGACGTCTTTGTATCCGCCCAGGTCGGATTCGGTGCGCTCGAGCAGTTCCGTCTTCCACCCCATGGATGCCGCGTACTGCAGGTACATACGCAGCAGATCGGCCGCGAAGAGGGCGCTCTCCGCTCCCCCCTCGCCGCCTTTGATCTCCATGATGACGTCACGCGCGTCGTCCGGGTCGCGCGGGATGAGCAGGCGCCTCAGACGCTCCTGCGTCTGCGCCACGCGCTCCTCGAGGGCGGGGACCTCCTCGGCGAAGGCCTCGTCTTCACGGGCGAGTTCGCGTGCCGCGTCGAGGTCGTCGGACGCCGCGGTCCACGCTTCGTGGGCCGCGACGATCCGCGACAGTTCGGCATAGCGCCGGTTGACGCGCTTGGCGCGCGCGGCGTCCGCGTGCACGGCCGGGTCGGAGAGCTCCTCCTGAACGGCCTTGTGCTCCTCGAGCAGGCCGCGGACCGACTCGAACATCGCGGGCTCCGCCATCGCGCCAGCTCCCCCGATCAGCGGATGCTGTTGTCGTCTCCGCCGCGCGCGGGCGCCGGGATCGACTTCTGCATCTGCACGAGGAACTCGACGTTGGACTGCGTCTCCTTGAGCTTGCCGAGCACGACCTCGAGAGCCTGCTGCGGCTCGAGACCGGCCAGGGCGCGGCGGAGCTTCCAGGTGATCTTGACCTCGTCGGGCGAGAGCAGCATCTCTTCGCGGCGCGTGCTCGACGCGTTGACGTCGACGGCCGGGAAGATGCGCTTGTCGGCGAGCTGGCGGTTCAGACGCAGCTCGCTGTTGCCCGTGCCCTTGAACTCCTCGAAGATGACGTCGTCCATCTTCGACCCGGTCTCCACGAGCGCGGTCGCGAGGATCGTGAGCGATCCGCCGTTCTCGATGTTGCGCGCGGCGCCGAAGAAGCGCTTCGGCGGGTACAGCGCCGACGCGTCGACGCCACCGCTGAGGACGCGGCCGGAGGTGGGGGCGGCGAGGTTGTACGCGCGGCCGAGACGGGTGATCGAGTCGAGCAGCACGACGACGTCGCGACCGAGCTCCACGAGGCGCTTCGCGCGCTCGATGGCGAGCTCGGCGACGGTGGTGTGGTCTTCCGCCGGACGGTCGAACGTCGAGGCGATGACCTCGCCGCGCACCGTGCGCTGCATGTCGGTGACCTCTTCGGGGCGCTCGTCGACGAGCACGACCATGAGGTGAACCTCGGGGTTGTTGTGCGCAATCGCGTTGGCGATCTGCTGCAGCACGATCGTCTTGCCCGCCTTCGGGGGCGCGACGATGAGACCGCGCTGACCCTTACCCACCGGGGCGACCAGGTCGATGATGCGCTGCGTGAGCTTCTCGGGACCGGTCTCGAGGCGCAGGCGCTCCTGCGGGTAGAGCGGCGTGAGGTTGTTGAACTCGACACGGGCGGCTGCGTCGTCGACCGACAGCCCGTTGATCGAGTCCACCTGCACGAGGGCGTTGTACTTCTGGCGGCCCTGCTGCTCGCCCTCGCGGGGCTGCTTGATCGCACCGACGACGGCGTCGCCCTTGCGCAGGTTGTACTTCTTCACCTGGCCGAGCGAGACGTAGACGTCGCTCGGACCGGGCAGGTAGCCGGTGGTGCGCACGAAGGCATAGTTGTCGAGCACATCGAGGACGCCGGCGATCGGGACGAGGACGTCGTCCTCGCCGATCTCGGTCTCGAACTCGTCGCCCGTCGTGTTCTGCCCGCGGCGCTTGTTGCGCTGGCGGTTGCGGCTGTTCGCCGGACCCTGCTGCTGCTGGGCCTGCTGACCGTTCTGGCCGTTGTTCTCGCGCTGACCGCTCTGCGAGCTCGCGTCGCGCTGACCGCTCTGCGTCGGCGCCTCGGCCTCGTCGGAGGACGTGGAGGCCGCGGCGTCGTTCTTCTCGGCGGCGTCGGCCTTGTTGCGGTTGCGGTTGCGCGACCGGCTCCGACCGCGACCGCGAGCCGGGGTCTCGTCGGTCTGCTCGGCGGAGTCGCCCGCGTCGGCGGCCTGCTCCGACTGCTCGGTCACGTTCTCGTCGTCGGGCGCCGCGTCGGCGGCGACGTCGGCGGCGGTCGTGACGGGCGTGGCGGGCTCCTCGGCCGGGGCGTCGGCGGCCGGAGCCTCGGATGCCGGAGCCTCGGATGCCGGGGCCTCGGATGCCGTGGCCTCCGCGGCGGCCTCGTCGGAGGGCGCGGTGGTCTCGGTGTCGGCGGGCGCGCTGGCGGCCTCGGCCGCGGCAGCCTCGGCAGCGGCGGCCTCGGCAGCGGCGGCCTCGGCAGCGGCGGCCTCGGCGGCAGCCTTCTCCTCGGCGGTCGCGCTCTTGGCGCGGCGCGGCGCGCGCTTGCGGGGGGCGCGGGCGGGCTTCTCGGCCGGGGCCGGCTCCTCCGTGGCGGGCGCGTCGGCGGCGGCGTCGTCCGCAGCCGCAGCAGCGGCGGTGTCGGCAGCCGGCGCATCCGCGGTCGGCTCGTCCGCGGCCGGCGCGTCAGCCGACGGCTCCGCGGCGGGCGTCTCGACGGCGTCGGCCGGGAACAGCGCCTCGGGCTGCGCGTCGGCGGCGGCGGCGTCGGCCGGGGCGTCTGCGCCCTCGCCGTCGGTGGCCTCCGCCTCGGGTGCGTCGGCGGCGGGCGCGTCGGCCGCCGCGGTGTCGGTGCCGTCCGCCGCAGCCGTGGGCTGCTCCTCGGCGGGGTTCTCCGCGCTCTCGGGCGCGTCGACGGGCTGGGTCTCGGAGATGGACTCCACGAGTGCTCCTCAGAAAATGAAACGTGATCAGATCGCGCTTCGCCATGCAGAACGCAGACGAAGAGACACCAGCGGTTCGGAAGACTGCAGCCGATACCGGGTTCGCGATGTGTTGCGGATTTCGCAGGTGTGCAGAGGCTCAGATTCGCGAATTTACGCGGAACCCTCTGCGTTTTTCACTGTACCACCCTTGACGTCGACGGCGAGCATGAGGGCCTGCCACGGGGTGTCGACGACGGATGCCATAAGATCCGCCGCCGCGAGTCGCTGTCCGGGCCCGTCCGCGAGCACGAGCACGCTGGGGCCCGCCCCCGACACGACCGCCGCATACCCCTCGGCCCGCAGCGCCCGCACGAGCTTGTCGGTCTCGGGCATCGCCTGGGCGCGGTAGTTCTGATGCAGCTTGTCTTCGGTGGCCGCCATCAGCAGCTCGGGGCTCTGCGTCATCGCCGCGATCAGCAGGGCGGAACGCGAGACGTTGAACACGGCGTCCTCGCGGGGCACCTGCAGCGGCTGCAGGCTGCGCGCGACGGCGGTCGACATCGTGAAGCTCGGCACGAAGACCAGCGGCGAGACGCCGCGGTGCACGATGAGCTGCTTGTGCTGCGGGCCCTCGGCATCCATCCAGGCGATGGTCAGACCGCCGAACAGTCCGGGTGCCACGTTGTCGGGGTGGCCCTCCATCTCGGTGGCCAGGCGCAGGAGGTCGACGTCGCTGAAGGCGACCTCCCCCTCGAGCAGGCCCGTGGCGGCCAGGATGCCGGCCACCACGGCGGCACCGGACGAGCCCATGCCGCGCCCGTGCGGGATGACGTTGCGCGCGCTCAGCCGCAGACCGGGGAGGGTGCGGCCCACCGAGGCGTAGGTGTGCGCCATCGCGCGCACGACGAGGTGCGACGCGTCGCGGGGGACGTCGGCCGTCCCCTCCCCCTCGACCTCGATCTCGAGGCGGTCGCCGTCGAGCTGCTCGACGACGAGTTCGTCGTAGACGCTGAGGGCCAGGCCCAGGGTGTCGAAGCCGGGACCGAGGTTCGCGCTGGTGGCGGGAACGCGGACGGCGACCCGGCGACCGGGGCCTGAGCTCACGCGGTCACCGGCTGCAGGTCGAGCACGGAGGCGACCTCCGAGGTGGCGGCGTCGACCACGGTCGGCTCGACCGTCGTGCCGTCGGCCTTGCGCAGAGCCCACTGCGGGTCCTTCAGGCCGTGCCCGGTGACGGTCAGCACGACCTTCGCACCCGACGGGACGACGCCCGCCTCGGCACGGCTGAGCAGACCCGCGACGCTGATAGCCGACGCGGGCTCGACGAAGACGCCGACCTCGCCCGCGAGGATCTTCTGCGCCTCCAGGATGCCCTCGTCGTCGATCGCGCCGAACCAGCCGTCGGTGGCCTCGCGGGCCTCGAGAGCGAGCTCCCACGACGCCGGGTTGCCGATGCGGATCGCGCTGGCGATCGTCTCGGGGTTCTTCACGACCTCGCCGCGTACGAGGGGCGCGGACCCGGCTGCCTGCAGACCGAACATGCGGGGCACCTTCGTCGCGACGCCGCGAGCTGCTTCCTCGCGGTAGCCGCGCGAGTAGGCGGTGTAGTTGCCGGCGTTGCCGACGGGGATGAAGTGGAAGTCGGGGGCGTCGCCCAGCTGCTCGACGACCTCGTAGGCCGCGGTCTTCTGCCCTTCGATGCGGTCGGGGTTGACCGAGTTCACGAGGTGCACCGGGTAGTGATCGGCGAGCTCGCGCGCGATCTCGAGGCAGTCGTCGAAGTTGCCGCGGATCTGGATGAGACGGCCGTTGTGCGCCACCGCCTGGCTCAGCTTGCCCATGGCGATCTTGCCCTCGGGCACGAGCACCGCGGCGGTGATACCGGCGTGCGCGGCGTAGGCGGCGGCGGAGGCCGAGGTGTTACCGGTGGAGGCGCAGATGACGGCCTTGGCGCCGTGCTCGACGGCGCGCGAGAGCGCCACGGTCATGCCGCGGTCCTTGAACGACCCGGTGGGGTTCATGCCCTCGAACTTGACCCACACGTCGGCGCCGGTGCGGCGCGAGAGCGCCGGGGCGGGGATGAGGGGTGTGCCGCCCTCGCCGAGCGTGACCACGGTGGAGGCGTCGGTGACACCCAGACGGTCGGCGTATTCGCGGAGGACTCCGCGCCAGAGGTGAGCCATGTCAGTTCCCTTCCACGCGCAGCACGGAGACCACGCGCTCGACGACGCCGCTCGCGGCGAGACGCTCGACGGTCTCGCTCAGGTCCTGCTCGCGGGCCTTGTGTGTTCCGATGACCAGCCGGGCGGAACCGCCGGTCTGGGTGTTCTCGTCCGCCTCGATGACGGTCTGCTCGACGGTCGCGATCGACACGCGGCCCTCGCTCAGGATGCCGGCGACGGTCGCCAGCACGCCCGGCTGATCGTCGACCTCGAGCGTGATCTGGTAACGCGTGATGACGTGCCCGATCGGCACGGCCGGTAGGTTCGCGCGCGTGGATTCGCCCACCCCGACGCCTCCGGCGATGTGCCGGCGCGCCGCCGAGACGACGTCGCCGAGCACGGCGGAGGCCGTCTGCACGCCGCCGGCGCCCGCGCCGTAGAACATGAGGTCGCCGGCCGCCTCGGCCTGGACGAAGACGGCGTTGTTGGCGCCGTGGACGCTGGCGAGCGGGTGCGACCGATCGACGAGAGCGGGGTAGACGCGCACGGAGATGGACTCCGAGCCGTCGGCGGCCGTCAGACGCTCGCATACAGCGAGCAGCTTGATGACGTACCCGGCGTGACGAGCGGACTCGATCATCGCGGCGTCGACCGAGGTGATGCCCTCTCGGTGCACGGCATCCAGGGGAACCGTCGTGTGGAAGGCCAGGCTCGCGAGGATCGCGGCCTTCTGCGCGGCGTCGTAGCCCTCGACGTCGGCGGTGGGGTCGGCCTCGGCGTACCCGAGCTGCTGCGCCTGGGCCAAGACATCGGCGAAGTCGGCGCCCTCGGTGTCCATGCGGTCGAGGATGTAGTTCGTCGTGCCGTTGACGATGCCCATGATGCGCACGACGCGGTCGCCGGCGAGCGAGTCGCGCAGCGGACGGATGATCGGGATGGCACCGGCGGCGGCGGCCTCGTAGTACACCTCGGCGCCGACCTGGTCGGCGGCCTCGAAGACCTCGGAGCCGTGGGTCGCGAGCAGCGCCTTGTTGGCGGTGACGACGTCGGCGCCCGAGGCGATGGCGTGCAGCACCTGCGTGCGGGCCGGCTCGATCCCGCCCATGAGCTCGATCACGATGTCGCTGCCGACGATGAGGGTCTCGGCATCCGTCGTGAAGAGCTCGCGCGGGAGGTCGGCGTCGCGCTTGGAGTCGAGGTTGCGCACGGCGATGCCGGCGAGTTCGAGCTTGGCGCCCGCGCGGTCGGCGAGCTCGTCGCCGTGCTTGAGCAGCAGGTCGGCGACCTGCGAGCCGACGGCGCCGGCGCCGAGGAGCGCCACGCGGAGCGTGCGGTAGTCGGTCATGCGGTGTCTCCGTGGGGTGTTGCGGTGGGGGCGGATGCCGGGATGCCCGCGTCGCGCGAGAGCAGATCGTCGATGGTCTCGCCGCGCACGATCACGCGGGCCTGTCCCCCGCGCACCGCGACGACGGGCGGGCGGGGCGTGTAGTTGTAGTTGCTCGCGAGCGAGAAGCAGTAGGCGCCGGTGGCGGGCACGGCCAGCAGGTCGCCCGGTGTAACGTCGGCGGGGAGGTACTCGGCATCCACGACGATGTCACCCGACTCGCAGTGGTGGCCGACGACGCGCGAGAGCGCCGGGGTCTCGGAGCTCGTGCGCGAGACGATGCGCGCGGAGAAATCGGCGCCGTAGAGAGCGGGGCGGGCGTTGTCGCTCATTCCGCCGTCGACGCTGACGTAGGTGCGCTCGAGGTCCTCGGCGGCCATGACCGTCTTGACCGTCCCGACCTCGTACAGCGTCACCCCGGCCTGGCCGACGATGACACGACCGGGCTCGGTGGCGACGTCGGGCATCGGGATGCCGCGCACCGCGCACTCGTCGGCGATGGCGTCCAGGATGCCGTCGGCGATCTCCTCGATGGGCTTCGGGTCGTCGACCGAGGTGTACGAGATGCCGAAGCCTCCGCCGACGTTGAGGAGGGGGATCTCTCCCCCGGCCAGCAGGTCGGCGTGCAGGTCGACCAGGCGTGCGGCCGACTCGCGGAATCCGGATGAGTCGAAGATCTGCGAGCCGATGTGGGCGTGCAGGCCGACGAAGCGCAGGCTGGTGAGCTCGCGGATGCGTGCGACGGCTTCGGCAGCGCCCTCGAGCGAGAAGCCGAACTTCTGGTCTTCGTGCGCGGTCGCGAGGAACGCGTGGGTCTCGGCGTGCACGCCGGTGCGGACGCGCACGAGCACGGACTGCACGGCGCCGCGGCGCTCGGCGATCGCGGCCAGGCGCTCGATCTCGATGGGGCTGTCGACGACGACCGAGCCGATGCCGACCTCGACCGCGCGCTCCAGCTCGCGCGCGCTCTTGTTGTTGCCGTGGAAGCCGAGGCGCGCGGGGTCTGCTCCCCCGGCGAGGGCGACCTCGAGCTCGCCGCGCGTGCACACGTCGACGGAGAGTCCCTCGTCGACGACCCATCGCACGACCTCGGTCGACAGGAACGCCTTTCCGGCGTAGTAGACGCGAGCCCGGACCCCGTGACGCGCCGCCGCCGAGTCGAAGGCGGCGCGAGCGCGGCGGGCGTGCTCGCGCACCTCGTCCTCGTCGAGGACGTAGAGCGGGGTGCCGAAGCGGTCACGCAGATCGAAGACGGAGACGCCTCCGATCTCGACGGAGCCGTCGTCGACGCGACGAGCGGACGCGGGCCAGACGGGGGCGACGAGCTCGTTCGCTTCGGCCGGGGCGGTGAGCCACTCGGGCACGAGAGCGGAGTGCGAGGCGGACACAGAGGGACCAATCGGGTTTTGCGGCGACGCGACGGCCGCGGATCACGGCTGCCACCCCCGCGGAGAGTCACGCGGCGGGCAGCCCGATCAGTCTAGGGCACCGCGTATGCCGCTCCCTTCCCGTGTCCGGTGGCGCCGCCCCGCGTCCGCAGCCGCCGGGCTCCGGGCGGCCGTCAGACCACGAACCGCCCCCCGCGGATCGTCAGCGTCTGAGGCGTCGTGGACAGGGACCCGGTCTGCACGCTGTCCGCGTAGACGCGCACCCGGGAGGGCTCCGCGGCGTTGACGAGGAGACGATACCCGTTCGACACCGACATGCCGTCGAGCGCCGTCACGACCTTGTCGTGGGTGTCGTCCCCGTTCACGGTCACCGTGACGAGCGTCCGCCCCCGCGCGTTCTGCAGAGCGACCTGGTAGTACAGCTTCCCCTTGAAGTAGTAGTCGTGCGGGGCGACACCGGTCGAGGTGACCACGAGGCGCTTCCCGTCTCGGCTCATGCCGATCCATCCGGAACGGACGTCGTAGATGCCCACGAATCCGAGCGCCGAGGTGACGGTGACCGGAACCGTCCGCGACAGCGCCTCCTGCGTGGCATCCGATGACTGGAGGATCGCGAGAAGCCGCCCCTCCATCGAACCGACGTTGATCGCGACGGACTCGCGCGCGACGAGGGTGCTCGCCGACCCGGCGAGCGTCGACAGGCCGGTCACCTCGCCTGCCGACGTCGTCCGGTCGCCGAGGTACAGGCTCACGTTCGCCGTCGACAGTGCACCGATGGGGAGGTTGTACCCCACCTCCCGCTCGCGGTGCGCGTCGCGGGAGTCGATGGCGGTCCAGATCTGGTTCTGCAGCGCGGGATGCGCGCTCAACGTCGTCAGAACCGCTGACGTGATCGGAACGCCCCACGCGGTGAAGAACGGGCCGAGGTCGCGATCGGCCACCTGCGAGGCCACCTGGGCGAAGAGGTCCTTTTTGTCCTGGTCGGAAGAGGGCATCGACAGCCCGCGGATCCGTCGGACGCGGTACGCCTGATCGACCGCCGGATAGAACCCCTCGCCGAAGGACTGCCGGAGCTGATCGAAGAGAAAGAGCGGATAGAACGGATCCTCGTCCGTCAGCTGCGCGAAGCTCCGGTCCCCGACGGCCTGGGCGAAGTACCGCGCGATCCGGTCCTTGACCTCGGGCCACTCGTCCAGACGGTGGTGGCCGGTATGACGCTGTTGGAGGGCGAGCGAGGAGATGTTGACCGTCACCTCACCCAGTCCGCTCCACGTGTATGACGGGGTCTGGAACGTGTGTCCGACCTCGTGCCAGATGCCCCAGGAGTCGGAGTCGGCGAGCAGCGCCTCACTGGCACCCGTGTCGACCTGGAAGCACAGCCACTGACTCGTCGCGAACGCCCACCCCGCCCCACTGTCGGCGCCGCTGAAGTAGACGCGCCCGGGATGCTTGCGCGCCACCCCGACGGCGGCGTAACTGAGCCCGTAGACGTCGCAGGTCGAGGACAGCACGCGATCGAGCCGCGCCACGGTGTCGGCGGGATCCCACGCGACGTTCCGGGCGGCCATGTCGTCGATCACCCGTCGCTGAACGTCGACGAACACCCGGTCGCCGACGAGCGTGACGACGGGTGCCGACGACGCGGCCAGTCGGGAGGCGAACTCATCCGATGTCGTCCGGTCCTTCACCCACACGGGCTGCGCGGAGCCGCCCGACACCGTCAGCTCCACGGCCTGGTTGTCGGAGTGGTTGATGACGTAGACGATTCCGTCCTGGGCGGCGGTGATGCTCTGACTTCCCGTCGTCAGCGTCGTCACGGAGAGATCGGTGCCCGTGCCGCCGTTGAACGCCTTCCAGGGCCCGCGCGCGCCGATCGCGAGAGACAGGGTCGCCGGGGCCCCGTCCGGCACCTCCACCTGGAGCACCTGCTTCGTTCGCACGTGTCGTCCGGTGGGTTGCAGATCGCTGTGTGCGAAGCCCCGGTTCTCGACGGTCGCGATGTCGTCCTGGTACCCGTGCGCGAGCGCGAGGACGCGCGTCGAGGCGCCCGTTTCGTCGTGCCGGATGACGGTCGCCTCCCGCACCTCAAGCGCCGTGCTGGTCGCCCCCGAGGACGTGGATGCCGTGATGCCGAGGCTCCCGGGGGCGGCATCGGTGCGCACGCGCACCGACGTCGTGTACGCGCCCGAGGAGTCCGTGACGCCCGTCGGTCGTTCGATGATCGCGCGGGCGGGGTCGTCCAGCGAGAGGGACACGGCGTCGCCCGCGCGGGGCCGCCCATCCGGGCCGAGACTCGTGACCTGCACGGTCGTCGTCTCATCCGGGTAGGCGGACGCGCGGGACATCGTGAGCGTCACGCGGTCGGTCTGACTCGCCGCCGCGTGCGCGGGCAGCGCCGCACTCACGCTCAGAACGGGAATCGTCCACGCGCCCGCGGTGAGAACCCTGCGACGTGACACCGCGGACATGCCGACCTCCTCATGACGCGCCGCGGTCGCGGCATCCGTCCGTCGACCCCGACCATAGGCAGGCTCACGCCGGTCGGCGGTCGCGCTCACCGACGCGGAGGACGGGTGACGCGGTCGGTGATCGCGATGCGCGGCCGGTCAGCTGCAGGAGCCGTCGGCCTGAAGGGCGGGGTCGTTGAGAATCCCGCCCGCGAGGTCGAAGGCGGCCACGAGGCTCTGACCCTGCACCGTCGCGGAGGTCAGCGTGAGGCCGGCCGGCAGGCGATCGGCGATGCACAGGCTCTGCGGGCCGAGGACCGCGTCGGCCACGCCGCCGAACTGCGCGCGCAGCGTGTCGGCGTCGATGGTGTTGCCGCCGAGTTCGAACGACGTCGGGGTGAGGGTCAGGTCGCCGGACGCTGCGCCCGGGGTGACCGAGACGCCGACCGGGATGCCGACGCCGAAGAGCGACAGCTCGTTCGTGAAGGTGAGGTCGGGGGCGGCCATCGCCACCGTGCCCGACGGGAAGTCGGGGATCTGCGCGAGCAGCGTCCGCAACTGCTCCTCATCGAGACGCACCGAGGCCGATCCCCCGTCGGCAGGACCCTCACCCGACACCGGCACGCCCTGCATCTCCACGAGGACGTCACCGGTGATGGGGCCCAAGGTCACGTCGTCCGAGCTGACCGTGACGTCGTCGAGGCGCCCTGCGATCAGCTGCGGGAGCACGATTCCGCTCACCGACACGTCGAGGTTCTGATCGTCGGGCAGGCCGACGTTCTTCACGACCAACGAGCGGACCGTGTTCGTCACGAGGGAGCGTGCGATGAACTCGGCGGCCACCACGGCACCCGCCAGCAGCACGACGACCACGAGGAGGATCGCGATCCACCGACCTGAACGGCGGCGGGGGGCCACGGCATCCGCGTCCGTCATGGACTACATCCGCTCCGGAGCGCCGACGCCGAGCAGCGTGAGGCCGTTGCGGAGCACCTGACCGGTGGCGTCGTTGAGCCACAGGCGCGTGCGGTGCACCGACTCGACCGGGGCGTCACCGAGCGGGATGACGCGGCAGTTGTCGTACCACCGGTGGTACAGGCCGGCGAGCTCTTCGAGGTAGCGCGCGACGCGGTGCGGCTCGCGCACCTCGGCGGCGAACGCGACGACCCGGGGATACTCCTGCAGGGCACCGAGAAGCGCCGACTCGGTCTCGTGATCGAGAAGCTCCGGGGCGAACTCCGAGCGGTCGACACCCGAGTCGGCGGCGTTGCGTGCGACGTTGTGCGTGCGCGCGTGGGCGTACTGCACGTAGAAGACCGGGTTGTCGTTGGTGCGCTTCTGCAGGATCTCGGGGTCGAGCGTCAGCGGTGAGTCGGCCGGATACCGTGCGAGCGAGTAGCGCAGCGCGTCGGTGCCAAGCCACTGCTGCAGGTCGTCGAGCTCGATGATGTTGCCCGCGCGCTTGGACAGCTTGGCACCGTTGATCGACACGAGCTGTCCGATGAGCACCTCGATGTCCTTCTCGGGGTCGTCGCCCGCGGCGCCGGCGAGCGCCTTGAGACGGTGGACGTAGCCGTGGTGATCGGCGCCGAGGAGGTAGATCTTGTGCGCGAAGCCGCGGTCGCCCTTGTTGAGGTAGTAGGCGGCATCGGCGGCGAAGTACGTGTACTCCCCGTTGGAGCGACGGATGACGCGGTCTTTGTCGTCGCCGAAATCGGTGGTGCGCACCCAGACGGCGCCCTCGTCGTCGAAGACATGGCCCTGTTCGCGCAGACGGTCGACCGCCTCGTCGACGAGACTCGGCTGCGCATCGACGTGCGCGTGCAGCGTGCGCTCGGAGAACCAGACGTCGAAGTGGACGTTGAAGCGCTCGAGAGAGGCCTGGATCTCGCCCAGCTGGAAGCGATAGGCCAGTTCGGTGGCGACGGCCACCTGCTCGGCGCGATCGAGATCGCGCAGGTCGGGGCGCTCCGCCAGCACCCGCTCGGCGAGCGCTCCGATGTACGCCCCGCCGTATCCGTCGTCGGGGGTCGGCTCGCCGTGCGCCGCGGCCACGACGGAGCGGCCGAAGCGCTCCATCTGGGCGCCGGCGTCGTTGATGTAGAACTCGCGGACGAGCGTCGCACCGCTCGCGAGCAGCACGCGGGCGATGGCATCGCCGAGAGCCGCCCACCGGGTGTGGCCGATGTGCAGGGGTCCCGTCGGGTTCGCGCTGACGAACTCGAGGTTGATGGTGTTCCCGCGCTGCGAATCGTTCGTTCCGAACGCGGCGCCCTGCTCGACGACGACCTTCGCGAGCGCGCCGGCGGCAGCGGCATCCAGTCGGATGTTGATGAAGCCCGGGCCGGCGACCTCGACGCTCGCGACCCCGTCGACCGCCTCAAGACCGGCGGCGATCTCCGCGGCGAACTCGCGCGGGTTCGCTCCGACGACCTTCGACAGCTTGAGCGCCGCGTTGGACGCCCAGTCGCCGTGGTCGCGGTTCTTCGGCCGCTCCAGCGGGAGGTCGGCGGCGGTGATCCCCGCCGAGGAGCCCTCTCGTCGCGCCTCGGCGAGCGGGGCGATGACGGCGAGGAGGGCTGCGGAGAGGGCTGCGGGATCCATAACCCTGCAAGTCTAGGCGGAGCGGGGCGGGGCACCCTCCGTGACGACGAACCGCCGGAGGCGACCGCGGAGCGCGTCAGCCGATCTGCACCAGCGCGGCGTGGTCGTCGGGGGTCGTGGCATCCGGGGTCTCGTCGTCGAAGACCGCGTCGACGTGCAGGCGTTCCAGCCCCACGTATCCCCCGTGGTAGCTGAGGAAGGCGCAGTCGGCGGCGTCGCGCCCCGTCGCGATGCGGACGAGCGAGCGGCGATCCGCGAGACGGGTCGCGTCGACGACGTACCAGGCGCCGTCGATGTAGGCCTCGGCGACCGCGTGGAAGTCCATCGGCTCGAGGCCGGGGGCGTAGCACGCGGCATACCGCGCCGGCATGTCCATCGCCCGCAGGAGCGCGATGACGACGTGGGCGTAGTCGCGGCACACGCCCTGGCCGGTCATGAGCGTCGTGACCGCGCTGTCGGTGCCGAGGCTCAGGCCCGGGGTGTAGGTGACGGTGGATGCCACGAACGATGACACCGCGGTCAGCAGCTCTTCACCGGAGAGCCCGCGGAATTGGCGACGTGCCTGCGAGAACACCTCGTCGGACTGGCAGTAGCGGCTCGGGCGCAGGTAGGTGATGGTCTCGAGGTCGCTCGTGCGGGGGCTCTGCGCGGGACCGGCGACGACGGCGTCGTACCGCACCGTCAGGGGGCCCTGCTCGCCGGTGACGCGGTGAAGGCGACTGCCGGACTGGTCGACGATCTCGGTGGGCGTGTGCACGCGATCACCCTGCGAGAACGTCAGGTCCTCGCTCAGCAGAGGGACCCCCTGGGCGGCGGAGATCTGGAAGATGAGGTCGACGGATGCCCCGAGATCGAGGTCCAGTTCAGCGGTCACGCGGCGCGGCACCGGGCAATCCTCGCACGGTGCGCGGGCGTGGGGGCCATCCCCGCGCACCTGTTCCGCGAGACGCCGTCGCGGGCATGCTCACCCGTCCTTCTTGCCCGGCCCCTTGCCGTTCCCCGGCCCCTTCTCGTCGCCCGGCTTCTTGTCGGACGGGTCCCCGCCGTTCCCGCCTCCGCCGGTGCCATCCGTGCCGTCGTCGACGACGTCCTGCTGGTCGTCGGATGCGGGCTCGGTCGTCCGCACAGGCGTGGGCGTGGGCGTGGGGGTCGGGACCAGACCGGTGAGATCGGCACGGACGGTCGCGATGCGCGTCAGGATGGCGTCCGCCTCCTCGGCCGTGATCTCCCCCGCGTCGCGGCGGGCGGTGACCTCGGCCTCGAGCGCGTCGAGGCTCGCGAGCGCCGAGGCGTAGTCGCCGGCCGACGCCTGCTCCGCGATCGTCTGCACGTTCTGCTGCCACGCGGTGGGCGCGGCGGGCGGGGTGCAGCCGGCGAGGGCCAGGGCTACGGCCACGGCCACGACGCCGGCGAGGGAAGCGCGACGGATCATTCCCCGACCTCCTTCCACAGGTCGTCGACGTGCTGATCGAGCGGCTGGGGCAGTGCGGGCAGATCGGGCTCGGGGGCTCCCCCGGCCCCGGCTGCCACGGCGGCGGTCACTCCCCCCGCGGCGAGGACGGCAGCGACGACGGATGCCACCACCACGGCACGTCGAGACGGACGACGCCGCGAACGGGGCGCCGGGGATCCCCCCGGCGTCGAGGCGTCGAAGACGCGCGTCGGGGCGGCGGCTCCGGACGCCGCCGGCATACGCGCGGTCGTTCCCCCTCCCGGGGCGGGCACCGCCACGTTCGACAACGTGCGCAGCGCGACGATGACGCCCGCGGCATCCGGTCGTTCGGCGGGGTCGATGGCCGTCATCCGCTCGAGCACGTCCCGCCACCCGGAGGGGATGTGCGCGGGGATCTCAGGCGGGGAGACGAGCCGGGCGGCGAGCGCTTCATGCGGGGTGCGGGAGCCGAACGGGCGTGAACCGGTCAGGGCCTCCAGCAGCACGAGTCCGAGCGCGTACACGTCGCTCGGGGGTGCGGCCGGCATCCCGCGCGCCTGTTCGGGGCTCAGGTAAGCGGCCGTTCCGATCACGGTGTCGGCCCGTGTCACGCGGGTGGCCCCGACGAGCGAGGCGATGCCGAAGTCGGCGAGAGTCGCCCGCGGGGTCTCCCCCGTGTGCGCGGCGGGTCGCATCAGGATGTTCGACGGCTTCACGTCGCGGTGCACGATCCCTCGGCCGTGGATCACGGCGAACGCCTCCGCGACCTCGCGCCCGACGCGCGCGGCCTCGGGCCCGCCGAGACGACCCCGCGCGATGAGGTCGGTGAGCGTCGGGCCCGCGATGAGCTCCATCGCCAGATAGGCGGGCGTCGCGTCGAGCCGTGCGTCGTAGAGGGTGACGAGCGACGGATGCGAGAGCGAGGCGAGCAGGCGGATCTCCGACCGGACGCGGGCGGCGTCGGAGGGATCGGCACCGTCCCCGTCGATGACCTTGATGGCGAGGGTGCGCTCGAGAGCGGTATCGACCGCCTCGTATACGCGCGCGTAACCGCCCCGGCCGAGCAGACGGCCGAGGCGGTAGCGTCCGTCGAACAGGTCGCCCGCGGGCGAGTCGTCGGCGACGGTGCGCGTCGGTTCGGTCATGGGTGTACCTCCGGGGTGGCGACCCCGGGGGACTCAGACGAGGTCGTCGTTGGACGAGCGCGTGGTCGAGCGGGTGACCTGGGCGCCCCCCACTCCTTCGGTGCGGGTGACCGTATCGGTTTGCCGACGACGCACGAGCAGCACGACGCCGATCAGGAACACGACGACGCCGGCTCCCATCATGATGTAGCCGACCATGCTCAAGCTGACGTAGTCGTTGGGCAGGTTCACGGCGAAGGCGAGGATGGCGCCGATGACGAACAGCGCGATGCCGGCTCCGATGCTCATGGCAGATCCTTTCGAAGGAGGGTCTCAGCATCCCAACCGTCCGCGAAACAGCGGCAGGTCTTGACAAGAGGTCGGAATGGGCGATGCCCGATCCGGTGGACGCGTCTTTCACCCGTCCCCGACGCGGTGCCGCGACCCGCGACCATCCCGCGCCCCGGGAGACTGACCGACGATGTCCCGCGAACAGCCCCTCCCGAGTCGTGCCGGCGAAGCCGATCATCTCTATGTCGACGCCCTCGGGGTGACCGTGCGCATCGACCTCGACGGCGTGCCCCCCGCCGACCGCGTCTCGATCGGAGAAGCCTGGTCCGGGGCCCGGCACGACGAGGCCACGCTCGCTGCGGCGATCGTCTCCCCGCGCCCGCGCTTCCTTTCCGACGAGACCATGTCCGACCTGTCGACCCAGGTGACGCTCTCCGCCCTCTCCGCGCGGCGCGGAGACCTGTGGCTCGTCCATGCCGGCGCCATCGCCGACGACGACGGACGCGTCGTGCTGTTCTCGGGTCGGTCGGGGATGGGCAAGACCACCCTCATGTCGAGCCTCGCGCGCGACTACGCCTACGTGAGCGACGAGAGCGTCGGCGTCGCACCGGACGGGAGCGTCCTGCCCTACCGCAAACCTCTGTCGATCGTCGACGGTGCCGGCCGCGCCAAGAAGCAGGTGTCGCCCCGCGGTCTCGGGCTGCGCGATCTTCCGCCCACCCCGCTCCGCCTGCACGCCGTCGTGGTGCTCGATCGTCAGCCACGGAGCACCGAGGCCGCCCTCGAGCCCCTCGACATCGCGGATGCCGTGGCAGCGATCGCGCCGCAGTGCAGTTATCTCGCCGAATTGCCGCGTCCCTTGGAGACGATGATCGGACACGTCAGCGCGGTCGGCGGAGCGCTGCGTCTGCGCTACGCGGAAGCCGCGGACGTGCTCCCCCTCATCCGCGACCTGTTCGCCGCGCCCCGGCCGGCGTCACGCGAGCCGATCGTCTCGCAACGCGCCGAGGCCACGCGAGGCGCGAGCGGCTTCACCCGCACGCCGGTGGTGGATGCCGTGACTCTCTCGGGCGCGCGTCTCGCGCTGCTGCGCCGCACACCGGACGACGAGACGACGATCCACCTCGTCGACGGGATCGGACCGGTGCTCTGGCGGGCAGCCGACGGCGCCTCGTTCGACGACCTCGTGGCCGCCGCGGTGCACGCGCACGGCGAACCGCGCGGCGGAGACGCCCGGGATGCCGTCCGTGCCGCCCTGACGGCGCTGTGCGACGCCGGGCTGATCGCCGAGCGCCCCTGACGGACCCCGCGACGCCGTGCCGGGGCCTTCGCCGCCCGGCGTGGCCGCATCCGCCGGACACCGCCACGGGAGGTGACGTGAGGGGTGAAAGACCCTCTCGCGCGGACGCGCGCCATCGCGTGTCAACCCCGCACCGCGTGAAGAACCACCGGTGTCTGCTGGATGCCATGAGCCAGAACGATGTGACGACCAGATCGAACCGGGGCCAGTGGGAGAACGCGGTGGAGGGTCGACCCGAACTGTCGGCGAGCTTCTCCAGCAAAGAGGAAGCCGTCGACCAGGGGCGCGCCACTGCCGACGAACTCGGCTCGCGGCACCTCGTCGAGGACGCCGAGCCGACGGGCGCGCCGACCGACGAGGGCTGACGGCTCCGGAAATGAGCAGGGCCGCGGTCATCGACCGCGGCCCTCGTCACATGTGCCCCCGACAGGAATCGAACCTGCGACCTTTGGTACCGGAAACCAAGCAAGAACCCGCTATCGACTTGCGGTGCGTCATTTTCGACGTGTAGCGTCTCACCCATACAGTCCCGGACTATCCCAGACTGTCCGAGAATGGCTGCACCAAATGGCAGCACCACCCCGAGAGGACCAGCGGTGACAGACGTCGAACGCCTGAGAAGAAGAGCCGCGGTCAACGGAGACCGCGCCCCGCAGCAGAACCCCACCCCTCAGAGCTAGGACGAACCGCATGGCATCCATCTACCGCGACTCCCGCGGCTACTGGACCGCCACCGTCGAACTACCGCCCAGCGCAGACGGAACCCGGCGGCGGAAGTTCATCCGCCGGAAGACCAAGACAGAGCTGCGACTCGCGCTCGACGAGGCCGAAGCGCAGGTCCGCCGCACCGGCGACATCTCCACCTCATCCCCCACCGTGGAAGCGTGGGCGTCGTACTGGCTCACCGAGGTCGCAGCGAAGACCCGCCGCCCGAAGACGTACACGTCCTACCGGGCGATCATCGAGAACCACGTCATCCCCGTCATCGGGGGCGTGCGGCTCGACAAGCTCACGCCCGCCGCGATCCGCAAAGTGCTCGCGAAGATGGAGACCGCTGGCCTGTCCTCCACCTACCGGCGGAACACGCACGCCGTCATGGCCGCGATGTTCGCCGACGCGGAGCGAGACGAGAAGATCCAGCGGAACCCCACCGACCTCGTCGTCCGGCCGCGGCGCGCGGTCGTCGACCTCGAGGTCCTCACCGTCGCCGAAGCGCAGCGACTGCTGACCACGTTCGAGCAGTCGCCGGATGCGTTCATGTGGGCGACGTTCATCCTCACCGGCGCCCGCCGTGGCGAGATCATCGGCCTCGAGTGGGACCGCGTGCACGACGACGTCGACCTGTCCTGGCAGCTCCAGCGTCTCGACTACGCGCACGGATGCCGCGGCCGCTGCGGAGAGCCCCGCCCGTCGCAGTGCCCGAAGCGACGGTTCGACGTGCCTGACGGGTACGAGCACCGGCACCTGCACGGCGGGCTGCACCTGACCCGCCCGAAGTCGCGAGCGGGGTGGCGCACCATTCCCCTCGTCGACCCGCTGCAGTCGATCCTGCGCACGTGGCGGGAGACGGCGCCGGAGAACCCCTGGGGGCTGGCGTTCACGACGGAGTACCGCGGTGCGGTGACGCCGATCGACCCCGACCAGGCGACGAGCATGTGGAACGCCACCCGGGACGCCGCCGGCATCGACCGGCCCGTCCGCCTTCACGACCTGCGGCACACGACGGTCGACATTCTCGACGCGGCCGGCGTCGGCATGGACACCATCATGGACATCGTCGGGCACTCCACCCGGGCGATGTCGCGCGAGTACCGGTCGAAGGCGAATCGCGACCGGATCCGTCAGGCGATGCTCGACATGTCGGCGAGCCTGGGCTACGACGCGGCCTGACCCCACCGCGCACTGCGGCTCAGAATGCGGTCGCACAGCATCGGGTTCAACTCCCACGCCTCGAGAGACTGTGCGGCGTGCAGGAGCAGCTGGTAGTAACGGGCGGGCTTGATGCCGAGCTCGTCGACGATCGCGGCTTCCTTGCGGCTGGTGTGCTTCTCGTGGAGGCGTTCGAAGTCCAGGAGGTCGGGGACGGTGGGCATGGGGTGAGTCTCCCCCGGACCTCCGACATCGGCGGCACGCTAGCATCGACCGACCGAAGGGGGCCGGGTCGATGAGTGATTCCAGCGAGGAGCAGGTGGCGCCGCGGAGATCGTGGTGGGTGCTGTGGGTAGCCGGCGGCTTCGTCGCGGTGATCGTGGTCTTGGTCACCGTGTTCTCGACTCGGCCTGCTCCCCCGCTTCCCGCCGATGGCACGGCGGCGGAGTCGGCGCCGAGTAAGTACGAGCAGACGTGGTCGTCGCCGTACTCGGAGACGACGTGTGCGGAGTGGGCGGGCGAGATGACCCGTCAGCAGCGATTCGCGGCCGCGGCGGACATCCTCGCCGCAGCCTGGGCTCGCATCGAAGACAGCGACCGGTTCCCGCCCGATTCGCTCATCCAGCGATTTCAGGCTGGCGTCGATTCCGCATGCGACATCGACAGTGCGACGATCACCGACGTGACGTACCTCGTCTACCAGGCGGACCCGACGTTCCAGCCCTGAACGATGTCCGCGGTCTGACGTAGCCTGTTCCCTGGCCGGGGAAGGGGACCGGTCTATGGGTTCGACAAAGGTCAGCGACGAGATGCTGTCGCGCACGCTGTCATCCGTGCATCCGATGACACTCCCGCTGCAGGCATACGGGCAGCAGCCGGTCGAGTGGTTCTACCCGAAACGGCCCGTGTGGGCGTGGGTGCAGTGGCCGAACCGCGCCGCCGAACGCGTCGAGGCGTGGGCGATGGGATCGAACGACCGCATTGTCGTGCTCGAGGTGCCGTGCGACGGCGGCCACTGGCAGCCCGTCGTGTGGCGCAACGCCGTGACGGTGCGCACGTTATGACGCGACACCGCTTGCGCCTACAGCGAGCCGGGTGACCCGCATCTCCGTCCCCGCCCCGCTGAAACGCCGGCGGATGTCCGGGTGGGCCGCAATGGCACTCATCAACAGCGCCGCGCTCGCTGTGGCAGCGGGGACGTTCGCGGTTCTCACCGGTATCGACAGGCTCTTCGACATCCGCTAACCGGAACGAACTGCCGCCGGGCGGGAGATGTCGGCGGCCGCTCCTACGATGGACCCGTGCTGATCGGAACCATCCGCCCCGTCGAAACCCGCACCATCGAGGTCGAAGCGCACTCCCTCGCCGAAGCGCACGAGCTGCTCGAAGCGCAGTGCCCACCCGGGTTCGAGCTCGCAAACACCCCCGTCACGATGGGCAAGGGCACCACGCTGTTGACCGCGGTCGGGACGTTCATTCGCCGCGACGGCGCCCGCGACATCGAAGCCGCCGATCGGGCCGCGCTCGACGCGCAGGTGCCCGACGGGTGGGCGCTCATCACCATTCGGAGCGCATGATGTGGGACGTCTTGTTGGCGGCCGGCGTGGGCGCTCTTGTTTCGCTCCTCGGATGGGGGGCGAAAAACGCCTGGGAGGGCAGACGAAACATCATCAAGGCTCGACGCCAGTACGTGGCAGACGTGCTGGACAGCAACGCGATACAAGCGATTGACTCGTTCAGCGAGAATGCCTTCGATTTTCGCGCATTCTTCGCCACGACCCAGGCACTGCCCGTACCGCCGACGCTGGTGGACATCGAACTCGACGGCGAGCTCTCGGTCGCACGTCAGCTGATATCCGATCAGATCCGCGACTTGTACGATCTACGCGTTTCGGAGAACCAGGCCGGACAAGCGTTTTCAGACAGATTCGACGCAGAGGTGCTCGCGTTTCGGAAGCGCCTCATATCCTGGGCGCGAGGGAAGATCGGCGTCAATGACATCTTCCGGATGCTGCCCTAACGAAGAAAAGCCCCCGGCATCTCTACACCGAGAGGTGAGGGATGCCGGGGCATTTTCTATGCTGAGGGGCTATGGCAAAGCGTCAAGGGGCGAGCGCATCCGACAACTGGAAGTTCGCGGGGTTACTCGCGGTGGGCACCGGCGCGTGCGCGGTCGGCATTGCCGCGATCCGCGGTATCGGTCTGCTTGTCGGCATCGACTGACCCGGCCGGCATTCGCTCAGCCGATCCGCGCTTCGCGATGACCTTGGCTGGGGAGCCGGCAACGGTCACCCCCGCGGGCACGTCGCGGTTGACGACAGAGTTCGCGCCGATCACCGCTTCGTCACCGACCGTGATGCCGCCATACAGGACCGCGTTCGGGCCGATGTAGACGCGTTCGCCGATCTGCGGGACGCCGCCGTTTGCGATGCCGATGGTGACGCCGGGGTGGAGGCGCGTGCCCGCTCCTATCTTCGCGCGTGTGTTGACGACGAGGGTGCCGTAGTGCGCGATCGAGACGCCGGGGCCAGCGACCCCGGGAGGGAGAGTGATGCCGGTGCGCACGCCCACGGCCTGCATGCGGAATCGTGCCCAGAATCGCAGGATGCGAGCGGTGGCGCCGCGGCGGGTGCGGAGGTACTCCACACGGCGCAGCAGTCGCATGTACTTCACCACCGGTGCACGCCACTGGTCATCGAACCGCCACCGGTCCATCCCCGCCGCGGCGAGATCCGCCGCCAGGAAGTCTCGATAGTCGGCTCGCGTCTCGATCTTCGTCGCTGTGTTCGTCATCCCGCCCCCTTGCCACCTCTCAGGGTATCCACCTAGCGGGCGCACAGAAAGACGCCCCCAGCGTCCACCTCGGAGGAGGGGGCACTGGGGGCGTCTGTCAGGCGTAGTAGCCGGTGTCGACGTCGGCGAGGCTGTTCCCGATGCGGTGCCCGTAGAACAGGATCGTCACGTTGTCGAACATGTTCACCGAACGGTACAGCTGCACGTCGTGGCGGTTGGGTCCGCTGTTGGCGTTCGAGTCCATCGTCCGCATCATCAGGCGTTGCGTCGCCTGCGCGGTGCCGGCGAAGAGCGTCTGCTGCACCCACCCCTCGGCTTTCGACTCCCGCTTGTACAGCTCGGCGAAACCGATCGTCGGGTCGTTCGACATCTTCACGTGCCATGCGAGCTCGTAGACCTTGTCGAACTCCACCGGGTGACCGAGGGACCAGGGCCGGTCGTTGCCGTAGGTGGCGTTGCGCTGCCACATGAGCTCACGCCCGGACCCCGCACGGAAGCCGAGTTTCACCGGCGGAGAGGACTCGGGGTTGGCCGTGTAGAACTGGTTGATGTTCATGAACCCGGAGAACCCGTCGGGCATCGCCGGGAACGGCGTCATCCCTGCGGTGGGTCCGGTCCCGGAGGGGAACATGACGGCGAATCCCGCCCACACCTCGGAGTCGGCGTACAGCACCGGCTTCGCGGACAACTGGACGCGGGGGTTGGCAGTCGGCCCGATGGCCGTGTTCGGCACGTCGCACTTCAGCACCCGCTGGCCGCCGACCTTGAGCGGGTCCGTGATGAACGATGCCGTCTCAGCGTGGAAGACGACGTTGTACTCGGCGAGCGAGTTCTGCTGATACCCGTCGCGGAACGTGGGGTCCAGGCTCGCCGGAGTCGCGAAGTCGAGTGGCGCGATGATGATCTCTCGCACGCGCGCGGCCGAGCTGGTCAGCACGAGCCCGTGCAGCTTCGACGCAGAGAACAGCCCCGTTCCCCCGGGGCCGACGTTGTCGTACCAGTAGAGGAAGGGCGCGTCGTTTTTGAAGACGGTGTAGGAGTCGCCCACGACCTGCACGCGGATCGTGTCCGTCGCCGGATTGAACGCCATCGCCGCCGTCGCCCGACTGACGAAGTTCGTCGCGATCGACGTGAGAATCGACGTCGACGTCGTGCCGACGCGGACGTAGACATGGTTCGCGACGTCGATCGCGCGGACCACGATGCCCTGCCCGCCGGTCGTGGTCCCCGTCATCGAAGAGAACCGAACAGCCACGTCGACGTCGGTGACGCCCGGGTTCAGAACAGCCATCGCTCGAGTCGCGGCCGACGTTACCCCGGCGCCGAGCGCCGAGTCGACGATCATGGTGGACTTCTGCTGCAGCGCGATCCACGACTGGCCCGTGTTGGTCGAACCCCACCCGTCCCCGTTGTCTGCGGCGAGGGTGCGAGCGAACGGATCGCGGATCGTTCGGGAGCGCACCATGAGGGGGATGATATCGACGACGTTCACGTTGCCACGTACCCCTGCCACTTGGAGAACCCGGGCACCGCGACGATGCCGAAACGGTTGGCCTGGCCCGGCTTGGTGAGTAGGGGCGGCGGGGTCCCGTAGTTGGGCCACTCGATGTCGGCGGGCCAGGTGATCGACCGGGTACCGACGGAGTCCTGCACGATGGTGAGGATGATCCCCGCGCCAGGCGTGGGGTTCGGGAGAACGAGGCTGATCGACCGGTTGAGGGTGAGGGTGACGGACCCGTACTTCGTGACCATGTACGAGGCGGTGGTGACGGTGTCGTTGACGACCCCCACGTTCAGGAGGTTCGACACCATCGTGGTGAGCGCCGCACGCACGGTCGGGTCGGTGTTGACCAGCCCGGCCATGAGCGCCTGAATGCCCGGCGTGGTGATGACTGCCGCTTCAGTGACGAGACGCTTCGCCATGTCAGACCTCGTTCCTGTAGACGCGGATCACGACGGATCCGTCCGGCTTCAGCACCGGCTGCCAATCGATGCCGATGTCCCCGTTCTTGGCGGCGGGCGGGAAGGATGCGCCCCCGGTGAGATCCCATGGCACTGCGGCGCTGTACGCGGGCGGGGCGATGCCGTTGAAGCGCATGAGGTCCCCGTCGATCGCGCCTGTCCCCGCGGTGACGGCGTACGGGCCGACGTCGTACCGGTCGACGAGGCGTTCCCCGTCGAAGACGCTGACCGTCGTGACGTAGGTGTGCGTCGGCCCCAGCGCGGGGTCGAGCGGGTCGCCGGTCTGCGCGTCCACCCAGCCGGTCAGATCGGTTCGCGGCACCTCGATCACTGCTTCCTCGCCCACCGTCGGAGTGCGCACAGCTCCGGCGGGGAAGAATGCCTCGCCCGTGGCCTGCCACACCAAGGACCGCGACGCGACCGTCTTCGTCTCCGTTCGCAGCGGCGCCGTCGTCTCGAGCTTCAGGTCCCGCCCCCATGAGATGGTGCGGAGCGGGATGTACGGCGGGTATGGGGAGTCAGCCATCCGTCTCCACCTCCTCCGCGTTGAGCGCGGCGACGCGGGCGGGCAGTGTCGCGGCGAAGTCGAGCAGCTGGGCAGCGGTGAGAGCCTGCGCCGGCTCGGCGGGAATCGGGCTGAGTGTCTCGCCGTCGTCGTCGACCAAGAC
The DNA here is from genome assembly GCF_042958465.1 of Microbacterium sp. NPDC007973. Taxonomy (NCBI): domain Bacteria; kingdom Bacillati; phylum Actinomycetota; class Actinomycetes; order Micrococcales; family Microbacteriaceae; genus Microbacterium; species Microbacterium sp. NPDC007973. The sequence continues at coordinate 351,255 of NZ_JBIBJJ010000001.1, forward strand.
GGGCTGGACGACGACGTGGAGGATGCGGATGGTCACGGGGTCTCCGATCAGGTGTTGGCGGGGATCAGCCCGTACTCGATGAGCGTGCCGATGAGCTTGTTCACCCGGTCCTGCATCGACGTCGGATCGTTGCTGGTGAACTCAATGCGCGGCTGCCGCCCGGTGGGGGACTTCCCGAAGAACCCGAGACCGCCATTGCCGTGCAGCTCGAGGATCGGCACGTTGCTCTTGCCGTAGAACGCGGCCAGCGAACCCGGGTTGGTGACGGTCGAGTCGACCCGGACCACCATCATCGTCCCCGCGGCGTTCTTCGCCGTGACGAAATCGAAGAGGGACGCATCCGACCGCTGCGCGGCGAACATGCCGGTTCCGGTGGCGGTCGGGTGATTGTCGAGGTACAGCCCGACACCGCCGGCCTTATTCGCGATATGCACGGCGGTGGTGTTGCCGAAGTCGTTCCCGAATCCAGCCATGTACGGTCCCGTGAAACCCGGACCATTCGACATGTGCATCCCCGCGAAGGCGCCCGCGATGCCGGTCCATTCGAGGAGCGGTGCTGTGTTCGCGCCGACGCCGAGGATGCTCGCGCGCGGGAACTGCGCCCGCAGGGCATCCCGGACGGGCCCCGCGGTGTCGACGAGCGGCGCGATCGTGGACGCGACCTCCGCGCGCGGGAGGAGGAACGACCGGAGCGCCGTGTTCGTCGCCGACCCTTGCGCCGTGGAGTACGTCGCCACGGCGTTGTCGGCGGGGACTGCGTTGACGCCGGGGAGGCCGCGGGGCTGGTACACGTCGAGGAGGGTGATCTCCCCCACCTTGCGGGTGCGGAGGTACCCCTGCTCTCCGGCGGGGATGGACACGAAGTCGCCCGCGCTGACCGACCCGGGAGGGCCGACAGGACCGCGCATGTTGCCGATCTTGGTCACGCGAGAAGGCAGGCTCATGAGGGTTCCTTCCATCCGATGTCACCGGTCACGGTGTCGATGTACAGCCCGGGCGGGGTGTTGGCGGGCCACGGCGGGCCGTAGAAGATCGCGGACGCAGGGACGTCGCCCATCGTCTTGATGTCGCCACCCCCGGCGACGGCGGTGAACTCCCACTCCGACCCCCACCCGGCGATCTCCTGGCCGCCCTGCGTGGTGGTGAGCCAGTCGACGACGAGCCGATACCGGGTCTCGGGAGCCGTGTCGACGGTCGCGACGAGCTCCACCGTGCCCGTCCCCGCCCCGCTGAGGGCCACGGGGATGTCGCGGGAGGACAGCATCCCGTCCGGTCCCGACGCGTCGCGCACGGGCCGGATGCGGGCGCGCGGCACCGCACCGGGGAACGGTGACCCTGAGAAGTCGGTCACGCGCAGGGTGTAGGTGTACTTCGCCATGCGGCGGCGCTCCTCTCAGCCCTCACCCGGCGGGGTGACGGCGGCAGGGTGATGAGGGGGTGATAACCGGGTGACGCCGGGGTGAGAAGTAGACGGTGGCGGCCCCCAGGATGAGGACCGCCACCAGGAGAAGCATCAGGAGACGACGCGCTTGTTCGTGGCGCCGTAGACGCCGCCGCCGGTGAGGCCGGCGCCGACCGCGATCGCGGCGAGGATGGTGATCCACTCGCCGCCGGTGATGACGTTGTCGGCCAGGGCGGAGGCGAGTGCGGCCGCGCCGGAGGTGATGCCGGCGAGGGCGGCGCCGACGAAGGCCTTGGTGCTGCTGGTGACGACAACGGGCGGCACGGTCTTGTCGGCCAGGTCGATCGCGACGTCGGTGACGGTGGTGGGGTTGGGGTTGCTCATGCGAGGTGTCCTTTCAGACGGAGACCCGGCACGGTGCCGGGGTCAGGTGGGGTGGGTGTCTTCGTCGATGCCGAGCGCGCGGCGCATCCAGGCGTCGCGGTCCTTCTCGGCTCGGTTCAGCCGGTCGCGCAGGTCTTCCCACGCGCGGATGTCGATGTCGTCGGCGGGGACGGTGGCGGGGATGCCGACCTGCGGTGCGGGGTCATCCCCGCCGGGCTTGCGGGCGGCCTTGATGAGAGCGCCGATTGCGGTGACCAGCGCCGCGACGGAGCCGATGACGATGCCAGCAGCGGTCAGGAGCGCACCGATCTGGTCCGGCTGCATCAGCTCTCCTTCGGCTGTGCGAGCGCCTCCACGGTCGCGGTCTGACCGGTGCGCAGTGCCCGGTGGTACTTCCAGAGCTCCCACGTGATCTGCAAGACGCGGGCGAGCGCGGAGAACGCGATGACGCCGACCATGGCCTGCGTGAGCGGACTGTTCCCCCACCCGTACTCGCGGATCAGCGCCGCCCACAGCCCGCCGAAGCAGAGCGCCATGAGCATCGTCGCCACAGCCTCGAGACGCGACATCGCGACGATGAGCGCCCCACCGCGGGCGGTGACGACCTGCACCCCCACGGACGCGGCGATTGCGACGACGGCGACGACGAGCAGCAGCCACTGCCACACGTCGGCGAGGATCGGGCTGATCGCCTCGAGCGCGACGGGCTGATACCCCTCCGTCACGGAAAGGAAGGGGACGACGAAGGCGAGCAGCTGCGCGCCCGTAGCCCACGCGTTCGCGGGCGAGGTGAACCGCACCGGCTTGCTCGCGTCCACGGGTCACCCCTTCCGTCGAGGTACGAGCAGCGAGAACGCCGTCGCGAGGGTCAGCGCGGCCATGCCCGCGTAGATCACGAACGCGGTCCACACGAACCCGGGCGACTGGATGATCGGCAGCGACCATGCCACCCACGCGAGCGCGAGCAGCACGGCCGGCACGGCCGCGGCGAGTCGGGAGTGCGCGAGCAGCCCCAGCATGAGCACACCGAGGACGACCATCGTCAGGCCCCACGCGTGCGGCGGTGCCCACGCGAACGCCTGCCGGAACGACAGCACCCGCAGCAGGTCCGGCGCGGTGACGATGACCACGACGCCGTACGCCGTCGACACGATCGCAATAATCGCGGTGAACGTCTCGGCGAGCCAGATGTCGGTGAGCTTGTCCCGCCACGCCGTCGGGATGACGGTCATCAGCGGTGCCACATGTTGCCGGGGCGGACGCTCCCGTCGTCGGGGTTGAGCACGGCGAACTTGCCGTCGACGAACGCCCAGATGTTCAGGTCGCAGCCGTACGTCCGCAGGAGGATGGGCAGGCGGCTGAGCGGGACGTGGGTCCACTCGTCGTCGGTGCGGACGACGTTCTTGACCCACTCGGGGTCGTCGTCCTGGATGAGGTGGCGGAAGATGCCGGGGCCCAGGGTGGCCTTGACCAGCCCGTTGGGGCCGGCGTCGATGTTGAGTGCGAGCATGTCGTCCTCCTCGGACAGGGTGGGGCGGTTGGTGGTGCCGGGGTTGATGACGATCGACGCGAACGCGGGGACCGTGAACGGGTCGTAGTCGCCGATGTGCCAGAGCTCGCGCGGGGAGACGAAGTCGACGATGAAGCCGACGATGCGGCAGAGCGCGACGAACCGCGCCCACGCGAGGGACTCGTTGCCGGGGGCGAGCGCGCCCCAGTTGTTGACGTCGATCGCGGCGCAGTCGCGGCCCTGGTAGGTGAGGCCGTGGGAGGAGTAGCCGGGAACCGCGGCCCAGATGCCGAGCTCCTTGCGGTACTGGATCTGCACGTCGAGCGGGCGGTACCCGTTCCACCCGGGGGTGATGACGAGCCAGACGCCGTACTTCTCCCACGCGAGACGCTGCACTTCCCGCCAGCGCGCGGCAGTACCGACGGGGAGGTAGTGCTGGTCGGCGAGCTTGACGAGGTCGCTCAGCGGGGCGCGACCGTTCTCGTATCGGGGCATGCGTGGAACGTCCTTTCGTCGGTCCCGGGCATGGGCCACGGGCGCGGAGATGGATAGGGTGAGCGGCATGAAACGTGGACTCGTCGCCGCTGGCGCCGTCGCCCTTCTGCTGCTCACCGGATGCACGAGCACGGTGACGTCGGAGACGGTCACGGTCACGCCGGGCGCGTCGGGTACGTTCAGCGATGGAGGCACCACCGTCGAGGTGCAGCCGCTCACCGCAGAGACGCCCACAGCGACTGACGAAGAGGCGGTGTTCCTCGGCGCCGTGCGCGCGAAGCTCCGCCCCGACAACGTCATCCCGAAAGCCACCGACGAGCAGCTACTCGCGGCGGGCCAGGAGGCGTGCGAAGCGCTCGCTTCGGGGACCTCAAGCGACAGCATCAGCGTCATCGAAGGGGAACCGACGAACGCGATGGGCGGCTACTCCGACAGCGCGACGATCGTCACGGCCGCGCGCGCTGCGCTCTGCGATTAGGGCACGACGCGACTGACGAGACCGCTCGCATCGGCGACGAGCGCACTCGGGAAGCTCCCGGGAATGTCAGCAGTAGGCACTGACGGAACACCTGAGACGCGGATGCCGGACGGCCCCACCGAGATCGAGCGCCCGCCGGCGACCATCGTCACCCCGGATCCGTTGAACACGACGAAGCGGTCCCCGTCGTATAGCCCGAGGAACCCGGTGCCCGCGTTCACGGACCGGCCGCCGCCGAAGTCAATTTGACCACCGTTGACGTCCGGGTTGATGGTCATGCCGCCAGCCTTGATCTTCCCGTCCTCGAGGATGACGTTCCCGACGGTGATCTTGCCCTCGACGATGAGCTCGGCGAGGAGGCGCGTCAGCCCCTCGATAGTTGTCTCACCGCGCAGTCGCGTCGCCGCGAGCACGTCGAGCGTGTTCGTGATCTCGACCGAACCGTCGAGCAGCGTCGGCCCCGACCAGGAGAAGGTCCCCTCGCCCTCCAGCCGCCCGGAGACGTACGCGACGCCGACGACCCTCATGTTCGAGTCGGTGATGAGCAGGGTCGAGTTCTCTCGGAACTCGGTGGTGCCGCGGGACACGGACGCCGACCGCAGGGGGTTGGCGCGGAGCAGCTGCTCGAGCTCCTCGATGCGTCGCAGCAGGTAGGAGTAGTTCGGGTCGTCGGTTGCCATCAGATGACCTGCACTTCCGGGGTGACGAAGTCGGGACGCGACCGCGAGTCGAAAGAGAACGACGTCAGGTAGAGCTGCTGCGTGAATGGGCGCTTGTACCCGTCGCCGGAGTACCGACTGTTCAGGCGAGTGCCGAGGCGGATCGCGCTGGGCGGTATTGCACCGGGTCCTTCCCCGACCCGCAGCGATCCGATGTCGTTCTGCAGGATGGACGAGCGGTTCCGCCGCAGTCGCGCGCGGGCGATGCTGTCGAGGTCGAGGTCCTCACCCACCTCGTTCTGCGCGACGTCGCGGACGGCCACGGCCGGGCCGGGCTCGGCGCCCGCCTCACCGAACGGGCGTCGCTTGTCGTACCCCTCGCCCTTGACGAACTGACCGGTGCGCATGTCTCGCCCGTACTCGTGCATGACGACGTCGCCAGCGGGAGACGTGCGCACCGACAGCGGAAGATCGACGGTGGGGCCGGGCACGAGGGGGTCGCCGACGATGACGTCCCAGCGGAGCCAGCCGCGCGCGTCGAGCTTCGGGATGAAGGCGAAGTCCGGGCCGCCTTCGAGCTTCTGGAAGAAGTCGATGATCTGCTGAGCGGTGCGCCAGTCCTCGTTCGGGAAGTCCCTCGAGTACCCGCCCGCCTCACCCAGGTACGGCAGGTCGACGGGGAGCAGCCACGACTGCCCCGGCTGAGGGAACGGGTCGCTCGTGACCCGGTTCACGACGTCGCTGATCGCGCCGCGCAGGCTGCGCCCGTACACGCCGAACGTGGTGCTGAAGTAGGACCCCACCCCGAACGGGTACCGGTCCTGCAGGAGCGTCTCCGGCGTCCACGTGTCACACGACAGCACCTGCCGTCGAGGCGACCAGTGCTTGTCGACGATGAAGCCGCCGTACTTCGGCTCCCCGTCCCACATCTCGCACAGCACATGCCGCCACGGGATCGTCGAGTCCTCCCACTGCTGCTGCGTGAATGCCGTGGTGAACGGGATGACCAGGTCGTGTTTCCCGCTCCCCCGCTGCGAAAGGTGCATGTCCCACCGGCCGGGCGCGTGCACCGGGATGCTGAGCGGGCTGCCGTCGAAGCCGTCGAACAGCTTGTAGGTGATCCGCACCGCGCCTCCTAGGGGACCCAGGTGTCAGCCCAGGAGATACGCACCTCGCACCCGTTCGTGACGACGAACGTGAACGCCCCGCGGGGGATGTCGATGCGGTCGGATCGGGTCACGCCCGTGGTCTGAGGTGCCCCGCCGACCTCGAGCAGACCGGTGTCGCCGTAGTATCGGTGAACGCTGCCCGCGGTGATCGCGCGAGTGACGACGACCGCGGACTCGCGTGGGCCGTACAGGACGTATCCCCCAGCGCTGTTACCGCGCACCTCGGCGATGACGGGAGCGGGGTAACCTCCGCGGTTGCGGACGGGCACCTCGACGCCCCACGCGGTCATCTGCGTCTCCGCGGCGTAGATGCGCTGGTCCGGTGCGCGGAAGCGGATCGTGAACGCTGCGGTGCCGGTGGCGCGTATGGGGGTGATGGACCAGCCAGCGCCGCGGCGGACGGTCGTCGTGCGCCAGCGGCCGAACTCGGTCCACACGAGCGGCGTGCGGTCGGTCTCCTCGGAGAGGATCGCTCCGAGCTCGTCGATCATGGTGCCGAGCTGCCACATGCTCGCGGCGATGATCAGGCCGCGGAAGGTGACGATGCGTGGGTCTTCGCGGCGGTTGTCGGTGTCGTGAGCGCCGGGTCCGAAGCCGCGTGGGGCGTTCTCAGCGACGACCTCGCCGCCGGAGAGCAGCCCATCCACCTCGGACACGTAGTAGCCCGGTTCGGGCCCGAAGCCGCCCTGGAGGCGGATGCCCTGCAGGGCGGCTTCGAATCGCGCGTCGACTTCCATCACAGGCCCCCTCGCGCGAACTTCCGGTCGAACTCGTCGCGCACCAGCTCCTTCACCTCCGACCGGGACATGCCCGTGTTGTAGAGGTTGAAGTCGCCGGTGGACAGCGACGGCCCCGCGGCCGTGACGGCGACCTGCGGCGCTGCGGATGCCTGCGGACGCTGCCAGGCACCGAGGCGGTGCCCGACCTCGTCGAGGATCTGAAGGTTCTTGTCCCGGTACGCCGGGTCGGGGCTGATGTACGCCTCCCACGGGAGGTGCCCCTCGGCGAACTTGTGGATCCCGCCCGCCTGGCCCGGGTAGATCCCGGACGCGAACCCGCCGGCGGCGAACGCCTTCGGCTTCGCCTTCTCGTAGAACCCGCCCGAGAAGTTCGAGCGCGCCGTCATCCCGTTGGGGAGGGTGATGCTCGAGATGCCCTCCGCGGTGATCCGCAGCGGGATCTGCCGCCCGGAGTTGAGCGTCACGAACCGATCCACGGCGCCCTGCGCCTCGGTGGCGTTCAGCTCCACCGCGGTGCTGATCTGCCCCGGGATGAGCCCGAGACGGTCGGCGTACGCCTGCGCCTCGTCACCCGTGATGCCGAACTGCTCCAGCATCTCCACGAGCCGCTGCCGGCCGTCGGAGATGATCTGGTTCGCGGCCTCCTGGTCCCCGGTCTGCTGGATCGTCGCGGCCGACCATTCGAGGGTCGCGCGGGCGAGCCCGTCAAGGTTCGCCTCGTTGTCGCGTCCCTGCTGGATGGTGCGATCGAGGGTGGACCCGTTCTCGTCGATCGACCCCTGGAGGTCGTCGAGCGCCTGCTCGAAGCCGCGCGCGGCGGCGTTCGTGTCCATTTGCGCGGACCCGAAGCCGCGGATCGTGTCGGCGAGCTTGCCGATGTCGGTCTCGGTCGACGACGCCTGACCGGCGAGCCCGGCGAGGGCGCGCTCGTTCGCGGCGGTCGCCGCCTCCGCCTCGGCGAGGGCGTCGGTGCTGCCGACCATGGCCTCGCGGTAGTCCGCGTGCCGGGTCTTCGATTCCCCGAGCTGGGTGTTCATGTCGTCGACGGCGCGCATTGCGTCCTGCAGGCCGATGTCGAACCCGCCGGTGGCGAAGGACGCGTCCTTGAACCGCTGCACGATTTCGGTCGCGGCCTTCCCGCCCGAGTAGAGCGCGTCGGTCAGTTCCTTCTGCGTGACGCCGGCCTTCGACGCCTGCTCGAACACGCCCTGGTCGGCGAGCTTCTTCGCGATCATGGCCCGCGTGTTCGCGGTGACCACACCGGTCGTCTCATCGAGGGTGTCGGAGAACTCCTGCGCCCCGGCGCGCATCTCCGCCTGACGCGAGATCGCGGCGCCGATGACGGCCCCGAGGGCTGCGAGGGCGATGCCGACGCCGACACTCTGCAGCGCGACGGTCTTCATCGAGATGCCCGCGGCCGACACGGTCGCGCGGTACTCGGCCCACTTCGGAATCGCGAGCATCGTCGCACCCGTGGACAGGGCCACGGCCGCCGCCGCGGCGCCGATGAGCAGCGTCGCTGTCTGCACCGGCTCCGGCACGTCGTTGTACATGTCGACGAGCGCGGAGAGCCCCTGCACCATCTGCCGGAGCACATCGTTCGCGCCGGACCCGGTCTGGATCAGCGCGGTGTCGAACGCCCCCCCGAGTGCCTCGACGTCGCCGGCGAGGTTGTCGAGTCGGGCGCGCGCGGTCTCCGCGGCGTAGCCGCTGTCGTCGACCGCGCGGGTCCACTCGTCGACGCCCTCCGCGCCCGCCTGGTACAGCGCGGTGGCGGCGGTGACCGTCTCCCGGCCGAAGATGATGCCGAGCGACGCGTCGCGGGATGCGCCGTCCATGCCCTTGTACGCGTTCGAGAGCTGCCCTGCGGCGTTCTGCAGCCCGAGGAAGTTCCCCTGGGCGTCGTACATCTGCAGGCCGAGGCGCTCGATCTCGCGACGGGCTTCCTTCGAAGGCGACGTCAGCGAGGACAGCACACCACGGAGGGACGTGCCGGCCTGCTCACCGATAATGCCCTGCTGCGCGAACAGCGCGAGCACACCGGTCGTCTCCTCGAGGGAGACGCCCATCGCCGCGGCGACGGGGCCGACGAACTTGAGGCCGTTGGCGAGGTCGTCAACGGAGCCCATGGCCTTGCCCGCGCCGGCGGCGAGCACGTCGGCGACGTGCGCCGCCTGTCCACCGTCGAGGCCGAACTGGTTCAGCGCGGTCGAAGTGATCTCCGCGGCGCGCGCAACGCCGAGCTCCCCGGCCGCGGCGAGGTCGAGGGACCCGCCGAGCGCGCCGGAGAGGATGTCAGCGGTCGAGACGCCGGCCTTCGCGAGCTCCTCGATCGCCGCGGCCGACTCCGTCGCGGAGTAGACCGTGGACTCCCCCGCCTCCAGCGCGGCATCCCGCAGGATCGCCATGCTGTCCGCGGACTCGTGCGTGGCGGCCTGGACGGACGACATCTGCTGGTCGAACTCGGAGAACCGGGACACCGCGACGCCGAGTCCGACGCCGATCGCTGCGCCCATGCCGACGGCGGAGGCGCCGATCGCGTTGAACGCGTCCCGCTTCTGCGAGAGCTTCTCGATCTCGCTGCCGGTCTTCGCGGTCTTCTGCGCGACCGCGTCCATCCCGGAGATGTACCCCTGCGCCTGGAGGTAAAGACTGACCTTCACAGACCGGTCGGCCATGGCACCTCCGTGGGGTTATCGGTCGCGCCGCACCACCCCGAAGATCCGGGCCCGTGACGGGTGCTCCTTGAAGTCGGCTTCCCGCTCCTCGATCGCCGCGAGCGCGTAGTCGCGCAGCACGGTCGGCTCGTACCAGTGGGTGCCGTGGGGGTTCGCCGGGTCGGCGAGGGGCGACGTCGTCTCCGACAGCGGCAGGCCGAGGGCGTTCAGACCGGCCTCGTACTCCTCAAGCGCGGCGAGCATGTCGTACTGCTCCTGGTCGAACTCCGGCTCACGCTCGATGCGGTAGCCGAGGTGCCCGTCGGCGGTGGGCTCCGGGACCATGTGGTCGACCGGGGCCCACCCCCACAGCACGCGTGGTGCTCGCCCGAGGGTCCGAGCTAGTCGGAGGTCTCGGAGGAGTCGGGGGTCGTCGGCGAGGCGGCTCCGAAAAAAGCGACGTCCATGCCGCCGGCCGCACGGTTCACCTCGATCACGGCGTTGGCGATGCGGTCGTGCTCGCCGTCGGTGATCGTCTTGTCGATGCGGAACCACTGCGCCGCGGTGATGTCCTTGAGCTCGCCGTCCTTCTTGGACACGAACTTCGCGCTGTTCTTCGCGGCGTGCATGAAGAACTTGGTGGGGTCGTAGACCTCCTGGCGGCCCTTGCGGGGCGGGCAGGACAGCATCCACTGGTTGTAGGTCACGCGGTCGACGCCGAAGATGCGCAGCACGATCGACTTCGACGCGATGCGCTGCTCGATCTCGTGCACGGCGGCGTTCGCGGCATCGAGGTCCCGCTTCGCCTTGGCGATGCCACCGTCACTCGCCATCGGTGCGTCGGGGCTCAGCTTGCCCGCAGAGGCGTGAGCGCGGGCGGCGTCCTGGACCTTCTTCATGGCCTGGTCGCGCTCGGCGAGCAGGGTGAGGTCGAGGCAGATGGCGACGTCCTTCTCGGGGAGGCGTCGTTCGTCGAGCAGGTCGTCCAGTTCGTCGGACATGAGGGGTTCCTTCCACGTTTCGCCACGGGTGCCACGGTGAACCGGTGGGGGCCGCCCGTGGCAGCGGTCCCCACCGGGGTCTGGGTCAGGCGACGAGCTTGTGCAGCCCGGTCCACTCGCCGCGGACGAACGCCTTCTGCTGGATGCGGTCGAGCGCGTTGTCCTCCATCGGGACGACGTTCTGCTCGCCCATGAGGACGGGGACGGCCTCGTACCAGTCGCCGATCGCGAAGTCGTCGTCGTCCTCGTTCTTCTGCAGGAAGTGCACGAGGATCAGCGACGTGCCCTCTTCGAGCTCGATGCGGGCGACGTCGGAGGTCGGGTCCTCGAGGTTGAAGGTGTACTGCAGCATCAGCTGCCGGCTCTTCGCGCCGGGGATCTCGAAGTCCTGCGACGAGCAGTACGGCTGATGTGCGACGGACGCCTGCTCCTTCGTGGGGGCCCAGCCGCCGGAGCGGGTGAGGTAGCACGAGATGTTGATCGCGCTGTCGATGTCGGACATCTTGAGGGCGTTCAGGTTGGCCGCGGTCTGGATGGCGACGACGCGGCGGGTGCCCATGCTCGGCACCGCGGTGGGGGTGGTCAGGGACATGTCTTCTCCTTGCTGGTGCCACGGGGCGGAAAGGGTGGGTGCGGTTACTCCGCGGTCTCGCTGGTGCGCTTCGCGCTCGCCTTCGGGCGGGGGCCCTTGACGTTGTGTCGGGGCGCGCGGGGTGCGTTCGCCTCGGGCCACTTCTCGGGGTCGAGCGGTTCGTGCTTGTCGGTGTCGACGCGGTGCGACAGGACGTCGTACTCGTGGCCGGTGGCCTTGTCGCGCACACGCGTGTACTTGTGGCCCATCGGGGCACCTCCTACGCGGGGATCGAACGCAGCACGAAGCGGTTCACCGCGATGTGCTTCGGGGGCGTCACGTCTCGGTCGAGGGTGACGGGCTGACTGCCGGCGGGTTCCATGCGGAAGCACCGGCGGCCGGGGATGGTCGGCTTGAACTGGAGCAGCTGTGCGAGCACGCGTCCGGCGCGCCAGGTGGCTTCCCAGTCGGTGTTGCCGACGCTGTGGATGGTGAAGGTGACCTCGACGTCGCTGATGGTGTCGACGTAGTTGTGCGCGGCGTACACCCCGGTGTCGTGGTGTACGTTGACGAACTGCTCGGGGTCGCCCGTCACGTCGCCCTCAAAGACGGTGTCCGCCAGCTCGGGGTCCTCGCGCAGGCGGGCGGTCACCGCGTCGACGTGCGCCTCGATGAGAGTGCGCACCTGATTCGGGCTCACAGGAGCCCTGCCGCACGGTGCGTGTCGTCGACGGCCTTCGTGACGCCGCGTTCGAGCTCGTCCTGGTGGGCTTGGAGAGCGCCATGCATGATGCCCTGCGGCGGGTTCTTCACCGACCCGTACTCGATGAGATTGCCGAGCGCGCCCTGCGGCCGCTCCTTGTCGGGGCCGATCTCCACCTCCAGGTCGTACGTGCCGCGACCGCCGATGAACGCGCCGAGCGCGCCGCCGCCGTGCGCATCACCGACGAAGTCGTAGGTGATCGACCCGGGGAAGCGGGGCGCGTGCGCGAGCCCTGCCGCGTTCTCGCGGGCGGTGTCGCGGATCGCGACGGCCGTCACCTCGAGGGCGGGGCGGAGGTACTCGGCGGAGACGTGGCCGGCGTTGCGGAGGTCGACCGCGAGGCGGCTGAAGTCGCTCGCGTCGATCCCGAAGTCGTCAGGCATGCGAGGTCACCTCCACGGGGAGCCGGCGGGCGGTGGAGTGCGTCTGCACGTGCCCGTCGCGGACGCGGAACTCGGTCCCGACGGACTTCGGGTCCCACGGGTTCGCGGTGAGCGTCCCGACGTCGTCGACGTGCACGTCCGAGGAAGTGCCCGCGACGATGTCGGGGTGCTCGGCGATTGGCAGCCACAGCCGCATCTGCCGGTCGGTGACCTGCTGACCTGCGGCGTCCTGGTCCTGCGGCTGGGCTCCGTCGGCGCGCAGCCGGGCGGGGCCCTCGTAGATCAGCGACCAGGTGTACTCCTCGCGGCCCGTCTGCGGGTTGCGGGTCTTCGTCGCGCTGCGCCGACGGATGCGCACCGTCGACTGCATCAGCGACTCCGCGACTGCGCGGCCACGTTCAAGCACGCCGGGGTTCACGTCTGCCCCAGGCGGATCGAGAACGCCCCGCGGCGGCGCCGTGGGAGCAGCTTTCCGATCTCCGCGTCGGTGACGTAGATCGAGCCGGTCGGGTCGGCCTTGTCGCGTCGGCGGTCCTCGCGGTAGTCGTCGAGCGCGACGGACTCGGAGGACCATCCCTCCGGGTTCAGCAGGTAGCGGCGCACCATCTCCGCGACGGTGGAGACGTAGACGCTCCGCCACCGCTCGTCGTCGACGGGCTCGGTGACGCCGCGGAGGCTGAGCTGCAGGATGAGCTCGGCCTCCGCGTCACCGATGCGCGTCTCAGCGACGGAGGTCTCGGCTGGCGTGAGCGGGCGCCACCGGGCCGCGATGTCGTCCGCGGTGACGTCCGGCCACGCCATGCTCACTCCACCGGGATGCCTGCGCCCTTGAGCGCCTCGATGATGTCGGTCTTGGTCGCGCGGGCGGGGATGTCGATCTCGAACCCCTTGACCTTCGCGGCCGCGGCGCCGTACGCCCGCCAGGCGTCCGCACCGGACCCGGCACCACCGCGAGGGGGCAGGGTGGGCATCGTCGCGTCAGACGAGCCGGTGGCGTCGCTGGCGACCTCTTCCGGGGCGTTGTCGCTCTCCGTGGTGTCGGAGTGCGCGGCGGCGCGGACGTGGTCGCCGACCTCGACGCCCTTCGGAATGGTGTCGCCGGCGCGGAGGATGATCGGCTGCCCGGTCTCCCCCACTGCGACGACGACGCCGTCGAGGTCGTCACGGATTTTCGCCATGCTGTTGTCCTTCCGTGGGAGCGGGGCCCGGCGCGTGATGCGTCAGGCCCCGCTCGTTCGGTGCTCGGGTCAGAGGACCTTGGCCGCGAGGCTGAGGTTCGCGTTCGCGAGCACGGGGAGGGCGATGGCGTCCGAGATGACCTCGGCGATCATCGGGGGCTTCTCGCCCCGGTAGACGCCCGCGACGATGCCGGGCTGCTCCGACTCCTCGATGCCGTACCGCTCGTCGGTCGACGTGAGGGTCTGACCCCAGAACGTCGCGCCGAGCTCGGTGTCCTCCCACGCGTCGGTCTCGACCGGCGCGGGCAGGAGGATCAGCTTCGTGTCGTCGAGCACCTTTCCCGAGCGGGTGCGGCGGTCGTACTTGACGATCTGCGGCAGGCCGGCGCCGGTGATGATGTCGCGCACGTCGGTCTCCGTCGACGCGCGGGACGCACCGTTGTTGAGCTGCACGCGGAACTGGTCGCCCGACGACAGGGCCGTGAACACCTTCGAGGACATGAGGATCGAGCCGGGCTCGACACCGTTGGTGTCCAGGTAGATGTCGCGCAGCGCCTGCAGGTAGGCGAGGCGGTCGACGTTGCTCGCGGACCAGAGGCTGGCCGCGGTGACGTCGTGCTCCGACTTGCGGCCGAAGGCGTCGTCGGCGCCGAGCTCGGGGATCGTGGCCTTGCCGGTGGCGAGGACGATGCCGCGGAGGCGCTCGACGCGATCGGCGACGGCCTGCACGACCTGACGCGCGGTCGCGAGGATGGAGGCCTCGAGCTGCGTGTCGGGGGCGTTGCGGGTGCGGAGCTGCTCGTACTCGGAGATGGGGATCTCCTGGCCGACGGCGGCGAGCTCGAGGATGGTGCGCTTGCGCGGGGTGCGGGCGCCCTTCTCGATCTCGGCGTCGAAGGCGCGGAACTGCGCCTCCTCGACCAGTCCGGCCTCACCGGCGAAGAAGCGCACGACGATGTCGGCGACCTCGCGGTTCGGCAGGAAGCGAGCCAGGGTGCCCCGGCTCTGCTCGTACTCCTCGAGGGAGCGGCGGATGTACCCGGTCAGCGTGGCCGGGTCGACCAGGTCGGTCCAGAGTGCCATGGTCTACTCCCTTCAGACGTACTTGATGAGCGAAGCGAGCTTCGCGGCGGCGGGCTTGGCGAAGTTGCTGTAGAACGCCGCGATCTTCGCGACCTTCACACGACCGTGGTCGAGCAGCGGGACACCGAAGTCCTTGTCGTCGACGACGACCTGGTCGGTGAGGATGTGCCCCTCGAGGACACCGGCGCCGGCCGTGGTGCCGGCCGTGGTGTCGTAGGGGACGAGCAGGCCGCCGACGAGGGCGACGGGCGTGCCCGAGCGGATGAACCCCTCGGGGTAGTGGGTGCTCTTGGTGAAGGCCGAGATGTCGAGGATCTCGGTCCGGGCGTTCCGGATGCCGTGGCTGGAGTCGAGCCACGACATGTCACCGGAGCCGTAGGTCTCCTGGCGGAGCTTGGGCATGATCAGTCCTTTCCAGACTTGTTCTTGGAGTGCTTCTCGTCGTAGAGGTCACGTCCCGACTGGACGCTGCCGCCGGTGGCGTTGGTGTCGCGGTTGCCCTGTCCGGGGATGGGGCGGCGCCGCGGCTCGGTGGTCTCGACGGCGGTCGAGTTGTCCTCGACCCACTGCTTCAGCGCCTCGGTGTCGACGTTCTTGCCGTCCTGGCTGACGAGCGTCTTCCGGTCGAGGGCGAAGAGCTTCGAGGCGGGGACCGTGCGTCCTTCGAGCGCCTTGTCGAGCTGGTCGCCGACGCGTTCGAGGGCGAGCTCGAGACGGTCCGCGGCGCGGGCCTCCTCGATGCGCTTGTCGACGTCCTCCTGGGAGAGGGGCGTCGGCTTGCCGTCGTCGTCCTTCGGCTTCGGCGCGTTGGCGGCGCGGAACTTCTCGGCGTCGGTCTTGTACGCGTCGTAGTCCGGGAACTTCGCGCGCTCCTCCTCGCGGGCCTTCTGCTCGGCGCGGCGTGCCCGTTCGGACACGATGCGATCGAGCTCCTCCTGCGACTCGGGAGCCTTGAACTCCTTCGGCGCTCCTCCCCCGGCTCCGTTCTCCCCGTCGAAGTAGCGGAGGAAGGGGCGGTGGTAGGCCGGAGCGAAGGAGCAGCCGAGCTGACCGAATGCGTTGCGCTTCATGGTGGGATGTGACCTTCCGTTTATCGGGCCCGTCGGCCGCCGTTTAAGGCCCGTCGGCCATGCCGCGAAACGCTCGCGTAGCGCCTCCACCGGATGCGGTGGGAAGAAGGATGAGCGACGCCGGTCGACGTCTTCAGATGAGTCCGAGCGACCGCGCGAGACGCCGCACGGACCGCGGCGTGCCACGCTCAGAGAGCCGGCGCACCTCGCGCGCCAGATCCTGCTCGAGCTCGACGAGCCGGGTCGCGGTCGCGGGAATCGGCGCCGCGAACACATCGGCGCTGCTGAGCCCGACACCACGCGGGACGTTCCCGGTGGTGCGGGCGTACTGGAGGCGGTAGTTCGCGTCGTACAGGCGACGCTCGGCCGCGGTCATCGTCGCCCGGTTCAGCGGGTCCCGCTGGCCGATCTGCGCGGCATCGAACCGTGACGCGCGGCGCGTGGTGGCCGTCCGACCGCCGATCGTGACCGTGCCCCTGCCGCGACCCGCAGCGAGGATCTGCGCGTCCGTGCGCACGCCGGGCGCGCGCGCGACGGTCACCTGCCCGCGGTCGAGGATGTACCCCTCCCGCTGCATCAGCCGGATCGCGTTCGTGCGCGTCCCGGCGACGCGGTAGATGTCGTCGACGGTCATCCGCGACGGGGTGCCGTAGCGGGCGGCGCCCTTCGCCGTGGCGAGGCCGCGCTGGTTGATGTTTACGACGCGGTAGATGTCGGCGCCGTCGCGGATCGCGCGCGCCTGCGACCGTCCGAAGGTGCGCTCCTGCGCCTCGGGGGTCATCGAGCGGAACGTCTCGTACGGGTCGACTCTCATGTCGCCGGCGACCGACTCGGACGCGGGGATGTGCTGGCAGTCGCAGCGCGGGTGCCGGCGGAAGCCCTCGTTCCACCGGTACCAGCGGCCCGCGAGGATGATGCACCGAGAGCACGACGGCGGGTTCAGCATCCGCGTGTAGCCGTTCAGGGTGGGCCGCTGGATTATGTCGGCGCCGTAGACCTCGCGGCGGGTGTCGGCGAGGAGCGTGAGCGTCGCCATGCTCATCCACCGCGAGCCCTGCGCGAGCGCGGCATCCGGGGTCAGCCCGCGGGCGACGGCCGATTTCGTGTCGTACACCGCGCCGTCGAGGAGCGCGCCGACGTCGCGTCCGTCGGGCGCCGAGCGGAGGAACGCCGCCGGAGCGAGAGTGCCCACCGCGTCGTCGATCTGACCGGTCTCGGCCAGCGCCGCGGCCGTGTAGCCGAGTGCGTTCACGACGGCGGCGGTGCGGCCCTTCTCGACGAGGTCGAGCGTCTGCGGTCGGATACGCGCCCACGCGGTATCGAAGTCGTCGTCCATCCGGCCCCACAGGGCGACCGCGGCGGCCGCGGTGGTCGTCGAGATGCCCTGCTGGATGCGGTACTGCTCAGCCGCCGATACCAGCACCGTTCACAGCTCCGCCCTCCGCGCGCGACGCGGCGTCCTGCAGCGCCCGGCTCGCGGCCTCGATCTGCGGGTCGGTGGTGACGTTCGCGTCCCAGTCCGCCATCCGCTCCTGCTGGATGTCGGTGTACCCGAGGTCCTGACGGGCCTGCTCGATCGGGAGGATCGACCTGCCCGCGTTGTCCTTCGTGGTGACGAGCTTCATGATCGCGTCGGCCTTCTGTGCCACGGTCGGGGTCGACGGGTCGCGCCAGATCGTCTCGATCTGCTTCGGTCGTGCGTCGTCCTCGCGGCCCATGTTCATCAGGACGAGGCGCTGCACCTGCTCCCACCGGGTCGACAGGGTCCGCTGCTTCCGCTCGGCGCGCTTCACCAGCTGCGCCTCCGACGCACGTATTGCGTCGGCCGACGGCGGGTTGTCGCCCTGGAATAGCAGGTAGTCCGCGGGGATGCCGAGCTGCATCGCGACGATCTGCATGATCAGCTTGATCGACTCGTGGAAGTTCGACAGCGACGCCTCGGGGAACTGCCCGAACTTCGCATCCTTGTTCTCGGTCGACCACATGCGGCCGGCGATCATCGAGTACGTGTCGAGCGCCTCGCCGGTCTCGTCGACGAAGTCGTCCTCGTTCAGCCCGGTCGCGAAGCGTCGCGGGAGGGCGTGGAACTCGGCCGACACCATCATGTCGGAGGCGAGCTTGTTCAGCGCGTCGAGGGGGCTGACGATCGGGTGGAACACGGAGCGTCCGAGCCGCTGGTCGAATTTCCCGGGCCGGTTGCGGCCGAGGATGCGCGGGTCGTTCATCAGGGGCACGAGGGAGCAGAGGTTGTTGCCGTTGTCGTCCTCGCGGGAGTCCTCGATCCACGTGCCGCGCTGGAGCCGCCAGGTGATCCACCCGTTCTGGTGGTGGAAGGTCATCCACCGGGTCTTGTCGAGGTCGGTCCACCGCTTCACGCCGTGCTTCACGCGCTTCGTGCGCGGGTCGTCCTCGTGGATCGCGTCGAACGCAGACTCGAGGGTGATGACGGGGGCGTCGTCGTCCGACTCCCCCGGGCCGACGGTGGCGTACGCGCGGCCGAGCGCGAGGCTCTCGCGGTGCCCCTGCTGGGACAGGTCGGGGCCGTCGTTCTCATGCCACACGTCCCACAGCTCGTCATCGGCCTCGGCGCCGCGGCCAATGCGGAATCCCTCGACGTCGAGCCGGTTGTCGTAGACGTCGACGGCGAAGAGGGCGAGGTTCAGCACGATCGGCGAGAGACGGTAGCCGAGCTCCTGCTGGAGGACCGGGGCGAGGAACTTGAGAGGCTGCTCACCCTCAAAGTAGAGGTCGTTCTTCTCGAGCATCGGCTTCTGCCGGTTGATCGCTCGGGACAGTCGCAGCGCCTCGTCCAGTTCCGTCACGGCAGCTCTCCTATCTGCTGCGCCAGACGCGCACCTTGGCTCTCGGTTTCGGGGGTGTCCAGCCAGCGGCGAGCGAGTCGCGCACGGCGGCGTTCGCGAGGATCGAGCACATGGCGAGGTCGATCTTCTGCGTCTCGTTCGGCTTCCCGAGGATGTACTTCTGACCGGGCTTCGCGACCTTCTTCGCGTTGCCCATGTGCAGTTCGGTGATAGGGCACCCGTCCTGCGTGATTCGCCCGTTCGCGAGGTCCGCCTCGAACCGGCGGATCTCGTCGTACATACGGGAGACGGAGTTGGTGGGCCACTCAACGACGTGCTCGTCGCCGTGGCGGAGCGCCCACGTCTCGATGTCGGTGTTCCAGTCCTCCGGGTCGCAGTACATGCGCACGACGGTGAACCGGGCGAACAGCTCGTCGACGGCTGCGTCGACCTCACCGTGCGGGATGCGGTCGCCATGCTGCTTCGGGTCCCAGAACGACGGCCGATCTTGGTCGGGACCCCAGCGAGGCGTGAAGGCGAAGCCGGTCATGGTCTGCGCGCGGAGACCTGTCCAGTCGTTGTTGATCGAGCCGTCGAGCTAGAACCCGATGCAGATGGCAGTGCCATCCGGCGGGTTCGGCAACCACGGTCGCTTCGTCGCCTGCATCGGGGACCTCCTTACCTGCCCACAGGGGCGATCATGCGGCTACGCGGCCCAGCGATGCGTACGCGCCTTCCCAGGCGCCTTCGGGGAGCCACGTACCCATGCCGCGCACGAGCTTGTTCCCGTAGAACCGTTCGGCCTGGGCGGGGTCACGCTCGAGCAACTCAGCGGCGAGCGCTTCGATGTCGTCGAGGTCCACGTGGTCGGCGCCGGCGTACACGTAGGCGTGGATCTTGCGGCGCTCGCGCTTGTTCTTGTAGCTGAGGTTGGCGGGCGGCTGGCGGAAGAACTTGAAGAGGTCGGTGACGCGCGACTCGAAGGTGCTGCGCGCGGTCGACTCCTCGGCCGGGTCCCAGGCGTTGGTGAGCTCGAACCCGCGGCCGCCCATGGCGGTGGTTCCTCGCACCATGGTGTCGGCAACCTTCACGAGGCCGTTGGCCTTCGTGTAGATGCCGGTCTCGTCCTGGATGAAGCCGGTGGTCGGGTTGCCGAGTCGTGACAGGGCGCTCGACGTCACCTTGTCGATGCGCCCGTCATCACCGATGCGTACGAACGACTCGCCAGCGCGTACGCGCTCCGAGAGTGGGCCGTTCTTGATCATCTGCAGCATCGGCTGCCAGGTGTTGTCCACCTGGTCGTCCGACGTCGCCATGAGCTGCACGAGAGGCGTCGGCCACGGCATCCCCATGGGCTCGCCCGGCTCGTACTCGTACACGAAACCGCAGTCGCACGCGTAGGTCTGGCAGTCGAACGTCTCGCCCCCACCCGCCCATCCGGCGAACAGGTCGGGACCGAGCGCCATCGTGAGCGCCTTCGACGCCGCCCAAGGCGACTTCCCGATCTTCTGCGGACCAACCACCAGCGACCGCCGGTTCTCGAACGCCTGCGCCTTGACGGGGTTCTCCGGACGCCACGGCGTCCGCGGGCGCACACGAGCGTGGTTCGCGGTACACCAGAGTTGCCAGTCCGCCTCGACGAACGGCTCCCCCTTGTGGAAGCCGTCGGGGATTGGGCAGTGCCACGAAACCCACGACGACTGCAGGAAACCCAGCGTCGGGAAGTCGATGACGAACTCAGCTGTCGGGTCCGACATCCTCCACTGCCCTCAACCTTCTGCGCGGGTCGGGGATCACTTTCCGCTTCGCCTCAGTGGTGGCTGACACCGCAGCCGACGAGGTCGAAACCGGTGCCGCCGACGTCGAGATCCGATACCCGGCTGCGAGCAGCGCGGTGTGCGTGATGAGCAGCGCATTCTGCTGCTGCAGGAGCAGCGTTCGCCGCGCCGCGGTGATGCCGAGCTCTTCCGCCTCGCAGAAGGTCCGGACGTACATTCCGACCTCATCGATCGACCCCTGCTCTTCCCACACGACAGCCTGCGGACGCTTCCACTGGCGACGCCAGACGACCATCTCCCGCGCCGTCGCCTTCGTCAGCGGCCATGCCGGTGCCGCTCCCTTCCTCTGCCGAGGCAGCGTCCGGATGAGCCCAGCTTCGATCCGTACTGCTTCTCGAAGCGAGCCCGCATCAGGAGCCGGACCAGACCCAGCGCGCGCACCACCACGGGGCATCCCGACCACCTCCCGGTGAAATCTTTGAACCCGCTCGCGGCCTTTGCCACCTCCCCGGCGGTCCTGGCTGGTGGGGGCCTCGGGGGGCCTCCCCCCACCCCCTGAGGGGTCACCTCAGGGCGGGTCAGGGGGTGTCCGTGGGGGGTGCTGTGCGGCTGTCTCAGGGCGTGTGGTGCGTGGTGTGTGCGATGTGGTCTTCGAGGGCCTGTGCGCGCGCCACCCACTGTGTGTGGCCTTGGCGTAGGCCGGGGAGTCGCTCGGTGAGGTCGCGTCCTCTGTCCGTGTGCTCTCGGTCGTGGTCACTCATGTCGGCGTACTCGGTGAGCTGGGACTCGAACATGGCGACGAGCATGCGTGCGGTGACGAGTTGCTTGGCGGGGTCACGCTCTGGTGCTGTGCTCATGGGGTCCCCCTTCACCTGTGTGCGGTGCGGCCGCCTTCGCTTCGGTTGCAGGCGGTGTGCTCGGGTCCGCGGTAGCTGCGACGGTCCGGAGTGTGTCCGAGGTCCCACGGTTCCCCGGGGTGGATGAACGGGTCGTGGGGGCGTTGGCAGTTGGGGTTCGCGCAGCGGACTTTCCCGGTGGCGACTTCGGTTTCCCATGCCGCCCGGGTGCGTTCGTGATCGGGGCCGTACCCGCGTTGCTGTCGTGTCCCTCGGCGTTGCTCTTGCTCGCGCTGGTGGGTGGGGCAGCGTGTGCCGGTGGTGAGGGTAGGGCAGCCGGGGTGGGCGCAGACCTTGCGGGCCATCAGACGCGCCCGTCCGTGTCGACGTTCCCCTCCGTGGGGCGAGGCTCAGGCGTGGGGAGCGCGCAGCCGGCGTCGTCGCATCGGCAGGTCATTAGGGCTGCTCGAGCTCGGGGTCGCAGCACAGCGCGGCGGCGAGCGGGCTCGAGTAGCGGGACCCGCAGGTCGTGCACTCCGGCATGTCCGCGGCGTTCATACGATCCCCCGGGCGACGAGAGCCGCCATGATCTCGGCGCCGGTGACGAGGCCGAACCCGCGCGGTAGCTTCCCATACGCTCGGGTCGGGGTCTTCGGGATGTGGATGAAGCGGATGCCAGCGCGTTTGCGGGCCTTGCGAGCTGCGTTGCTCATGTGGTGGCCTCCGTGCGGGGGTGGGAGCGGGGCGGGTCCGGCTCGGGGTGGCGACGCGGGCTGGTTACCGCAGCACCCGAAGTTGTCGAAAGGCCCGCCCCGCGCGAAGGAGCCCGAGGCGTTGCTTGTCGCTATGGCCATCGGGGGCCATTCATCCGGGGCGGCTCGGGTGTCTGGGGGAAGGCAGAAGGCCGGACTGCACGAGCACGTCCCCTCGGGATGAGGTGGGGGTCGACGCTCAGCGGTCCGGCCTTCGTAGTCCTGCGTGGGAGGCGCTCCATCACCGCCAGGACTTGCCGATATTGAACATAGGGTCTGTCACGTGGTCAAAGTCAACTTCTAGTCTCAGATCGTCTCGGGCGGGGCGTGGGGAGTCCTGCGGCGTGGTCTGCGCGGAGCGCGGCGAGGCAGTCGACGCAGGTGACGAGCGACCAGTCCCGGGCGGGTGTGGACTTGCGGCCGCAGTGGCCCCGGCCTGGTTCGTGGCCGGGGCCGTGCTGGTCATCCTTCGCCACCGGGCTCCCGTTCACTCGGTTGAGGATGGACGGGACAGTCGCGCGGGCGGACGCCGCACACGCAGACGACTGTCGCGTGCGCGGGGCATCCGCACCACGCATGCGAGCAGTCCCACATGCATCGGCAGCGGTAGCTCATGACGGATCACTCGATTCGGGCACCTTGCCGCACGCTATGCATTGCCCGATCCGGCATCCGTAGTCCGCCCAGTCGGTCTCCTCGGTCGCGGGCACGTGGCCGCGCTTGGTGTCCTCGCACCCCACCCATTGCATGTGCAGCGCAGGCGTTCGGCGATGCTTCTCGTACGCCTCGGGGCGGATGCCCATCAGGTCTAGCTCTCGGTCACGCCAATCGGCCCAGCGATGGTGCGCGAACTCGTGCTCGATCTCTCGGTATTCGTACCCGCCCTCGATAGCGCACATCGTGATGCCCTGGCGCTTGAGCGACTCGGGAGTCTCGCCACAGTTCAGGCACTCAGCCACGGTCTGCACCCCCATCCGCGTGGTCTACGTAGGCGGCGTGGTTGCGGCGTTGCGGGCACTCCATGAGGCATCCGCAATCGCACCCGTCCCAGCAGCATTCGCAGTAGAACAGGAAGCGAAGTAGCCGCTCCATCGGGTGAATTCCCATCACAGGCCCCCATTCGGGTGGTTGGTGGTCCCGAGCTTGCGGTTGCGGGCTCGAGTTGCGCGCGCCAGGCTGGTGCGCCGCTGCTCCTGGTTGCGGAGCGCGATGGACGCAGCGGCTGCCTCGGCGCGGCGGGTGCCCTCGTGCACCATGAGTCGGGCGGTGACCAGCTCGCGCTCGTAGGTGGGTAGAGTCTGCACCTCCCGCAGCATCGCGTGGATGGGTTCGTCCTCAGTGGCGTGGATCTCGAAGACGGTCTGGACGCTCATGGGGTCTCCTTCTCGGTACTGGGTGTCCATCGGCCGGCGTCGGCTCGGCGGACGGTGGGGCGGAGGGCGAGGTCGGCGCGGAGGATGCTGCGCCAGTGGGCGAGGAGCACGTCCTCACGGACGACGCGGACCCGCTGGCCTTCGCGGATCCCCCACCCCATGCGCATGCCCTTCTTCCGCCACCGCCAGAGGGTGCGGACGGAGCGGCGGACTCGGGCGGCGGCTTCGCGGTAGGTGAGCAGTGGGGTGCCGTCCTCGTCGAGGTCAGCCATCGGGGTCAACCTCGAAGAGCGGGCGGGCGCCGTTGACCTCGTCGTCGCGTGCCTTCGCTCGGGCGTCGTGCTCCGCCTTGCGTCCCGCGATCTGCGCCTTCGTCACCTCGACGTGGCAGGGACGGCAGAGGGTCTCGAGGTTGTCCTGGTGGTTCCAGCACCCCCACCCGTACCCCTTCCCGACGCGGGGCTCGATGTGGTTCACCTCGAGGATGGAGCGGAGGTTGTGGTCGACGTCGTCGGGGCGGCCGCACTTCACGCACTTGTGGCCGTCGCGACGCTTCGCCGCCTTCCTCGCCACGTTCCAGTCGTGATGCGGTGCCTCCACCCGTGAGCACTCGAACGAGCACCACCGCTTCTGGCGGCCGGTGAGGGCCTTCCCGCAGTGGTCGCACGCCCCCGCGGTGTTGCGGTGCGGCAGGAGCACATCCGCCAGCGAGCACGGTTCGGTCTGCGGCCAGGGTGCGGTGTCGAGGGCGCTCACTGCGTCACCTCCGCCGGCGGGCGCCACTCCGGCAGGGTGACGATCGCGGCGCGGCTGGGGAGCAGGTCGGCGTCGTACCGTTCGCCGCAGACGATGCACTGCTCGGTGTGCTCCACCTGACCGTCCCGCCCGATGGACCATTCCGCGTAGACGGCTGCGTCGGGTTCGCCGCAGAGGAGGCATTGGCGGGTGTGGGTGCGGAGGCGGCGGGGTTCGATGCGGTAGCGGGCGAGGAGCCGGCGGATGAGGTCGAACAGGTGGTCCGCTGCGATGTCGGCTGCGTCGCTCGGGGTGAGCTGGGCGATGCGTTCCTCGTTGCCGGTCAGCCACGCGGCGATCGTGTAGGCCGCGTCCCCTGCTTCGTTCCACGCCTGGGAGGCGCGGAGGCGGGCGGTGAGGGCGTGGGGGGCGGGGCGGATGGCGAGGGCGATCTCGTTGCCGTAGGCGGTGAGGGCGTCCCAGAGGGTGTCGGCGTCGACCATCGCGTCGAGGCGGAAGGGGACGGTCTGTTCGCGGCTGGTGTCGACGCGATCGCGGTCGTAGACGGCGGCGCCGAGCATCACCATGCTGTCCCGGAGGTGGGCGATGATGACGGGCGTCTGCGACAGCAGGTAGGCGTAGGCGGTCATGCGAGCACCGCCAGGAGGAACTCGGCGACGGCGTGGCCGAGGTCGCGCGCGGCGGGCGGGGTGACGGCGTTCCCGGCCTGCTTGACCTTGTCTCGCTTCGACCCGACGAGGTGATAGTCGGCGGCGAAGCCCATGCCGAGCTGGATCTCGTGGGGCTCGAGCATGCGGAAGCCGGCGTCGTCGACGTCGAGGCTGATCGGCGCGCCCGGCTCGAGCAGAGACTGATGCCCGCCCGTGGTGAGGGTGCGCAGCGGCTCCGTGGCCGGGGTCGTCATCTCGGCGCCGCCCAGGTTGTTCCGCATCACGAGCGCGTGATGGTTGCCCTCAGCGCTCACCGTGTCGATCGGGTGCGTCGTCGGCTTCGCGACGCCGTGGTTGCGGAGCGGGACAACGAGACCTGCGCTGTCGACCGTCGTGACCGTGCCCATCGGATCGGTCGTCGGCCGCGAGGTGCCCTTCGAGTAGTACGGGACGAGCAGGCCAGTCTCGTTGCGCGTCGACTGCGTGCGCAGGGGCTCGGCGGTCGACGCCGCGCTCTTGCCGTCGCGGCCCTCGACAGGTACCAGCAGCGCCTGGCCAGCGCCGTCGGCGACGACCGTCGGCAGCGCCTTGGCGAGCGTCTGCGTCCGGTCGCGCTCACGGAACTGCGCGAGGAACGCCGGCGGCATCGCGAGGCCGTGCTCAGCGGTGCCCGTCTGCGCCGGGATGGGCGCGTCGAGGTCGCTGACGCGCAGGTAGCCCGAACCGGTCGTGACGCCGTCGTAGGTGTTCCCCGCGGCCTTCGCGATGATCGGCGCCCAGTGGCGTTCGATGCCGCGGCGGATGCGCTCACGCGTCTTCTCGGCGAGGGGCTTCGCGCGGTCGCCGATGCGCGGTGCGGGCAGCGACCAGTCGATGATCGACTCGGCGGCCAGCCACCCGGGCTCGATTGGCGTCCAGCACGTCGGGCAGCGGTAGACGTACTGCGCGCGGTAGCGGCCCCACGACTCCTTCTTCTTGAACGCCTGGACGGCCTGCACCTCGCCGTGCTCTGCGCACAACGCCATCGGCCGGGTCCACTTCCCGACGTCGGGGCCCTGGCGGTCCTTCGACACGAGATCCTCGCGCCACATCACGACGTACATGCGGTCCCGGGACTGCGGCGCGGGCAGCCCGCCGATCTGCGCGTGCATGCTGTTCAGCCACACGAGCTGCATCCGGTAGCCGAGCGCGCGCATCGCCATCTGCCACGCGTCGAACTGGTCCCACCGGTACGCGTCGACGACGTTCTCGAGGATGATCGCCATGTACCGGTGGTGCTCGGCGAAGCGGGGAATGTCCCACATCGTGGCGCGCGAGCGGTTCGCGGCCTCGTCGGGCAGTGGGCGGGTGCCGTCGAGCTCGAACAGTGCCTGGTCCTGCTGACGCTGGCGCTTGACGCCCTTCGCGATCGAGTGGTTCGTGCACTCCGGCGACCCCCAAAGGACGTGCGTCTTCGGGAAGTAGGCCGGGTTCACCTGCGAGATGTCGGCCTGCGAGTGGTCCGTGTCGGGGTGGTTGATCTGGTGCGACTCGATCGCGAGCGCCCAGTGGTTCGCGGCGATGACGACGCGGTAGCCCGCCTCGACGAGACCCGACGACGAGCCGCCGGCACCGCAGAACAGGTCGGTGACGGTGAGGCCGTTCCAGGGCACGGTAGGGCGCGCGTATCCGGCCGGCGAGACGATCGCGCTCACGAGAGCCCTCCCGCCTGGTGGGCTTCTACCTGCAGCATGACGGTGGCCCAGGCGATGAGCGCCGCGACCATCGGCTCCCAGGCGTCACGTTCACGGATGCCGTCGAAGACGCCGAGGAGGCCGGGGTTGTCACGGTTGAGGGTCATGCTGACGATGAGCTCGACGTCTCGTTCTGCGGGGGTGGCGTCGGGAGAGGCGGCGGGGGCGAAAATGACCTCGCGGCCCGTCATCGCCCGGACGCGGGCTGCGGCGCGGTGCTGCACGTCGGAGCCGAGGGAGGCGATGGCGGTGACGAAGGCGTCCTCCCCCAGGCTGTCGCCGGTGGCGTTGTGGTCCTCTGCCCAGGCGTGGATGCCCTGGAGGTCGGCCTGGAGGAGCAGGTTGGCGAGGGTGGCGACGCACGCGTTCGTCCAGGGGGCGGTGGAGCAGTAGTCGCCGTTCACGATCGCGTCCCGTCCTGAATCGGGGCGCACTTGGCGCCGTCGCGGTTCTTGAGGCACGTGCCGTTCGGGTCGTGCACGTGGTCGTGCGTTGCGAGGGCGTCGATGCTGCCGCGGCCGTCCCAGGTGAAGATCTCCGTCTGGTGGCAGCGGTGAGTGCACGGGACCATCTGGTCGCGGGTGTCCATCGTCTGGCCGTCGCAGTTCCGGCACTTCCCGTCGCGGCATTCGGGGTGGATGGCCCAGTCGATGTCGAAGCCGTGAGCGACGGTGGTGTGAGTGCGGGCGGCGAGGTCGACGATGCAGGTGTCGCGCGCCTGAGCGAGCACCTCGGCGATCTCCTGGATGAAGTCGGCGGCCTCCCTCATCGTGAGCGAGGTGGTGGCCTGTGCCCCGGTCAGCGGGTCGGCGACGGTGATCTGCACGTCGTACTGGTCGCCGAGCTCGACGCTCGCGACCGTGGTGGGGATGTCTCTCTGGATCACAGTCCCAGCCCCTCTCGGATATCCGGGCGGATGAACACGCGTTCGTCGATGCCAGCAGGTCCGTACCCCGGCACGGCCGGGACAGTTTCGGAATCGAGAAGACCTTCCATGAGCGCCGCCGTACGGGCGTCGTAGGCGGCGTCCTCGAACCCATTCGTTCCGGGCAGGCTGGCCAGCGCGATGAGGTTGGCGATGCGCTGCTGCTCGACGAAAGCGAGCGTCGCGTGCACCTGCGCCAGCGCGATGTTCTCACTGACGGTCGGCTCATCCCGCGGAGTGGTCGTCACCTCATCGTCGAATGCGTTCTCGGCGGCGCGAACGAACTCGCGCGCCCAGCCGACGTGGTCGATTCGTTCAGTCATGCCTTCGTCTCCTCGTCTTCGAGTCCGAGTTCGATGCGCACCTGGCGGCGCAGGTCGTTCTTCCGGGCGACGCGGGCGCGCGCCTCGGGGGTGGCGGAGCGGTTGGCGGTGTCGTGCGCGAGCGCGGACTGGCTCATGCGGAGCGCGTTGAGGCGGTTCGCGAGCCACAGTTCGCGGGCGATGTCGGCGAGCAGATCGACGATCCGCGGGCCCTTGCTGGTGGGTGCCATGGGGTGCCTTTCAGAGGGAGTTGGTGGGTGCCCAGGGCCAGAGCTGGCCGGGGTTGGTCTTGTCGCGGCGGTGGAGCTTCTCGGGCCACGCGCGTTGGTCGCGGTCGCCTCGCCACCGGGAGACGGTGAAGGTGCGGCGGCCGTTGGTCAGGTCGTTGTCGGGTGAGATACCGAGGCCGAACTCGGGCCAGCCGAGGAGTGCGGAGGATCCGCGGGGGCGGAGGTCGCGTTCTCCTCGGCGGGAGACGGTGTGGCCGGCGTGCGCTTCCATGAGGAGGGCGACGTCACGGTCTCGAACGGAGTCGAGGGCGGCGATGACGGGGGCGGCGTCGTCGTCGTTGTTAATGGACCTGGGGACGAGCTTGTAGAGCGGGCCGATGAGGACGAGGTCGGGTTTCGATTCGTCGACGAGGCGGTGGACGCGTCCGAGGTCCTGGGGGCGGGTGATGTCGATCTGCTTGGTGAGGCAGCGGAGGTCGAGGGAGTCTCGGGGGTCTCGGCGACCGAGCTGCGCGGCGTTGTCGGTCATCTCGCGGACGGCGCGGCGCCACTGCTTCTCGCTGTTCTCCGCGTCGATGACGAGCACCTTGACGGGGTCGATGGGTGAGAAGCGGAACGGGTGGATGCCGGCGGAGGAGAGGATGGCGACCTGGCGGAGGAAGGTGGACTTGCCGCCTCCTTCGGCGCCGGTGAGGACGAGTCGGTCGCGGCGTTCGAGGAGGCCGGGGATGGCCCAGTCGTACGCGTCGATCGACGGGTCGACGTCGAGGACTTCGCGGAGGGTCTTCGCTCTCTCGTCGACGGCGACACGTGATCCGTCTCTGAGCTCGCGGAGATCCTCGAGCGCGCGGGCGATCGCGACGCCGGGGTCGGCGGCGTTGGCTGACAGGCGGGTGCCGATGTCGGTCAGAGCACGCCGTGCGGAGTGCTGTGCGACGATCTCCGCGTAGTAACCGGCGTTCGCGGCCGTGGGCACCACCGAGGTGAGTTGGTGGAGGTAGTCGGCTCCTCCCGCGCGCTGCAGCTCCCCCGTGCGGATGAGTTCGTCGGTGACGGCGACGACGTCGGTCGGGTGACCGGCAGCGTGCAGCGCCTGGACGGCGTCGAAGATGAGCTCGTGCCGCGGGGTGTGGAAGTCGCGACCTCGGAGAAGGCCGAGGACCTCCTCGGTGGCGCGGGGGGTGAGCATCATCGCGCCGATGACGGACTGCTCGGTGTGCAGCTCCTCGTCGACCTTCGCGGAACCGTCGGCGTACGGGTCGTCGGGTGGGGTGTCGTCGTAGGTGGTCATGCGGTTTCCTCCCAGTCGCCGAAGAGTCCCGGGTGCAGCGGCTTGCGCACGCGAGCGAGGATCAGGGGCAGGTGCGCCTCTTCGAGCTCGATGAGGTCGACCTCCATGCCCTCGAGCAGCGCGGCCTCACCGGTGGTGCCGGACCCGGCGTACAGGTCGAGGACGCGACCGCCGGGGCGGGTGACGAGGCGCACGAGCCACCGGATCAGCGCAAGCGGCTTCACCGTCGCGTGCACCGTGCCCTCCACGTTCGGACGCTCCGACGTGGGAGCCTTCGCCTCGTACCGGAACGTCGGGAAGAATCGTGACGCACCACCCTCGTCGTCGTGCCCGGTCCGGGGTACATCGCGAGCCACCCACGCGTCGTCGTTCAGGACGCCGAGCGCTTTCGTGCTCAGACCGCCGCTGCGGCTCTTCGTGACGCCGCTTTGAAGGTCGAGCGCGGCCGCCTGCGAACCATCGAGCAGAACGTTGGTGGGCCAGCGCCCTCCTTCGTGCGGGGCCGACCCCTCGCGTGATCGTTCGTCGGTTCCGTAGACGCTGTTTTGCCGTGCGCCCGCTTTCTGCACGCTGGCGTACTTCTCGGCGAGCTGCGAGTCCGTGGCGGGCGTGCGGTTCGCGTCGATGTTTAGTGCGCCCGTGCCGTGCATCAGCACGTTCGCCGCAACGGTTCCGCGTAGCGGCTTGCGGGCCACGACGATGGGCTCGAAGGCGGGCTTGAGCGCGGTGCCCCAGCCCTCCCACTCGCGAGCGGCGTCGGTAGCCGCGGGTCCGTACTCCTTTCCGGAGTGACCGAGCCCGATGACCGTGCCGTCGCCGCGGCGATCGTCGGTCGCGCCGATGATCGCGCGCTCGTCGACGGAGTACCCAAGCAGGTTCGCGAGGGCATCGCGGTACTCCGGCCCGGGCGTGATGAACTCGACCGCTCGACCCTTCGCCCGTGCACGGCCGTCCTCCCAGTTCCCGACCGACGCGGCGGAGCAGCCGACGGCGGCGGCGACATCCTCGCGGGACATGCCAGCGCGCTCTCGGGCCGCGCGAAGCGTGCGCGCTTGCGTCTCTGGTGACGCGCCGCCGGTCTTGTCAATCGCGGCCGCGACGTTCATCGACTTCGGGAACCCGGAGCCGTAGAGCCACGCGATCGAGTCGCGCATCTCGAACCCGGCGTCCTCGATCGCGACGGCCATGCGGTGCCAGGTGCGGGATCCGCCGAAGGCGAGCAGGTGTCCGCCGGGCTTGAGCACGCGGAGGCACTCGCGCCACACGTCGACGTCGTACGCGATGCCGGAGGAGTCCCACCCCTTGCCCATGAAGCCGAGCTCGTAGGGCGGGTCGGTGACGATCGAGTCGTAGGTGCCGTCCGGGATTAGCCGATCGGGGTGGTAGCCGAACGCGTGGGGGTAGCCGAGCGCATCGGCGCGCAGGATGTCGAGGTTGAAGCCGTGCCACAGGCGCAGGCCGGCGTCCTCGTAGTGCGGGGCTATCATGCGAGCGCTCCTTCGATGCGCGCGACGATGTCGTCCTCGAGGTGGCGGAGGCCGAGCGCCCCGCGGTACGGGATTGGCTGGGCCAGCGCCCGCGGGTTGGCGAGGACGAGGTGCTGGTACCAGCCCTCGGGTGCGGGGCCCATTGCCCAGGTGGAGCAGTGGCGCCGGCATCCGTCGGGGTGCTCGTGGCAGTGGTTGTCCATGCGGCCGCACCCGTCGATGACCGAGGCGCTATGCACGTCGACCAGGTCGACGACGCCGATGATTCCCCCGTAGTGCAGGACGGTGTCGGTCTCGCCGCCATGAGCGGCCACGTGCGCGCGGCTGGCGGCGTTGTCCTTCTCGAAGGGCGCCAGGCCGGCGTGGATGGCGACGGCCCCGCGGTAGTCCCCGGCGATGTTGCGAACGCGGTTCTCGACGTCCTTCCCGCCGTGGATGATCGCCCACGCCCACGGCTGGCGAACAGTGAGGATCCTCATGCCTTTACCTCCTGCTGGTGGTCGGCGCGCCACGCTTCGATGACGCGGTCGATCTCGGACGGCATGAACCCGGGCACGGCGATGCCGCGGTACTCGGTGATCGGCGCGGACGAAAAGCCGAGGCGGACGAAGTGGGCGAGGTCGTCGGCGTGCGCGGGAGCCGTAATGTCGGCCTCGACGTATGGCACGCCGGCGGCCTCGAGGCGGAACTTCACCATCCGGCACTGCTGACACGCGGGCTTCGTCCACACGATCACGTCCCCCTCATGCGGCTGGGTGCGGGTCATCGGCTCAGCCCCATCCACGAGTCCTCGGCTGGCAGACGGTCGACCGTGGCGCGGCGGATGTCTGCGGGCCAGAGGGCGCGCGACTCGTTCCGGTAGTGCGCCTCGGCGACGTCCATCGCGTCCTCGAACGGCACGTCGGCGAGGAGCTTCGTCCACGCCTCCACCTGCAGGTCCGTGACCTCACGCCCCTGCAGTGATGCTCCGAACACCAGCAGCAGGGCCACTTGCGACTTGTCCATCGGTCTTCCCTTCGTTCTTGTAGCGCTCGAGGAGCGCGAGGTTGTTGTCCTGTCGTTGCTGCGCGACCGACCCGGCGCGCGGGAGTGGTGGCGCGGACGTCCACCGCTCTTGGTTCAGCCAGGTGGTGAGGCCGGGGACGTACTGCACGTCCGCTGTCGGCCAGGTGCGCCAGACGGCGACGTCGCGCCGCACGGCAGCGATGAGGTCAGGGAGCTTCGACGGGCCGCCGATCGCGCGCACCGCCCCTCGGAGGGAGGACTCGACCTTCTTGCGGGTGCCGCGCCTCGGCGACGGCCAGAGATCCCAGACGACGTCGAGGGCTTCGAGCACCGCGTCCCCTCTGGGGACTACAGGGGTGTCTCTTGTCTCTGATGTCTCTATAAGAGGAACATCTGGCGATTTCGCCAGTTCGATCTGGCGATTTCGCCGCTTCGATCCGGCGGTCTCGCCATCTGGCGAATCCGCCACATGGGAGTAGACGGGTGCGTAGCTGCGCTTCCGGGAGAAGCCGTGCTGCTGCTCGGCGAGCAGGAAGCCACCGTCGACGAGCTTCTCCACGGCTCGCCGCGCCTGCTCCGGAGTGAGCCCCGTCTCGTCGGCGATCTCCGGGTACGTCGCGGCCCACCAGTGGGTGCCGTCCTCCGTCTGATGTGCGACTCTCGCGGAGTCAGCGCGCCAGTCGATGCGCGTCCACACGAGCGCTTCATTCGCACCGCCGAGGCGACGCACGAGCGCCGCGCGCACCTGCATGAAGTCCTTCGCGGTGGCCTCCTCGAACGGGACGCCACCCTGTCTCTCGACGCTCACCGCGTCGCTCCTCTCATCGCCAGCAGCCCGGCTTCCGCCGCCCACTGGTCCCACTGCTCGCCGTAGACCTCACGCATCCGCGCGAACGCGTCCACCGCGGTGATCACCACGACGCCACCCGTGCTCGTGAGAAGTCCCCACCGGCCGCGGGCCGCGTTGAACATCGGCACCAGCCCGGGGTTCTTCACCCACTTGCGGACCTTCCACCCGAAGGCGAGGCCCTTCGCCAGCAGGTCCGACTCGAAGCGCATGTTGCAGCGCGAGCACGCCGTGTTGAGCTCGTGCGGCAACGGCCGCACCTTCGACCCGCCGCCGCCGACGGACTGCCGGTGGTTCATCTCCAGCGGGTACGTGTGCGTCGCGCACGACACGCACTGCGACCCGTCGCGCCGCAGCACGAGCCCGCGGACGTGTGTCGTCGGGGCGACCATCACGCACCCCCGTGCTGGTAGGTGAGGCCGACGAGCTTCCCGATCGACTGCAGCCGCATCGAGTGCTCCTTGAGGAGGTTCCCGGCGCGGCGGGCCTCCTCGTACGCGACGACCGCGGCGTCGTACATGCGGCGCTCGTCCTTCGTCGCCAGGGTCACGCGCGCCGAGCGCTCCCGCTCCGGGTATTCGGCGACGTCGAGCACGGCCTGCGCGCGCGCCTCGTCCCGCTCCGCCGAGCACAGCCGCATGTGCGCCTGCGCCTTCTTGATGACGACGACCATCCGCTCCGCCCACCGCGACACCTCGTTGAGCTGCCGCACCACCTCGTCGGGGGTGAGCACCTCGTCGGTGTCCAGCGGGTGAGCCACCGACCGGGCGTCCTTCGTGTACCCCTCGATCGACGCGATGTCGACCGGCTCCCCCGTGGGCCAGACGAGCGTGGCCTCGATTACCTGGCTCATGCCGTCCTCCCCTTCCTCGCGTTCACCGCGATCTCCAACTGCCTGTCCGGGCTGACCAGCCCCGACCACTTCTCCGGCCACAGCACCCCGCGAAACGTGTTCGTCCGCCGGTGCAGCCGCACCTCGTACGACCCGAGGTAGGCGACGAACCCGTCAGCCCACGTCCTCACCGGCGGCCCCTGTCGTCGAATGCGCCGGCGGCGCGCACCATGACGTGCTCGTCCAGCGCCCGCTCCACCTGCAGCGGAGCGTCGTCGTCGGTGTGCGTGAGGACGTGCACCGAACCGGGGAACACGACCGACGGGGTGGGCATGGTCTGCACCACGCCCTCGACGCCCTCCGCCACGACGACCCGGTCACCAGGCAGCAGGTACCGCGCCTCGATGAGCCCGGGGATCATGCCCCGCATACGCCGCTGGTCGACGCCGAGGATCGCCCCGTCCCGGGTGCGCGCGAGCGGCACGCCCTCACGCACACTCATGCCGACGCCTCCGCGTTGACCTGGCGCCCCGCAGTGATGTCACCCGAGCGGGCGTCGATGTGCAGACCGCCGGACCAGAAGCGCACGGGTTCGCCCTGCGCTTCCCATCGGAGTCTCGTCTCCGGGCCAAGGCTGGTGATCGTCAGGAACCACAGCTCGCCCGCCTTTGCGCGCGTCCACGGTTTCGGCTCCGGGTGAGCATCGAAGTAAGCGGCTGCCGCAGGGTCGAACTGCCCACCTACGCCGTCCACGCCATCGCGGTTGAGGTAGTAGCGGGATACGCCGGTCCTCTCGTTCCATACGCGGATGGCGCCACTCGGCGGCGTGGTGTTGAGCCGGTCCGGGTACACGACGTAGTCGGGGTTCGCGGCCCAACGCCACCGGCCGATGCGTTCGTCAGCCTCCGCCTCGAAGAACTCCCGCAGTGCTTGCACCTGGCTGGACGAGACTGCCGACTCACGGGCAACCGTCCGGTCCTTCCACAGAAGCTGCAGACCCGCATCCGGCTCCACGACCTCACGCACCCCGTATTCGTTGCTGGCGATGAAGTCGTTCACGGCTGCACCTCCACCCCGGGAGTGGCGATGGCGAGTGCCTCGCGCCCGGCTGACGCGCTCCCACCCGTCTCGGCACCGTCGACCGCAGCCCGAGCCTCCGGGGCGCTCTCAGGCGCTTGCAGCTCGTGCTTCCGAACGTCCTTCGCCTCGATCAACTCCGGCTCCTTGCCGAGGCCCGCACGGTTCACGTCCGCCCACACCTTCTGCAGCTCCGCGAGGTTCCGCGCGGCCTGCACCGCCGCGACCGCATCCTCCAGACCGGAGTCCGCGACGATGCCGGAATGCACCCGCTCCCCCACGCCCTGCGCCAGGCCCAGCAGGTCCCAGAACCACGGCAGCGAGAACTCCGGGATCAGACGCGGCTTCGGCAACGCGATCCGCGCCGACCGGACACCCGTCAGCAGGAAGTGACCCCGCTCCCGCATCTCCACCACCGCGGACGCATCGAACGGGAGGGTCTTGTGACCCTGGATCTTCCACTCCTTCTCCGACGTCGGCTGCCCGTTCCGCATCACCATCACGTTGTCCAGCCGTGCGGT
This sequence comes from Microbacterium sp. NPDC007973, assembly GCF_042958465.1. Classification (NCBI taxonomy): domain Bacteria; kingdom Bacillati; phylum Actinomycetota; class Actinomycetes; order Micrococcales; family Microbacteriaceae; genus Microbacterium; species Microbacterium sp. NPDC007973. Next base: position 386,015 of record NZ_JBIBJJ010000001.1, read on the forward strand.
CACCACGACCGGCCCCTGGTGACGCAGGAGGGGGTTCATGATCCCCGCCCACTGCGCGGCCGCCGCGTTCCAAAGGTCCGGCGTCACCGAGTAATCCCCCGTCAGCGGGTCCTGCCGACCCTTCGCCTTCCGGTTCGCGACCGCCTGCGCGTTGTCGACGATCAGGTTCCACGCCCGCGTCGCCGAGTCGAAGACGATCAGCGTCGGCTTCCCATCGACCTGGGGCTCCGAGACCGCGTCCTCCACGGCGCCGCGGATACCCGCGTAGGTGCCGTCGTGCAGGACGATGTCGAAGTCCGCACCCGGGATCGCCTGGTACTCGTCCGGGTCGTCCTCACCGACGCCGATGTACAGCGTCCGACCGACCAGCGGCGACGTCGAACCGTGCAGGGCCGTCCACGTCTTCCCCGCCTTCTCCCGACCGCCGAGCAGCACCACCGGCCACGACGGCAGCCCCGTCGGCTTCCTCGTCTGCAGCACCATCAGGCCACCGCCCCCGTCAGACGCGCCACGTCAGCGAGGTAGTACGCGGGAGGCTCGATCTCCGACGCCTCCCCCTCCTCGTCATCCGCGCCCGGCCACACCCCGAACTCGACGCACGACTGGAACACCTCGATCGCTCTGCGCATCCGCGCGAACCCGCCGGCCTGCCACCCCTCGCCGAGCTTCACCACCCGCACCTCATGCGGCGCGTCCTTCTCCACGAAGATGAGCTGCACCGGCTCCGCGTCGATGTCGAGCACGAGCTGCACCAGCAGGCGGTACACCTCGCCCTGCACGTCGTACCCGAAGTCCTGGATGACGGACCGCAGCTTGTGCTCCCGCACGTCCGGCGTCGTCTTCACATCCGCCACCAGCGCACCGGTGAGCACGTCGAGGCGACCACGCAGAGGCACACCCGTCTCCGGGTCCAACGCGAACAGCGACACCTCCGTGTAGCGCGGGCGCTCCAAGATCGCGCGGGCCTTCGCGTTCGCCAGCACAGCGTCCGCCATGCCCCGCACCCGCAGGAACGTGTCCCGCTTCAGCGGAACCTGCCCGTTGGCGCGCGCCTCCGCGACGAACTCCTTGGCCCTCGTCGTCGACAGCGCACCGTTGGACGCGAGCATCTCGTCCGGCACCTCCACGATCGGCTGCCCGACACCGAGCACCAGCGCGTGCGCCGCGTGCCCCACGTCGAACGCCGGCTTCTCGACCCGCTCGTTCCGGGACTGCATGTAGTGCTTCGGAGACCGAAGGATCTGCTTCATGCCCGACGCCGACAGCGCGGGGTGAGCGTGGTAGTCCTCCTCCGGCATCCCCTCGACGAGGGTCGTACCCTCCTGCGGCGGCCACTCGGTCATCGGAGCTCCCCGTCCTCGATCACGTTGCGGAACGTGGGCTTCCCGTAGATCGGCCGCAGCGGCGTCGTGACACCGTCAGCACCCCGCACCGGGGGCATGTCGCCGACGATCGGACGCGACGACAGCAGCCGCAGACGCAGCGCCAAGAACAGATCGCGTGCGGACGGCGCGTACTGCGCCTCGATGCGATCCCGCGCGGTGCGGGCCTGACCCTTACGACGAGCCGCCAGGCGGGAGCGGATCCCATAGCGGTTCAGGTCGACGCCGCCCATCAGGCCACCGCCTCGTCGTCGCCGAGGTCGAGGGCCTCGTCGTGCACACGGGCCTGGTACGCCCGCTCGAGGATGCCCTGCACCGTCACCCGGTCCTCATCCGACAGCACCGGCTCGATGCGGGCGAACCGCACCTCCGGGTACGCGTCGTCCCCGTCGGGCAGGTGACGGACCGCGCGGCGCACGATTGTGATCGCCACCACGTCCTCGGGCTGCGGGTCCATGAAGTGCTCGAGCAGGGGCTCGAGTCCGTTCAGGTCGTCAGCGGGCTTCTTGCTGGACCACTTGATAGCCGACATCTGTCTCATCCCTTCGATCTGGCGGGCACGAGCGGCCCACCCACCGGCCACGCGACCTTCGCGTGCGCCGAAACCTGCGCGGCCGAGTACTCGACCGCCATGCCGAGGAAGTGCGCCCCGGCTTCCGCGAGCGCCACAGCGTCCGCGATGTTGTGATCCGCGACGTCCGCGCCCGTCACGCGAGCGCGCACCGCCGCGAGCACCGGAGCCTTCGCCTGATCCGACGACTGCCCCTTCTTCCGCCGCGGCATCCCCTTGCCCCACGCGAGCACCGCACGCGTCTGCGGGTCGATCAGCACGACCTCCTCACCCGTCGGGGTGCGGGGCACGAGCTGGTCGATCAGCATCCACCGGAGGCCCGACCGCTCATCCGCCTTGCCGGAGAACTTCGCTCCGGGAGCCGGCCCTTCGAGAACGACGAGGTCGACCCGCTCCGGCACGTGCGCGAGCACGGCCCGCGTCATCACCCGGAGACGACGTCGCTCCGACGCCGGAGTGGAACGGCTGGGCGCGGGTGCCTTTGCTTGAGCGGTCCCCCAGCGCACGGCCTCCACCTGACCCGCACCACCGACGCCGAGGTCGACCCGGGCGACACCCGTCGTGGTGAGCGACGTGTCGAGGCCGATGACGACAGTCACGGGCGGGCCTGTCGGGTTAGCGCCCAAGCCTCGGCCGCGACGTCGGAGAGTATGTGCTGGCCGAGCACGTCGCGAAGCGTGATGTGCCGGACGTGGTTGATGCCGTCGCCCTCGCTGTCGACGACGAGCTCGCCGAGCGCGGCGGGGAAGGTGTCAGGTATCTCCTCGGCGTCGGTGACCGTCCCGCGCGGGCGGACCTCACAGGCCGCAGCGAGGGCGGCGGCCGCAGGGATACCCGACGCGATGAGACGGTCGGCGATGCCGAGGTAGTAGCGCCACGCCTCGTCGCGGAAGATCTCGTCGGTCTCGCTGGGCCACTTGCGCTCGTAGTCAAGGGTTGGCTCGTCCGCGGCGCAGACGGCCTTCGCAACCGCCTCGCGGACGTCCTCGGCGGGCGGGGCCGTCAGCGCCGAGACGAGCTCGCGCAGCGCAACCTTGCAGCCTGCATCGGTCCAGTTGTCCAGAGCGTGCTGGGCGTCGCGCAGAGCCTCAGCGATGGTGGCGCTCATGCGATCACCGCCAGGCCGACCACGGCCAGCACACTCACTGCCGCGCCGAGCACGCCCACACCGATGACGGCGAGCTTCTCGCGGTTCATCGCTTGCCACCGCGCTTCGCCTTGCGACGACGGGCCACGGCCGCACGGTGCAGGACCGCCTGCCGGTCGGCCGCCGCCTGACGGGCGCGTTCGTTCTGCCGGGAGATGTACTCCAGGACGATCGGATCAGGATTCACTTCGACTCCAGGTGTTTCGGGCAGCACAAGACATCGGCCATGTGCCGCAGAGGAAGGTGGGGGGATGGTGGTTCGACTACCGGGGGCGCCATCGGCGACCATCGCCGGCATCAGAGAGGGCGAACGCCCCCGGCAGGGTCAATGAGGCTGCGGTACCTGCGCCCAGCCTTCGTAGGTGTCTTGCCAGCCGCGTTCGCGCCAGCAGGCTTCGCAGAGCCGTAGGCCGTCGATCTCGGCGCGGCTATTGAACGTCGCCGACTTGGCGACTGCGAGCAGCCATTCGCCCGAGAAGACTTTCAGGCAGTCATCGCACTGGACGGACCAGGGGTTCGTGCTCTTGATCCCGTGCACCTTCCCGGGGATATCGGGGAGGACGGTTGCCGAGGGTGTAACCGTGACGGTGCTCGTGGGCATCACGCCACCTCGCTCAGGTGCGCAGCCTCGGGAGCGTGGCACTCACACCAGCACTCGTCACACGCACCGTGATGCTCATCCCTACAGTCGAGCGTCAGGTACGGCGCAGACACGTCCACGACGAACGCGATCGTCAGACCCAGGCCGAGCAGCAGCGCCACCGTGAACGCGACCCACACGTTCACACCGGCCAGCAGCACCAGCCCGTAGAGGAAGCCGAAGCACACAGACAGGGCGGCAACCGGGTGCTTCTCCGCCAGGATCAGGCCGCTCATGACCGGACCTTGGGTGCGCGCGCCTCGGGCAGAGCGCGAAGGAATCTCTCTCCCTCGGCTCTGAGGATGAGCGCCTTCCGTCCGCTGTACTTCGCGATGAGCTCGTCGTTCGCGATGTGCCGGAGGATCTGCGCGTACGAGAGGGACACTGCCTCGGCGAACTCTTCGAGCGAGTACGCCAGCTTGTCCAGCTTCGGAGCGTCGTTCACGCAGTCACCCCCGGGAACATGTCGGCGGTCGTGAAACCACGAAGGCCGCCGGCCGTCAGGAACTCGCGCACCGACATGTCCCCATCGACGGGACGTGCGGCAGCGGAGTTCGCCTGACGGCCGGCGGCCGGGGCGGGAGTCGGAGCGTCTGCTCTTCTCAGGTAGGTCATGTTCGCAGTATTGCACCTCATTTATGAAGTACGCAACTATCCCTGACGTGCCCGGAGTCGCTCATGCGGTCCCAGACTCCTAAAGTGGGGTGCATGGCCCGCCCCAAGAAGACCCCGCACCCGTTCGACCGACACCTCGGAAACGCGGTCAGGGCCATGCGCTCGCGACGACAGATGACGCAGAGCCAGCTCGCCGAAAAGGCCGGCATCCCCCTGTCGAACTACCAGCGGCGAGAGGACGGAGCGAACGAGACCACCGTCGCCGAACTCGAGCGCATCAGCGCTGCACTCAACATGAGCTCCCGCGAGATCGTCGACATGGCCCTCATCGACTACAACGGCGGAGGCAGCGCGGAGGACGGACTGCGCAAGCTCGTCGAGTCAGTGTCGGAGGCCCCACGTACCGTCACCGAAGCGGACAACGTGACCTACCTCGGACACGTGACCCCCGGCCTTCGCGACGCGGCGAACACCGACGAGCGGCCGGCCAAGGACGACTAGCGGGGAGGGGACCATGCGAGAACTACTCGCTCACGCGGCACGGCTCGGAGTCTCCGTGCACGTCGCACACCTCCCTGAGCCCTACAACGGGTTCTACGACCATGAGAACCAGCGAGTCATCTACGACTTCAAACTCGCCCCCATCGAGCGAGATTGCGTTCTCGCGCACGAACTCGCCCACGTGTACCTCGGACACCACGACCGCGGCGACGAGACGGCAGAAGCTGCGGCAGACGCTTACGCAGCGGCACTCCTGATCGACCCCGAGCGGTACGCCCAGCTCGAGACCATCGGACTCAACCCCGAGGAGGTCGCAGAGGAACTCGGCGTGACGGTGAAGCTCCTTCGCGCCTTCGTCGAGAATCACCTCACCCGGGTGCGCGGCGCCGCCTACACGCAGTCCCGCATGGGCGCGGGACAATTTCGACACGCCGCACGGTGGGCCACCTGACGAGATGGCTGCACCAATGGCTGCACCAGCTCTACGCTGCATCGCCGCCGGAAACGCGAAAAGGGCCGCGATCCCAGTCACTGACTAGGATCGCGGCCCTGAATTCTTGTGCCCCCGACAGGATTCGAACCTGCGACTTCTGGTACCGGAAACCAACGCTCTATCCCCTGAGCTACGGAGGCGGACCGGTCCAGGCTATCACCGCACCGGCGGCGGTCCCGACGGCCGGGCGTCGCTTTGTACGGCTCCGCGGGCACGGCCACGGACCGACGACGCGGAGCGCGACGCCGATCCGTGGCATCCGGATCACTCGTCGCCGATGACGCCGATGCCGCTCGCCTGGTGATCGGCGTTCGGGTCGTCGGTGGACGGCGCCTTCGAGGCCTCTTCGACGTCGTTCTCCTGGCTCGGCTTGACCGTGGGGTCGTCTCCGAGGTCGGACGCGTCGTCGGCCGGGGTGTGCTGCGGGTCGCTCATGGTGTTCCCTTCGTCGAGATCATCAGCGTCGCAATCCGCCCCGGCCCGGCGCACCGGGTTGACCGGGGTGGCGCGTCGGCCTAGTGCCGGAACATCCCCCGGACCCGTCGGGAGATCGGAAGGTGAAGCAGCACCTCGCGCCCGTCGACATCGACGGTGACGACCGACCCGCTCAGCCCTCGACCGGGCACGGGGGCGACGTCGGAGCGCACGTAGGCCTCCGCCACGTCCACGTAGACGGCGAGCAACTGCGCGCTCTGGTCCTTCGACGACGACGCGTCGACGAGCTGCATGCGGTGACCCGTGTCGGTCTCGACCGAGAACCACCGCGAGCCGGGGGTCGATACGAGCGCCCACCGCGGCCCGCGCGAGAAGCGGGCCCATGCGGCGCCGTCGCGCAGCTCGGTGGCGACGTCGAGATCGGCCTGGGCCACGACGAGGACCTCCAGCATCGCGAGCGCCTCGGCGGCCGTGACGTAATCGGCGCGGTCGGCGCTCAGCCCGCCCCACTCGAACTTGCGCTCGCCCATTCGGCCGCCTCCTCGTTGAGAGCGTAAACCCGCCCGGCCGTGGCGTGCCGTGCGGGCGCCCAACCTGAGCGTCGGCTGGGAGAACCCCTACGATGAGCGCATGCTGACCTCTTCGCCCTCGTCGATCACCGACCAGACTTCGATCTTCGCGCTGAGCGCCACGAACTCCCTGATCGCCCTCGCGATCTACGTCCTCATGGTGGTCGCGCTGTGGCGCGTCTTCGCCAAAGCCGGGCACGCCGGGTGGCTCGCGATCATCCCGATCGTCAACCTCGTCGTCATGGTGCGCATCGCCGGCTTCTCGGGGTGGTTGACCCTGCTCTACCTCGTGCCGATCGTGAACCTCGTCTTCCACGTGATCGTGCACATCCGCGTGGGCCGGGCATTCGGCCACGGGTGGGTGTTCTCGCTGTTCCTGCTGGTGATCTTCTACGTCATCGGATATCTCGTCATCGGCTTCAGCGACGACAAGTACCGTCCCGAGCGCCTGGCCTGACAGAACCGGCCTCCGCGGACCGACCCGAGCCGAACGGCTCGACCGGCGCGCAGGCTCAGGAGAAGCGCAGGCGGTCGTCGGGGTGGAGGCTGCGCAACGGCACCGATCCATCGGCGATCGCTCGCAGAGCGCGAGGACTGACCTCCAGCTCCGCCGACACGCGTTCCACTCCCGCCCCCGACGACAGCGCGCTGCGCAGCGCCGCCTCGGCGGCATGGGCGGCCTCGGCGACGTCGTCGGCGGAGCTCCGCACGAAGGCGGCGAGTTGCGCCTGCGCATGACGGATACTCCGGCGCTGACGTTCTCGACCGTCCGCGGCGTCGGTCGTCGGGGCGATTCGCAACTGGTCGGGCGACATGATCTCCACTCCGGGGGAAGCGTCGGGCTCGCGCGGCTGCGAGCACTCCTCCAGCCTCACCGACGGCCGGCCGTCGCACATCATCCCTGAGGACTATTTCCCGACGGTGAACGGCGGATGCCACGAACGCACCGTCGGGATGACGCCACCCGGTTCCGTCGCCCTTCACGGCAACGATCTCGTCCAGCGTGTAGACCCGGTCACCGCCCCGGTGCCATCCGCCATCCTCGAGTCGAACGGATCGTGCGCCTGGCCGGCAGCGATCAGGCCTGCGTGGGCTGGTCGAAGTCCCAGTCGATGGGCTCGTCGACATCCTCGTCGGACGTCGGTTCGACCGCCCTGAGGTGCGGGCGCGGGAACAGTCGGTGATTCTTCAACTCGGCGGCCGCGTGAGCGAAGTCCGGCTCCTCGTCGTGCCAGTCGACGGGCGCGGAGAGCACATCGTTGCCCACACCGATCACCAACTCCGCCTGAGCGACCTTCTTGTCATCGGTGACGATGGGGATGCTGACCGCCTCGGCCTGCCCCTCCTTCGCCACTGCCGCGGTCAACTCCACGAGCGACGCGGCGACGTCGTCGGTGGTCATCACGGTTTCGCCGGCATAGGTCACGCAACGCATGGGTCCACTCTGCGGCCGACGAGGGCCGGGCGAGGGCGGGTTGCCCCGGCCGCGCGCGTGGGGTACGGGTCAATCGCGGCGTTGCGCCGAACGGAACATCGACTCGTCGAGTTCGAACCAGACCGCGCGAACGGTGTCGAACTCGGCGAACGGTTCCGGCTGAGGATCGGTCAGGGAGAGGCGGTAACCGCGAGGAAGGTCGTCCACGTGCTGTCCGTCGCGCGGTCCGCCGACGAGCACGTAGATCACGGCGAATCGACCGCCCGCTTGTCGACCGCGACGCCGTCGACAGCGTCGCTCATGCGTTGCAGGAAGGCGACGACGGCCGCGGACTCCTCGGGCGTCATGTCGATCACGGCCGCGAGCATGCGGTCGTGCATGTTGCCGAGGGTCTGTCGCACTTCTACGTCGGCGCGCGGGGTGGCCTGAATGAAGATGCTGCGGCGGTCCTCGGGATTCGCCGCACGCGTGATGTGGCCGGACCGCTCGAGGCGATCCAGGATCGCCGTGGTCGACGCGGTCGAGAGACCGAGGTAGCGGGTCAGCTCTCCGGGGCGAACGCGCCGGGTGGCGTCGCGGAGCAGATAGCGCAGGACGAGGAGCTCGTTCTCCCCCATCGCCATTGAGTCGCGGGTGCGGCGTCGCATGGCGACCTCGGCCGCCCGGTAGATGCGCAGCGCTTCGAGAACGGCCTTGCTCCGGCGTCGGCGATCGGTCGGCTCGTCGCCGTACCAGTAGGTGACCTCTTCGGTAGGTCCCGTGCTCGTGAGTCCGCGGGACGTGGTTTCGACGTCGGTCATGACACACTCCTCCCCGCTCGTCAGCCGACTATACCTCGTTAATAATAGTTAGACAAACTAGTTACTAAGCGAGTATGTTCTACACACAGCTAATCGCTCACGAAGGGAGTTCCCATGGGCCACTTGTTCTACGGCACGTCGACCGAACCGATCCGCATCCCGGACCGTCTCCTCTCGCACCTCAAGGTCGTGACCACGACCAAGCTCCGCCGCAGCGAGAGCTTCACCCTGAGCTGGACGCACGTCGACGGCACCCCCGGCCGCTCCACCCTCTGGCTGCAGCCGGCCATCCCCCTGCGATTCGTGTTCGATTCGGCGGAGCCCGAGACCCTCGACGCGACGACGCTGAAGAGCATGGCCGAGATGGCGAACTCCTCAGCGGGACTCGTCGTCGACCTGCGCGTCGAGATCCCCGAGGCCCACCCGACCCGTGTGACGCCCGCGCGCGTCGCCACCCCGGCCCGCCGCCGCTCGCTCTCGGTCGCCGCCTGACATGAGCGCTCCCACTCTTCCCGTCGTGCCGACGCTCGCCCCTGCCCGCGTGCTGTGGGCGAAGGTCGACACCGGCTTCTGGGTCGCCCACCGCGGCGGCGAATACGACGGCTGCGTTGACGCGGTCGCCGGCGGATTCGTCTCCCGCGACGCGCACGGCATCCCCATCGGACGCTATGACAGCCTGGACGCCGCGAAGGCGTCGCTGCGCTCGACGATGCACCCCGCCAACGTGTCGCGTCGCCGGCGCGCCGAGCGCGCCTCGGTGGTCGCAGCGACCGTCGTCGGGGGCACCGCCCTCGCGTTCGCCCTCACCGCGGGCGCCCTGGCGCCGTACCTGTGAACGACGTGAACGATGTCGAGCTGCGCGACGACGCCGACGACTTCGAGGACGCGGCGAGCGCCGAGTTCGCCGCTCGCTACGGCGTCACTCCCCTCTGATCGCCGTCGACCCCCTGGACGCCGCGGTGCTGACGTGACAGCGTCGGCGATTCACCAACGGATGGAGACCCCATGACGATCGACGACGGACACCCGGACAGCGCGAACACGGGCGACGCGCCCGACGAGCAGTCGAACGGCGCGGGCAGCGAGTCGCCCGAGGAGGGTGCGGCCGCGCAGCGCGACGCCGACGAGGCCGCGACCACGGACGACTCCCCCACCGGCGACATCGGCTGAGACCGCCTGGGCGGCCGGCGCGGCTCCCGACGGGAGCGCGCCGGCCGCTGCGTCCGCGCGTCAGAAGGCGTAGCGCACCCGGCAGTACGGAAGCTTCCGGGCGATGAGATCGGTGAGAGCCGCAACACTCTGCGCCTTGAGGGGATGCCGGTAGCGGACGTTGACCGCGCCGTTCTGCGAGCGCTTCTCCTCTTGCGCGGCGGGTGTCCACAGCAGCTCCTCCCCCTTGGGGTGCCAGCCGAGGTTCACCTCGTGCAGGCCCTCGTTGTGCGTGAGAAAGATGACCTCGCACGCCAGCTGGGCCTTGGCCCGCGCATGCAGTGCCGCGTCGAGCTGATCGAACAGCTCTTCCCAGTCGGCGAGCCACGTCGGGGTGAGGATGACCGGCGAGAAGTTGACGTGCACCTCGTACCCGGCATCGACGAAGTCGTTGATCGCAGCGATGCGCTCCGCCATCGGCGAGGTGCGTAGATCGGTGACGCGCGCCGTGCCCGCCGGCATGAGCGAGAAGCGGATGCGTGTGCGGCCCGCGGGATCCCACTCGAGCAGATCGCGGTTGACGAACTTCGTCGCGAACGACGCCTTCGCGGTCGGCGTCATGCGGAACAGATCGCACACGTCGCGGACGTTCTCGCTGAGGAGCGCGTCGACGGAGCAGTCGCCGTTCTCGCCGATGTCGTACACCCAGGCGTCGGGGTCGCTTTGGTTCGGCTCGGTCTTGGGCCCCCGGGCCGCGACGTGGCGCGCGAGGTGACGTGTGATCTGGTCGATGTTCGCGAACACCGTGATGGGGTTGCTGTAGCCCTTGCGGCGCGGAACGTAGCAGTAGGAGCACGCCATCGCGCAGCCGTTCGACAGCGACGGCGCGATGAAGTCCGCCGAGCGGCCGTTCACGCGCGTGGTGACGCTCTTCTTCACGCCCAGAACGAGCGCTTCGGTCTTGATGCGCACCCAGCGGGCGACGTTGGTCTCATCGCCGTGAACCTCGGGGATCTGCCAGTGCGAGGCGACCGGAACGATGTCGGCGTCGGGCCAGCGCGCGACGATCTCCCGTCCGCGCTCGAGTTCGAGCGCGGCGTCCTCCGCGTAGATGCGCGTGACGCGCAGAAGATTCTCCCGTTCGACGGCCATCGTTCCGTTCTACTCCGGGGTTCCGACATCGGCGTGCGCCGGCATCGGCTGACACCGCGGGCACCACCACGTGCGGCGCTGCTCCGGGTCGTTCGCCACCTCGTCGCGCACGCGGACGCGCGTTCCGCAGCGCAGGCACGGACGCCCCGCGCGGCCGACCACCCAGTGCGAGGCGCCCCGACGACGATCCCCCGTGGTGACCTGGTACATCCCCGGGACCGTCGCCGACACGCGCAGGCATCGAGCCGCGAGCGTCACGAGGGCGTCCAGATCGATCGCACCGATCGGCGCGAAGGGGTGGATGCCGCGCAGGAAGGCGAGCTCGTTCACCCAGAGGTTGCCGAGCCCCGCCACCCGACGCTGGTCGAGGAGCGCTGCCACGAACGGGCGATCGGGGCGTTCGGCCAGCCGACGCACGGCCTCCGCGGCATCCCAGTCCGCGCGGAGCGGATCGGGACCGAGGTACCCCACGACGTCGCGTTCGCGCGCTGTCGGCACGACCTCGACGACCGGCAGATCCAGTCCCCACACCTCGCGCCCGTCGTCGAGTCGCAGGCGCACGCGGGCCTTCTCCCGGACCGCGGTCGGAAGGGATCTGCCGGCTCGCGTGATGGTCCACGATCCCTGCATGCGCAGGTGCGTGTGCAGCGTGTCACCCTCATCGAAGCGCGTGAGCAGGTGTTTTCCGTGGGTGTCGTAGCCGACGATCGTGCGGCCGGCGAGGGAGAGACCGGCGGCGTTGCCGGAACGCACCTCCCCATCGGCCACGCGGGCGCCGGTCGTCGCGGCATCCAACCGCTGACGGAGGCGATAGACGCTGTCGCCCTCCGGCACGGCTAGCGCGCCGCGGGGAGGAGCTGGTCGCCGCGGGGGGCGAGATCGGGACGCAGGCGCGTGCCGAACTCGTGGCGCAGGGCGCTCAGCGCGGCCTGCCACCCGGCCAGACCGTGCACGCCGGGCCCCGGACTCGCCGACGAAGAGCACAGGTACACGCCCTTCATCGGGGTGCGCCAGGGGTCGGGGCTGTACACCGGCCGGCCGAGCAGCTGCGTCAGGGTGGGGGCACCGGCGGAGATGTCACCGCCCGGGAAGTTGGGGTTCCACGTGGCGATGTCGACCGCGGTGCGTGAGCTCGAGGCGAGGATCGTGTCGCGGAAACCCGGCGCGAAACGCTCGATCTGCCGCACGATGGCCTCTTCGCGGTCGGCCGGACTCCCGGACGGCACGTGCGTGTACGCCCACAGCACGTGCTTGCCCGCGGGCGCGCGCGTGGAGTCGAACAACGTCGGCTGAGCGGCGAGGACATAGGGGGCGTCGGGGAGCTCGTCGCGCGCGACCGCGTTCTCGGCCGCGGCGATCTCGGCCCGGGTACCGCCGATGTGGACGGTCCCCGAGCGCGCGACGTCGGGATCGGCCCACGGCACCGGCTCGGACAGCGCGAAGTCGACCTTCGCCACGCCCCCGCCGTACCGGAACCGCTGCAGCGCTCGGCGGTATGCCGCCGGCATCCGGTCTCCGGCGAGGCGGATCAACGCTCGCGGGGTGGTGTCGAGCAGGACCGCACGCGAGGAGGGGAGCTCGTCGAGCGAGGTCACCTCGACCCCCGCGTGCAGGACGCCGCCGTGCGCACGGATGTCGGCGATCATCGCGTCCGCGATCGCCTGGCTGCCGCCGACCGGGATCGGCCACCCGCGACCGTGCCCGTAGGTGGCCAGCACGAGACCCGCTCCCCCGGCCGCGAGGCTCGGCTGGTGAAGGATCGTGTGCGCGGACACGCCCGTGATCATGCTCGGCACGGCCTCCTCGCGGAAGCGCGCGTTCCACCACGGACCGCCCTGCTCGAGGGCCCGGATGCCGAAGAAGAACGCCGCGAGAGGGTCGCCGGGGATGCGCAGCAGCGCATTCCCCGTGAAGTCGGCGACGCCGCGCAGATGATCGACGAGCGGGCGCATCAGCCGCTCGTAGGCGGGCCCGTCGACGCCGAGACCGTCGGCGGCGCGCGCGAGATCGCGGAACGCCAGCGCGGCGCGCCCCCCGTCGAGCGGGTGCGCGTACGACACCTCGGGCACGATCAGGGGCACGCGACGGTCGAGACCGAACTCGCGGAAGAACCACGACTCGAGGGCGAGGGGGTGCACCGCCGACCCCACGTCGTGGTGGAAGCCCGGGAGCGTCAGCTCCGCGGTGGACGCGGCTCCGCCGAAGGTCGGCGCCTTCTCGTAGACGCCGACCGAGAGCCCGGCGCGTGCGAGGGTGACGGCGGCGGCCAGGCCGTTCGGACCGGAACCGACGATGACGGCGTCGTAGGTCTCGCTCATCGTCGGATCGGCTCCCTCTCGGCGCTCGACTCGTGGCCGATCGCGTCGGCACCGCCCTCGGTGCCGGGTGCGCCGCCCTCCGCGAGGTAGGCGAGACGGTGCAGCGTCTCGGCGTTGCGCCAGCGGGTGATGGCATCGAAGACGGTGTCGGGCAACAGCCGGGTCGGCCCCGTGACGGGCTCCTCCTGGATGCGCACGACGCATCCCTCGCCCCGTCGTTTGACGTCGATGGCGACGCGCGCGACGCCGATCGGGCCGCCGTGCGGTTCCAGGACCGCGCGATGCGGCGGATCCCACACGCGCATGATCGTGGTGTCGTTCACGAGCAGGGGCCACGACCCGAACGAGTGGTGCAGCGTCGCCCCCACCTGGGGCCAGGACTCCCCCACATCGCGCATCCGCGAGGTGCCGACCACCCACAACGGATAGAGCCAGCCGTTCTCGAGGACGCGGAAGACGTCTTCCGGGGTGCAGTGCAGCAGACGGGCGTTGCGGGCCATGCGTCGCTCCTCCTCGTCGTCTCGGATGCGGACGGATGCCGAGGACTTCCCCGACAGCCCTCACGCTACGGTCCGCCTCCGACATCCGTCGCGGTGGTTGCGCCTCAGCGCCTCGGCCGATATCGGCGCCGCGGTCGGCTCACGCGGCCGCGGGCAGGACGAACCACGCGCGCGTCCCACCCGCCGGGGAGGCGTCGAGACCGATCGTCCCGCCGTGCGCCTCGACGATACGTCGACATGTCGCGAGACCGATGCCGATGCCCTGCACGTCGGCGCCGTGCCCGCGCTGCATGGGCTCGAAGACACGCTCGCGCAACTCCGTCGGCACCGCATCGCCGTTGTCGTCGACGCTGATCCGCCAGCCGTCGGGCAGGGTCTCGACGCTCACGCGGACGTCGGGCACCTTCTCGGCCGCGACGGTGAACTTGACGGCGTTGGCGATGAGGTTCTGCAGGAGGACGCGCAGCAGGGTGTCGTCGCCCCGGACGAACGTCGAGGCGTCCACCGTGACCTCCGCGCCCGTGCGCACCAGCGCGCCGTCGAGGTCTTCGAGCACCGCGTCGACGGTCTCGGCCACGTCGACCTGCGTCATGTGGGGGCGGGCGCCGCCCATCCGGGCGAAGTCGAGCAGGTCGGTGACCATCGACGTCATCCGACCGGCCGCGGCTTCGGCGCGGGCGAGGGACTGCGCCGCGCGCGGGGCGTCGGCCATCTCGGGGCTGTCCGCGGCGAGCTCGAGGAAACCCGTCAACGCCGTGAGCGGGTTGCGCAGGTCATGGCTGACCTGGGTCGCGAAGCTCTCGAGCTGCTGGTTCGACTCGAGGAGGTCGCGCTGGACGCGGCGCAGCTCCAGCACGTCGATCACCTGATGGGCGAGCAGGTCGAGAGCGTGGGCGCTGGCATCCGAGAGCTCTCCCACCTCGTCGTCGAAGACGCAGAGCGTGCCGATCGCCACGCCCGACGGCGTGATGAGCGGGCTCGAGGCGTAGAAGCGCACGTTCGCGACCTCGCCGGTGACGAAGGCATTGTGGGCGAAGCGGTCATCGAGCCGGGCGTCGGCGACGACGACGCGACCCGGCCGGGAGATGACGGCCGCGCACATCGAGTCCTCGCGCTCGCACGACGCGGCCTGGATGCCGACGGCGGCGACCTGATGCTGCATCCGGTCGTCGATGATGTTGATGACGGCGGTGGGTACTCCGCACACGGTCGCGGCGAGTTCGACGAGCCCCTGGAGATCGGGTTCGGACGGTTCGCCCACGAGACGGTACTGAGCGATCGCGTCTCGCCTGGTCACATCGTGCGCAGTCGACACGGCATCCCCCTGATGTTCTCGCCGAAGAGCCTAGCGGTTGTCGATTACACCGGGACGGCCGGGAGAGGAAGGGGCTCGCGCGCAATGGACGTGTGGCGCAGAGTCGCGGCATGAGCACCCCGACCTTCCCCCAGACCCCGTCCGAGCCCACCGCGCCGACCCCCGCGGAGCCGACCACGCCGGCGCCCTCCGAGCCGACCGTTCCCCTCCCGCCCGAGACGCAGCCCGCCCCGGCCGGCGGGGTCGGCGACGATGCGAAGGGGTCCGACGCAGCCGGCGCCTTCGCCGAGGACGACGACGAGGCGATCGGCTCGGCCGAGACGGTCGCCGACAACGCGGTCGAGGAGGCCGTGGTCGACGCGGTCGACCCGGGCGGACGGCCCGACTGAATCCGAACACACGCGAAGGGGGCGATGCCGGATCGGCACCGCCCCCTTCCGCCGTTCAGGGGAGGATCACGGGTTGCCGCGCGTCCACAGCAGGAGGATCGCGACGGCCTGCAACACGAGGCAGCCGACGAGGATGGCGGTGCGCCGGCGCGGGGTCGACGACCATCGCTCGTCGCCCATGAGCGGCGCCATGGGCATGAGCAGACGGAACGTGCTCTGCTGGGGCAGGAACACCGCGAAGATGTACACGCCGTAGCTGAAGCCGTACGCGACGACCATGAGGCCGAGCTTGCGGACGGGCCGCGACCACATCAGCGCGAGGAACGCCACGATGAGGGCGATCACCAGCACGATGCCGACGACACCCAGGTGCGTACCCGCCTGACGGAACCATGGAGTGAAGGGCGTGAACTCGTCGTTGCCGACGTAGTCGAGCCACCACCCGAGCTCGGTGCGGATGTAGGCGTTGTGCGTACCCGTGACGAACTGGGCGATGTGGTTCCAGGAGAGCCCCGCCACCGCGATGACCAGCCCGGATGCCATGAGCGACGCCCATTCGCGGACCGGGAACGGGTCGACCCGACGGCGGAAGAAGCGCACGAGGAACACGATGCCCAGGGCCAGGCCCAGGGCGAGCACGCCCGGCCGCGTGTATGCGGTGATGAGGCCGATGGGCAGGATCCACAGATAGCGCCGCTTGATCGCCAGCAGCATGCCGGCGAACATCAGCAGCATGAACAGGCCCTCGCTGTAGCCGATCACGAAGAGGAACGACATCGGCGCGAAGGAGAAGAACACCACGGCCCACCACGCCGGTTGCGGCTTGGCGACGGTGCGCAGCAGGACGAACAGCAGCCATGTGGCGCCGAGACTGGCCCCGAGGCTCAGCAGGATGGCGACCGGCTGCCAGCCGAGACCGGTCGTGCCCGAGATGACGCGCACCACCGTCGGGAACACCGGCAGGAACGCCCAGTTGTTGGGGAGGATGTCACCCGAGACGTTCATCGGCAGCGACATCGGGTAGCCCTGGGCGGCGATCTGGCCGTAGCGATCGGCATCCCACCCGGTGAGGTAGTCGAAGAACGTGCCGAGACGCTCGCTGTCGGGGCCGAAGCCCCAGCGCGCCGCCTTGGCGATCGAGTAGAAGCCCCACAAAAGTCCGAAGTTCACCGTGCGTGCGATCGCCCACAGGATCAGGATGCGAGTGAAGGCCCCGCGCTCGATGGGGACGATGCCCTCAGGCCGGCGCAGGACGTCACTGCCGTACTGCCGCAGCGCGCGACCGACGCGGGATTCGCGCAGACGATCGAGACGTCGCGACGGACGCCCGATGACCCTCGACGGTTGCGTCGGGGTGACAAGCTCGCTCGGCGGTGCGCTCACTCGGAACCTTTCACAGGGGAAGACGAGGGCGAGTGACGACGGTGTCTGGCCCGGGGAAGTGCAATTGGGCGTGATCGTACCGGATCAAACTGACCGTTCCATCCGGTTGACTTCTGCGGAAACCCCAGGTCAGTGGGTGTCGCCCACGAGCTTCAGGCCGATCACGCAGCCGACCAGGCCGAGCACCAGGAGCACCTTCACCACCGAGATCGCCTCGGTGCCGGTCACCATGGCGACCACGACCGTCAGCGCGGCCCCGATCCCGACCCAGACCGCGTAGGCCGTGCCGGTGGGGATCTCGCGCATCGCCACGGCGAGCCCACCCATGGATGCCACGAGGGCCACGCCGAAGATCACGCTCGGCCAGAGCTTGGTGAAGCCCTCCGACCGACCGAGGGCGGTGGCCCAGACGGCTTCGAGGACACCGGAGAGGATGAGGATGATCCACGACATGACGATGCAGCTCCTTGGCCAGTCTTGTCGCTGTCCGGGTACTGATCCCTCGTCCGGGGACGCGGTGGGCGTCCGGTGCCCAGGCTAGCGTCCGCGCCTGGGCAGGACCCGTGCAGCGCGACTCGAGTGAACGCCGCCCCGCGGGGGAACGCTCCGGCCGGGCGTTTCCCCCACGCCGGAGCGTTCACACGGGGTCGCCCGGGCCTCGCCCGCAGACGGGCTCCCGGCATCCGGCGTCCGGCATCAGATCAGGAAGAGGGATGCCGCACCGGGATTGTGGGCGTGGACGAGCACGCCGAAGACCACGGCGTCGAAGAGCAGGTGCACCGTCACGACGTACCAGAGGGAGCGGGTCTTGAGGAAGAGGAAGCCCTGCACGATCGCGAACGGGATCGTGAGCAGCGGTCCCCAGGCCTGGTAGCCGAGTTCCCACAGGAACGAGACGAACACGATCGCCTGCAGCAGGTTCGCCGTCAGGTCGGGGAAGTGGCGGCGCAGCAGCACGAAGACCGTGCAGATGAAGAAGAGCTCGTCCCAGATGCCGACGGCGCCGACGCCGACGAACAGCCGCGCGATGAGGTCGGGCGTGGTCACCTCGGGCCAGTTCGTGTAGACGCCGGAGGTGATGAAGTAGAACGGCAGGATCAGGTAGCCGAGCACGATGACGCCGGCCAGCCACGCCCACTGCCACCAGGTCCAGCGTCCGCCGCCGCGCCAGGGGAACGCGATCGCGCGATCCCGGTAGACGAAGCGCGAGATCACGTACGGCACGACGACCGCCCCGCCGAGAGCGAGCGTGAACCGCACGAAGGCCGCGTTGTCGAGCTCGGCGTGCAGCGGGATCAGGCTGACGATGAACTGGCCGATCGCGACGAGCGAGACGTCGCGGGCGATGCTCGGCTCATCGGAGCGGGCGAGGGCGACGCCGCCCAGGCGATCCACGAGAACGGCGGATGCCACGGCGAGAGCGAGCAGGACCCACCCGAGCCACACGACCTGCACGACGAACAGCACCGGGGCGGCGAGGCACACCAACAGCGCCGGGACGAGCTTCGGCGTCCACGTGGAACGCTCGCGGACCGGCACCGCGGTGTGCGCGGTCACGGCGAGACCCGCGTGTAGGTGAGGTCGCGGATGTCGCGGCCGACCCGCAGCCCCTTGCGCTCGAACGCGGTGAGGACGCGACCTTCGAAGCGCTCGGCCCACTCCCCCGAGAACGCCCGCTCGAAGCCGGGAGCCTCGTCGAGCACGTCGCGCATCTGGTCGGCGTAGTCCTGCCAGTCGGTCGCGAGGCGCAGGGTGCCGCCGGGGCGGAGCGCCTGGGCGGCGATGCGCGCGAAGTCGGGGGCGACCAGCCGGCGCTTCGTGTGCTTGTTCTTGTGCCAGGGGTCGGGGAAGAACACCCAGAGCTCGGAGGCGCTTGCCGCGGGCAACAGATGCTCGAGCGCCTCCGGCGCGTTGGCCTCGACCAGGCGCAGGTTCTTCACGCCCTCGCGGTCGGCGTCGAGCATCGTGCGGGCGAGTCCCGCGGTGAAGACCTCGACGGCCAGGAAGTCCGCCTCGGGATGGGCGGCTGCGGCCGAGACGATCTGGTGCCCCTGCCCCGAGCCGATCTCGACGACGAGCCGCGCGGTGCGGCCGTAGACCTCCTCCAGGTCGACGGTGGCCCCGGCCTTCACGCTCGTCGCGGCGGCGGCCCGCTCGACGGGCAGCAGGTAGAACGGCGAGAGCTCGGCCCACGCGCGGTCCTGCGCCTCCGACATGCGGCCGCTGCGGCGCACGAACGACACCGGCTTGTCGCGGAACACGGGGGCGGAGTCCATGGCATCCAGGGTATTCGGCTGCCCCTCGGGGGTGTGGCGCACGGGCACCTTGCGGCCGCTCACGGGACGGTCACGAAATCGATGAGTTCCTCGACCCGGCCGAGCAGGGCCGGTTCGAGGTCGCGGAACGTGGTGACCTTCGACAGGATGTGCTGCCAGGCGCGGGCGGTGTCGGCCTGCTCCTCCGCGGGCCAGCCGAGGGCGCGGCACACGCCCACCTTCCACTCGATCCCGCGCGGCACCTCGGGCCACGCGGCGATGCCGAGGGCGCGCGGGGTGACGCACTGCCACACGTCGACGAAGGGGTGACCGACGATGCGCACGTGGGCGCCGTGGCGGCCGCGCGCGATCTTCTCGGCGATGCGCGACTCCTTGGAGTTCGGGACGAGGTGGTCCACGAGCACGCCGTAGCGTCGCTCGGCGGTGGGGGGCTCGGCATCCAGCTTCTCTTCGAGCAGATCGACGCCCTCGAGGAACTCGACCACGACGCCCTCGGCGCGCAGGTCTGCGCCCCAGACCTTCTCGACGAGCTCGGCGTCGTGCTTGCCCTCGACGAAGATGCGGCTCGCGCGGGCGGTGCGGGCGCGCTGGTCGTGTGCCGCGAACGAACCGGATGCGGTGCGCGTGCGCCCCCTGGGCGCCGCGGCGGGCGCGGTGAGCACCACGGGCTTGCCGTCGACGAGGAATCCCCCGCCGAGCGGGAAGAGGCGGCGCTTGCCGAAGCGGTCCTCGAGCTCGACGTTCATGCCCTCGACCCGCGTCACCGCGCCGACGTAGCCGTCGCCCGCGACTTCCACGACGAGATCCGCGGATGCCGCGACCTCGGCGGGCTTGATGCGTCCGGCGTCGCGCCATCCGCGGGCGAGCACGTCCGTTCCGTACCGGTCGTCCATGGTGCGTACCTCCGAGCGTTCGAGCCTAGGCGTCGCGCCTGTCCGCCGGCAGCGGACGCGCCGCGCCTATCCCGCTGTCGGCGGTCGTTTATAGGGTGGATCCGTTGCGCACCGAAGGGGGATGCATGCGGGTGCCGAAAGTGGTCCGGGCGGTCGCCGTCGCCTTCCTGACGCTCGTCGCGATCCTGGGGGTGCCGCTCGCCGCGGTCGCCGTCCCCCCTCCCTCCCTCGGCTCGAGCTACGTCGTCGACCGCATCGACGCGCTCACCGATGCGCAGGAGTCCGAGGTGCAGTCGCGGCTGGTGGCGCTGTCGGAGCAGACGGGCCTCGATCTGTGGGTCGTCTACGTCGACGCCTTCACCGATCCCGCCGACGCGCAGGACTGGGCGAACGACACGGCCAATCAGAACAAGCTCGGACCGCACCAGTACGTGCTCGCGATCGCCATCGATGGCGACACCTTCTCCTTCTACCTCTCCGGCGATGTCGATGACGGCGAGCTCTCAGCCGCCCAGCTGACGTCGATCGAGCAGGACCGCATCCAGCCGGCACTGGAGGCCGGAGACGACGCGGGCGCGGCGATCGCCGCCGCCGACGGCATCCGCACCGCGCACGCGCAAGCCGGGGGCAACATGCCCGTTCCCCCTCCGACTCCCGCCACCGACAGCGGGCCCGCCCTCGGGCCGATCATCCTCGTCGCGGTGCTCCTGCTGGCCATCGCCGGCGTGCTGCTGTGGCTCTTCCTCCGCAAGCGTCGGTCGGCCGCCACCGCGACGCCGCCCGCGGAGAGCGTCGACGACCTCGCCCGGCGCGCAGGCTCCGCGCTCGTCGCGACCGACGACGCCGTGAAGACCAGCGAGCAGGAGCTCGGTTTCGCCCGCGCCCAGTTCGGCGACGAGGCCGCGGCCCCGTTCGCCGACACCCTCGCTCAGGCCAAAGCCGACCTCGACCGGGCCTTCGCCCTGCAGCAGCAGCTCGACGACGACACCCCGGAGACCCCCGATCAGCGACGAGCCGGCTACGCCGAGATCCTGCGCCTGTGCCAGAGCGCCGACGAGGCCCTGGATGCCAGAGCCGCGGCCTTCGACGAGCTCCGCGCCCTCGAAGCGGACGCCCCGGCCGCCCTGCAGACCGCCCGCACCCGGCGCGAGGCCGTCGCCTCCGCCCTCGCCGCGGCGGAGCACGAGCTGCAACGCCTGCGCGCCCGCTTCGCCGACGACGCGCTCAGCCCCGTCGCCGACAATCCCGCCCAGGCCCGCTCGCGTCTCGACCTCGCCGCCGCCCAGGAGACGGAGGCCGACGCCGCCCTCTCCGCGGGACGCACCGGCGAAGCGGCCGTCGCCATCCGCGCGGCCCAGGCAGCCGTCGCCCAGGCCGACACGCTCGAGAACGCGATCACCACCCTCGGCACCGCCCTCGATGACGCCGCCCGGCGCGCAGGGGCCCTGGTCGCCGAGATCGAGGGCGACCTCGTCGCCGCCGAGGGCCTGCCCGACCCCGACGGCCGGGTCGCCGCCGCGGCCGCATCGACCCGCTCGCAGCTCGACGCCGCGCGGGCGCTCCTCTCGGCCGAGCGTCCGAGCCCGCTGCGCGCGGTCGACGGACTGCAGCAGGCGAACGCCACCATCGACGGCGTGCTCGACGCCGCGCGCGACGCCGCGGAGCGCCGCCGACGCGCCGAAGGCCAGCTCGACACGGTGCTCGCCCAGGCCCGCGCGCAGGTCAGCGCGACCGAGGACTTCATCGCGGCGCGGCGAGGCGCCGTGGGGCCGACCGCTCGCACCCGCCTCGCCGAGGCCGGTGCCGCGCTGGTGCAGGCCGAGCAGCTGCGGGCGAGTGATCCGGCGGCGGCGCTGACGACGGCCCAGCGTGCGGCGCAGAAGGCCGGCGAAGCCGCCTCGCTCGCCCAGAACGACGTGGGGTCGTTCGGCGGGAGCGGGGGCGGCGGCGACCTCATGGGCGCCATCCTCGGCGGCATCGCCATCAACGCGCTCTCCGGCGGCGGACGACGCCGTGGCGGCTTCGGGGGCGGCGGTCTCGGCACCCTCGGCGGGCTGGGCGGACTGAGCGGCCTGGGCGGCGGCGGATTCTCCGGCGGACGTTCGCGTTCCGGCGGCGGTGGGTTCGGCGGTGGGTTCTCGGGCGGCGGACGATCGCGCAGCGGAGGCGGCCGCGGCTTCTCGAGCGGAGGCGGCCGCGGCCGCACCGGGGGCGGAGGAGGCCGACGCCGCTGATCCCCTCGCGGCGCAGCCGCCGATCACAGAGAATTCGTAGCATCCGACACCAGACTCGACATCGTCGCCCTCAGGAAGGAACACCCCGAATGGCCAAGCAGTCCATCTTCGGTCGCATCTCGACCCTCGTCCGCGCGAACATCAACGCGCTCCTCGATCAGGCCGAGGACCCGCAGAAGATGATCGACCAGCTCGTGCGCGATTACTCGAACTCGATCGCCGACGCCGAGTCCGCCATCGCCGAGACCATCGGCAACCTGCGTCTGCTCGAGCGGGACCACCAGGAAGACGTCCAGGCCGCGGCCGAGTGGGGCAACAAGGCCCTCGCCGCCAGCCGCAAGGGCGACGAGCTGCGCGCGGCCGGCAACGTCGGCGAGGCCGACAAGTTCGACAACCTCGCGAAGATCGCCCTGCAGCGCCAGATCACCGCCGAGGGCGAGGCCAAGGCCGCCGCTCCCACGATCGCGTCGCAGACCGAGGTCGTCGACAAGCTCAAAGACGGCCTGAACGGCATGAAGACCAAGCTCGAGCAGCTCAAGGCCAAGCGCAACGAGCTCACGGCCCGCGCCAAGGTCGCCGAGGCGCAGAACAAGGTGCACGACGCGGTCAAGTCGATCGACGTCCTCGACCCCACCAGCGAGCTCGGGCGCTTCGAAGACAAGATCCGCCGCGAAGAGGCCCTCGCCGCGGGCAAGCAGGAGCTGGCCGCATCGAGCATCGACGCGCAGTTCAACGCGCTCGAAGACGTCGGCGAGCTGACCGAGGTCGAGGCGCGTCTGGCCGCTCTGAAGGTCGGCGGCCCGCAGCGCGCGGCGATCGACGCCCCCAGCCCCGACCAGCTCTGATCGACCCTCGAGCGCGCCGTCCGTCCACCGGGCGGCGCGCTCCCGTCTCCGGCGAGGACACCATGGCCAGATTCATCGTCGCCCCGCAGTGGCAGGGCTCCTCGTCGTCGCGTGCGATGCAACTCGTCGACGGTGCCGAGGCCATCGCCGGCGACCTCCCCCGCGCCTCGACGACGGTGCTCGCCGCACCGACCGAGGCCGGGGACGCACAGGGCACGCGTGTGCACCGCCTCAGTGCTCTCGTCCGCATGCGCGAACGCATCGAAGACGCCGTCCGCGGAGCAGACGGGCCCGCCGTGGTGATCGGCGGCGACTGCGGAGTCGCACTCGGGGCCGTATCGGCCGTCGCGGGCGACGACCTGGCGGTGGTGTGGATCGACGCGCACGCCGACCTGAACACCCCGGAGTCCTCCCCCAGCGGGGCGTTCCACGGCATGGTGCTGCGCGCCATCGCCGGCGAGGGGGAGTCACCCCACCGCCTCGAGCCCGCAATCTCCCCCTCCCGCATCGTCCTCGCCGGAACGCGGGCCCTGGATGCCGAGGAGCAGCGCTACATCTCGGAGCACGGCATACGTGTCCTCGCCCCTGCCGACCTGGCGGATCCCGATGCCCTCGCCGACGCGGTCCTCGCGACCGGCGCCGCGCGGGTCCACGTGCACGTCGACCTCGACGTGCTCGACCCGGCGGAGATGACGGGCGTCGCCCTGCCCGAGCCGTTCGGTGCGCGCGCGGCCGACGTCGTGGCATCCGTCCGCCGTCTGCGCGAACGCCTGCCGCTCGCGGGGGCCACGCTGACCGAGTTCTCGCCGTCGAGTCCCGCGGCGGCCGTCGACGACCTGGGCACCATCCTCCGTCTGATCGGAGCGCTCGCGTGAGCCCGATCCCCCGCCCGCCGGCCGGCTGGCGCGAGCGCGCCGATCGCGCCGTGGCTCGGGGTCGCCGTCTCGACCGGTTCATTCCCGGCATCCTGCTCGACTCCCCGATCAGCCGCGTCGGCTACTGGTACGGGTGCACCGTGGGATGGGTATGGGGCTCGATCTGGAGCACCGGGCGCATCGAGAGGCGCGACGGCCTGTGGGTGTTCCGCGGCCTGCCCGCGTGGGCGTTCCCCCGCGGGGGCGTGTGCGTCGGCGAATGCTTCTTGACCGGCGACGACCGGCCCACCGACGTGGTCCTCGGACACGAGGCCGTGCACCGGCGGCAGTGGCAGCGCTACGGCTTCCTCATGCCCCTGCTCTACGCGCTCGCGGGACGGGATCCGCTGCGCAACCGTTTCGAGATCGAGGCCGGGCTCATCGAGGGCAACTACGTGCCCCGCGGCAGCTGACCCGCCCTCCCTTCACCGCCCGCCCCGCTCACCGCGACCGCTACCGCGGATCGAGTGTCCAAGACACACCGGCCTGGCCCCGGGGATCCGGCGTGTCGTGGACACTCGACCGAGGGCGACGGGATCGCGCGGCGGAAACGTCAGCGCGCGGTGGCGAGGCCGAAACGCTCGGGCGTGTGGATGGCGAGCGGATCGACGCCGTGGCGCGAGATCAGATCGTCGACAATCTCGGCGGTGCCGAGGTATCCGCCGAGCAGGATGACGCGGGTCGCGTCGTCGTCGCAGCAGAGCATCTCGCCCGCCCAGCCCGAGACCGCACGAGCGAGGGCCTGCCCCGGAGCGCAGCCACGACCCGTACCGGGCGCCCCGCCGCGGCGCGAACGGTCGAGCCACGCGATCGTCATGCGGGCGGGTGCGGCGACGCGACCGATCCACGACTCGTCGGGGACCTCGATGAACACGCGCCCGGTCGAGCAGATGGGCAGCGTCGCCAGCAGCGCCTCGAGCTCGGCGAGAGAGGTCTCGTCGGCGGTCACGAGGTGCTGCACACGGGTGTGCCGCGACGCACGGCAGGCGGCGTCGTTGTGCTCGGAAGAGGTGGGCATGATGAGGTCGAGTATACCCCCGACGAAGGGTTGCCTAACCTGGGTTCCGGCTGGTGATCCACACGTGGATCACTCCACGAGCACCTCGCGCAGACGGTCGATCTCGGCATCCGTCATGCCGTGCGCACGCAGATACCCGGCGGCGGAACCGTAGGTGCCGTCGAGATGCGCCAGCAGCGCGCGCATGGCCCGCGCCGGTGAGCGGGTCGCGAGATCCTCGGCGTGCACGTTCTCGGGGTGCAGCGCTCGGATCGCCGAGAGCACCCGCGCGTTGCGACCGGCGGGGAGCAGGCCTTCGGTGCGCGCGTAGTCCGCCACGACGGCCTCGGCGTCGACGCCC
Organism: Microbacterium sp. NPDC007973; assembly: GCF_042958465.1. NCBI lineage: Bacteria > Bacillati > Actinomycetota > Actinomycetes > Micrococcales > Microbacteriaceae > Microbacterium > Microbacterium sp. NPDC007973. Next base: position 411,329 of record NZ_JBIBJJ010000001.1, read on the forward strand.
GCCGCGGCGAGCGCGATCCCGACCGTCACGCCCGTGCGGTCTTTGCCGATCGTGCAGTGCACGAGCACGGGCTGATCGACCAGGATGCCGCGGACGGCGGCGACGACGCGGTCGGCGGAGGCGTCGGCGATCTCGATGTAGAGCTGCTCGAGACTGAGGTCGCGCGCGAAGAACGAAGCGACGGATCCCAGGAAGAGGGGCTCGTGCTGCACCTCGACGGGCAGATCGTCGAGCCTGCTGGGGTCGACGGCGAGCTCGCTCTCGTCGCGGAGATCGATGACGCGACGCAGGCCGATCGCGCGCAGGGTGTCGATGCCGTCGTCGTCGACCGCGACCAGGTTGCCCGAGCGGAACAGGACGCCCTCCCTGGTGCGGCCCGCGCCCGCCGGGAGCCCGCCGACGTCGCGGAAGTTGACCGCCCCCGAGACCAGCGAGCTCACGCGGTGCCGTCCACGTGCACGTGCGGAGCGCGCGGCGCGGTCGTCGCGGGAGGAGCGGCATCGTCCGCGACGACAGCGCCCGCGGGCGTGCGGGGCGGCACCGGATAACGGCCCGCGATCGCGACGCGGTTGAAGGCGTTGATGGCCACGAGCACCCAGCTGAGGGCGACGTACTCGGCCTCGCTCAGGATGCCGCCCGCCTGGTCGTACACCTCGTCGGGGATGCCGTCCTCGTGGATGAACGTGAAGGACTCCGTCAGCTCCAGCGCCGCCCGCTCGCGGTCGTCGAACACGCCCGACTCGCGCCACGTCGCGATCTGGGCGATGACGTCGGCGTCGAGCCCCGCCTTCACGGCGCCGTCGACGTGGACGCGCACGCAATACGCGCAGCCGTTCAGCTGGGAGGCGTGGATCTGGACGATCTCGCGCAGCCGCGCATCGATGCCCGCGTCGGCGGCGAGCCGGCCCACCGTCGTCGAGAACGCGCGCAGCGCCGCGTACGCCTCCGGAGCCGACTTCGACAGGTGCACACGCCGTTCCTCGCCCATGGCGACAGCCTAGGACGACCGTGGTCGACCGGCGCGGGAACGGTCGGCGACACCTCGGCATCCGCCCGAGCCGCGGGACCCGGGGACGGGCCACCGCGCGCAGGATGCGGCGCACCGCGTGACGCCGCGCGGCACCCCGGTGGCGGCGTCCGGGCGACGGGTGACAGGCTGAACCCCATGCCCGAGCTCGACGAGTTCTCGTTCCTCCCCGCCCAGGCCGCCGGTCTCGGCGCCGCCGTCCCCGCCGTCTCCCGCGTCGACCTCGTCCTCGCCGACGGGCGTCGATTGAGCGCGCTGCGGTGGGGCGCCGCTCCCCCGGCGGTGACGCTGCTGCACGGCGCCGGACTGAACGCGCACACGTGGGACACGACCCTGCTGCACCTCGGGGTGCCCGCCCTCGCGCTCGATCTGCCGGGGCACGGCGATTCCTCCTGGCGCGACGACGCCGCCTACGTCGCGCGCGTCCTCGCCCCCGACGTGGTGCGCGCTCTCGAGACCTGGACCGATCGGCCGCAGGTGCTGGTCGGCCACTCGCTCGGCGGTCTCACGGCGGCGGCCGTCGCGGCATCCCGTCCCGACCTGGTCTCACGACTCGTCGTCGTCGACATCACCCCCGGCGTCGATCCGAGCGCGGGACCCGCGCAGATCCGCGCGTTCTTCGCCGGCCCGACCGACTGGGCGTCGCGCGAGGAGCTGGTGCAGCGCGCCCTGTCGTTCGGACTCGGCGGCTCGCCCGAGGCCGCCGCGCGCGGGGTCTTCCTCAACTCCCGGGTGCGCGAAGACGGACGCGTGGAGTGGAAGCACCACTTCGCCCACCTCGCCGCCGCCGCCGCGAACGCGGCATCCCTGGATGCCCCCGCCGCGAACGAGGGCTCCCCGGTCGCCCCCGCCGCGGACGCGGGCGCCGAGCCCACGACCCCGGATGCCGTGCGCGCGGTGCTCGCGAGCACCGGGTGGGACGACCTGGCCGAGGTCGGCGCGCCGGTGACCCTCGTCCGCGGCGAGCGCGGTTTCGTCACAGAGACGGATGCCGAGGAGCTCCGGCGTGGCGTGCCCGGTGCGGGCGTCCGCGTGCTCGCCACCGGTCACAACGCGCAGGAGGAGGATCCCGCCGCCCTCGCCGCGCTCATCCGCGAGGTCGTCGCCGACGCCTCCGCGTGAAGCGGTCGGCGAGACCCTCGCGTGCGCGCACCGTCATACACCGTCGCGCATCGTCACACGGGGCGATGAGGGAATGCCGGTGAAAGTAGGCTGTTTCCACCCCTGCACGGCATCCACAGCACTCGGATGCCCTCGGCCTGCGAAAGGACACCCCGCAATGCTGCGCCGCACCGCCCTCGCCTCGAGCGCGCTCCTGATCGGAGCGCTTCTGCTCACCTCGTGCACCGGCACCACCACCTCGCCCGGACCGGTCGGCGACCCCGACCCCAACGCGACCCTCACCGTGCGCCTGTCGCTGGAGCCGTCGAACCTCGACATCCGTCGCACCAGCGGCGCGTCGTTGGAGCAGGCGCTGATCGACAACGTCTACCAGGGTCTCGTGACCCGTGACGGCGACCAGGACAACGCGATCGTCCCCGCCCTCGCCACGGCCTGGGAGGTCTCCCCCGACGGCCTCACCTACACCTTCACCCTCCGCGAGGGCGTGACCTTCCACGACGGGAGCGCGCTCACCGCCGACGACGTCGTGACCTCGCTGCAGACGGCCAAGGACGACGCGACCGTCCAGAACAGCGCCGACCTCGCCGGAGTCGCCTCCATCGCCTCGCCGGACGCGACGACCGTCGTCGTCACGCTGGCGCAGCCGAACATCGACTTCCTCTTCGCACTCACCGGCCGCGCCGGGCTGATCTTCAAGAACGGCGACACCACGGACTTCCAGACCGCGGCCAACGGCACCGGGCCGTTCCGCGTCGAGAGCTGGAGCACCGGGCAGAGCCTGACCCTCACCCGTTTCGACGACTACTGGGGGGAGAAGGCGGGCGTCGCCGAGGTCGTACTCGACTACATCCCCGATCAGAGCGCCGCCACGAACGCCGCCGTCAGCGGTGACGTCGACGTCGCGCTCGAGATCGACCCGGAGCTGCAGAGCCAGATCGAGGGCACCGGGAACTTCTCGATCGTGTCGGGCCTGACCACCGACAAGGGCACCCTCGCCTTCAACAACGCCAAGGCCCCGTTCACCGATCAGCGCGTCCGCGAGGCCCTGCGTCTCGCGATCGACCACGACGCCCTCGCCGAGACGCTCGTGACGGCGCAGCCTCTGAACGGACCGATCCCCCCGCTCGACCCGGGGTACGAAGACCTCACCGGCAGCATCTCGTACAACCCTGACCGCGCGCGCGAGCTGCTCGCCGAGGCCGGTGCGGAGAACCTGAACCTGACGCTGACCATCCCCAACGTCTACCCCGGCACCCTCGCGACCTTCCTGGTGTCGTCGTTCGCCGACGTGGGCGTGACGCTGAAGGTCGACCAGGTGGACTTCTCGACCTGGCTGACCGACGTCTACCAGAACCACGACTACGACCTGAGCTTCGTGCGCCACGTCGAGGCGCGCGACTTCGGCAACTGGGCCAACCCCTCGTACTACTTCGGCTACGACAACCCCGAGGTGCAGAGCCTCTACGCCCAGGCGCTCGCGACCACCGACGAGCAGCAGTCCTCCGACCTGCTCGCCGAGGCCGCCCGCATCGTGGATGACGAGGATGCCGCCGACTGGCTGTTCCTGTCGACCCCGCGCACCGCGGTCGCGAACGACGTCGCCGGCTTCCCGAAGAACTCGCTCAATGTGCGTCTGCCGTTGGCGGGCGTGACGGTCGCGGCGGAGTGATCCGCTACACGCTGACACGGCTGGGCCTGCTCGTGCTGGGCCTGGCCGTGGCCAGCGTGCTGATCTTCCTCTCGCTCCGCGTGCTCCCCGGCGACGTCGCGCAGCTGGTCGGGGGCACCCAGGCGAGCCCGGACCAGATCGCGGCGCTGCGTGAGAGCCTGGGCCTGAACGTGCCGCTGTGGCAGCAGTACACGGCGTGGATCGGCGGCCTGTTCCGCGGCGATCTGGGCACCTCGCTGATCACGGGGACGCCGGTGGCCACCGAGCTGCTCGACAAGGCGCAGGTCACCGTCCCGCTCGCCGCGATGTCGCTCACGGTGGCGCTCGTCGTCGGCATCCCGTTCGGCGTCCTCTCGGCGCTCGGCCGTCGCCGGGCCGGGGGGACCGCGTTGAGCGTCGGCGCTCAGGCCCTCGCCGCGGTCCCGGTGGTGTGGGCCGGGATGATGCTGGTCGTCGTCTTCGCGGTGTGGCTCGGGTGGCTGCCGCCGCAGGGCTTCCCGCGCGTCGGGTGGAACGATCCGGGGGCGGCGGTGCGCGCCCTGATCCTGCCCGCCCTGACCATCGGCGTCGTCGAGGGGGCGATGCTGCTGCGCTTCGTGCGGAGCGCGACCCTGCAGGCGCTGGGCGAGGACTACGTCCGCACGGCCGCGGCCAAGGGGCTCACCCGCACGCGCGCGCTGCTGAGCCACGGTTTGCCCAACGTCGGCCTCTCGGTCATCACGGTGCTCGGTCTGCAGATCGCGGGCATCATCGTGGGAGCCGTCGTCATCGAGCAGCTGTTCACGCTGCCCGGGGTGGGCCGCATGCTCGTCTCCGACGTCGCCGGGCGCGATCTGCCCAAGGTGCAGGGCGAGCTGCTCGCCCTGACGGCGGTCGTCCTGATCGTGGGAGCCGTCGTCGACCTCGTGCACCGTCTGATCGACCCCCGCCAACGGGAGGCCGCATGAGCACCCTGAAACGCCTCTTCGCGCTGGGGACCGGCCGGTTCGGCATCCTCGTGGCGGGCCTGGTCGTCGTGGTCGCGCTGATCTCGCTCGTGTGGACCCCGTTCGACCCGGGGGCGGTCGATGCGCGCAACCGGTGGGCCGACCCCTCCTGGCCGCACGTGCTCGGCACCGACAACAGCGGACGCGACATCGCCAGCCTCCTCATGGCCGGAGCCCGCACGACGGTCGTCGTCGCGGTCGGCGCGGGGATCGTGGCGTCGCTCCTCGGCATCGCCCTGGCGGCGCTCGGTGCGCTCACCGCCCGATGGGTCCGCGAGAGCGTCGCGGTTCTGGTCGACATCCTCGTGGCCTTCCCCGTGCTGATCATCGCGATGATGATCTCCGCGGTCTGGGGCGGGTCGCTCGCGGTCGTCATCTGGTCGGTGGGCATCGGGTTCGGCGTCAACGTCGCCCGCGTCACGCGCCCCGAGCTGCGGAGGGTGCTGCACAGCGACTTCGTGCTCGCCGGGCGGGCGAGCGGGCTGTCGACGTGGCAGAACCTCACCCGTCACCTGCTGCCGAACGTGGCCCCGGTGTTCATTGTGCAGTTGTCGTGGGCGATGGCGGTGGCCGTGCTCGCGGAGGCGGGCCTGTCGTACCTCGGCTTCGGCGCCCCCGTGACGCAGCCGTCGTGGGGCGTGCTGCTGAGCGACCTGCAGGCGTACATCGCCGTGCACCCCCTCACGGTCGTGTGGCCGGGAGTGGCGATCACCCTCACCGTGCTCGGACTCAACCTGCTCGGCGACGCTCTGCGCGAGGCCGCCGACCCCACCCTCGCCGAGCGGACGCCGTCGGCGCGGACGCCCGTTCCGGGGGTGGTCGCGTGAGCCTCGCGGTGAAAGACCTGCGCGTCGAGATCGGCGGGCACGCCGTCGTGGACGGTGTGTCGTTCGACGTCCCCGACGGCGCCCGCGTGGGTCTCATCGGCGAATCCGGTTCGGGCAAGTCGCTCACCGCCCTCGCGATCCTGGGCCTGCTGCCCGAGGCGGCGCGCGCGACGGGCAGCGTGCGCTGGGACGACCGCGAGATCCTGAACCTGCCCGACGCCCGGCTCGCGGCCCTGCGCGGCGACGACATCGGCATCGTGTTCCAGGAGCCGCGCACGGCACTCAACCCGATCCGCACCGTCGGCCGCCAGATCGGCGAGTCCGTCCGCATCCACGAGGGCGTCTCCCGCCGCGAGGCCCTGCGCCGTGCGGTCGTCGAAGCCGAGCGGGTCGCCCTCCCCGACCCGGAACGGCTCGTCTCGCGCTACCCGCACCAGCTGTCGGGCGGACAGCGCCAGCGCGTCGCGATCGCCATGGCCCTCGCATGCCGCCCGCGCCTGCTGATCGCCGACGAGCCGACGACCGCGCTCGACGTCACCATCCAGGCCGGGATCCTGTCGCTGCTTCGGACCCTGGTCCAGGATGCCGGCATGTCGCTCGTGTTCATCACGCACGATCTGGCGGTACTGGCCCAGGTCGCCACCCACGCCGTCGTGCTCGAGCGCGGGCGGGTGGTCGAGGAAGGCGCGGTGACCGACCTGCTCCGCGCACCGTCGTCGCCGATCACGCAGGCGCTGCTGCGCGATGCGACGGCGACCCTCTGGCATCCGGAGCGCTCCGTCTCACGCGCTCCGGCGTCGAACGAACCGGATGCCGAGATCTCGGCGGCGGCGGACCGCAGCGATGGCGAGGCGGAACGGTGAGCGACACGGTGATCCGGGCGCGCGGGCTCTCGCGCGACTACCTCGCGCCGCGCACCCGCGGCTTCGGTCGCACCGAGCGTATCGCGGGACTCGCCGACGTCGATCTGTCGGTCACGGCGGGCTCCGCGGTGGGGATCATCGGCGAGTCGGGCTCGGGCAAGTCGACCCTCGTGCGTCTGCTGCTGGGTCTCGACGTGCCGAGTGCCGGGAGCGTCGAGGTCGAGGGGCGTCTCGTCGACGGCCGCGGCTCCGCGCGCTCGCTGCACTGGCTGCGGCGTGCGACGGGCATCGTCTTCCAAGACCCGTACGCCTCCCTCGACCCGCGCATGAACGTCGGGCGCATCGTGGGCGAGCCACTGTGGGCGCTCGGCATCGACGGCGACCGTTCGCAGCGCGTTCGCGACGTGCTCGAGCAGGTGGGCCTCGACGCCGACATGTCGGCGCGCTTCCCGCACGAGTTCTCGGGAGGCCAGCGGCAGCGCATCGCCCTCGCGCGGGCGATCGTGCATCGTCCGCGCATCCTCGTGGGCGACGAGCCGCTGTCCGCCCTCGACGTCACCGTGCGCGCGCAGATCCTGCGTCTCATCGCGCGGCTGCGCGCCGAGGAGCAGCTGACGCTCGTGCTCGTCTCGCACGACATCGGCGTGGTGCAGAGCGTCTGCGATCAGGTCGTGGTCATGAAGGACGGGCACATCGTCGAGCAGGGTCCCACCGAGAAGGTGCTGCTGCAGCCGCAGGCGGCCTACACCCGCCAGCTGCTCGCGTCGATCCCGACGCTGCCGGCCTGAGGCTCCTCCCCCGTCCGCGTGAGTGAGAATCCGCTCACAGGTCAGGGGCAAGGGATGCCGCGATGTCGGGGGTCGGCGTTAGCCTCGCCCCATGACCCCCGGTATCGTCCCCCCGTTCCTGCTCGACCGCCTCGCGCAGACCGACGACCCCCGCCTCGCGCGGGCGGCGGCCGCCGCGCGCAAGACCCTCGCCCTGCCGCGTCCGCCCCGCCCCACGCGCACGCGCCTGCGCCTGTCGATCGAGGGCGACGCCCTCGTGGCCGAGACCGGCCCCGCCCCCGATCGCGTCATCTCCGACGCCGCCAACACCGAGAACCTGCCGGGGCGTCGCGTGCGCAGCGAAGACGACGCGCCCACCGGTGACAGCGCCGTCGACGAGGCGTACGACGGCCTCGGCGAGACCTACGACTTCTTCTGGGACGCGTTCGCGCGCGACGGCATCGACGCGGCGGGCGGATCCCTGCTGGCCACGGTGCACTACGGCGACGACTACGACAACGCGTTCTGGAACGGCGAGCGCATGGTCTTCGGCGACGGCGACGGCGACGTGTTCGTCGGCTTCACGCGCTCGCTCAGCGTCATCGCCCACGAGCTGGGGCACGGGGTCACGGAGGCCGCCGGAGGACTCGAGTACCAGGGGCAGTCGGGAGCCTTGAATGAATCGCTGTCCGATGTGTTCGGCGCCCTCGCCGAACAGCACCATCGGAGCCAACGCGCCGACGAGGCGTCCTGGCTCATCGGCGCGGGCATCTTCGCCGCTGCGGTGCAGGGCGACGCCTTGCGATCGATGAAGGCCCCGGGCACCGCATACGACGACGACGTGCTCGGGAAAGACCCGCAGCCGGGCCACATGCGGGATTACGTCGAGACCGAGGATGACAACGGGGGCGTGCACATCAACTCCGGCATCCCCAACCGCGCGTTCTACCTCGCCGCAACGGCTCTCGGCGGCTTCGCCTGGGAGCGCGCCGGGCTCATCTGGTATCGCACGCTCACCGGCGGCGCGCTGTCGCCCACGGCCGATTTCCTCGCCTTCGCCTCGGCGACACTGCGCACCGCCGCCACGGAGTACGGTGAGGAGTCCGAGGAGGTCGCCGCCGTCCGAGCCGCATGGGCCGGGGTCGGCGTCGTGAAGGATGCCGCAGCCTGACGCCGACACCGCCGAGCACGAGCGTCTCGTCGTCGTGGTGGTGCGGTCGGGCGGCATCGCCGGGCTGTCGAAGCAGTGGCGCGCCGAACCCGCACCGGAACGTGTCCCGCACTGGCGGGACCTCGTGGAGCGTTGTCCGTGGGACGCCGCGGAGGCCCCGTCGACGGGCGCCGACCGGTATCAGTGGCGCATCGACGTCCACCGGGGCGACACCGCCGTGCATCGCGCGCGCCTCGGCGACGGGCAGATCGAGGGACCGTGGCGCGCGCTCGTCGATGAGGTGCGCCAGGCCGCGGCGCCTCCGTCGCGAGATTCCTGAACCTCGGCGGCGTAGGCCGAGGGCACGCGACGGGTCGATCGCGTTATTCCGACCGCTCAGCCGAACAGCTTCCGCCGCTTCTTCTTCGACGGGATGCTCTTCTGCAGGTAGACGACGCCGAGCCAGCGTCCGAACTTGAAGCCCACGCGCCCCATCCGCCCGACCTCGGTGAAGCCGAGCTTCTCGTGCAGGGCGATCGACGCGTCGGCGCCCTTGTCGCTGATGGCGGCGACCATCTCGCGGATGCCGAGGTCCTGGCACGCGGCGATCAGTGCCTCGAGCAGCGCTCGCCCCAGCCCTTTGCCCGCCGCGGCCTGCCCGAGGTAGATCGAGTTCTCGACCGTGTAGCGGTAGGCCGACTTGGACTGCCACGGTTGCACGAGCGCGTAGCCGAGGATCTGGCCGCTGGGCGACTGCGCCACGAGAAAGGGCAGGCCCAGCTTGTGCAGGGTGGCGAACTTGTCGCGCCACTTGGCGATCGTCCAGGCCTTCTCGTCGAAGGTCACGACGGAATTGCGCACGTAGTAGTTGTAGATCTCGCGGATGTCGGGGATGTCGGCCTCGGTGGCCGGGCGGATCTCGAACGAGAACGGCCTCTCCGGCTCGGGCGCGCGGCGCAGGTGCGCGGGCAGACGCCGACGGCTCTTCTCGTACTCCTCTTCCAGCACCCCGCCACTCTACGGGCGCGGCGGTTTCGGGCGTGTGTCCGCCATCCGTCCCGCGGGGCGCGGGGGTGTCAGGCCGGAAGCCGCCAGTCCACGGCATCCGCGCCCTGCTGCTCGAGCAGAGCGTTCACCTGTGAGAACGGGCGCGATCCGAAGAAGCCGCGGCTCGCCGACAGCGGTGACGGGTGCGGTGACGACACCGTCGCCGTCGCGCCGAGGAGCGGCGCCAGGTTCGTGGCATCCTTCCCCCAGAGCACGGCGACCAGGGGCTGATCGCGCGCGACGAGCACCCGGATGGCGTGCTCGGTCACGCGCTCCCACCCCCACCCGCGGTGGGATGCCGGCTGCCCGGGCGCCACGGTGAGCACCCTGTTCAACAGCATCACGCCCTGCGCCGACCAGGCGGAGAGGTCGCCGTGCGGCGCGGGGGCGATGCCGAGGTCGTCGTGCAGCTCTCGGTAGATGTTCGCCAGACTCCGCGGGAGGGGCCGCACGTGCGGGTCGACCGCGAACGACAGCCCGATCGGGTGGCCGGGCGTCGGGTAGGGGTCCTGCCCCACGATGAGCACCCGCACGGCATCGAGAGGGGTGCGGAAGGCCCGGAGGACGAGCTCACCGGCCGGGAGGTAGGGCACTTTCTCGGCGCGCAGTCGCTCCCCCAGGGCCGCGATGTCGTCGGCGACGGGGGCGAGGGGCTCGACCCACGAGGCGTCGATGAGCCCCGCGTCGGCGAGCTCGGCGAGCGACTTCGCTGTCACGCGGCGTCTTCTTCGTGCACCGATCCCTGGTGCGACCACGGGAAGTCGATCCAGAGCGAGGTGTCTTTCCAGGCGTAATCGGGCTGCACCACGGTCGTCGGCTTGGTGTAGATGACGGCTGAGCGCGCCTCGGCCCCGTGACGATCGAGCAGCTTGATGGCCAGATCGAGGGTGCGGCCGCTGTCGGCGACGTCGTCGACGAGCAGCACACGGCGCCCCGAGAGGTACGACAGATCGAGCGCCGGAGGCAGCACCTCGGGGGCATCCAGCACCGTGCCGACACCGGTGTAGAACTCGACGTTCAGGGCACCGCAGTTCTTCACGCCCAGGCCGTAGGCGATCGCCCCGCCGGGCAGCAGACCTCCGCGCGCGATGGCGACGACCACCTCGGGGTGGAATCCATCGGCGACGATCGCGCGGGAGATGTCCCTCGTCGCGATCCCGAAATCGTCCCAGCTCAACCGTTCGCGTTCGTCAGCCACCCGCGGGCCCCTCTCATCGTCTCCCCTCACCCTAGAGCGCACGGCCTCCCGCACCCGCCCGGAGCCGGCGGTGCGGGGGCGCTGCTCACGGTCGGGAGCCCACGGGCAGCAGCATCGCCGCGGTTCCGGGAATGTCGACGAAGCCGATACTCGCCCAATGAGCGCGGCGGGCGGCTACCTCAGCCGGGTCGACCACCGGCCCGCCCATCGCGGCGGGAAACGCCCCCGTCAGGAGGATCGCGATCGTGTCTCCGTCGAAGACGCGGGCGACGCCGCGGACGAGCGCGTGGCTCACGAGCGAGCCGACCGCGGCGGCGTCGATGTCGACGGAGGAGATCACGCACAGGCTGTCGGTGAACAGCGAGGACTCGTCGATCATCGAGATCAGCTCGCGATCGGCGAACGCGGACCCGATCGACGACAGGTCCGGCACGGCCTCGCGCAGTTGTTCGGCCCACGATGGATCGGCGTAGTGGACGCGGTGGAGCGTCGCGGCCGTCAGGACACGCGCGCCCGCACCGGACTCTTCGCCGGAGCGGATGACCGCACGCCAGACTTCCGGCTCGGTCCGTCGCTCATCGATCCGGACGGTGAGATGGAGCGCCATCGCCCCGACATCGGCGTCACCGTGCATGTGGCCCCCAGGGGTCGTCGCGCGTCATCCGATCGCCGCCCCTCGTCATTCGATCCATCGTTCTTCGTCTTTCACGGGCATTGCGCGCACGGGCACCGCAGGGCCGCGAGCGGCGCCGGTCGTCGCATCCGGCCCTCTCACACCCCCGCCGCGTTTCCTCTCCTTTTCGAGTCGTTTCGCGCCCTCCGCGCTCAGCCGACCCCGCAACGCTCCCGTCTCCCATTCCTTCACCGCAAATGGTCTTGCGGCACGCCTTCCGGGGCTTACATTAGAAAGTACTCATCTCATTCTTAGGGTATTGACAGCCCTTTCGGAACGCCCCTTCCCCCCTAGAGGAGCACGACCACGTGAGCAGCACCTACATCGAGACCGGCGGTCAGGTCCGCGTCTACGATTCCGCCGTCAAGGCTCACGATCGCCTTCCCCTCGGCACCTATCGCGTGCGCTTCAGCAGCAAAGAGGGCTTCAGCCTCGTGCGCACGGCGGATCTCGCCGTCGGCGCGGAGAAGGTGTACGGACAGCGCGAAGCCAAGGTCGACAAGATCTTCCGCACCTACGCCCGACTCGACCGCAACCTGGGCGTGATGCTGTCGGGGAACAAGGGGCAGGGGAAGTCGATGTTCCTCCGCATGGTGGCGGAACGGGCGATCGCCCAGGAGCTGCCGGTGGTGCTCGTCACCGAGGATGCCGACGGCATCGTCGACTTCCTCGACACCCTCGACGAATGCCTCGTCATCTTCGACGAGTTCGAAAAGGTCTTCGCATCCGGTCGCGGTCACCTCGCGGAGCCGAACCGCCAGAATCAGTTCCTGACGCTCTTCGACGGGATGTCGTCGGTGCGACGCATCTATTGCGTGACGGTCAACGACGTGCAGGACGTCAGCCACTACATCGTCAACCGGCCCGGTCGCTTCCACTACCACATGCGCTTCGACTACCCCGGCCCGGACGAGGTGCGGGAGTACCTCGCCGACCAGGCCCCGCACGCCGCGCCCTCGGAGGTCGAGAACGCCGCACTGTTCTCGCGTCGGGTGAACCTGACGTACGACCATCTGCGGGCGATCGCCTTCGAGATGAACCACCCCGAGGCGAAGTTCTCCGAGATCGTCGAAGACCTCAATATCAAGGCGATCGAACCGAGCACCTATCGCGTCGAGGCGAAGTACCCCGACGGCACGATCCTGGCGGACGAATCGGTGCTCAACCTGCACGAGCGCAGCGATGTGCAGCGCACCATCGAACTGCGCAGCACCCAGCGCACACTGTTCTTCTCCTTCGCCCCGCGCGACGTCGTCTTCGAGGACGACGGCAGCATCTCGATCCCCGTCCACACGATCGACGCGATGGACGAAGACGAGGAGATGCCCGACGAGCTTCCGGCGCGGATCACTCTGACCCTCGTGGGCCAGGTCAGCTACTCGTTCGATCGCTGAACACGACACCGCGCTTCGCGCGATCCCCCACGCGTCGGCGTGGGGTCGAGGATGCGCGCCGCGCGGGCTACGAGTCGTCGCGGGAGCGGGGCGGAACCGTCACCCTCTTGTTGACGTCGCGCGTCGCCGAGAACTTCAGTACCGCGTAATCGTCGACGTGCCCGCGGGCGTGGGCGTCGTCGCGGATGTTCAGGACGACGTCGTGCCCCTTGTGCGGCTGTGCGTAGAACTTGCCGAACCCGGTCAGCGTGACGCGGTTGCCCGCGTTGACCAGCTCGAGGATCTCCTCGAAGATCGCGTCGTACGCGAGCTGGGTCGTCCGCAGGGACAGACCCGCGCGCTTGGACACCCGCTGGACGAACTCGCGCTTGCTCACCTTGGGCTCGTCGGACCTCGTGACAGGCATATCTTCACCATCCAATGCTCTTGCTCGTGAACGAGCGTATGTGTCGACCCTCCGACCGGCATCGGGGTTGCCGAACGGGGGCGACAGGTAGACCGTGCTGCGACGCGTGAGCGGATCCTTCGGGTGAAGACGCCGGCGGTACGCGTCGTCGCCCGCTGAGGTGGCCCGTCTCCGCGGACGCGACGGACGCTCCGGCGGCGCGTGCGCACTGCCGGTCTCGCCGCCGACGCCCCCTCGGAACCGAGGTCACGCACCGCGGGCTGACTCCGACCCGCGCCCCTTCGGGAGGGCGCACACCGCATTCGGGTTGCGATGCTCGTCGGTTTTCTGCTCGTTTTCGTGATGATCTTAGCGCCTCGCAGCACCTTCCGCGCGAGATGTTCCGCCGCGGATCCCCGCGGTCGCCCGTGCGGCTCAGGGTACGCCGGCGGTCAGGCCGTCCCCAGCTGCGCGCGCAGAGGGTACGACGTGTCCTCGAAGATCAGCTGCGCCGCCGATCCCGTCCGCGCGTTGATGAGGACGGGCGCACGCAGGTTCACGAACACCCCCTCCTCCGAGGGGTTGGCCACGACGAACAGGCGGACGGCATCCTCGTCGGCGCCGACCTCTCCGCGCATCCCGGCGGTGATGCGCGGGCGATAGTCCGCGACCACGGTCGCGGGGTCGACGAGGAACAGCCGCACCTCGTCGCCCCTCGAGCGCAGCGAGTACAGCCCCCGGGCGCCCTCGATGCGCGCGAGACGGAAAGAGGTGAGCGGGCCGAGCCCCGGAAGGGATGCCGCGAACTCCACGTCGAGATCGCCGAGCTCGGCGGTGGTCCCGGGGGCGGTCGTCGGGGAGGTGGTCATCGCAGGAACTCCAGGAGGTTGGTCTGCAGGGTCTTCGCGGTCACCTGCAGGGCGGATTGATACACGAGCTCGGCGGATTGCAGGGCGATGTACACCTCGAGGGTGTCGACGTTCTCGACCTCGGCGCGGCGCGCCTCGAGGTCGACGGCGACGCTGGTGTTCGCCGCCGACGCCCTCTCGATCTGGGCCTGGCGGGCCCCGGCGACACCCCGCGCCGTCGCCAGCTCCTTCAGGTGCGCGTCGATCGTGGCCAGTCGCGGTCCGACCTCCTCGCCCGCGCGCAGATCGGCGGCGATCGCCCGCAGAGCCGCGAAGACGCTGTCGGCACCCTCGCCGAACACCTGCGCGCCGTCGAGGTCGACACGCACCTGCTCGCCGTCGGAGAGGCGCCGCTGGACCCCCGCACCGCTCGTGCCCGAGAATGCGAAGGTCGCCGGGTCGAAGGCCGAGCCGCTGTCGTCCGTCCCCGCGAAGACCGTACGTCCGAGCACCGTCGTGTTCGCCTGCGACAGCAGCTCGGTGCTGAGACTGTCGAGTTCGGCGGCGATCGATTCCCGGGCCGACGCGCTCAACGCGCCCGAGTTGGCGCCCTGGGCGGTGAGGTCGCGCGCGCGGTTGAGCAGGTCGATGCTCGCTCCCAGCGCCGTGTCGGCGGTGGTCACCCAGGCGAGACCGTCGCTGATGTTGCGAGCGTACTGCGACGTGCGCGCCTGCTCGCCGTGCACCCCCAGAATCGCGGCGGCGGCCGCCGGATCGTCGCTGGAGGTGCGGATGGCGCGCTGCGAGGTCGCCTGATCCTGCAGCCGCGCCCGGTCGGCGAGGCCCGCCTGCAGGGTGCGCAGCGCCTGCTGATTGACGGTGCTGCTGGTGATGCGTCCGATCATGGCCACTCCGGGGTCAGCGGCCCACGAGGCCGACGCGGTTGATGAGCAGGTCGAGGGCCTCGTCCACCGCGGTCAGCACGCGGGCCGCCGCCTGATACGCGGTCTGGTACTTCAGGAGGTCGATGGTCTCTTCGTCGCCGTCGACCGAGGCCTGCGACTGCTGCCCGCTGATCGCCGCGATCGCGCTGCGATCCGCCGTGTCAGCGCGCTGCACGTCTCCCCCGACCGCCACGCCGTACCCCGTCACGAAGCTCGACCACGTCGCCGACGGACCGGTGGGAGAGGTTCCGAGCACCGAGAGGCGATCGGCGATCGAGGTGTCCCGCGCACCCGCTCCCGGTGCCGCGAGGGCGAGCTGGTCGAGCCCCGTCGGCACGACCCGCAGTCCGCGTGCGGCCGGACCCGTGGCATCCACCGAGAAGAAATCCCCACCGGCGGCGCCCGTCGCGGTCTGACCGGAGCGATGGATGCCGTTGACCGCGGTCGCGAGCGAGGTCGCGACGGCGTTGTACGCGTCGGCGACCGCCGCCAGCGTGCCCCCCTCGGATGCCGGTGCGAGGACGCTCAGCGCACCTCCGACCGACCCGCCGGTCACGGCGACGGGGACGTCGGGACGGTCGGTCCAGGAGATCGAGAGGCGCGTGGGATCGGTCATCTCGCGCGGTCCCGCAACGGCCAGGGCGCGGCTGGAATCGCCCGCGACCAGCGCGTTGCCGTCGAGGCGGAGGGTCATCGTGCCGTCGTCCTCGAGCCGTCCGGTGGCCCCCACGACGGTGGACAGCTGCTGCGCCAGCACGTTGCGCTGGTCGATGAGTTCGTTGGCCGAGCGCCCCGACTGCAGCGCCGTGCGGATCTGCCCGTTCAGGGTCGCGACCTGGGCCGCCGTGACGTTGACGTCGGCGATCTGCCGATCGACCTGAGCGCGCAGGTCGCTCCACTGCCCCACCACACTGTCGTAGCCCGAGGCGATCTGCGCGGCCAGCACCGAGGCGTTGGTCAGCACCACCTGCGCGGCGGCGGGCTCGGGGGTGTTCGCCAGATCGGCCCAGCCCGCCCAGAATCGGTTGAGGTTCGCGGCGAGACCGTCTTTCGTCGGCTCGGCGAGCACGGCCTCCGCCGCGCTCGCAGCGGCGGCGCGCGTCGACCAGAACCCGGATGCCGACAGCGCATCGCGCACGCGGGCGTCCAGCACCTCGTCGCCCAGCCGCGCCACGCCCGTCACCGCGACGCCGCCGCCGACGTTCAGGCCCGATCCCCACGCCGCGACGGTGCCGGCGGGCGCGACCGAGGTCTGCTCGAGGCGCTGGCGGGTGTACCCGGTGGTGGTCTCGTTGGCGATGTTCTGCCCGGTGACGGTCATGCCGGCGCGCGCGGCGGCGAGGCCCGACGCGGCGACCTGGAGTCCGGCGAAGGTCGACATGCGCTCAGACCTGCACGTCGAGGAGACGCGATCCGCCACCGCCGACGAGCGCCCCGCTCGCGGCGTACTCGCCGGTGGGTTCACCCAGCCCGGCGATCGTGTCCTGCGTCACGCGCAGCGCCGTGCGCAAGTGCTGATTGACGGTGTTCCTCTTCTGGGCGATCTCGTCGGCGAGCCCGGTCATCACCGCGTGGTGGGAGCCCATGACCTCGCGCCACGCCTCGGTCGGCGCGATCTCGACGAGCTCGCGCAGCGTGGTCGCCTCCGGAGCGCCCCACTCCGTCGCGACGTCGACGAACATCGTGTCGCGCAGGATCGCCCCCGAGGCGAGGGCCTTCGCGACGCGCTCGACCTCGGTCGTGGCGTGCTGCACCCAGCGCGTGCGCCCGGTCGTGACGAGCATCTCGAGCTCCTCGAGCTTGAACAGCATGAGCTCGAGCAGTTCGCGCTGACGCAGCAGCTGCATGCTCAGGTCGGTGGCGGCCACGGGGTCTCCTCGTTCGGGTCGAGTCGTCGTGACAGGTCCACCCGTCACGACAGCCACTATCGCGACGCGGCGACGCCCCAGTAACCCGCCCCGGCGGGGGCCCGTGCCGCGACGGCCCGCGGGCGCGCGGCCTACTCGGCCGGCGTCGACGCGCGAAGCGCCGTCAGCAGAGCGTTCTGCGCGTCGTCGGAACGGGCCGCTCTCAGGGCGTCGTGGTTCTCGGTGCCGACGGCGACCACGATCTCGCTGCGGTGGATGCGGGTGTCGCGGGGAGCGTCGATGCCGATGCGCACGCCCGTCGCCGTCACCCCCAGCACGGTGACCGTCACGTCGTCGCCGATCATGATGCTCTCGTTGGGTCGTCGTGTGAGTACGAGCATGTCGGAGTGACCGCCTTCCCTGGCTTCTGCGCGGAGCGCCGTCCTGCCGACGAATATACCTTTTCCGCTCGATGACGAGCGGATCCAGCACCTCACACGGAGCCGATGGCGACCTGCTCGAGGCGCACGACGCCGACGACGTCGGTCGCGAAACCGCCGATCGCGGCTTCGTCGTACGACAGGATCGGCATCCCCGCGACCTGCCCCGACACGAGGGCGCGCACCCCCTGGCGCAGCGACGGCGCGCACACCAGGATCGGCTCCGCGCCCGCGGGGTCGAGCTCGCCGACGGTGCGGCGGATGCCCTCGAGCAGCTGCATCGTCGCCTCGGCGCTCAGCACGATCTGCGGACGCCCCTCGACCTGCCGGAGCCCCTCGAGCATCTGCTGCTCGAGCACGGGGTCGAACATGACGACGCGCAGGCGCCCTTCGCGGGCGAAGCGCGCGGCGATCGCCGGGCCGAGGGCGCTGCGGGCGGCCTCGACGAGGGAGGGGATCTCGGTCGACGATTTCGCGCGGAGGGCGAGGGCCTCGTAGATGCGTCCGAGGTCGTTGATCGACACGCGCTCGGCGAGGAGGCTCGCGAGCACCCGGTGCACCACGGCGAGGGGAAGGAGGGTCGGGGTGAGCTCCTCGACGGCTGCGGGGTTCGTCTGCTTCAGGTGCTCGGTGAGCTGACGCACGTCCTCGAGCGAGAGCAGCCGGTGCGCGTGCGCGTGCACGATGTCGGAGAGGTGGGTGATGATGACGCTGGATCGGTCGATGACCGTCGCCCCGGCCAGGTCGGCCGCGTGCGACATCTCCGTGCGCACCCACTTGCCCTCGAGGCCGAACACCGGGTCGACCACCGCCGTCCCGGGAAGGCCCTCCAGTCCCGTCCCGAGGGCCAGCACGTGCCCGCGGGGCACGATCCCGCGGCCCGCCTCGACGCCGGCGACGAGGATCGCGTAGGTCTCGGACGGCAGCTCGACGTTGTCGCGCGTGCGCACCGGCGGCATGAGGGCGCCGAGCTCGAGGGCGACCTTGCGCCGAAGCGCCTTCACCCGGGTGAGCAGGTCGCCCTGCCCTCCCGCGGCCAGGTCGACGATGTCGGGGGCGAGCGAGATCTCCAGCGCGTGGACGCGCATCGTGTCCATGAGGTCGTCCGGCCGCTCCGCCGCGGCCTCGACGGCGAGCTGCGCCTGCGCGTCGGCCTCGTCGGCCGCGGCCCGATCCGCGTTCGCCTTCACGCGCGACGCCGCGAAGAGCAGGACCGCACCGATCGCGAGGAAGGCCAGGAAGGGCATCCCCGGGATGAGCCCCATCCCCAGCGCCGCGATCGCCGTGATGATGAGCGCGTTGCGCGACTGGAGCAGCTGGCGCCCCGCGGCCCGGCCGAGCTCGGCCTCGGCGTTCTCGCGCGTGACGATCATGCCCGTCGACACGGCCATCAGCAGGGCCGGGATCTGGGTGACGAGCCCGTCGCCGATCGTCAGCAGGCTGTACGTCTCGAGCGCCTTGTCGATGCTCATGCCGTGCATGGTCATGCCGATGACGATGCCGCCGGCGAAGTTGATGATCAGGATGACGATGCCGGCGATCGCGTCGCCCTTGACGAACTTGCTGGCTCCGTCCATCGCGCCGTAGAAGTCCGACTCGGCGGCGACCTCGGCGCGCCGGCGGCGGGCCTCCTCGTCGGTGATGAGGCCCGCGTTCAGGTCGGCGTCGATGGCCATCTGCTTGCCCGGCATGGCATCCAGGGTGAAGCGGGCGCCGACCTCCGCGACGCGCTCCGCGCCCTTGGTGACGACGACGAACTGGATGACGGCCAGGATGAGGAAGATGACCGCACCGATGACCAACGAACCGCTGATCGTGATCTGACCGAACGCCGCGATGACCTGGCCGGCGTGCGCCTCGCCCAGGATCAGGCGCGTGGACGCCACGTTCAGACCGAGCCGGAACAGGGTCGCCACCAGCAGCAGGCTCGGGAAGACGGAGAAGTCGAGCGGCTTCTTCACGAACATCGCCGTGAGCAGGATCAGCAGCGCGAAGGCGATGTTCGACACGATGAGCACGTCGAGCAGCGCCGCCGGGATCGGCACGATCAGCAGCAGGATGATCCCCACGACGCCGAGGGGGACGGCGCCCTTCGACAGCACTCCACCGATCATGATTCCCGCTCTCTCGTGGTGTTCCCGTGGCCGGGTCGGTTCGTCGCCGGGCGCGCGGTCGCTCGGCGCGCGGCCTCGGGGCGCGCGGTCACAGCTCGCGCCCGACGAGGGCCGCGGGGGGCATGGTGTGCGTTCCCGCCCGCGCCCCCCTCTTGTGCAGCTGCTGCACGAAGGCGAGCACCTGCGCGACCGCGGTGTAGAGGTGCTCGGGGATCTCGTGCCCCACGTCCACCGCCGCGTGCAGCGCCCGCGCGAGCGCGACATCGCGCACCATCGGCACCTTCGCGCTCTCGGCGCGCTCGCGGATCTTCTGCGCGATGACCCCGGCGCCCTTCGCGACCACGCGCGGGGCCGACCGGCCCGGCTCGTAGCGCAGGGCCACGGCGATGTGCGTCGGATTCAGCAGCACGACGTCGCTGTCGGCGACGGCCGCGATCATGCGGTTGCGGCTCACCGCCATCTGACGCGCTCGACGCTGCGACTTGATGAGCGGGTCGCCCTCGCTCTTCTTGTGCTCGTCGCGCGCTTCCTGCTTCGTCATGCGCGTGTGCTGGCGGTTGCGCTTCATCACCACGAAGACGTCGATCGCGGCGAGGAGCAGGCCCACGGCCACCGCGACCTGCAACAGGGTCGCCACTCCCCCGCCGGCCAGCTCCAGAAGCCAGCCGACGGTGTGACGACCGCTGCCCATCAGCACGGGGACGAGGCCGGCGACGACGATCCACAGGGCGGCGCCGATGGCGGCCGTCTTCAGCAGCGCCTTCGCGCCCTCCCACAGCGCTGCCTTGCCCACGATGCGTTTCAGTCCCGCCACGATGTCGAACTGCTCGACGCGCGCCGGGATGCCGCGCAGGCGGATGCCGCCCTGCGCGATGGCCGTGGCGGTCGTGGCCACGAGCACCACGACGAGCAGCGGGGCGAGTACCTCGCCGACCGTGCTGACGGCGGCGCCGATCGCCTCGATCGCCCGCGCGGGATCCGGGTCGCGCGCCACCGACGCGAGGGCCGCCAGGGGCTCAGACACGGCTCGGGACGCGGCATCCACCGTGGACGGGATCATCACGCCCGCGGCGCCGATGCACACCCACGCCGTGAAGTCCTGGCTCCGGCCGATCTGCCCCTTGCGGATCGCCTTGCGCAGGCGCTCCGGGGTCGCCTTCTCGGTGCGCTCCCCCGTATCGGTCCCGCTCATCGCGTCACCCCGATCAGCACCTGCGCGGCGTCGCCCGCGAGCGAGGAGACGATGGCCGGCAGGGCGGTGAAGACGAATCCGACCAGCAGCAGGGTCAGCGCGATCTTGATGGGGAAGCCGAGGGCGAACGCGTTCAGCGCCGGTGCGACGCGGGAGACGAGCCCGAGGCCCACGTCCGCGAGGAACAGCACGATCAGCAGCGGGCCGGCGATCTGCACGGCGCTGACGAGCATCTGCCCGACCGCGTCGGTGAGCACCTCGGCGGGTCGTCCGAGGTCGATGGTCCCGGCGACGGAGACGGCGTCGAACGAGCGGAACAGACCGCCGAGCACGAGCTGATAGCCGTTGGAGGCGAAGAGCAGCAGGATCGCCGTCATCTGGAACAGGCGCGTGAACTGGGCGCCGTTGACGTTCATCCCGGGGTCGTAAGCCTGGGCGAGCTGGAAGCCGCCGAAGGTGTCGACGAGGAAGCCGGCGCTCTGCACCGCGCTGAAGAGCACGAGCACGAGGAAGCCGAGCAGGCTGCCCACGAGCACCTGACCGGCGAGCGCGAGCAGGAACCCGCCGGTGTCGAGGCGCTGATAGCCGGCGACGACGACGGGTGAGACGGCCAGGCCCAGGCCGACGCCGAGCATGGCGCGGATGCGCAGCGGGATCGCCCCGTGGCTGAAGGGCGGAGCGATGACCAGGAACGCCGTGATGCGCACGATGGCCAGGGCCGTGGCCTCGAGCCACACGAAGTCGATCGCGAGGTTCATCCGCCGCCGTTCAGCAACGAGGGGATCCGCGCGAACAGGTCGTTCGTGAACGCGATGCTCTCGGCGATCATCCAGTTGCCGCACACCAGCAGGGCGATGCCCACGGCGATGAGCTTCGGCACGAACGACATCGTCATCTCCTGCACCTGCGTGATCGACTGCAGCAGCGAGATCGCGAAGCCGACGACCAGCGCCGTGATGAGCAGCGGCGCACTCAGCTTCGCCGCGAGCATCAGGGCGCTCAGGCCGATGTCCATGACCGCCTCGGGCTTCATCCGGCACCCCGATACGACTGCACCAGCGAGGTGATCACCAGCCCCCACCCGTCGACGAGGAGGAACAGCAGGATCTTGAACGGCAGCGAGATCATGACCGGCGGGAGCATCATCATGCCCATCGACATCAGGGCGCTCGAGACGACGAGGTCGATGATCAGGAACGGGATGAAGACGATGAAGCCGATCACGAACGCCGCCCGCAGCTCGCTCAGCATGAAGGCCGGGATGAGCGTGTACAGCGGGATGCTGTCGGGCGCCGCCGGGTTGTCCATCTGCGCCGCGCGGTGCATCAGGGCGATGTCCTCTTCGCGCGTGAAGTGCAGCATCCACGTGCGCAGCGGCTGCTGGGCCGCGTCGAAGGCCTGACCGAAGTCGATCTGCCCGGAGGTGAAGGGCGTGACGGCCAGCTGATTGATGTCGGCGAGCACCGGCCACATGATGAACAGCGTCAAGAAAAGACTGAGGCCCGCGAGCACCTGGTTGGGCGGGATGGACGGCAGCGACAGCGCGTTCCGGGTGAGCGCGAGCACGACGAAGATCTTCGTGAAGCTGGTCATCATCAGCAGCAGTGCCGGGGCGACGCTGAGCACCGTGATGCCGAGCAGCGTGGTGATGCTGTCGGAGGGCGACCCGTTGATCCCGTTGATGCTGATGCCGCCGGACTCCCCGGTCGCGGCGGACGCGCTGTGCGCCGTGAGCAGGTCGAGCGCGCCGACGAGCGCGAGCGCAGCGACGCCCGCGGCCGCCCACCCCGCGACGCGCGTCCGTCGCCGCGGATCCCGGCGATCCACGCGCACCGCGACGGCGCGGGAGGGGGATGCGGGCACGACGGCACTTTCGCGAGGGTGTCGAGGCCGATCCGTAGCCAGGGGTGCGAGCGATCCGTGCTCGCGACCGACTATCGCGACGGTGGCGGCGGGCGTAACCGACCACGCGGCCCGATCAGGCGGCGGTGCTCGTCCCGGCATCCTCCCCGCGGGTCCCGCCGGCGTCGGCGAGCGAGATCACGTTCTCGGACGCGTCGTCCCCGGGCGCGTCCCCCTCGGACGCGTCGACCGCGGCCGTCGGGGCCTCCTGGGTGTCGACGACGTCGATGCCCTTCTCGCTCACGCCCAGGACGTAGCGGATGCCGCCGAACTCGGCGACGACGAGCTGCGCCTTGGCGCCGAGGGTGGTGCGGGCGACGAGCGTGATCTTCTCCGCCTTGGCGCGCGGAGCGGCGGCGGCACGCGCGCCGGTGAGCTCCCGCAGACGGCCCAGGCGACGCGGCACGAGCGCTGCGAAGGGGCTGCCGCCCGCGGCCTGACCCTTCTGCAGCCGACGGCCGAGGAACAGCAGCAGCCCGATGACGGCCGCGAGCGAGACGATCGTGCGCAGCGCCAGGAGCAGCTCGTCGCCGCTCATGCGGTCTCCGCCTGGTCGATGATGCGCTCGACGCGCACCGCGTAATCGCCGTCGGCCACCACGACGGTGCCGTGACCGATCAGGCGTCCGTTGAGGGTGATGTCGGCGGGTGAGCCGGCCGCGCGGTCGAGCTCGACCACCCGACCGGGTTCGAGCGAGAGCACGTCGCGCACCGCCATGCGCGTGCGGCCGATCTCGACGACGAGCTCCATCTCGACGCCGGCGATGCGGCTGATGCGCGTGGGGGCGGCCGGGGCCGCCGCCGCGGATTCGTCGATGCGGATCGCCGCGCGCGCGACGACCGAGCCGTCCTCGCGCACGAGGTCGAAGACCTGGGCGCCGGGAACCGTGAACACCCCCGCCGCGTCGACCTCCTCGCCGTCGCCGAGCGTGCCGGCGCCCAGCACGGCGACCGCCGCTTCGAACACGGGATGCAGACGGTCGGCGAGGGCGCTCCCGGCGGAGCCGTCGTCGAGCGTCGCGACGTCGGCGACCTGGATCGCGACGGTGGCGCCGGGGGCACCGGCGAAGGCGACGGTCACGGCGCGACCGGTGGCACCCGGGTCGGTCGAGGGGGCGGGGAGCACCGGGAACGCGAAGGGGAGCTTCGCCGCGATCGCGGCGGCCATGGCGGCGGCGTGGAAGGTGCTCATCGGGTCTTCTCCTCGTGGATGGTGGTGATGGTGCAGGCGAGGCGCGAGCCCTGCGCCCCCGGGACCGCGCGGGCGATCGGGGTGTCGCCGACGACGAGTTCGAACGGTTTCGTCTCGGGGTGGGCGAAGCGCAGCAGGTCGCCGGGCGCCAGGTCGAGGACCTCGCCGGCGCCGATCACCCGGGGCGAGATGCGCAGTGACACCTCGAGCGGGGTGTCGTTCAGCTGGTCGCGCATCGCGCCGTCGCGGTGGGCGTTGGCGGCGTGACGGTCGCTCTCGGCGAGCTGGTCCACGACGATCGCGGCCGGGAGCATCACCGTCGCCGTGCTGCGGGCCTCGCCCGCGCTCATCGCGAAGCGCGCCACGATGACGGCCTCCCCCGGCGAGATGACCTGCATGTACTGCGGGTTGTAGTGCAGTCCCGAGAAGGTCACCGCCCCCGGCAGCAGCGGGCCCATGCACGCGCTGAGCAGCTCGAAGGTGTCGTCCATCACCTGCAGGATCAGCGCCGTCTCGATCGGCGTGAGCGTGCGCGCCTCGACGCCTCCGCCGGGCTTCCCGCCCAGCATCTGCACGACCCAGGCCAGCGCGCTGTCGAGACCGAACTGCACGACGCAGGGCTCCTCGCGCCCCGCGGTGGAGCCGGCCACCATGGCCGTGGTCGTCGGGAGGGTGTCGGCGTACTCCTGGTACGACACCAGCTCGAGCCCCTCCGGGACGAGGTGGGTGCGCAGGCGCACCTTGGCCGTCAGCTGCGAGGCCCACTGGCGCGCGAACGTCTCGAACGCGGCCTCGAGCTGGCGCGTGTGCTCGCGGCCCAGCTGCGCCGGTCGACTGAAGTCGTACGCGGGATAGCGACGAAGGGGGTCGTCGCGAACGGCCGCTGTCGTCATGGCCTGTCCTCCAGGGGATTGTTCACGGGTCAACTCTGCGCGGCGGCCTGCACGAGGCCGGGGATGAGGGAGCGCACCTGCTCGTCGGCGGTGGACAGCACGACGATGTCGACGCGGCGGTTCGCGGCGAGGTCCTCGACGCTGTCGCCGACGACGATCGGACGCTGGTCGGAGAACCCCACCGCCTGGACGCGCGTGCCGGCGATGCTCTTCTGCTCGACGAGGAAGCGCGCCACCTTCGTGGCGCGTCCGCTGCTGAGCTCCCAGTTGCTCTCGAACGGCGGGACGGCGGCGCGGTGATCGGCGTGGCCCTCGATGCTGATCTGGTTGTCGGTGGCCGTGAGCACGTCGCCGATCAGGCTGAGGACGCGATCGGCCTTCTCGCTCAGATCCGCCCGGTTGTCGGCGAAGAACGTCTCGGCCCCCACCAGCCCGATCTTCAGGCCGCGGTCGTCGATGACGAAGTCGACCGTGTCCTGCAGACCCTGGGATGCCAGGGCGTCGGTGATCTGCTGACGCATCTTCTCGAGGCCGTCCAGCTCCTGCGCGGCGCGTGCCGCGACATCGCGCACGCCGTTGTCGTCGAGCAGCTCGGGCGGGATGACCAGCCCCTCGGTGAGATCGCCGCCGCCCTCCACCTGCGACTGGCCGAATGCCGCCGCGAGGCCGTTCTTGAGCTGGTCGTACTTCGTCTCGTCGACGACCGACACGGCGTACAGCACGATGAACAGGCACATCAGCACGGTCACCATGTCGGCGTACGACACGGCCCATCGCTCGTCGGGCTCGTCGTGCGCGGCATCCTCATGCCCCCGTCCGCCCGCGCGCCGGGCGCTCGTCACGCGGCGTCCTCCACCGCGGGGGCGGCGTCGGTGCGCGGTGGCTTCTTCTTCGCCGGGGCGGAGGTCGTCATCGCGAGCAGACGCTCCTCGAGCAACCGGGGCGGACTCCCCGCCTGGATGGCGAGGATGCCCTCGCACACCAGCGTCATCCGCTCCTGCTCGAGGGTGGCCATGCGGTTCAGCCGGCCCGCGATGGGGTTCCAGATGAAGTTGGCCGAGAGCAGACCCCAGAGCGTGGCGACGAAGGCAGCGGCGATCATGTGCCCGAGTTCGTCGGGCTTGCTGAGGTTCTCGAGCACGTGGGTGAGCGAGACGACCGTGCCGACGATGCCGATCGTGGGGGCGTATCCGCCGAGCGAGGCGAAGAACTTCGCCGAGACGCGGTTGCGCGCCGATTCCGAGTCGATCTCGTCGAGCATCAGGGTGCGCAGGTCTTCGGCATCCACCCCGTCCGCGAGGGCCTGCACCGCGCGACGCGTGTAGTCGTCGGGGGCGGAGTCGAGCTCCTCCTCCAGGCGCAGCAGCCCGTCGGTGCGGGCTTTCTCGGCGTAGCCGACGAGGACCGGGATGACGGCGGAGGGGGTGGACCGCGGACCGCGCACCATACGACCGAGGGACCCGAAGGCGGCGATCGCGTCGCGCAGGGTGTGGCTGGCGATGCCGACGCCGATGGTCGACCCGAGCACCAGGATCATGGGGGCGGGGAGGAACAGCGCGCTCAGCGACGCGCCCTCCATCGTGATCATGGCGTACAGGGCGCCGAAGGCGGCGACCACGCCGATGATGAATGCGATGTCCACGTCGGTCAGTCCTGCGCGGCGGGAGCCGAGAGCGCGGACGCCGCGGCGAGCACGCGTGCCCGGTAGGCCACGATCCGCGCGATCAGCTCGTCGAGGCTCTCCTCGACGTTGTACACCCGGCCGTCGACCATGTGCAGGGTCGTGTCGGGAGACTCGTGCACGCGCTCGATGAGATCGGGGTTCACCGCGAACCGCGTGTGGTCGAGGCGGGTGAGCGTGATCATTCGGGGACGGTCTCGGCTATCGCTGCGGGAGGGGACGGGGCGGACTATCGCGACGCGGCCCGCCCGGGGTAACTCGGGCGGGCCGCGCGGGTGGCGATCGCGGGATCAGCGCTTGAGGTTGGTCAGCTCCTGCAGCACCTCGTCGCTCGTGGTGATGACGCGCGCGCTCGCCTGGAAGCCGCGCTGCGCGACGATGAGGTTCGTGAACTCCTGCGAGAGGTCGACGTTGCTCATCTCCAGCGCGCCCGACAGCAGCGAGCCGACACCGGCTTGTCCTGCCTCGCCGATCTGCGCCTCTCCGCTGTTGACGCTCGCGCGGTAGGACGTGCCGCCGACCTTCTCGAGTCCCTCGGCGTTGGCGAAGGTCGCCATGGCGATCTTCGCGAGGGTCTCGGTGCGCCCGTTGCTGAAGGTGCCCACGATCGAGCCGTCCGCCGTGATCGCGTAGGACTTCAGCGTGCCCGCGGCGGCGCCGTTCTGGCCGGTGAGGGCGACGGTGCTCATGTCGGCGAAGCCGGTCACCGCGCTGAGATCGACGGCGATCCCCCCGGCGTTCAGCGTGAGACCGGCGGTCTGACGTCCGTCGGTGAAGGCGAGGGCACCGGTCGCTCCGCTGACGGGCTCGGCGACGTCCCAGCCGGCGGCCGTGCGCGTGAACGTCAGGCTCAGCGAGGTCTTCGTGCCCTGGGCGTCGTAGACCGCGATGTCGCGCACGAGCTGCGTTCCGACCGCGGCGGTGGAGGGCAGGTTGCCGGTCGCGGTCGAGGTCGTGGTCGCCCGGGCGGCCGAGACGAGGTCCTGCGGGATCGAGATGGTACCGGGCACCTGACCGGTGTCGACCGCCCCGTTCTGCGCCGACCAGCCCTGCACGAGCGAGCCGTCGGCGGTGACCATCTTGCCCTGACCGTCGAACGAGAAGCCGCCCGCGCGGGTGTAGAGGGTCTCTCCGCCCGAGCGCACCGCGAAGAACCCGTCGCCCTGGATCATCAGGTCGCTGCCGCGGCCGGTGGTCTGGGCCGCCCCCTGGGCGAAGTTGGTGCGGATGCCGCCGACCTGCACGCCGAGACCCACCTGCGCGGGGTTGCGACCGCCGTTCGCGGCATCCGGGATGCCGGCTTCGCCGACGACCTGCGAGAGCGAGTCCTCGAAGAGGACCGAGGAGCCCTTGAAGCCCGCCGTGTTGACGTTGGCGATGTTGTTGCCGGTGGTGTCGAGCATCGTCTGGTGGGAGCGGAGTCCGGAGATCCCGGAGAAGAGCGAACGGAGCATGAGGGTCTCTTTCGTGTGGGTGGTCGAGCGGTGGAGGTCAGGGGGTGGTCGTCAGAACGGTGGTCGTCAGGGGGTCGCGGAGGTGGCGGGGGTGACCGAGGTGATCGCGTCGAGGGCCACGGTGACGTCGCCGATCGTGACCTGCGGGATGGATCCCCCGAAGGACACCTTCGAGACGATCCCCGAAGCCGGGGCGCCGGCCGCGTCGACGTAGCCGACCCGCTGGCCGATCAGGGCGGTGGCCGCCTGCCGCATGTTGAGGGCGAACGCCTCGGAGCTGTTGCGGCTCATCGCGGTGAGCTGCTCCATCATGGCCAGCTGGGTCGTCTGCGAGATCATCTGGTTGGTGTCCATCGGGGTGGACGGGTCCTGGTTCGTCAACTGCGTGACGAGCAGCTTCATGAACACCTCGCTGTCGAGCTCCTTCTTCGGAGCCGCGGCGGTGGGGGAAGCGGTCGCGAACGGGCTCGCTGTCGCGGTGACGGCGTCGACGGTCATGGGGGGGTCCTCTCAGGCGAAGATGTCGAGCCCGCCGGCGCGGGCGACGTCGAGCGACGCGGCAGCGCCGATCGGGGGGATCCGGGGGTCGGAAGCGGGGGACGCCGACGCGCGGGCGCGGTCGCGCGGGTCGGGCTGGGCATCGGAGGGCGCACCGCCCGACCCGGCGGACGGGCCGTGATCGCCCGCACCGCCGTCTCCGACCCCCGGCCCCACCGCGAGGTGGGCGTGGGGCACGACCGCGGCGAGGTCCCGCCGCAGATCGGAGACCATGCTCCGCAGGATCTCGCGTGTCGCGTCAGTCGCTCCCGAGAGCTCGACGCGCACGTCTCCGCCCGCGCCGATGCGGGCGCGGACCGTGACCGGGCCGAGGGCGTCGGGGCGCACGGTGAGCACGAGCTCGTGCACTCCCGCCGGACGCTGGGCGAGATGCACGATCGCGGGCGCGACCTGCGCCGCGACCGCGCGCGGGACCGCGGCCTCCGTCGGCGGCGGCGGTGTCGCGGGCGCGACCGGGGTCACGGCGGGAGCGGAGACCGCCGAAGCGGCGGCGGTACCCGCGGTCTCGGCGCCGCCGACGGCGGGCGAGAGCGGTGCGAGGACCGCGGAGCCCGCGGGGGTGCGCGGGGGCGCGGATGCCGCAGTGGAGACGACGGCGGCGCCCGGTGCGGGGGCGGGCGCGGGGGCCACGGCGGATGCGGGCGCCGACAGGCCGGCGGCGCCCGGTGCGGGGGCGGGCGCGGGGGCCACGGCGGATGCGGGCGCCGACTGGCCGCCGACGGGGGCGAGCACGGGCGCCGGTGACGGCGCGACCGGGATGGGCGGCTCGGTATCGCCGACGGGCACGGTCGACGCTCCGTGCGCCCCCGCCGTCTGTTCGGTCGATGCGGGGCGCGGGTCGGCGGTGGGCGGGACGGAGGGCGAGACCGTTCGCCCCGTCAGCGCGGGAGACCCGGCGGCGGGTGCGGCCCCGGCGGCGGGGGCGGGTGCGACGGCTCGGGCAGCCCCGGCGGCGGGTGCGGGTGCGCTCGCGGGTGCGGCCCCGACGGCCGGTGCGCCGGCGGCGGACGGGAGGGATGCCGGCGCGGCGAGACCCGGCACCACGGCCGCGGGCGGAACCGTTGCGACGGGAACCTCTACGGGCGCGGGAGCCGCTCCGGCGGGCGAGGTCGCTACGCCGGCGGGCGAGGTCGCGACGCCGACGGGCGAGGTCGCGACGCCGGCGGGCGCGGCTGCGGCGGCGGCAGGCGGGGCGACCCCGACGGCGTGCCCGACGGGCGCTGCGGGGGCGGTGTCCGTTGTCGCCGGGAGCTCCGCCGAGGCGTTGATCCCGTCCCCCGAACGCCCGCCGAATCGGGCGCCGCCGACGGGAACGCCGTCGATCGGCCATCGAGCGTCCGCGGGCGGGGTCGCCGCCGCCGCGGCATCCCCTCCGGCCCCGGAAGTCCCCGGGGTCGGTGTGAGGGTCGCCTCGGCGGGCATCGTCCGCAGAACGGGGCGGGGTCGCTCCCCCTCCCCCGGCGCGCTGCCGGGCAGCGCGCCGTCGATCCACTTCGGCATCGTCCGCAGCACCGGCGGCTCGGCGGCATCCGCGGCGACCGTGGGCGTCGCGGCACGGGGGGTCTTCTCCTGAGCCGTCGTCGCACCGGTCGGCCCGGCCGGCACGCTCCCCGCGGCCGGGACCGCCGCGGCAGCGCCGCCCGTGGTCGACGCCCCCGCGGGCGCCGCTTCCCCGTGTGACACCTGCGCGGGCACCACTCCGGCGGGCGCCGCCTCCCCGGGTGACACCTGCGCGGGCACCGCTCCGGCGGGCACCGGCCCCTGAGGCAGCGGCACGACCCAGGGCGCCGGCATGGTCATCAGCGGCGGATGATCCCTCGCGGGCGCCGTCGTGTCGGCGTCGCGCGTCGTCGCGGGAGCCGACGGACCGCCGACCGCGGACGTCGTCCGAACGGATGCCGCCACCCCACTCTCCGCCGACGTCGCTCCCCCGCGGGGCGCCGCCTCACCCGACCCCGCCGGAGATGCGATGGAGGAGGTCTCCGGCGACGCCGGTCCCCCGGCATCCGTCGATGACACCGGCACGACGCGGACGTCGGCACCCCGCGCGAGCGCGTCGGCCGCACGGACGAAGGCGTCGCCGAACGCCGACGCCGTGTCGGAACCGGAACCCGACGGGGGCGCGGTCGCCGCCCCGGCGAAGAACGCGTTCGCCGGCGCGGAGACCGGCGGAGGCGGAAGCGTCATGCGCCACGTCCCGTCAGGGTGGACGCGATGCCCGAGACGCCGAGCCCGCCGCTTCCGGTCGTGCCCGCGGCGAACAGCGTCTGCAGCGCCGCTGCGAGATCCCCCTGGCTCGCGGGACGCGTCGCGGTCGATGCGGAGGCGGGGGTCGCCGACGTGGTCGGTGTGCCGAGCTCGCGCGCGGCCGCCGCGGCCTCTTCGAGGAGGTCGGCGAATCGCGTCGCCGCGCTCGACGAGGTCGTCGCCGTGGCCGTGGTCTCCGCGACGCCCCCCGCGGCGGTCGTCTGCGCGGGGGCGGTCTTGGCGGTGGCGGACGACGGGTGCAGCGAGGAGATCTGACCCGTGATCGCCTCGATGCGCCCGAGCACGCCGTCGACGCTCACGCCGCGCTCCCCTCGCCGCGACCGGCGCGCGTGGTGGCGATCTCGTCGAGCGCGTTTTGCTCGGCACGCGCCTCGGTCTCGAGCTCGCGCGCCCGGTGCGCGCCCTCGAGCCGCTCGAGACCCTTCAGTTCGCGGCGGGCCTCGACGTGCGCCGCTTCGGCGGTCGCCGCGTCGTCCCGCCGAAGGCGCGCGAGCACCTGCAGGTCGGCCAGCGACGCCTGCCCGGCCGCGCGCGCGGCGGCCATGGCCCGCAACGTCGCGGGGTCGTCGATCTGCGTCGCGATCGCGCTCAGGCTCGATACCGCCTGCTCCGCGGCGGCTTCGGCCGCCCGCGCCTCGGTGCGCGCGCGGGCGACGTCCTCCGCCGCGACGCGTTCCTGGACGCCGCGCACACGCAGCAGACCCGCGAGGGGAAAGGTCATGGGTTCAGGCCTCCGAAGGTCTCGGTGAGGGCGGTCAGATGCCGCCAGGATTCGTCCGTCGTGGAGTGCTCGTCGATCGACTGCGTGAGGAACGCATCGATTCCGCGCTGGTGGAGCAGAGCGGCATCCACCAGGGGGTTCGCCCCCCGCGTGTACGCGCCGATGTCGATCAGGTCGTTCGCCTGCCGACGCGCGGCGAGGACGCTGCGCAGGATCACGGCCCGCTGCCGTTGATCGGGCGTGGTCACCTTGCCCACCACCCGCGAGACCGATCCGAGCACGTCCACCGCGGGGAAGTGCCCGCGCACCGCGAGGGCGCGGTCGAGCACCACGTGACCGTCCAGGATGCCGCGAGCGGCGTCCGCGATCGGTTCGTTGTGGTCGTCTCCGTCGACGAGCACGGTGTAGAGCCCCGTGATCGAGCCCGCCGGGCCCGTACCGGCGCGCTCCAGAAGGGCCGCGAGCACCGAGAACGTCGAGGGCGGGTAGCCCCGTGTCGCCGGAGGCTCCCCCGCCGACAGGCCGATCTCGCGCTGGGCCATCGCCACCCGCGTGAGCGAGTCCATCATCAGCACGACGTCGCGACCCTCGTCGCGGAACGCCTCGGCGATGCGCGTGGCGAGGAACGCCGAGCGCAGGCGGGCCATCGCCGGCTGATCCGAGGTGGCCACGACCACCACCGAGCGGGCGAGGCCCTCGGGCCCCAGATCGTCTTCGAGGAACTCGCGCACCTCGCGACCGCGCTCGCCCACGAGCGCGATGACGGTGACGTCCGCGGTGGATCCGCGCGCGATCATCGACAGCAGCGACGACTTGCCCACGCCCGAGCCCGCGAACAGACCGAGGCGCTGTCCCACCCCGACCGGCGTCATCGTGTCGAGCACGCGCACCCCGAGGCCGAGCTGACGATCGATGCGGCGGCGGCCGAGCACGCTGGGTGCGTCGTTGCCCAGCGCGACGCGCCGGGCGGCGATGAGCGGTCCCCGATCGTCGATGGGGCGTCCGAGTCCGTCGAGCACCCGCCCGAGCAGCGCGGGTCCGGTGGGCACGAGCGCTGCGGCGCCGACGTGGTGCACCGCCGCACCCGCCGTGATCCCGGCGAGCGGTGCCAGGGGCATGCAGTGCGAGCGCGCCCCCTCCACGGCGACGACCTCCGCCTCGACGCCGCGCCCGTTCGCCGCCGCAATGCGCACGCGATCGCCGACGGCGGCCCGAATGCCGAGCACCTCGACCCCGAGACCCACCACGGCCGTGACCGTGCCGGCGCGCTCCGGTCGCGCGGCGGTCAGCACGCGTCGCCACGACGCGGTGGCGGTGCTCACGCGGGCTCACCCCCCTCGGCGCTGCGCAGCGCCGCGCGGGCGCGGGCGAGGGCCGAGGAGACACGGGTGTCCACGCGGGCGTCCGCGAGCTCCACGATCGCCCCGCCCGCGTCGACGGCGTCCGAGGCGACGACCTCCGCCGTCGCCAGGACCGGCGATGCACTGTCGCGGAGCGTGCGCACGTCTCGCTCGGCGAGGTGCGCGCGCACCCACGTCGAGACGGGGGCCTCGGCCACGGCGCGTCGCATCGCGTGCGCGGCCGAGCGCGCGGCATCCGAGAGCTCCCCGTCGAGGATCGTCTCGGCGAGGTCGATCGCCAATTCCTCGAGCCGCTCGGCGTCGGCGGCGACGAGAGCCGCGAGACGCCCGTCGAGATCGGTGCGGACCGCGTCCACCGCGGCGAGCGCCGTGCGCAGCGTCTCCCGTGCCTCGGCTTCCTGCTGCGCGATGCGCGTCTCGAGCGCGGCGCGGGCCTGCGCGAGCTCCTCCGCGGCGCGCCGACGCCCCTCCGCGAACCCGTCGGCGTACCCGCGCACGCGCGCCTTCTCGCTGATCGCGCGAGCATCCGGCACGCTCCCGCCCAGGCGCGGCGGCACCAGCGGTGTGAAGGTTGCATCGGTCACGGCGGTCACCCTGCGGGTTGTGGCGAAGCCGATCCGTGGCCAGGTCGTCGAGCGATCCGTGCTCGCGCCCCACTATCGCGACGCCTCTCGTCCGCGGTAACCGGTGATCGCGCTCCGCGCGTCGTCGAGGGCGTCACTCGATGAGTTCGTCGTCGTCTTCGCGCGAGATCGTGATCTCCTCGGCCGCCTCGAGCTCGCGGATGATGCGCACCACCTCGGCGCGCGCCTCGTCGACCTGCCGCATGCGCACCGGCCCGAGCGCCGACGCCTCCTCCGCGAGGTTCTCGCGGTTGCGTTCGGTCATGTTGCGCCGGATGACCTCGCCGACCTGCTCGTCGGCGCCCTTCAACGCCAGGGCGAGCACGCGCAGATCGATGCCGCGGAGCACGCGCTGGGCGTCGCGGTCCTCGAGCCGGGAGATGTCGGCGAAGGTCACCATCCGACTGCGCACCTCCTCGGCGAGGTCGTGGTCGCGATCCTCGAGACTGGCCAGCAGAGCCTTCTCGAGCACGGTGTCGGAGCGGTTGATGATGTCGACGAGGGGCTGCACGCCCCCGGTCGCCTCGTGCGCCTCGCGCATGCCGAAGATGCCGGTGCGCGCGCGCAGCGACTCCGCGACGACCGCGATCGCCTCCTGCGAGGCCGCCCCCAGGGTCGCGATGGCCTGCGCGACGTCGGTGCGCAGCGGGTCCTGCAGGGCCGCCAGCACCGCGGCGGCGCGGTCGGCGCGCAGGTTGGCCAGGACGACAGCGACGGTGGTGGGCATCTCCCCGTCGAGGATCGTGGCGAGCTGGGTCGGGTCGGCGCTGTTGAGGAACTCGAACGACACCACCCCCTGCGACATCACCCGCCCGACCATGCCGACGGCCTTCTCCCGGCCGAACGCGGTCTCGAGCAATCCGGTCGCGAATTCCTGGCCGCCGCGGCTGACGGCGGATCCCCCGGATGCGATGCGGCGGAAGTCGGCGAGGGCGGCGGCGATGGCGGCGGTGTCGATGCCGCCCAGCTGCGCCAGCTCCGCCGCGAGCAGTTCCGCGCGGGCCTCGCCGAGATGCCGCAGCACCTCGGCGCTGACGTCGCGGTCCATGTTGAGCATGACGATCGCGGCCTTGCGCACCCCCGACATCGCGGGCGCGGCGGGAGCGACCGGCATCACCTCGGTGGCCGCCGTGGGGCTCACCGCGGGGGCCGCGTCCTCCGCGGGCACACGCGTCTGCAACAGGCTCATACCCTCGCCTCGTCCATCATGCTCGCCAGCGCCTTGGCGGCGTTCTGCGGGTCGTTCTTGGCGAGCTGCTCGACGTCACGCCGTCGCTGCTCCACCAGCACCTGCGTGGCCTCGGGCTCCTCCTCGATGTCCAGGACGGTCGGGAGCACCTTGGTCGGCGGGGTGGACGCGGGCAGGGCGATCGGTTCAGCGAGGCCCTTCAGACTCTTGAGCTTCTGCTCCTCGGTCTCGGTGATCGTCGAGAAGTACTCGATGGGGCCTTCGTCGGTGTACAGGGTGCGCCGTTTCATCCGGCGGCGCACCAGCAGGGCGACGACGAGGATGATGGCCGCGAGCACGATCGAGCCGCCGATGATCGCCGCCCGCAGCAGGTCGGCCTGCATCTGCGCCGCCTTCTCCGCCTCGGCCGCGTCGAGGGCCGCTTGCACCGCCGCCGCGCCGGTCTGGCTGAACTCGACCATCTCGACCGTGACGGTGTCTCCGCGCTGGGCGTTGATCCCGGCCGCGGTGGAGACCAGCGCCTGCACCTGCTCCGCGGTCACACCGTTCACCGCGCCCCGGTCCAGGGCGACGCTGATGGTCTGGCGGGTCACCTCGCCGGCGGGGGTCGTGGTCTTCTCGGTGCTCTTGTTCACGGCGTTGTTGCGCGTGGACTCCTCGGCCTGGTAGTTGCCGCCGCCCGCCGCGTTCGGCACCGCGATGTTGTCGGGACCCAGGACACCCGTGCCCGTCCCCTGCCCGCCGGTGTAGGTCTCGGTCTTCGTCTGCTCGTTCGACATCACGCCGCCCTCCGGGGCGGTGTAGGTCTCGTCCATCCGCTCCGACGTCGAGTTCGCGACGTCCGCCGCCACGCTGACGGTGGCGTTGCCCGGGCCGACGATGGTCTCGAGCATCTTCGTCACCGTCGAGGCGACCTTGGCCTCGTACTCGGTGGCCTGCGTGTTCGCGGAACCGGTGAGTCCGGTTCCCACGGCGGCGAGCACCTTGCCCGACTGGTCGGTGACCGCGACGTCCTCGGGCGTCATCCCCGGGATCGAGGCACTCGTGAGGTGCACGATCGCCGCGACCTGGTCCTCGGTGAGCGATCCGCCGCCCTGCGTCTTGACGAAGACCGAGGCGGTGGGATGCCGTTCCTCGGCGACGAACACGCTCTGCTCGGGGATCGCCAGCTGCACGGATGCCGCGGTGACTCCCGACATCGCCCCGATCGTGCGGGCGAGTTCCCCCTCGATGGCGCGTTTGTAGGTGACGGACTGCTGGAACTCGCTCGCCGTCACGCCCATCTTGTCCAGCAGCGTGTACCCGCCGCTGGTGTCGCTGGGCAGCCCTGCGGCCGCCGCGGTGAGCCGCTGGGGATAGACCTGCGCGTCGGGGACGAGGATCGTCGCTCCGCCCTCGGTCAGCTCGTAGGGAACACCCGCCGATTTCAGCTGCTCGACCACGGCTGACGCGTCTGTCGCGCTCAGGCCCGTGAACAGCGGGCTCATCTGCGGTTTGGACAGCCAGCTGCCCAGGGCGATCACGCCCATCACCAGCAGCGCCGCGCCGATGACGGCGATGGTGCGCTGCGCGACCGTGAAGCCGCCCGCGATCTGCTTCGCGCGGCCGATGGTCGTCGCAAGGAACGGGGGCATGTCAGGCCTGCATCCTCATGATGTCGTTGAAGGCGGCGACGCCGCGGTCGCGCACCGCCACCATCAGGTCCAGCGTCACTCCCGCGCGCGACGAGGCCAGCGTGGCCTTGTGGATGTCGTCGAGGTCGCCCGTGACCGCCTGCACGGCGAGCTGGTTGGAGGTGGACTGCAGCTGCTGGAGGTTCTCCACCGCCGCCGTGAGCGAGACGGCGAACGGCTGCGCACCCGCGGTGGCGCCCACGCCCGACGGCGCCGGCGTCGTCTCGAAGCTGAGCGGTGCGAGCGGGCTCACGCCCCCTGCGGCGACGGGGTCGATCGGAGTGCTCATCACGACCGCCCGATCTGGAGGGCGGATTCGTAGGTCGTCTTCGCGCGGTCCACCACGGCGGCGTTGGCCTGGTACCCGCGTTGGGCGAGGATCAGCATGCTCATCTGGTCGCCGAGGTCGACGTTGGGGTACTGCACGTACCCGTCCTCGTTCGCGTACGGGTGGTCGGGTTCGTAGACCAGGCGCCCCTCGGCCGTCGATTCCTGCACGCCCGTGACGTACACGCCCGGGCTCTGGGTGCCCTCGGCGACGGTGACGTACTTCTCGCGGAACATGTCCTGCCCCGCCGGGGTGGCGGTGTTGACGTTGGCGATGTTGTCGCTCAGCGCATCCATCCATTTGCGGTGCGCGGTCAGCCCGGTGCCGGCGATACCGATGGTGTCGAAGGTCATGCCGAGGCCTGCCCGATCGCCTTGGTGATGGATGCCGCCTGGCCGCTCAACGCCTGCGCCGCGAACTGGTAGCGCAGCACGGTGTCGATGTTCGACAGCGTCTCGGTGTCGAGGTTGACGTTGTTGCCGTTGCGGCGGGTGGGCTCGAGCGAGCGTTCCACCGTCGGTGCGACCCCGCCGACCCCGCTCTCGACGGCGCTGCGCAGGCGGTCCTCGAACAGCACCCGCTTGGCCTGGTAGTCGGGGGTGTTGACGTTGGCGATGTTCTCCGCGATCGAGCGCTGGCGCAGAGCGAGCCCGTCCAGCGCGCTGGACAGGGCGGTTGAGGTGACGGAATCGAGCACGCGGCACTCCGGTCGAAAGAACGAGCCGATCCGTGGCTGTGTGGTCGAGCGATCCCTGCTCGGGCGCGACTATCGCGACGCGACGGCGATGGCGTAACCGGGTGTCACCCCTCCACGTCGAGATACACCGGGGCGTCGGGGGCGACCGAGGGGATCCGCCGGATCGCGGCGAGCTCGCGGGCGACGTTCTCGCGCGCCGCCATCAGGCCGCTGATGCTCGCCCGCTGGCGCTCCAGGACGAGGCGGGCGCGCTCGACGACCTCGGGCGGCGGCGGCCCGGGTGGTTCCTCGACCGGACCGTCGGCGGGATCGTCGGGGGCGTCGAGCGATCGTTCGAACGCGTCGAGCAGCCGGTTCCACGCCGCGAGGTTCGTCGACACGGGGCGTCAGACCGGCGTGATGGCGTCGGCCGCCGCGTGCCAGGCGTCGCGGAGCGGCGCGATGAGGTCGCGGCACTCGCGGGTGGCGTCGGCGTCGCGCGCGACGTTGGCGACGATGAGGCGCCCCGTGATGTAGGTGTACAGCGCCCGCAGCCCGTCGGAGCCGTCCCACGTGTCGTCGAGCGATCCGCTCAGCTCGGCGATGATGGCCTGCGCGTGGGTGAGGTAGGTGCCGGCGGATGCCGCATCTCCCCCGGCCTGCGCCGCGGCGGCCCGCTCGACGTCGACCAGCAGCCGGTCGTAGAGCATGGTCACCAGTCGCTGCGGGGTGGCGGCGTTGACCTGCTGCTCCAGGTACTCCTGCTTGGCGCGTTCGAGGGCGGTGGGCACGAGGGGTTCTCCTTCTCGGGGACGGGATGCGGGGACTACTTCGACGACGGCGTCAACGCCGACAGCTGCGAGGTGAGCCAGTCCGACCGCGACTGCAGGCCCGACAGGCGCACCTCCATCGCGGCATACGTGCGCTCGAGGGTCGCCCGCCGCATGTCCAGGCGCAGGTCCATGCGCTCGACCTGTTTCTCGAGGGTCTTGACCTCGCTCTGCTGGCCCGTGATGCGCTGGGTGACGAGGCCGTCGTACTTGTCGGAGTACTGCGCCGTGGTGTCCTGCACGCGGGCCGAGACCGCGGCGAAGACCGCCTGCACCGCCTCCGGATCCTCGGCCATGGCCGCGGCGAAGCGGTCGGCGTCGAAGGAGAGAGCCCCCGCCTTGTCGACGCTGATGCCGATGGTCGAGGGCGAGACCCCGTCCACCGGGCTCTGGACGGCGGAGGCGAGTGCCGCCCGCAGCGACCGCACCGTGCTGTCGCCGGTGAACACGCCGAGAGTGGTCGTCTTCCCGGGAGCGGCGACCGTCGCCTTCGATCCGTTGTCGATGCGGGTCAGCAGCGTCGCGATCTCCTTCACGAACGCCGAGGCGGCATCCGACTGCGCTTTCGCATCGGGCGTCACGGTCACGGTGACCGGGTCGGCCGAGACCGCCTTCACCGTGATGTCGATCCCGTCCCCGATGCCGGTGAAGGTGTTGGACGCACTCGTCACCACCTGCTCGGCCGCCGTCCCGGCGAACAGGCGGATGACGGCATCCGTCCCCCGCGCGAGCACGGCCGCGCCCGGCTCGGTCGAGACGTCGATCGACGCGGATGCCGCGACCTCGGCCGCGGTGCCACGGTGCAGGCTGAACGCGCCCTCCGCACCCGTGCGGGTCGAGGTGATCTGAATGCGCGAGAGCGCCGCCCCCTGCGCGTCGCGCCCGCCGGGCACGACCGTGGCGGTCACCCCGGCCTTGGCGGCGTTGATCGCGGCGGCGAGATCGGCGGCCGATCCGCCAGCCGGCGCGAGCTCGGTGACGGTGCCGTCCGCTGCGACCAGCGAGAAGGGACCGGCGAACGCCGACGCGTCGCCCGCGGCGGTAACCACCGCGTGCGCCCGTGCCAGCGTGTCGACGACGACGTCGGTCGAGAACGCCCGTGCCGTCTCCCCCGCGACGACGGTCACCGCCTCCGATGAGCTCGATGCGGTGTACCGGGCGAGGGAGGTGGAGGATGCCGCGGCCTTGGCCTTGTCGGTCAGGCTCTGCAGCGCGGTGTTGAGCGACTGGAGGTTCGAGATGACGCTGTTGCGATCGGTGATCCGATTGGCGACGAGGGTCTTGGGGATCGCCGCGACGTTGACCAGGGCGTCGATGAGGTCCTTGGTCTTCAGGCCCGAGGCGATGCCGTCGATCTGCATGATCCTGCGTCTTCCTTCTCTCGAGATGGGGGGTTATGCGAAGGCGCCCGGGCGGGAGAACTCCCCCGCCCGGGCGCCCGAGGGCAGCAGTGCTGCGACTCAGCGCAGGAGCTGGAGAACGCCCTGGCCCGACTGGTTCGCCTGCGCGAGCATGGCGGTACCGGCCTGCTGCAGGATGTTCGAGGCGGTGTACTTGACCATCTCGGATGCCATGTCGGTGTCGACGATGCGGCTCTTGGCGGCGGAGAGGTTCTCGGCCGAGACCTGCAGCGAGTTGATGGTCGACTCGAAGCGGTTCTGCACGGCACCGTAGCCCGAGCGAGCGGTCGAGACGTTCACGATCTCGGCGTCGATGGCGGCGATCGAGGTGAGCGCGTTGGCTGCCGAGTCGACGTCGAGGGCCTTGACCGTCGCACCGAGACCCGAGAAGTCGGTCAGGGCGACCGCGATCTGGTCCTCGGCGGCCGTGGAGCCGGCGCCGACCTGGAACGTCAGGGTGTCGCCGCCCGAGAGCAGCTTGATGCCGTTGAAGTTCGTGCTGGCCGCGACACGGGTGAGCTCGTCGCCCAGCGTGTCGAGCTCGGTCTTGATCGAGGTGCGCGAGTCGGCGTTGTTGGAGTCGTTACCCGCCTGCACCGCGAGGTCGCGCACGCGCTGCAGGATCGAGTGCACCTCGGTCAGGGCGCCTTCCGCGGTCTGGATGACCGAGATGCCGTCCTGAGCGTTGCGCGCGGCGACGTTGAGGCCGTTGACCTGCGAGCGCAGGCCCTCGGAGATGGCCAGACCGGCGGCGTCGTCCGCGGCCCGGTTGATGCGCAGACCGCTCGAGAGCTTCTCGAGCGACTTCGAGACGTCGGCCTGGTTGGCCGACAGGTTGCGGTACGCGTTGAGAGCACCGACGTTGGTTGCGATCTGAAGACCCATGTTGTTCCTCCGTGGATGGGATTACCGTGCGGGGGCCGTCCGTGGCCCTCCATCCCCCACCTTCGCGACGGGCCGGCATCGCGGTAACCGGGACCGCGCGATTTCTCCCGCGCGTTCGCCAGTTGCTCCGTGCTCGCCCCGCCTCAGGCGGGGACGGCGACGACGGGAGCCGCGGCGGCGGGCCCGAAAACGCCGTCGAAGAACGCCGCCTTGGCCTTGGTGGAGCGGTCCGGCGCGGTGCCGTTCTCCCAGGAGTCGAGGGCCTCGCGCATGAGGGTCAGCCCGATGCGGCGCAGCTTCGAGACGTAGGCGTGGCTGACGTCGAGGTCGTGGGCGACGTCCTTGACCATGCGCTCCTCGAGGTAGACCCCGCGGATCACCTGCCGCATCTGATCGGGGAGGGCCGCGACGATGCGCTCGAGCATGCGCTGGGTCTCGGCCTGCTCGGCGGCGTGCTCGGGCAGGATGACGCTGTCGGTGAGGTCGGCCGCCTGTCGCCCGTCGTCGCCCTCGAACCGCGCCTCGAAGCTCGTCGCCGTGCGCACCATCTCATCGAGCAGCTGCATGCGCGCGACGGTCTCGGCATCCAGTCCCGATTCCGCGGCCACCTCCGCGAGCGTGGCGGGCCGCCCGGTGCGCACCCGGACGAGCTCCGTCGCCACGCGCACCCGCTCGATCTTGTCGCGGCTGCGCTCGCCGGCCGGGTCGGCGGCGCGCATCTCGCTGAGGATGGCCCACGTGATCTTCGTGCGCGCGTACGCCCCGAAGGGCACCCCCCGCGCCGGGTCGTATTCGAGGGATGCCACGGCCAGGCCCAGGTACGCCGCCGACAGCAGGTCGTCGAGGTCGACGTGCAGCGCGGTCCGCGCCTTCTCGACCGCCAGGTACTTCGCCAGGGGGAGGTTCTCCCGCGCGAGTCGCTCGGCAGAGAGGGGCACGTCGGAAACGGCGGGGAGGACGGTGCTCGACATCACGACTCCTGCTGTTTTTGCTTGTTTATGAGCAAAAACTAACACACGAGAAGTCTCGGTCGCATCCGGGTCGACCGCGGCGTCGGCCTCGCACCCGCGGGCCGCCGGCGGTGCCCGTCCGCGATGCGGCGCTCAGCCGCGGACGCGACCGACCACGCGGAGTTCGACGGTCGCCGTGGTCCCGCCCACCAGGGGGATCGCCGCGACCGTGGGGTTCCAGATGACGAGGGGAACGCCGGGCGTGGGGGCGACCTGATCCTCCTCGAGCCCGAACCGGGCACGAAGGCCGTAGTGGTGCAGCACCGTCGCGAATCGCTCCCACTCGACCCAGCGCCACGGTCGGATGGCACTCACGTGCACGCCGGCCTGCTGCCAGGGGCGCGCCGGATGCGAGAAGCCGCGCAGACCGTCCCGACGCACAACCGGAGCACCGGGCGACAGGACGTCCACGCCGAGCGCCTCGCAGCCGCGCCGCAGGTCGTCGTCGAGCCGTACGAGCTCGGCGCGGGTGCGCAACCGCGCGATCGCGGCCAGGGTCAGCACGACCGGGTGGTGACCGAGCGTCCGCACGCGCGTCCACGTCACGCCCCGATGAGCGACGAGGCCCCGCGCCGCCAGCCACCGGTCGAAGAACCGATCGGCGATCGCCGCGTCGACGGCTCCGCCGGCTGCGCCGCTCTCGGCGGCGAGACGATCGGCGACCAGGCGGGCGCGCAGGAAGGGCGCCGGCGCGGT
Source organism: Microbacterium sp. NPDC007973 (assembly GCF_042958465.1). Taxonomy (NCBI): domain Bacteria; kingdom Bacillati; phylum Actinomycetota; class Actinomycetes; order Micrococcales; family Microbacteriaceae; genus Microbacterium; species Microbacterium sp. NPDC007973. The sequence continues at coordinate 453,161 of NZ_JBIBJJ010000001.1, forward strand.
CGCGTCGGCGATATGCTGCATCGCGTCGCGCGGATCGAGGCCGTTGAGGCGGGCGAACCGCTCGAGCATCTCGGCGGTGCTCATGCCGGCCCGCAGGCCCGCCTCCCCGCCGCGCACGGAGGGTCGTCGCGCTTGGAACGTCACGGTGCTCCCTCGGATCTGCACGTTTACGAGTGAAAATAGCACGCCGGCGAGGGCGCCGCGCGCCAGCGCCGAACGTGCTTCGAGGGCCGGTGCTACTCTCGCGCCATGTCGCGCGTCTCCGGCGCGGTCGCGAGGGTGCGCTCGTCCGCCCTCGGCGTGACCGCGGGACTCATCGGGTGGTTCGTGCTGGTCGAGCTGGCCAGCGGCATCCTGCAGGGCTTCTACGTGCCGCTGCTGCCCGACATCGTCGTGCACCTGGGCATCCGCGACGCCGACGTCAACTGGTTCGAGGCCGCGCAGCTGCTGCTCTCCGCGCTGGTGCTGCCCGTGCTCGCCAAGCTCGGCGACATGTTCGGGCACAAGCGCATCCTGCTCGCCTCCGCGCTGGCGACGGCCGCCGCGAGCTGGTGGCTCGTCTTCGCCGACTCCTTCGGCACCTTCCTCGCCGCGTGGGCGCTGCAGGGCTTCTACGTCGTGTGGCTGCCGCTCGAGATCGCCCTCGTCTTCGATCGCGGCCGTCGCGCCGCCCACGGGGTCTCGCGCACGCGCCGGGCCGCGGGACTGCTCGTGGTGGGGCTGCAGGTCGGCGCGATCCTGGGCGCCCTCGCGGCCGGGCGTCTGTTCGCCGCGACCGGCGGCGATCTGCGCCTCTCGCTCGCGATCCCCGCGATCGTGGTCACCCTGATCTGCGTCGTCATCTGGCTCGGCGTGCCCGAGTCGGAACGAGCCGACGGCGAGCGCCGCCTCGACGTGGGCGGGTTCGCGATCCTCGCCGGCGCGCTCCTGTGCGTGACCGGTGCGCTCTCGTTCGTGCGCCTGCCCGAGGGGCCGGGCCCGGTCGTCATCGCCGGACTGCTGCTCGCGGGGGTGGTGCTGGCCGCGGTGTTCGTGCGCTTCGAGTTGCGGCAGAGCGATCCCGCGATCGACATCCGCGTGCTGCGGCGCCCCGAAATGTGGCCGGTGCAGGCCACGGCGTTCCTGGTCGGTATCAGCCTCCTCGGCGCGCAGGGCCCGCTCGCCACCTACGCCGGAACCGACCCTGCGCTCGGCTACGGGCTCGGATTGGATGCCACCGACCGGTCGAACGTGATCGGGGTGTACCTCGTGTCCCTCATCGTCGGGGCGGTGCTGTTCGCGGTGACCTCGCGGCGCGCGAGTCCCCGCGCGGTGCTGATCGGCGCGGCGGTCCTCGTCGGGGCGGGATACGCGCTGCTGCTCCCCCTCCACGTCGAGCTGTGGCAGGTGCTGGTGTGCCTCGGGATCGCCGGCCTCGGTTCGGGGGCGCTCGTCGCGGCGATGCCCGCGGCCGCCGCGGCCGCGGCTCCGCGCGGGCAGACCGGCGTGGCATCCGCCCTCACGAACACGACCAAGACCGTGGGCGGAACGATGTCGTCCGCGGTGTTCGGGGTGGTCCTGGCAGCAGGCGCGGGCTCGGCCGTGGCGGCCACCGCTGCTCCTCTCGCGGGGTACCTGACCGTCTGGTCGATCTGCGCGGCGGGAGGGTTCGCGGCGGCGGTCCTGCTGCTCTTCGTGCCCGAAGTGGCCTTCGCCGATCGCGCGGAGGCCGAGGTCGACGCGCACGCGGCGCGCGGCGACGTCAGCTGAGCGCTGTGCCGCTCACGGGCGGCCGAGGGCGAAGAACCCGATGGCGAGCGCCACGACGATGCCGAACGACACCCAGGCGGCGAGTCCCCACGACGTCCGCAGACGCCGACCGGCGGGCGCCACCGCGGCGTCTCCCCGGTAGCCCTGCCCGGCGGGTTCCGTTCGCCGCTGCCCCTCGCGCCAGCGCTCCCACTGCTCGAGCTTCGTGACGAACGCGTCCGCGGTGCGCATGACCTCGACCCACCGCTCCGGGTCGGTCGTGACGACACCGCGCGGGTGCACGAGCAGGAGCAGATCGTCCACGATCTCGATGTCCCACCCGCCCGCGTCGTCGATGGCCTGCGCCATCACGTCGGGGGTGAACAGGTAGAGCGCGTCCGCCTCGTACCCCTCCGGGCAGTACAGGTCGAAATGCTCGTCGAAGTCCCCCTCGAGCGAGAGCCGCTGCCCGGCGTCGGGAACGGCCGCCACCGCGAACGCGCGGGTTCCGCGCCGAGTGGCGCGCACGATGATGTGCGGCAGCGGGCGCCGGAGACGGATCGCGATCCAGCCGCCGACCGGCGGGTACGTGAACCGACGCGTGGCGTTGCGGATCTCGTAGTCCGCCCACTCGACCGTTCGTCCGTCGCCATTCTCGCGCGTCATCGCGCGGGAGACGGTGTGCCCCGTGATGCTCCACCAGGCACGCAGGGTTCCCGACCTCGGCCCCGGGACGTACACGAGCCCGTTGTCGTCGGCGAAACGGGACAGCGCCCAGTGTTCGCGGGGGCGTGTGCGTCCCCTGCCGGTGCGGACGATGCCCCACACGCTGAAGACGAACACCCCCGCGAACAGGAACACGATCAGGGACATGGGCCGCACCTCATCGGACCCGCCCTCGCGGATCCTCGCCGCGATGGTGGCCCCCATCCCCAGCGCACCGACCGCCGAGGTGATCAGGAGGAAGGTGAAGACAGCCCGTCGCCCCCGCCTCTCCGGATCGCGGACCCGCGGGTGCTGCTGCCGGAACCGCGCCCAGAACTCCCGGAGCTCCGCACGGCTCGGGCGGGCGCGAAGCGCCTCGACGTCGAGCGTCGACTCGGTCATTCCGCGAGACTCGGCATCACCGGGTGCGCAGGGGGCCCCGCGCCAGCAGGTGCTGCGCCGACTGCGCGACGGGGCGCATCGTCACCGAGTCGAGGTTGACGTGACCCGGCGCGTCGAGCGCATAGGCGATCACGTCGGCCACGTCGCCGGCCACCAGTGGCGCCTCGACACCCTCGTACAGCTTGTCGGCGGCATCCTGATCTCCGCCCAGACGGTTGAGCGTGAACTCCTCGGTGCGCACCATGCCCGGGGCGATCTCGATCACGCGCAGCGGTTCGCCGTTGAGCTCCTGCCGCAGCGCGTGCACGAGCATGGCCTCGCCGGCCTTCGCCGCGTTGTAGCCGCCCCCACCGGGGTATGCCGTCTGCGCGGCGGTGGAGGTGACGAACAGCAGGTCGGCGTGCCCGCTCGCGTCGGCCGCACGCCGGAGGAGGGGAAGAAGGGATGCCACGAGCCGTTGCCCCGACAGCACGTTCGCCTCGAACATCCAGCGCCAGTCCTCGGGATCGCCGTCTTCGACACGGTCGCTGCCGCGCGCGCCACCGGCCACGTGCACGAGAGCGTCGACTCCCCCGGTCTCGTCGAGCCAGGCGGCGAGCGCCGCGACCGCGTCGGCGTCGGTGAGGTCGGCGGCGTGCGCCACCGCGCCCGTCTCGGCTTCGAGGGCCGCGAGACGCTCCGCGCGGCGGGCCACGCCGACGACGTCCCATCCGCGCGCGCGCAGCAGCCGCGCCGTCGCCTCCCCGATCCCCGAACTGGCCCCGGTCACCACCGCACGTCGCGTCATGGCATCCACGCTACTGCTCTCCTCCGACGCACGAGGGCCTCGCGTCGGGAGTCGGCGCGACCGCCCGTGTGACATCGCGTTTCCTCCGCGGTTGCCCGCGTTTTCACCCGTGTCTACGCTCGCAGCAGGCCAGGGCGACCGCTCGGCCCCCCAGAACCTGAGGAGCAGCCATGTCGGCACCCGAGAACTGGCGTTTCGAGACGAAGCAGATCCACACGGGCGCTCAGCCCGACCCGGTCACCAAGGCGCGCGCCACGCCGATCTACCAGACCACCTCGTACGTCTTCGACAACGCCGACCACGCCGCGAACCTCTTCGCGCTCGCCGAGTTCGGCAACATCTACACGCGCATCCAGAACCCCACGCAAGACGTCGTCGAGCAGCGTGTCGCGGGCCTCGAGGGCGGCACCGGCGCCCTCCTCGTCGCCAGCGGCCAGGCGGCCGAGACGTTCGCGGTCCTCAACATCGCCCAGGCGGGCGATCACATCGTGTCGTCGAGCTCCATCTACGGCGGCACGTACAACCTGTTCAAGTACACGCTCGCCAAGCTCGGCATCGAGACCACCTTCGTCGAGAACCAGGACGACCCCGAGGCCTGGCGCGCGGCGGTCCGACCGAACACCAAGCTCTTCTTCGCCGAGACCATCGGCAACCCGAAGATCAACGTGCTCGACATCCGCTCCGTCGCCGACGTCGCGCACGAGGCGGGCGTGCCGCTCATCGTCGACAACACGATCGCGACGCCGTACCTCATCCGGCCCTTCGAGCACGGCGCCGACATCATCGTCCACTCGGCGACGAAGTTCCTCGGCGGTCACGGCACCACGATCGGCGGCGTCATCGTCGACGGCGGCACCTTCGCGTGGTCCGAGCACTCCGAGCGCTTCCCGGGTCTCACCACGCCCGACCCCTCGTACCACGGTGCGGTCTACACGCAGGCGGTCGGCGACGGCCTGGCCTACATCATCAAGGCGCGCGTGCAGCTGCTGCGCGACCTCGGCGCCTCCATCGCCCCGCAGAGCGCGTGGCAGCTCATCCAGGGCATCGAGACGCTCTCGCTGCGCGTCGAGCGTCACGTGCAGAACGCGCAGGAGATCGCGGAGTGGCTCGAGTCGCACCCCGATGTCGCGAGCGTGAACTACTCCGGCCTCCCCAGCTCGCCCTGGTACGCCGCGGCCAACAACTACGCCCCGAAGGGCGTCGGCGCGGTGCTGTCGTTCGAGCTCAAGGGCGGCGTCGAGGCGGGCCGCGAGTTCGTCAACGCGCTGAGCCTGTTCAGCCACCTGGCCAACATCGGCGACGTGCGCTCCCTCGTCATCCACCCGGCATCCACGACGCACTCGCAGCTCACCCCCGAGCAGCAGCTGACCGCCGGGGTCACGCCCGGGCTGGTGCGCCTGTCGGTCGGCCTCGAGAACATCGGCGACCTGAAGGCCGACCTCGACCAGGCCCTCGCCGCCGCGCGCCGCCTGTCGGAGGCCGCCCGCGCCTGAGTGATCCCCGCAGCGACGCCCCGCCCCGGTCGACCCGGGGCGGGGCGTTCGCGTCCCACCCGCGCAAGTCGCCGAGATTCGTCGCTTCGGGGTGCCGAGGAGCGACGAATCCTGGCGACTCGCGCGGCGGGAGTCAGATCTTCTGCCGCGGACGCAGGCTGCCGAGGCCGCCGTCCACCCCGAGCACCTGCCCCGTCATCCAGGCGTTCTCGGGGGCGAGCAGGAACTCCACCGCGCGCGCGACATCGTCGGGCTCGCCGAGGCGACCGAGCGGGTGCATCGCCTCCGACACCTTCCGCGACATGTCGCTCGAGGTGAGCTTCTCGGTCAGCCGCGTCTGCACGAGCCCCGGGGCCACCGCGTTCACGCGCAGCCCGTGCGCGGCGTAGCTCGCGGCGGCCGACAGGGTCAGGCCGATCACGCCGGCCTTGGCCGCGGCGATCCCGTCGTGGTTGGGCAGGCCCGCTAGCGCCGCCGCCGACGACACGAGCACCACCGCCCCACCGTCGCGCATGTGCGCGCCCGCCGCCCGCACCGCGGCGAACGCGGTGGTGAGCGAGGCCGCGATGAGCTCGTCGAACTGGGCACGCGAGGTCAGATGCGCAGGCTTCAGCAGCATCGACCCCGCGAAGACCGCGATCCCGTCGAGCTCCCCCGCCTCGGCGACGACCTTGTCGACCGCATCGAAGTCGGTGGCGTCGAGGGTGAAGTCGGGGTCGATGCGCGAGGAGTCCCGCGCGGTGGTCACGACGTGGTGTCCCGCGTCGCTCAGTCGTGTCGCCGTCGCCTGGCCGATGTCGCTCGAGGCCGCGATGAGAAGGAAGTTCGCCATGCCGGGATCATGACCACCCCACCCGGGTGTCGACGGGGGCTGGACAAGCGGCATCCGAGTCTTCCGTCGTCGTAACAGACCGTGCCCGTCCGCGCGCACCGGCGAGAATGGATGCCATGGACTGGCAGATCTCCGAAGACACCGTGCCCTCGGCACCGGTGACGGAGGCCGATGCGCGGTCTCTGCTCGGTCGGCCCCCGGCGACGGGCGCCTGGCGCGACGGAGACCCGGTCGGCGATCGGCGGTTCGTCTCGTTCGGCCCCTTCATGACCGAGAACGGCGAATCGCTGCCGCACGTGCGCCTCGCCTACGAGACGTGGGGCGAGCTCTCCCCCGCGCGCGACAACGCCGTCCTGATCCTGCACGCCCTGACGGGCGACAGCCACGTCCGCGGCGCGGCGGGCCCCGGCCACGCCACGGCGGGCTGGTGGAGCGACCTCGTCGGCCCGGGAGCCGCGATCGACACCGACCGGTGGTTCGTCGTCGCCCCCAACATGCTCGGCGGATGCCAGGGCTCGACGGGTCCGGCCAGCATCGCCCCCGACGGGTACGAGTGGGCCTCGCGCTTCCCCTACCTCACCATCCGCGACCAGGTCTCCGCTCAGGCGGCGCTCGCCGACGCGCTCGGCGTCGACCGGTGGTTCGCCGTCGTGGGCGGATCGATGGGCGGCATGCACGCCCTGGAGTGGGCGGTGGGCCACCCCGACCGCGTCGAGCGCTCGGCGATCCTGTCGGCCCCGCCGATCACGACGGCCGACCAGATCGCCCTGAACTCCGTGCAGCTCGACACCGTCCGCGTCGATCCGCGCTTCGCGGGCGGCGAGTACTACGACGCCGGCGACGGCGACGGACCCCACCGCGGCCTCGCCCTCGCGCGACGCATGGCGTTGCTGAACTACCGGAGCCCGACCGAGCTGAATCAGCGCTTCCAGCGCTCCTGGCAGTCGGGGGTCAGCCCGCTCGGGCGCGGCGGCCGCTTCGCGGTGGAGTCGTACCTCGACTTCCACGGCAACAAGTTCACGCGACGCTTCGACGCGAACAGCTACCTGACCCTGGTCGAGGCCATGAATTCGCACGACGTCGGACGCGACCGCGACGGTGTCGAAGACGCCCTCGCCCGCGTCACCGCCACGACCCTCGTCCTGGGCATCGACAGCGATCGCCTGTTCCCCATCGACGGACAGCACCGCATCGCCCGCGGCATCCCGAACACCCTCGACGGCGATGCCGCCGTCGTGCTCTCGAGCGACTTCGGGCACGACGGCTTCCTCATCGAGACCGCCGCCGTCGCCACGCACCTGCGCCGCCTGTTCGCGACCTGAGCACCGCGGGTGCCGCGCCCCCGGCATCCGCCCCACCCCACCCCGCCCCGCCCCGGCACCGCCGCACGCCCCCCGCCGCACGCCCCGTCGAGTGTCCAGGACACGCCGCGTCAGGTCGGCCGTCGCGGCGTGTCCTGGACACTCGGCACCGCCCGGGGACGCCGGACTCAGCGCTGCGTGGGGATCGAGCCCGGGGGCCGAAGTCAGCGCTGCGTCGGGATCGAGCCCGTGATGGCGGTCTGGGCGGCTTCGGCGGCCGGCATCCGATGCGCGGGATGACGCCCGGACCGGTCCTCGACGCGGTACGACACGAACGCCACCGCGAGCCCGCCCAGGGCCAGCAGCGCCCCGACCCACGCGGGGGCGACGAGGCCGAGCCCCGCGGCGATCGCGAGACCGCCGAGGAACGCGCCGAGGCTGTTGCCGATGTTCAGCGCGGAGTGGTTGAGGGCGGCCGCGATGGACTGGTTGTCCTCCGCGACGTCCATGAGCCGCGTCTGGATCGACGGGCTCAACGCGGAGCCGCAGAAGGCGACGAGGAAGGCGAAGAAGACGAGGCTGACGATCCAGGTCGCCGTGAGCGCCAGACCCACGGATGCCACACCCAGAGCGATCAGCCCCACGGACAACCAGAAGCGGAGGTCTTTGTCGGCGAGTGCACCGCCGACGATGTTGCCGACCGTCATCCCCACGCCGACGAGGACGAGCACGAGGGAGACCGCCCACTCCGGCTGGCCGGCGACATCGGTGATCATGGGCGCGATGTAGCTGTACATCGCGAAGAAGCCGCCGAAGCCGACCGCTCCGATGCCGAGCGCGAACCAGACCTGGCCGATCCGGAACACGCGCAGCTCGTCGCGCAGACGTCTCCCGGGCGAGCCCGGGTGCGACGGCACGAAGAGGGCGATGCAGACCGCCGCGAAGGCGAAGATGGCGGTCACCACGGCGAAGGCCGCCCGCCAGCCGATTTGCTGCCCGAGGAGCGTGCCCAGCGGCACGCCCACGACGTTGGCGATGGTCAGTCCGGTGAGCACGAACGCGACGCCCTTGGCGCGGTTGCCCGGTCCGAGGGCATCGGCGGCGACCAGCGCGCCGATGCCGAAGTAGGCGCCGTGCGGCAGTCCCGCGAGGAAGCGCGACGCCGCCACCAGCTCGAACGTCGGGGCGATCACCGTCAGCAGCGTGAAGAACGCCAGCGCCGCCGCCAGAACGATCATGACGCGGTGACGAGGGAACCGGGCCACGGACCCCGCGATGGTCGGCGCGCCCACGACGACCCCGAGGGCGTACAGCGAGATGAGCCACCCGGCTTGGGCGATCGCGTCGTCGGGAGAGGCCGCCCAGGCACCGGGCAGGAGTTCACGGGCGATGTTGGGCAGCAGGCCCATCACGACGAACTCGGTCATGCCGATGCCGAAACTGCCGATGGCGAGAGAAAGGAGCGCCCGCATCGCCGCACCTCTCGAGGGAGTCGAAGAGGTCACTCGACGATGCTAGTCGGGTTCCGCTACCCGACCGAATCGTTTCGAGAGTCGTGCACACGTCCTCGAGGTCGGCGGACGCCGCGCACCCCTCCTCCCCATACGACGGATCGGCCCATTTCTCCCCCGTCGCGGCGACGACGAGAATTCACCCGCTCCGAACGTGGCACTCTCGAACCCCTCACCGCACAATGAAGGGATGCCGGAGATGACCGAACCACAGGTGTGGGTGCTGATCGGAACGTTCGCGGCCGCCGTCCTCGGCGGCATGACTCTCAGCACGAACCTCATCATGGGCTCGCTGACGAAGGTCATCGCCGCGAACACCGACCGCCTCGAGGCGCGCATCGATTCCCTGCGGCACGACACCGTCGCCGAGTCACGCGTCACGCGCATCGAGCTCACCGCCAGGATCGACAGCGTCGAAGCCGGACTCAACGCCAAGATCGACAGCGTCGAAGCCGGACTCAACGCCAAGATCGACAGCGTCGAAGCCGGACTCAACGCCAAGATCGACAGCGTCGAAGCCGGACTCAAGGCGACGATCGACAGCGTCGAGAGCCGCCTGCGCGGCGACCTCGCGCGCATCGACGCTGACGTCGCCGCCATCACCAAGCGCATCTGGACCGACCCGCCCGCGATCTGAGGCAGGTCCCCCGAGACGGGCGAAGCCGACGGGGCCTGCCGACGCGATCTCGTCGGCCGCGACGCTCCTCCGTCGCCGGGCGTCTGCGCACCGGGCGTCTGCGCACCGGGCGGGAGCGTGCGCCGTTCCGTCCACGTCGGCGCGACCGGCGCGCCGCGGCTCAGTCCGCGCGGTCCTCCCGGCGCTCCAGTGCCTGTTCGAGCCGCTCGACCTTGCCCTCGATCTCGCCCGTGCGCCCCGGGCGGATATCGGCCTTGAGCACGAGCGACACCCGTGATCCGTAGGGCATCACGGCATCCGTCGCCGCTTTGACGACCGCGAACACCTCGTCCCACTCGCCCTCGACCTCGGTGAACATCGAGGTCGTGCGGTGCGGCAGACCGCACGCGCGCACGACGGCGACCGCTGCGGCCACGGCGTCGTGCACCGAGGCGTCGGGGTTCTCGGCGGCGGCGGTGCCGACACCGGAAGGGGCGACGGAGAAGGCGATGAGCATGCGTCGAGACTACGGCGCACCCCGACCGGGCGGAACCGGCGGGCTCCGGCCGGCCGCTCCGCCGTCTCCCGTGCCTCAGCGTCCCGTGGGCACCCGGGGCGGAACGGGGCGGCGACCCGTCACGATCTCCCGCAGGCCGGCCGGCGGCCGGACGCGACCGACGGGGACGCGCGCGACGCGCACGATGGCCCACACCAGCAGCACCAGGGCGAGGAGGTTGCGCACCTCGAGGACCACGACCGGGAAGGGGTTCGGGTGGGTCGCCATCAGTCCGTCGTAGAGCAGCGGGTACATCCACTGGGTCAGGCCGGCGATGACCAGGGTCAGGCCCGCGAAGCCGAACCACCGTCGGCGGTCGATCATGAGGCCGAGCACGACCGGGGCGAACAGCCACACGTAGTACTGGGGCGAGCCGACCTTGTTCAGCGCGATGAAGGCCGTCACCAACGCCAGCGACAGCGGCGGGAAGAGCGCGAGGAACGTGGCGCCGTGACGCAGCTTCCAGACGCCCACGGCGGCCACGCCCACCATGGTCAGCAGCATGACCGGGGTCATGGCGGCGATGACCGCGTCGGCGCCCGGGCCGGTTACCTGGAAGGTCAGCACGTCACCGTCGTAGTAGACCTCGCTGCCCGGGACGTAGAACGCCGAGAGGAACATGTAGAGCCCGCCGACGGGCGCCTCCATCTGGATGCCGCGCGAGGTCTGGTCTCCCACGAAGCCGAAGACGAAGGGGGCTCCGCCGAGCGCGACCACCGGGACGATGGTCGCCAGCGATACCGCCACCGCGCCCCAGACGAGGGCCAGGCGGCGGCGCACCACGACGAGACCCGCGGCGAGGATGGCCGCCGGCCACACCTTCATCCACACCGAGACCGACAGCAGGACGGAGGCCAGGAACGGGCGCCGCAGCATCCAGATCCCCCCGAGGATGGCGAAGGGCACGGTGATGCCGTCGATGCGGTAGATGCCGACGGGGCCGATGAGCAGGATCGCCGCCAGCCAGAACCACGCGGCCAGCACGCGACCGCGGGAGCGACCCGAACCGACGAGGACGACGAAGGCGATGAGGTTGAAGAGGGCGACGGTGATCGCCCAGGCCGGGGTGTAGCCGACCGCCCAGGCGAAGAGCCAGGCGAACGTCATCGGGAGGAAGGCGAGCTGCGGGTAGATCCACTTCTCGGTGATCCCGGGCCACTGCCAGGTGTCGCTGCGGGTGCAGGAGGTCACGTCGATCCCCCCGAACAGCGCGCAGCGCGACCACGGCTCGTACACCAGGTACACGTCGCCCATGGGTTCGTTGGGCTGCTGGTAGCCCAGCACCCCCACCACGACGTGCACGGCGACGAACGCGATCAACAGGGGAACGACACGCCTCAGCACCCCCCGATCCTAAGCGGGCGTCCGCACCGGCCCCGGCCCCGCTCCTGCACCCGCAGGGTGGGAGCGGGTCAACCGTTATGCGATCGAGTCCCGCAGCAGCTCCGCGATGACCCGCGGCACGGCCTCGGCGACGTCGAGCGCCGTGATCGGACCGCCCTCGCCGCCGACCGACAGGGAGGCCACCGCCCCGGCCCGCCCGTGCACCCAGGCGGCGGTCGCCGCGCACGCCGCGAGGTCGTCGATGCCGGTGCGCCCGGCCGCCACCGCGGACGCGGTGAGGGCGCCCAGCACTCCCCCCAGCACATCGCCGGTGCCCGCGGTCGCGAGCCACGGCGTCCCGGCCGACACCCGACGGGTCCAGCCTCCCGCCGCCGCGACCACGGTGACGGCGCCCTTCGACAGCACCACCCCGCCGAAGGCGTCGGCCGTCTCGCGAGCGACGCGCTCGCGGTCGTCGGTCGCGGCCTGCGGCAGCCCCAGCGCCTCCCGCAGCCGGTCGAGTTCGCGGGCATGGGGAGTCACGATCACCGCAGCGGTGGCGTCCGGCACCAGGTCGAGGGCGCCCGCGTCGACCACCACCGGCACCTCGCCGCGGAGGATGCCGCGCAACGCCGCGGTCTCGGCGGCGTCGCGCTCCGCGGCATCCGTCCCCGACCCCATCAGCCACGCCTGCACGCGACCATCGGCGGTCACGGTCTCGGGGCGACGCTGCAGGACGAGGTCCTGCGCGCGCTGCGGTCCGAGGTAGCGCACCATCCCGGTGCCCGTGCGCCAGGCCGCCTCGACCCCCAGCACCGCCGCTCCGGGATAGCGGGTCGACCCCGTGCGCACGCCGATGACTCCGCGGGAATACTTGTCGTCGTCCGCCGTTGGCCTCCGCAGTACGCGGGCGGCATCGTGTCCGTCCCAATCCTTCGCCGTCATGGCGTCACCCTAGAACGCAAAGGTCTCCCATGAGCGCCCTCTTCACTCCCCTGGCCATTCGCGGTATCGAGATGCGCAACCGCTTGTGGGTCTCGCCGATGTGCCAGTACAGCGCGGTGGAGGGCGTCCCGAACGACTGGCATCACGTTCACCTCGCGCAGTTCGCCGCGGGCGGGGCGGGGCTGGTGATCGCGGAGGCGACGGCGGTCTCCCCCGAGGGGCGAATCTCCCCACAGGACGCCGGCCTGTGGACCGACGCTCAGGCCGAGGCGTGGCGGCCCATCGTCACGGCCATCCGCGCCCGCGGAGCCGTCGCGGGCGTGCAACTCGGCCATGCCGGTCGCAAGGCGTCGACGTCGGCGCCGCTCTCCGGCGCGCGCGGCTCGGTCTCGGTCGGCGACGGCGGATGGCGCACCGTCGCCCCCTCCGCCCTGGCCTACGCCGATTTCGCCGAGCCCGCGGCGCTCGACGCGGAGGGGGTCGAGAAGGTCGTGACCGACTTCGCGGATGCCGCCCGCCGGGCCGTCGGGGCGGGATTCCAGGTGCTCGAGCTGCACGCGGCCCACGGCTACCTGCTGCACCAGTTCCTCTCGCCCCTCACCAACCACCGCGACGACGCGTACGGCGGCTCGTTCGAGAACCGCGCACGCCTGCTCGTCCGCGTGACCGAGGCCGTCCGCCGCGCCGCGCCCGAGGCCGCGGTGTTCGTGCGCTTCTCCGCCACCGACGCCGCCGAGGGCGGCTGGAGCGTCGACGACACGGTGGCCGCGTCCCGGCTCGTCGCCGCAGCCGGCGCCGATCTCATCGACGTCTCGAGCGGTGGGCTCGTCCCCCACCAGCACATCGTGCCCGGGCCCGGTTATCAGGTCGAGTACGCCGCGACCGTGCGCCGCGAAACGGGCCTGCTCGTCAGCGCGGTCGGCATGATCGACGATGCGGCCCTCGCGGAGAACGTCGTCGCCGACGGACGCGCCGACGCCGTGATGTCGGGCCGCGAGTGGCTGCGCGACCCGCACTACGCCCTGCGCGCGGCCGCCGCCCTGGGCGCGGACTCCCCCGCCCCCGCGCAGTACCTGCGCGCGTACTGAGCCGCATCCCGATCCGGATCACGGTTCTCGCCCCGATCACACGCCACGACGGGTGCTCGCGTGATCTCGCGCCGCGCCGCCCCCTCGTTGCGACGGTTGCGCCGCAGCGCGTGATCTCGCGCCGCGCCGCCCACTCGTTGCGCGACGACCGCGCCGGAGCGCGTCATCTCGCGCGCCGTCGAGTCGGCCCGCCCGCAGGCGAAGACACCGGATGCCACGCGGCCGCGGCCCGCGGCATCCGGTGTTCCGACGATGTCAGACGAAGCGGCGACGCTCGGTGGCGTCCTGCACCTCGCCCACGAGCTCCTCGATGACGTCCTCGAGGAAGAGGACCGCCCGCACGTCTCCGGCCTCGTCACGCACCTGGGCGAGGTGGCGCCCCGAGCGGCGCATGAGCGCCAGGGCGTCCTCGAGGTCGGTGGTCTCCAGCACCGACACCATGTGGTGCACGCGCTTGTTCGGGATCGGCCGTGCCATGTCGGCATCCGACCCCTCCGCCGCGCGCAGCACATCCTTCAGATGCACGTAACCGGTCGGGATGTCGGACGCGTCGACGATCACATACCGGGAGTACCCGTGCTGCGCGACGGCCCGTTCGATCTCGGCGGGGGTCGTCGTCTCGGGAAGGGTCACCAGATCGGCCATCGGCACCGCGATGTCGGCTGCCTTCTTCTCGGTGAACTCGACCACCGCGGTCACCGTTCCGGCGGCGTCGTCGAGCACCCCCTCGCGACGCGACTGCGTCACGATCGTGGCGACCTCATCCAGCGTGTAGGTCGAGGCGGCCTCGTCCTTCGGCTCCACGCGGAACAGACGCAGCACGTGATTGGCCGTCCAGTTCAAGGCCACGATGATCGGGTGGAACGCCTTCGACACCGCCACCAGCGGCGGGGCGAGCATCAGCACCGCGCGGTCGGGCAGCGAGAACGCCAGGTTCTTCGGGACCATCTCGCCGAACACCACGTGCAGGTACGACACCAGCAGCAGCGCGACCACGAACCCGGCAACGTCGACCGCGGCCTCGGGGAGTCCGGTGAGCCCCAGCGGACCCGCCAGCAGGTGGTGGATCGCGGGCTCCGACACGTTCAGGATCAGCAGCGAGCAGATCGTGATGCCGAGCTGGCACGTCGCCAGCATCATGGTGGCGTGCTCCATGGCGTACAGCGCGGTCTTGGCCGCGCGCGACCCGCGGTCGGCGTGCGGCTCGATCTGCGAGCGGCGCGCCGAGATGACGGCGAACTCCGCGCCGACGAAGAAGGCGTTGGCCGCGAGGAGCACGACCAGCCAGGCGATTCCGGCCCAGTCGTTCATCGCTGATCACCGCCCTTCGCCGCGCGTACGAGGTCGTCGACGTCGTGCTCCTCGGGCGTCGGGGTGAACTGCACCCGATCGACCCGGCGACCGTCCATGCGCTGCACGGCGAGCACACCGTCGTCGAGGTCGACCGTGTCGCCGACCGCAGGGATGCGCTCGAGGGCCGCCATGATGAATCCGCCCACGGTGTCGTAGACCTCGCCCTCGGGGACGCGGACGCCCGCGCGGTCGAGCACCTCGTCGGGCCGCAGGTCGCCGGGGAAGGTGACCGACGCGGCCGATCGCACGACCCCGGCGCGGGAGCGGTCGTGCTCGTCGAGCACCTCGCCGACGATCTCCTCCACGAGGTCCTCGAGGGTCACGACCCCCGCCGTCCCGCCGTACTCGTCGACGACGATCGCCATCTGATAGCCGCGCGAGCGCAGCTCCGACACGAGCGCATCCAAGTGCACGGTCTCGGGCACGCGCAGCGGCTCGGTGGCGAGAGCGGCCACCGGCACGTCGGCGCGGCGGTCGCGCGGCACGCCGATCGCGGCTTTGAGGTGCACGACCCCGACGATGTCGTCCATCGACTCCCCGTACACCGGGAATCGGCTGTGTCCCGTCCGTCGGGCGAGCTGCACGACGTCGTCGGCGGGGTCGCCCGCGGCGAGCGCGTGCACGCTCGGCCGCGGCGTCATGACGTCGGCGGCGCTCAGGCGCGCGAAGGTGAGGCTGCGGTCGAGCAGCGAGGCGGTGTCCTTCTCGAGCATGCCCGCGCTGGCGGAACGCTTCACGAGGCTCGACAGCTCCTCGGCCGAACGGGCTCCCGACAGCTCCTCCTTGGGCTCGACGCCCATCGCGCGCAGCACGCCGTTCGCGCTGCCGTTGAGCACGAGGATCGCGGGCTTGAACACCGCGGTGAAGGCGACCTGGAACGGGATCACGAGCTTCGCCGTCTGCCGCGGGATCGCGAGGGCGAAGTTCTTGGGGACGAGCTCGCCCAGGATCATCGACAGCACCGTCGCGAAGCCCACGCCGATGACCGCGGCGAGCCCAACGACGAGCGCCTCGGGCAGACCCCACGTCTGGAAGGCCGGTCGAAGCAGGTTGGAGATGGCCGGTTCCATCGTGTAACCGGTGAGCAGCGTCGTCAGGGTGATCCCCAGCTGGGCGCTCGAGAGGTGGGTCGAGGTGATGCGCAACGCATCGATCGTGAGCGACAGGCGCGTCTCGCCGGCCGCGCGACGGGCCTCGAGGTCGGCGCGGTCGAGGTTGACGAGGGCGAACTCGCTCGCGACGAAGAGTCCGGTCCCCACGGTGAGCAGGAGCCCCACGGCCAGCATGACGTAATCCATCAGGCATCACCCCCGCGCGGGCGTTCGGCGGGAGAGGGTCGTCGGGGCCTGGGTCTACAACTGGGAGGGTCGTCCATCGTGCCGTCGATTCTATGGCAGCGGGAGACCGACGGTACCCGTCTGCGCGAGACGGCCGACCTGGGGAGGATGGGAGACATGGATGCCACCTCCCCGGCGCAGACGCGCGCCATGGCGGCCGAGTCCGCCGTCGTCCGCCGCTACGTCCACCGCTACGGCCCACTGGCGTGGGCGCATGCCGCGACGCCGGGGGTGGACGGCGCGCGCACCTGGCACTACTGGTGGCACGCGCATCTGCTCCACGTCCTCCGCGACGCGCAGGAGCACCGCCCCGATCCGCGCCGGGCGCGCCTGCTGCGGGCGCTCCACCGCGGCACCGCCGTGCGCACCCTCGGTCGCTGGACGACGCCGTTCTACGACGATGTGGCGTGGATGACGCTCGCCCTGCAGCGCTACGACGCGCACGATCGACGCCTCGACCGCCTCACCCGGCGGCTCGACGAGGCGATCGACCCGGCGGTGGGTGCCCTCCCCTGGGCCGTCGACAGCGCGCTGTACAACGCCCCCGCGAACGGTCCCGCGGCGATCGCGCTGGCGTCGTCCGCGCATCGCGGGTCGGCCGTCGATCTCGACGCGTGGGTCGCGGCGACCCTCGACGACCCCGCGACGGGGCTCGTGCGCGACGGGATCGAGCACGGCGTCGTCCGCCCCGACCTGTGGTCGTACAACCAGGGCGTCGCGATCGGAAGCGCCCTCGCCCTCGCCGAGGCGGCGCCCGACGCCGACGCCCGGGAGGCGCACGAGGCCCGGGCGGCCTCCCTCGTGTGGGCCGTCGCCCGGTGGTGCGCGCCCGACGACGACCTCTTCCCCGCGGCCGGGGGCGGCGACGGCGGCCTGTTCGCCGGCATCCTGGCCCGTTACCTCGCCGAGGCCGCGCTCTGGTTCGCCGACGACGCCTCGAGCGAGGCCCACCGGCCGGTCGCGGACGTCGCCCGCCGGCTCATCCACCGCAACGCGGCGGCGTTGTGGGACGGCCGTCGGGGCGGATTGTTCCCCGCCGACCCCCGACGGCCCGCGCGCGCGGCCGGCGACGATCTCGATCTGTCGGTCCAGGTCGGCGCCTGGATCACGCTCGAGGCCGAGGTCGCCCTCGAGCGGGCGCTCACCAGCTGACCGGGAGCGCCTTGCCCTCCTCGTAGCCTGCGGCCGACTGCAGGCCCACCCGGGCGCGCTCGTGGAACTGGGCGACCGTGGCCGCTCCCGCGTAGGTGAAGGAGGAGCGCACGCCGGAGGTGATCATGTCGAGGAGGTCCTCCAGGCCCGGCCGCTGCGGGTCGAGGTAGATGCGCGACGACGAGATGCCCTCGGCGAACAGCTCCTTGCGCGCCCGTTCGAACGGGTCGAGACGACCGAAGCGCCCCTGCACCGCCTTGGTGGAGGCCATGCCCCACGACTCCTTGTAGAGCAGGCCCGCGTCGTCGGTGCGGAGAAGTCCCGGGGCTTCGATCGTGCCGGCGAACCACGACCCGATCATGACCGACGCCGCACCCGCGGCCAGCGCGAGGGCCACGTCACGGGGGTAGCGCACGCCGCCGTCGGCCCACACGTGCGCGCCCGCGCTGCGGGCCGCCTCCGCGGTCTCGAGCACGGCGGAGAACTGCGGGCGACCGACCGCGGTCATCATGCGGGTCGTGCACATCGCCCCGGGGCCGACGCCGACCTTGAGGATGGTGGCCCCGGCGTCGGTCAGGTCGCGCACGCCCTCGGCGGTCACGACGTTGCCCGCGGCGATCGGGATGCCGAGCTCCAGCGCCGCGACCTCGCGCAACGCGCGGAGCATCTGCGCCTGGTGGCCGTGCGCGGTGTCGACCACGAGAACGTCGATGCCCGCGGCGGCCAGCGCCCGGGCCTTCGACGCGACGTCGCCGTTGACGCCGACGGCGGCCGCGACGATCAGGCGACCGTCCGCGTCCACCGCGGGACGGTAGACCGAGTCGCGGAGGGCGCTGCGACCCGACAGCGTGCCGACGACCCGATCGCCGTCCACGACGGGGACGATGTCGACGCCGGCGTGCTCGATCAGCGCGAAGACCTCGCGCGGGTCGCCGATGCGCTCGACCTCGACCACCGGTGCGTCGCTGCGGGCGATGTCGCCGAGCGTGGCATCCGGGAGCGCGGTCGCCAGACGCGGGGCCGGGACGATCCCGCGGAAGGCGGCGACGTCGACGACACCGTCCTCGCGCGCGTCGGCGACGACGATGCCCCGGCCGGACACCGGGGGCAGCACGAGACGAGCATCGGCGACGGTCGCGGTCGGAGGCAGCACGAGGGGCGCGTCCCAGGCGACGGGCTGCGCCTTGACCCACTCGACCGCCTCGACCAGCTGCGGCAGCGCGAGGTCCTGCGGGAGCACGCCCAGACCGCCGCGACGCGCCAGCGTCGCGGCGAGGCGCGTTCCCGTCACGGAGTTCATGTTGGCCGACACGAGGGGGATCGTCGCGCCGCTGCCGTCACCCGGGGCGAGGTCGACGTCGAGGCGGCTGCGCACCTCCGAATGACGGGGGACGAGGAAGACGTCCGAGTAGGTCAGGTCGACATCGGGCTGCGCTCCGGAGAACTCCATGGCATCCACTCCATCACACGATCCGAAAGTAAAGGCCTCATCCAGGCCGAGGTCGTTCTCCCAACCTCGGCTAGGCTGGCAGATGCGTTGGACGCTCGGCGTCTTCGACGGCGACGTCGGCGCATCCACAGGAATCTTCATCGAGGAAAGCAGGCGATCGACTGTGTCGAGCCAGGTGACGGGCGTCGGTACTTCGAGCGAGGGCGAGTTCGGCGCGAACGAGTGGCTCGTAGACGAACTCTACGAACAGTTCAAAGTCGACAAGCACTCCGTAGACAAGGCCTGGTGGCCGATCCTGGAGGCGTACCACCCGGTCGTCGACGGATCCTCGGCCGCCGCTCCCCCGCCCGCCGCGCCGACGTCGGCGCCGGCGTCCGAGCCCAAGCCGGTGACGGCGCCGATCCCCGTGGTGGGACAGGCGCCCGTCGCCCGCACCACGGCCAAGCCGGCCAAGCCGCAGCCGATCCCGGCGCAGGCCCCGAACGCCGTTCCCTCGGCGGGCTCCGAGAGCACCGAGGAAGACCGCGTGACGGTGCTGAAGGGGATGCCGAAGGCGCTGGCATCCAACATGGACGACTCGCTCACGGTCCCCACCGCGACGAGCGTGCGCACCATCCCCGCGAAGCTGATGATCGACAACCGCATCGTCATCAACAACCACATGTCGCGCACGCGTGGCGGCAAGGTCAGCTTCACGCACCTCATCGGCTGGGCGCTCATCCAGGCGCTCAAGGAGTTCCCGAGCCAGAACGTCTACTACGCCGAGATCGACGGCAAGCCGTCCGTCGTGGCACCCGCGCACGTCAACCTGGGCATCGCCATCGACATGCCCAAGCCCGACGGGTCCCGCGCGCTCCTGGTGCCGAGCATCAAGCGCGCCGACACCCTGACGTTCGGGGAGTTCCTCGCGTCCTACGAAGACCTCGTGCGCCGCGCCCGCGGCAACAAGCTGACCCCGGCCGACTTCCAGGGCACCACGGTCTCGCTGACCAACCCCGGCGGTATCGGCACGGTCCACTCGGTCCCGCGCCTCATGCGCGGACAGGGCGCGATCATCGGCGCCGGCGCCCTCGACTACCCCGCGGAGTTCCAGGGCGCGAGCGAGAAGACGCTCAACGAGCTGGCGATCGGCAAGACGATCACCCTCACCAGCACCTACGACCACCGTGTCATCCAGGGTGCGGGCTCGGGCGAGTTCCTCAAGAAGGTGCACGAGCTGCTGATCGGCCAGCGCGGCTTCTACGACGACATCTTCGCCGCCCTGCGCATCCCGTACGCGCCCATCCACTGGGCCGCCGACATCAGCGTCGACATCTCCGAGCGCATCGACAAGAGCGCCCGCGTGCAGGAGCTCATCAACTCCTACCGCGTGCGCGGCCACCTCATGGCCGACATCGACCCGCTCGAGTACGTCCAGCGCACCCACCCCGACCTCGAGATCGAGTCGCACGGGCTGACCTTCTGGGACCTCGACCGCGAGTTCGTCACCGGCGGCCTCGGCAACAAGCGGGTCGCGAAGCTGCGCGACATCCTCGGCGTGCTGCGCGACTCCTACTGCCGCACCATGGGCGTGGAGTACATGCACATCCAGGACCCGGCGCAGCGCCAGTGGTTCCAGCGCAACATCGAGGTCAAGTACACCAAGCCCGGGCACGACGAGCAGCTGCGCATCCTCTCCAAGCTCAACCAGGCCGAGGCCTTCGAGACCTTCCTGCAGACGAAGTACGTCGGCCAGAAGCGCTTCAGCCTCGAGGGCGGCGAGTCGCTCATCCCCCTGCTCGACCAGATCCTGCAGGGCGCCGCCTCGGCCGGTCTCGACGGCGCCGCCATCGGCATGGCGCACCGCGGTCGCCTCAACGTTCTCACCAACATCGCGGGTAAGACCTACGGTCATGTGTTCCGCGAGTTCGAGGGCGCCGTGGCCGTGGGCAGCAAGCGCGGCTCGGGCGACGTGAAGTACCACCTCGGCACCGAGGGCACCTTCGTCGGCGACGCCGGCGACGAGCTCCCCGTGTACCTGGCGGCCAACCCCTCCCACCTCGAGACCGTCGACGGCGTGCTCGAGGGCATCGTGCGCGCCAAGCAGGACCGCAAGCCCATCGGCACCTTCTCGTGGCTGCCCATCCTCGTGCACGGCGACGCCGCGTTCGCGGGTCAGGGCGTCGTGGTCGAGACGCTGCAGATGTCGCAGCTGCGCGGCTACCGCACGGGCGGCACGATCCACGTCGTGGTCAACAACCAGGTCGGCTTCACCACCACGCCCACCGACGCGCGCACCTCCGTGTACGCCACCGACGTCGCCAAGACCATCCAGGCCCCGATCCTGCACGTCAACGGCGATGACCCCGAGGCCGTCGTGCGCGCCGCGGAACTGGCGTTCCTGTACCGCGAGGAGTTCCACCGCGACATCGTCATCGACCTCGTCTGCTACCGCCGACGCGGTCACAACGAGGGCGACGACCCTTCGATGACGCAGCCGCTGATGACGAACCTCATCGAGGCCAAGCGCTCGGTGCGCCGTCTGTACACCGAGTCGCTCGTCGGCCGCGGTGACATCACCGAAGACGAGTACGAGCAGGCGAAGCAGGACTTCCAGAGCCGTCTCGAGGTCGCTTTCGCGGACACGCACGAGGCCGAGACCGGGACCAACCCGGTCGTCACCACCGACGCGGCCGACGAGCCCGCCGTCGGCGCGCCCGAGACCACCGGCGTCTCGCGTGAGGTCGTGCAGCACATCGGCGACGCCTTCGTGAACAAGCCCGACGGCTTCACCGTGCACACGAAGCTCCAGCAGCTGCTCGACAAGCGCCTCGACATGAGCCGCAACGGCAACATCGACTGGGCCTTCGGCGAACTGCTCGCCTTCGGCTCCGTGCTGATGGAGGGCACCCCGGTGCGTCTCGCCGGTCAGGACTCGCGCCGCGGAACGTTCGTGCAGCGTCACTCGGTGCTGCACGATCGCGACAACGGCCAGGAATGGCTGCCGCTCGCCAACCTCAGCGAGAACCAGGGACGCTTCTGGGTCTACGACTCGCTCCTGAGCGAGTACGCCGCCATGGCGTTCGAGTACGGCTACTCGGTCGAGCGCTCCGACGCCCTGGTGCTGTGGGAAGCGCAGTTCGGCGACTTCGCCAACGGCGCGCAGTCGGTCATCGACGAGTTCATCTCGTCGGCCGACCAGAAGTGGGCGCAGCAGTCGAGCGTCGTGCTGCTGCTCCCCCACGGCTACGAGGGACAGGGCCCCGACCACTCCTCGGCCCGCATCGAGCGGTACCTGCAGATGTGCGCGCAGGACAACATGATCGTCGCGCGTCCCTCCACCCCGGCGTCGTACTTCCACCTGCTGCGCCGCCAGGCCTACCAGCGTCCGCGTCGCCCGCTCGTGGTGTTCACGCCCAAGGCGATGCTGCGTCTGCGCGGGGCGACCAGCCCGGTCGAGGACTTCCTCGAGGGCCGGTTCGAGCCCGTGCTCGACGACGACCGCGGCATCGACCGCGGCGCCGTTAAGCGTGTGCTCCTGCACGCCGGCAAGATCCACTGGGACCTGCGCGCGGAACTCGACAAGAATCCGAACCCGGAGATCGCCCTGGTGCGTCTCGAGCAGTACTACCCGGCACCGATCGAGGAGCTGACGCGTGTGATCGCGCAGTACCCGAACGCCGAGCTGGTCTGGGTCCAGGACGAGCCCGAGAACCAGGGCGCGTGGCCGTTCATCGCGCTCGAGGTGGCCGACCAGCTCGACCGCCCCGTTCGTCGCATCTCGCGCGCCTCGGCGGCATCGACGGCGACCGGCTCGCCCAAGGTGCACGCCAGCGAGCACGCCGCGATCATGAAGGACGCGCTCTCGCGCTGACCTCCCGCCGAGAAGGGCCCGGACGACGGAAGTCGGCCGGGCCCTTCTCGTCTTCCCCGGCACGCACGAACGATCTCTCATGGCGCGCGTGCGGCGACGTCGGCCCTGAGGACCATCGCCGCAACGCCGATCGTGGAAACGGGAGCTGCCGGACGGACACCCGGATGCCGGGACCGCCCATCGCGGGCGGGCGCGGAACCGCTCCCGCCGCCCCGCCCGTCAGGATGCCGGGGCCGCGAGCCCGAGGGTCGGCGCCATGGCCGGGATGGCGTACGCCAGGCTCCCATCGAGCGCTTCGCCGGTGTGGCCCGCGCCCTCGACGATGTGCGTCAGCACCGTGAAGCCTGCGGCGGTGGCCGCGTCGGCATTGTTTTGCTGTCCGGGGCCGTAGGTCGTATCCGCGCTGCCCCAGGTGAACACCGCCAGGTGACCGGAGTACGTGCCGGCCGGCGCCGCGGCCATGATGACCGAGGGCTTGTTCGCCTGGAAGGCGGCGGCATCGCCGCCGTAGACGTCCGCGACGGTCTGCGCCACGTGCTCCGAACCGGGGAACTCGTTGCCCATGACGTCCAGCAGCTGCCCCCAGGTGTCGGGGTACTTGGTGCCGTAGAGCGCCGCGCACGAACCGCCGTTGGAGAAGCCGCCGATCGTCCAGTACCGATGATCCGTGATGATGTTGAGATTCTGTTCGGCCCATTTCGGCACGAGCTCGTTGATGTACGTCGACACGGCGCCGAACTTCGCCGAGTCCACGCAGGCGGGATCGTCGTCGGGCGCGGTGAGCTGATCGACGACGATCGCGATGGGCGCGAGGCCCTTGTTCGCCGCGGCGAAGGCGTCGAGCGCCTTCGCCAGGGCGGTCGGATCGGGCGAGCCGGGCTGCCCCATCATGAAGACCAGCAGCGGCAGCGCGGGCGGGTTCGCGACCTGCGCGGCGGGCGGCAGATAGAGCGAGGCATCCCGCGCCGCGTACTGTCCGGTCGGGATCTTGCTGCTGCCGGTCAGCGCGCTCACGGAGCCCTTCGCCGGCATCCCGGCCGGCGGCTCCCACGTCTGGTAGAGCGTCGACGGATCGCCGGCGGTGTCGCCGCGCTGCGGCAGGGATGCCGGGTCGAGTGCCTGCACGCCCAGGATCGCGGCGAGATTGTGCGTGACGCCGTACGACGCGTTGACGCCGAGGGCCCCCGCCAGCAGCGCGGCGGTGACCGTGACCGCGCCGATGAGCCGCCGCGGCCAAGGTCGGCGGAGGAGGCCGACGACGCCGACGGCGACCGCCGCCGCCGCTCCCGTCGCCCACCAGATCGCGCCCGACGGCAGCGGCCCTTGGAAGGTGTCCATCGCCTCGAGGATCTTCGCCACGACGAACATCACGATCGCCGCGGCGACGGCCACGACGCCGGTCAGCACGAGACGTCGCCGCCGCCACAGCAGCACGGCCACGACGCCGAGACCCGCGATCACCGCCGCGATCGGGAGCAACGGCGAGTCGATCAACTCGAACGACAGGATGAATCTGTTCATCGGCGCCCCTCCCACGCGGTCCTCGCCAAGGCGACCATCTCACGGCGAGAGGCGTCGGGCAGGTACGCGCGGCCGACGGCCGCCCCGATTGCGGGAAGCTGAAGCGGATCGCGGTAGGCCAGAGCCAGCGGGCGGTAGCGCGGGCGGAACTTGCCCTTGAAGCGGAACAGGGAGGCGAACCCGTACGCCGGCTCGAGCACCTCCGCGAGCCAGCGCAGCAGCGACCGCAGCGGAGCGGGGTCGCCGTCGACGGGCTCGTCGGGATCATCGGCGAGCGGCGCGCCCGACAGGCTGAGCACCACCGCGCCCTCCGCCTGCAGCTCCAGCGCCGCCTTGGCGATGAGGAACTCCATCATCCCGTTGGGACCGTCCGTGCGCCGACGCATGAAGTCGAGCGTCCACCCGGTGATCTCGCCGTCGGTCCAGCTCGGCATCCAACTGGTGACCGCCTCGATGCGCTCGTCGGGGCCGACGGCCAGCAGCAGACGCACGTCGCGGTCGCGCAACTCGTCGAGGGAACCGAGGGTGAACCCCATCTCGGGAAGAGCGCGGTC
This sequence comes from Microbacterium sp. NPDC007973, assembly GCF_042958465.1. Lineage (NCBI taxonomy): Bacteria > Bacillati > Actinomycetota > Actinomycetes > Micrococcales > Microbacteriaceae > Microbacterium > Microbacterium sp. NPDC007973. The sequence continues at coordinate 477,668 of NZ_JBIBJJ010000001.1, forward strand.
GGCGACCCACTCCTCGTCGATCGCCACGACCTGCGACGCCTGCGCGACGGAGAGCTCGTGCCAGCGCGACCACACGGCGGTGTAGCCCTCGCGCTCGGCGCGGGTGAGCGGTTGGCGCACCTTCTGCCACGTCTTGCCGGCGAAGCTGAGCCCGGGCAGGTCCATCACGGTCTCGACGCCCACGGGCACGTGTCGCCAGCCCAGCTCGACCAGGTCGTCGAGCGTCTCGGAGTGCACGCTGTAGAACGCGGGGGTCCACCCGTGCTCCACGCAGTAGTCGGAGAATCCGGTCAACGCCTCGGGCCTCCGCCCCGCCGGGGCCAGCGGATCCGCGACGGCCAGGGCCACGTCGCCCGCCAGGCGGTACGCCACGGCGCATTCGCCGTCATCCGAGTACCAGTGACGGTTGCCCTCCCAGGTGCCGAGGAACCCGAGGGTGTCGCTGCCGCGGCGCAGCAGGTCGCGATAATGGGCCTCGCCGCCGGCGTCGGGTCGTCGCACGCGGCGGTACAGCCACAGGATGGCCGCCACCACGATCGCCCAGAACAGCACGCCGATCCATTGATAGGCGAACAACGCCGGACCGTGGTGCGGGAACGCCGTCCCCCCGCCGGGATTGGTGAACGCGGGCGGGAAGAAGCGGCGCAGCGTCAGCCCGAGAAGGTCGAGCACCGTCAACTCGCGGTCGAAGCTGCGACGTCCGACGGCCTCGACGATGAAGAGCGTCGTCGCGCACGCGAGGAACGCGAGTCCGATCACGGCGGCGACCGTTCGCGCCGCGGTGCGCGTGGCCCGCAGGGTGAAGCGCGCCCTGGCCACCACGAGGGCGGCGGCGAGGGCGAGCGGGATGAGGATGGATGCCACGGCCCACAGCACGTACTCCGCCCCGCTGCCGTCGACCCAGGGGTCGATGCGCAGTCGACCGTCGAGCAGCGAGACGACCGGGAGCACCGCCGATGCGGTCAGCACGAACAAGGCGACGATCCACGCGGAGCGGCGTCCCTGACGCAGGCCCCACGCGGCGACCAGCAGCAGAACGAGCGGCGTGATCGCCAGCAGCGCGGGCCCCGCGCCGCGGGTCATGAGCAGCGCGACCTGTTCGTCGCACACCGACTGCGCTACCGAGCCGCACCGGCTCAGCAACTCGTCGTCGTACTGCGTGTAGGCATCGACGACGAGCGACAGCGGCCCGCGACCGCCACCGCTGACCAGAGCGACGATCGGACCGCTGCCGACCACGGCGACCAGCAGCGCGAGCAGCGTCCGCGTCTCGCGCGTGGAGCTGCGGTGCCACGAGCGGCGCTCGCGACCGCGGGCGAGGACCGACCCCACCCCCAGGCCGATGACGGCGGCGGTCAGGCGGTACCAGGAGTCGGCATCGCCCGCGTAGAGGGCGAAGAGGGCCAGCAGGGCGAAGCCCACCAGCCGCAGACGACGGCGCCACAGCGTGGGCGCGAGCGCCGACGCCGCCATCACGACGCCCGCGATGGGCGTCGTGGGATCGAGCACCGGGACCTCGGCGGCCACCACCGGCCGCAGGTCGGTCAACGTCCAGGCCGCCGCGTGCAGACCGATGCCGACCGTCAGTCCGGCGACACCCAGCAGCACCAGCAGCACTCCCGTGCGCCGGGAACCGAGCAGACGCTCGGCGTACGCGAGCACGGTGAGGGCGAGCAGCAGCGACGACACGGCATCCACCGTGGAATCGGGGATGGCGAGAGCGGTCAGCAGGGTCCACCACCGGCCGCTCGCGAAGGTGGCGAGCGGTCCCGCGCCCCACGCGGAGGCATCCTCGCCCCACAGGGTGCCCGTCGCCGCCGCCGACGCGACGACGAGCACGCTCGCGATGAGGGCGACGGGGTTCTCGCGCGCGTATCGGCGGAGGATCGCCCGCAGCGCGTCGAGCCGCGCCGATGCGCGCGTGACGGGCGGGGAGGGAGGGGCTTCGGACATCGGCGGAATCGTACGGCGGGATCCTATGAAAGAGCGTCAGTACCAGATGTCCAGCAGCGGGGTCGCCGCGGGAGCGAACGCGGCGTCGAGCGCGGCGAGCGTCCGGGCCTCTGCCCGGACGAGCCCGGCGGACGCCAGCTCGGTGGCCCGGACCCCGCCCAGCAGCAGGGAGCCGAGGGCGCCGACCGAGAGGTCGACGTCGACCGATGACTCCGCGGCCACCGCCTCGACGACGGCCTCCCCCGCCTCGTCGATGCGCACGGCCCAGACCCCGTCGGCGAAGCCGAGCGGGTCGTCGACCCGCGCGACCACCTCGAGCGGCGCCGCGTAGACCCGCGACGTCAGGGCACCCGGCACATCGAGCACGCGCAACCAGTGGTGGTCGGTGAGCGTGGCCGTCACCGCGCGGCGATCGGACACCATCCACTGCACCGGCGGCGCGGGGGCCTGCAGCCACGCCTTGACCTTGCCGACGAGATCGTGCTCGATCGCGAAACGCCACAACGCGGCGTAGGCGTCGTCGCCGTCGGCGAAGAGCGCCCGTACCGACAGGTCGTGCGCGGAGTAGTCGTCGGTCTCTTCGAGGGTGTAGACGAGGATGCCGCGCTCGGCGCCGTCGACGTCGCGGTAGACGACGGCCCGGACCTTGTCGGCCTCCTTGTCGCCGGGCGCCACCCCGGCCATCCCGCGCCACCGCCCGTCCCACCCCGGCACGGAACCCGGCCGCTGGACGCGGACGCGCTCGTGGATCGCGTGCAGCCGCTCCGCGATGCCGTCGCGCGGGATGAAGTCGAGCCGCCCCGGCGCCGTGGGCCCCGTCCATCGGGCACGCCGCGCGTCGACGACGACGTCGGAGGCCCATGCGGCGGGCGAGAATCCCCACCGACCGTAGATCGTCGCTTCGGTGACCGTCAGCCCGGCGAGCGCGAAGCCGGCCGCGGCCGCCGTCCGCAGCTCGCCGCCGATCATCGCGCGGGCGATCCCGCGCCGACGATGCGTGGGTGCCACGGTCACCGCGCTGATCGACCACAGATCGACGGCGCGGCCGGGCGAGGTGGTCAGCGTCGACGCCCACGAGTCGATCGTGCCGACGGGGACGTCCGGCTCGCTGCCCGAGCGGTCGAACACCCCGGTCAGTCGGCGCGTGCGGAGCGTCTTGCGGGAGTGCGCGGCCTCGTCGTCGGTCGACTCCCCGCCGAGGAACCCTCGGGCCACCGCGCGCTGGAAGGGGCGGAAACCCTCCCCGTCGGCGTCGACCCGGGCGTATTCCAGACCGACGGCCGTCACCTCGGCGGCGGAGGTCTCGTCGAGGGGCAGCGTCAGCGTGTCGATGGATGCCATGACCCCAGCCTAGGGACCGCCTCCGACACGCGCCGCGTGCGTGCGAGAAGCGGTCAGTGGGTCGACTGGATGGCGCGCAGTCGCGAGAGCACCTGGTCGCGGAGCTCTTCGGGAGCGGTCTCCTTGCAGGCCCGCGCCACCACCTCGGTCAGCGTCCGGGCGATGTGCGCCTCGTCCTGGCATCCGGGGCAGTTCTGCAGGTGCTCGCGGATGTCCTGCGCCTCGGTCTTGCAGACCTCGTTGCGCAGGTACTCCTCGAGGTCACGTCGCGCCTTGTCGCAGCCGCAGTCGCTCATTTCGTCTCTCCCGTCGCGGCCTGGATGCCGCGCTCCTTGGCGTAGTCCGACAGCAGGTCACGCAGAAGGCGTCGTCCGCGGTGCAGACGGCTCATGACCGTGCCGATCGGGGTTTTCATGATGTCGGCGATCTCCTGGTAGGCGAAGCCCTCGACGTCGGCGAGGTACACCGCCATCCGGAAATCCTCGGGGATCGACTGCAGGGCGTCTTTGACGACGGATGCCGGCATGTGGTCGATCGCTTCGGCCTCGGCCGAGCGGGCGCTGCTGGCGGTGGTCGACTCGGCCCCGCCGAGCTGCCAGTCCTCCAGGTCGTCGATCGCGCTCTGGTAGGGCTCGCGCTGCTTCTTGCGATACGTGTTGATGTACGTGTTCGTCAGGATGCGGTAGAGCCACGCCTTGAGGTTGGTGCCCTGCGTGAAGCTGGCCCACGAGCCGAAGGCCTTCACGAAGGTCTCCTGCACGAGGTCGGCTGCGTCGGCCGGGTTGCGCGTCATGCGCATGGCCGCGGCGTACAGCTGATCCATGAAGGGCAGAGCCTGCTCCTCGAACTGTGCGCGGGGCTCCACCTCGAGCGGGCCGGCGTCTGCGGTGTCGTTCATCGCGCGCCAGTCTACGTCGCGTGCCGCGACGGCCACCGGGACGGTCGTCGCGGTGCGGTCGCGCTCCAGAAGTGCGGTCACGTGTCGTCCCCTTTCAGTAGAGTTGGAACCGATGACTCCCCTCGGGTATTCCCCTTCCGCCGCCACTCCCCGCGGTGCGTGGGACGCGCCCGTCGCCGACCACCCCGTGGATGCCACGGTCACCGTGCCGGGGTCGAAGTCGCTGACCAACCGCGAACTCGTGCTCGCCGCGATCGCGGACGGCCCGGGTACGCTGCACGCCCCGTTGCACTCCGACGACTCCGCCCGCATGATCGATGCGCTGCGCGCTCTCGGCGTCGGCATCGAGGAGATCGACACGGGGTCCCCCTTCGGCCCCGACCTGCTCGTCACCCCGCCGACGACCTTCCGCGGCGACAGCGAGATCGACTGCGGCCAGGCCGGCACCGTCATGCGCTTCGTCGCCCCGCTGGCCGGTCTCGCCCGGGGCGACGTGCACGTCACGGCGCACGAGAGCGCCCTGCACCGACCCATGGGGGCGATGATCCACGCGCTGCGCGACGTCGGGGTCGACATCGACGACGGCGGGCACTGGGCGCTGCCGTTCTCGGTTCGCGGTCACGGTCACGTGCGCGGCGGCGAGGTCGAGATCGACGCGAGTCAGTCGAGCCAGTTCGTCTCGGGACTCCTTCTCGCGGCGGCGCGCTTCGACGTGGGTCTGCGCCTGCGCCACGTGGGCTCGCGCCTGCCGAGCATTCCCCACATCGACATGACCGTCGAGTCCCTCGCCCACCGCGCCGTGCACGTCGAGCGTCCCGCCCCGGGCGAATGGATCGTGCCGGCCGGGCCCGTGCGCGCGAAAGACGTGCACATCGAACCCGACCTCTCCAACGCCTCGCCGTTCCTCGCGGCGGCGATGGTCACCGGCGGATCGGTCACGATGACGGGCTGGCCGCTGCACAGCACGCAGCCCGGCGCTCTCCTCGTCGACATCCTCGCCGAGATGGGGGCCCGCGTCAGTCGGCGCGGCGGCGCCCTCACCGTCGCGGCGGGCGACGACGGCATCCTGGGGGTCGATCTCGACCTGTCCGCCGCCGGTGAGCTCGCGCCCACCCTTTTCGGACTGGCGGCGTTCGCCGACGGCCCGACCACCCTGCACGGCATCGGGCACATCCGCGGGCACGAGACCGACCGCATCGCCGCCCTCGTGGGAAACCTCCGTTCGCTCGGCGGCGAGGCGCACGAGCTCGACGACGGCATCCGCATCGTGCCTCAGCCGCTGCACGGCGGCGAGTGGAAGGCCCACCACGACCACCGCCTCGCGACCACCGGTGCCCTCATCGGGCTGCGCGTCCCGGGCGTGCAGATCGACGACATCGGCACCACCGCCAAGACGCTTCCCCAGTTCGCGGGTCTCTGGCGCGCGATGCTGGGCCCGGATGCGGATGCCGGGGACTGACGCGTGAGCTGGCTCGACGACGCGGACGACGACGACCTGGAGTTCGACGAGTCGTCGATCCGGGTGCGTCCCAACCCCAAGGCCAACCGCCCGCGCACGAAGCGGCGCCCGGCGCACGCCGACGCGCAGACCGCGCGCGTGCTCGGAGTCGATCGCGGGCGCTACACGGTCCTGGTCGATGAGGACGGCCCCGACGAACGGCGCGTGCTCGCCACGCGGGCGCGCGAGCTGCGCAAGCAGCCCATCGTCAACGGCGACCGCGCGCGCGTCGTGGGCGACCTCTCGGGCGACGAGGGCACGCTCGGGCGCATCGTCGGCATCGAGGAGCGCACGTCGCTGCTGCGCCGGAGCGCCGACGACACCGACCAGGTGGAGCGGGTCATCGTCGCCAACGCCGACCAGATGCTCATCGTCGTGGCGGCGGCCGATCCCGAACCGCGGGAGCGCCTCGTCGACCGCTACCTGGTCGCGGCGCTCGATGCCGGCATCCGCCCGCTCCTCGTCGTCACCAAGACCGACCTGGCCGACCCGAGCGAGTTCCTCTCGCACTTCGCCGGCCTCGATCTCCGCGTCTTCACGAGCGCGCAGGGCGACATGCCGCTCGACGAGATCGGCGAGGCCCTCGCCGGCCACGCGACGGTGTTCGTCGGGCACTCGGGCGTGGGCAAGTCCACCCTGGTGAATGCGCTCACCGGCTCCGAGCGCGCCACCGGACACGTCAACACCGTCACCGGTCGAGGCCGCCACACGTCGTCGTCGGCCGTCTCGCTGCGCTATCGCGGCCCCGCCGGTTCGGGATGGGTCATCGACACACCCGGCGTCCGCTCCTTCGGGCTGGGCCACGTCGACCCGGCGCACGTGCTGGGTGCCTTCACCGACCTCGCGAAGGTCGCCGAGGAGTGCCCCCGCGGGTGCACCCACCTGCCCGACGCCCCCGACTGCGCGATCGTGGAGGCGGTCGAATCCGGGCGCCTGGGTCCCGGTGCCGCCGCGAGACTCGATTCCCTGCAGCGGCTGCTGACGACGTTCCAGGGCATCGAGCGCTCTAGGCTGGACGGGTGACGAACCTCGACAAGGGCGACACCGCGCCCGATTTCACCCTTCTCGACCAGGATGAGCACCCCGTCTCGCTGGGCGACTTCCGCGGACGCCGCGTGATCCTGTACTTCTACCCCGCCGCGCAGACGCCCGGGTGCACGACGCAGGCATGCGACTTCCGCGACAGCCTGGCTTCGCTGCAGGGCGCCGGGTACACCGTGCTCGGCATCTCGCGCGACACCCCCGAGAAGCTGCGCGCGTTCCGCGACAGCGACGGGCTCACCTTCCCGCTGCTGAGCGACCCCGACCACGCGATCCACGAGGCCTACAGCGCGTGGGGCGAGAAGCAGAACTACGGCAAGACGGTCACCGGCGTCCTGCGCTCGACCTTCGTCGTCGACGAGGACGGCAAGATCGTCGAGGCCCTGTACAACGTCAAGGCGACCGGCCATGTCGCGCGTCTGCGCAAGACGCTCGGTCTCGACGCCGCCTGACTCCGAGCTCCGAAGGCCCCGCCCCGCTCTCGCGGCCGGCGGGGTCTTCTCACGTCAGCCGTCGTCGCGACGCCGCGGGGCTGCGGCGCGGATCGCGAGGACCAGCAGAATCAGTCCGATCACCGCCGGGACGGCGATGAGGAGCGCGATGCCCGGCGCGGCCCACTCCCCCGTGATGGCGCCGATCGCGACCGAGAGCACGAGAAGCTGGGTGACGATGCCGCCCGACCGACCGGCCGACACGTCGCGCGCGGTGGCCACCCCGAAGGCGGCGACGATCGCGGCGCCGATCACCGTCAGGACGATCAGGGCGATGGAGCTCACCACCGAGTCGGTGTCGCCGCCGATGAGGGCGACGGTCTGCCATCCGGCGAGCGCCAGGATGCCGACGGCCTCGAGTCCGAGGAGGGCGGCGGCCGCAAGGCGAATGGGCATCCGAGAGCCTCTCCGACGGGCGCGGCTGCGCCGTTACGATCCGGAAACCTGCCGGTTACCTCTTGATCAGGCGGAATCGCTATGGGAGCATGGAACAAGCCGTGTGCTCCCACAGCGAAGTGGGGCGAGCAATCGCTCGCGTTCCCACCAGGGTACCGGACCCGAATCCCGGTGCCGAATCGTCGAAATTTCTGTTACAAGGAGCACCCCTATGGATTGGCGCGACAAAGCAGCCTGCCTGACCGTCGACCCCGAACTGTTCTTCCCCGTCGGCAACACCGGCCCCGCGGTCGACCAGATCGAGAAGGCCAAGTCGGTCTGCGCGCGCTGCACCGTCACCGAGGTCTGCCTGCAGTACGCCCTCGAGTCCGGTCAGGACTCGGGCGTCTGGGGCGGTCTGAGCGAAGACGAGCGTCGCGCGCTCAAGCGCCGCGCCGCCCGCGCCCGCCGCGCCTCCTGACCTCACGGCATCCGCCGTTCGACGAAGCCCGTCCCTCCGGGGGCGGGCTTCGTCGTGCCGCGGGCGGGAGACGCGCGCAGACCTCGCCCCGAGAACCGCGGGACTCCCCCGTACCCGCGAGCAACGCGATGCCTCAGGCGGACGAGCCGCCGATGTAGCGCAGCGGGATCTCGATGGTGACCTCGGTTCCGCTGCCCATCAACGTGTGCCAATCGATGGTTCCGCCGAGCTCGCCCTGGATGAGGGTGCGCACGATCTGCGTGCCCAGGCCGCGGCCCACCTGGCCCTCGGGCAGGCCGACGCCCGTGTCGCGGACGCTGACCTCGAGCATCTCGCCGGTGCGTTCGGCCGCGATCTCGACGTCGCCCTCCTGACCGGCGAGCCCGTGCTCGACCGCGTTGGTCACCAGCTCGGTGAGCGCGAGCGCGAGGGGCGTGGCGAACTGGCTGGGCAGCGTGCCGAACTTCCCCGTGCTGCGCGTGCGCGCGCGGGTGTTGGGGGCCGCCGCGACCTCGGCGACGAGCTTGAGCACGCGCGCGAAGACGTCGTCGAAGTCGACGTTCTGCGCGAGGCCCTCCGACAGCGTGTCGTGCACGACGGCGATCGCCGAGACCCGTCGCATGGCCTGCGTGAGTGCGTCTCGCGCCTCGTCGGAGTGCGTGCGCCGCGCCTGGATGCGCAGGAGCGACGCCACGGTCTGCAGGTTGTTCTTGACGCGGTGGTGGATCTCGCGGATCGTCGCGTCCTTGGTGATGAGCTCCTGCTCCTGGTGGCGGATCTCGGTGACGTCGCGGCTCAGCACGATCGCGCCGATGCGGTTGCCGCGATCGCGCAGGGGGATCGTCCGCAGCGAGACCTGCACGCCGCGCGCCTCCATGTCGGCGCGCCACGGTGCGCGCCCGCTCACCACGACCGGGAGCGACTCGTCGACGTCCTGTCGCTTCGCCGGCAGGATGCGAGCGGTGACCTCGGCCAGCGACTCGCCCTCGAGCTCGTCGTCGAAGCCCATGCGGTTGAACGCCGACAGCGCATTGGGGCTCGCGAAGGTCGTGATCCCGTCGACGTCGAGACGGATCAGCCCGTCCGACGCGCGCGGGGCTCCACGACGAGGTGCGGTCGGCGCGGACAGATCGGGGAACTCCGCCGATGAGATCATGCCGAACAGGTCGTCGGCGCAGTCGTTGAAGGTGATCTGCTGACGCGACGGCGTGCGCGTCTCGCCGAGGTTCGTATGCCGGGTCAGCACGCCGACGGTCGTGACGGCGTCGCCCTCGCGCGAGAGCTCGCGCACGATCGGCACCGCGCGCACGCGCGTGGGAGTCTCCTCGAACCAGTCGGGGGATGCCGAATCCACGATGCGTCCGCTCTGGAACGCCTCGCGCACCTGGGTGCGCCACTGCGGTCGGACGCGGTCGCCGACGATGTCGCGGTAGAACAGCGTCGCCGCTCCCCCGGGCCGGGTGTGCGCGACGGCGACGAAGGAGTCGTCGGGGGTCGGGACCCAGATGACGATGTCGGCGAAGGCGAGGTCGGCGAGCAGCTGCCCGTCGCCGGCGAGGCGGTGCAGCCACTCGACATCCGCCTCGCTGGAGCGACCTTGGGCGTAGACGAGTTCACTGAGTGTCGACACCCCTCCACCCTAGGGGCCGCTCCCGCGTGGTCGCGCGCCGCGCGACCTGGCGGACGCGTCGAGGGTGATGCGACGGGTGAAGGTCGTGTGTGTCCGGCGCCCTGGGCTGGCGAAAGCCGACCACGGAGGATTCGTGAGACCACCGCCGTTCCCGTGGTCGACCGCCCCTCCGCGCGGGCGCGGGTGAACCCCGCACGCCCCCGGAAAGGGGGACATAATGACGGGATGCCGGTTGATCCCTCACCCGAAGAGAGATTCGTCGCACTCGAGCACGCCGCCGCCGCCCTCGCGCTCACGCCCGACGAGATCGTCACCCTCGTGCACGAGGGGCACCTGCGTGCAGCCGCCCTCGGCTCACCCGCACGGTGGCGCATCGACCGCGACAGCGTCGACGCCTACGTCGAGGCCCGGATCGAGGACGCCCGCCGCGCGGCGCTCTGGCGGCAGTCGCAGGCCGCGAGCTTTCCCGAGCTCTGGGGCCGGGGCGAGCTGCGGCACGACGACTGACCGCGCCTCCTCCCCGCCTCACCCCTCGCATCGGTCATCCACAGGTGGCGCATAAGCGCGGTGTCGTACGCCCACGCTCCCCTACGCTCGGCCGCACGTTCATCCGCACTCGCCGAATCCGCACGACGGAGGGGACCCATGTCACTCGCACCCGAACCCGACCCGGAACGTGCCCGCTCATCGCGACCGCGCGGTGAGGAGTTCTTCGCCCGGCAGCGGACCTCGACCGATCAGCTCCCCGCACCCGAGGTCTTCGTGCGGAATATCGTCCGCGGCATCCTCGAGGTCCTCGCCGGGGTGCGCGAGGTCGAGCAGCTCGCGCGCTGGCTGTCGGAGGAGGTCTACCGCTCGCTCGTGACGCGCGCCAATCTCGCCACTCGCGCCCGCAGCGCCCGTCGCGTGCCCGCCCGTCGAGACGTCCACGAGATCCGCAGCGTCCACATCTCCTCCCCCGCGGACGGGGTCGTCGAGGCAACCGTCACCGCGTCCGCGCGCGTCCGCACGCGCGCCATCGCCGTGCGCCTGGAGGGAATGGACGGACGCTGGCGCGTGACGGCACTGGGCCTGCTCTGAGCACTGTCGCCGCGCGGCATCCGTCGCGACGACGACGCCTCCGCAGGGCCGCCGAACGCCCGCCCCCTTCGGGGCGCGCCGACGCTCGCCGTGGCTCGGAGCTCGCCGTCACGGCGCGGGGCCCACGCCGTGGCGCGGCCGGCCGCACATCGAGCACCTCCGGCGCACGGTGGCCGCCGAGGCCTGATGCCACCGGCGGGCGCGTCGGGATCCGTGCGCCTCGCAGTTGCCGCGGCCCTACGGGCGCCAGGACGCGAGGAAGTTGCCGAGCCGCTCGATCGCGTCGCTGATGACGCGGGCCTCGGGCAGGGTGACGATGCGCACGTGGTCGGTCGCGGGCCAGTTGAAGCCCGACCCCTGCACGAGCAGCACGTGCTCGGCCACCAGGAAGTCGCGCACGAACTTCGCGTCGTCCGGGATCTCGTACACCTCGGGGTCGAATCGCGGGAACGCGTAGAGCGCGCCGCGCGGCAGCACGCACGACACCCCGGGGATGGCCTCGAGGCCCTGCCAGGCGGCATCCCTCTGCTCGTGCAGACGACCGCTCGGGGCGATGAGCGCGTCGATGGACTGCACCCCCGACAGCGCCGCCTGCACGGCGAACTGCGCCGGCACGTTCGGGCAGAGCCGCGTGGATGCCAGCAGGTTGATGCCGTGCAGGAAACCCTGCGCGTGCTCCTTGGGACCCGTGATCGCGAGCCACCCCGAGCGGTAGCCCGCAACGCGATACGTCTTGGACAGGCCGTTGAAGGTGAGGACGAGGAGGTCGGGCGCCACCGTGGCCATCGGGATGTGGACGGCGTCGTCGAAGAGGATGCGGTCGTAGATCTCGTCCGCCAGCACGAGCAGCGAGTTCTCGCGGGCGATGTCGGCGATGCCCTCGAGGATCTCGCGCGAGTACACCGCACCGGTCGGGTTGTTCGGGTTGATGACGACGATCGCCTTGGTCCGCGGTGTGATCTTCGACCGGATGTCCTCCAGGTCGGGCTGCCACTCGCGCTGCTCGTCGCACAGGTAGTGCACGGGCGTACCGCCGCCGAGGCTCGTCATCGCCGTCCACAGCGGGTAGTCCGGCGCGGGGATGAGCACCTCGTCGCCCTCGTCGAGCAGGGCCTGCATCGTCATGGTGATGAGCTCGGACACGCCGTTGCCGAGGAACACGTGGTCGGGGTCGAGGTGCGGGAACCCGGGCTCCTGCTCGTAGCGCGACACGACGGCGCGGCGCGCCGACAGGATGCCGCGACTGTCGCTGTACCCGTGCGCGTTCGGAACCGACGCGATCATGTCGCGCACGATCTGATGCGGCGCCTCGAAGCCGAAGATCGCCGGGTTGCCGGTGTTGAGCTTGAGGATCGCGTGCCCGTCGGCCTCCAGTCGATCGGCCTCGACGAGGGCCTCCCCGCGGATCTCGTAGAGGACGTCTTTCAGCTTGGACGACTGGTCGAGAGGGCGAAGCGGGCTCATCGGTTCAGGATATCCCCGGGCCGATCCGGCCAATCGACACCGGGTGGACCGCATGCGGTCGTCCGCGCCGGTGGCGGAGATCGTTGCGCGGATCCCGCGGGCGAGGGGCCGTGACGACGGCGACCGCTGCGAAGCGGCGCCGAACGGGACCGCTGCGCGTGCGGGGGTGAACGACGGATGCCGTGCCCCGGCAGCGGGACACGGCATCCGTTCTTCGAGGGCCTTACTTCTTCTTCGCGGCACGACGATCGGCGCGGTTGCCGGGTGCGGCGTCCGCGGGAGCGTCGGTGCGCTGGCCGAAGGCGCCGCGCGCGCCTGCCGGAGCGGCCTCGGCGGCCGGAGCCGCCGGCTGGGTCTGGCGGAGGCGGTTGGTCGCCGCCTGCTGCACCTGGCCGCGGTCGTTGCGCACCTCGACCTCGCCGGCATCGTTGGCCGCGGAGTACTCCAGACGCTGCGTCTCGACCGGGGTGGGCGTCAGGCCCTTGGCCTCGACCTGCGCCGCGGGCTCGCCCTCGACGCTGCGCACCTCGACCTCGAGGTTGTACAGGAAGCCGACGGACTCCTCCTTGATCTGCCCCATCATCGACTGGAACATCTGGTAGCCCTCGCGCTGGTACTCGATGAGCGGGTCGCGCTGGGCCATGGCGCGCAGGCCGATGCCGTCTTTGAGGTAGTCCATCTCGTAGAGGTGCTCGCGCCAGCGACGGTCGAGCACCTGCAGCACCACGCGGCGCTCGAGCTCGCGCAGAGCCTGCTCACCCAGGGCCTTCTCGCGGTTGTCGTAGGCGATGCGCGCATCGGAGATGATCTCGCGCTTGAGCCCCTCGGGCGTGATGCGCCCCTTGTTGCCGCCGGCCTCGGCCACGACCTCGTCGATCGTGACGCTCACCGGATAGAGGGTCTTGAGCTCGGTCCACAGGGCGTCGAAGTCCCACGACTCGGTGTGACCCGATCCGGTGTGGTCGTCGATGACGGCCGTGATGGCGTCTTCGATGAAGTGCTGCACGCGGTCGGCGATGTCGTCGCCCTGGAGCATGTGACGGCGATCGGCGTAGATGGCCTCGCGCTGGCGGTTGAGCACGTCGTCGTACTTCAGCACGTTCTTGCGCATCTCGGCGTTGCGCGCCTCGACCTGCGACTGCGCGCTCTTGATCGCCCGCGACACCAGGCCCGACTCGATCGCGACGTCGTCGGGAAAATTGGTGCGTGCGAGGATCGCCTCGGCGGCGCCCGACTGGAACAGGCGCATGAGGTCGTCGGTGAGCGACAGGTAGAACCGGCTCTCGCCGGGGTCGCCCTGACGGCCGGAGCGACCGCGCAGCTGGTTGTCGATACGGCGGGACTCGTGCCGCTCGGTCCCGAGCACGTAGAGACCGCCGGCCTCGGTGACCTTCGCCGCCTCTTCGGCGACGGTGTCGCGCATCGTCGTGTAGACGCCGTCCCACTCCGCCTCGTAGGCCTCGGGCGTCTCGACCGGGTCGAGGTTCTTCGCCTTCATCTCCTGGACGGCGAGGAACTCGGCGTTGCCGCCGAGCATGATGTCGGTGCCGCGACCGGCCATGTTGGTGGCGACGGTGACGGCGCCGAGGCGACCGGCGCGGGCGACGATCTCGGCCTCACGGGCGTGGTTCTTGGCGTTCAGCACCTCGTGGCGGACGCCCTTCTTCGCCAGCAGGCGGGAGAGGTACTCACTCTTCTCGACGCTCGTGGTGCCGACCAGGACCGGCTGGCCCTTCTCGTGGCGCTCGACGATGTCTTCGACGACCTGGGCGAACTTCGCCGTCTCGTTCTTGTAGACGAGGTCGGGCTGATCCTTGCGGATCATCGGCTTGTTCGTCGGGATCGGGACGACGCCCAGCTTGTAGGTCGACATGAACTCGGCGGCCTCGGTCTCGGCGGTACCGGTCATGCCCGAGAGCTTGTCGTACAGGCGGAAGTAGTTCTGCAGCGTGACGGTGGCCAGCGTCTGGTTCTCGGCCTTGACCGGCACGCCCTCCTTCGCCTCGATCGCCTGGTGGATGCCCTCGTTGTACCGGCGACCGACGAGGATGCGGCCGGTGTGCTCGTCGACGATCATGACCTCGTCGTTCATGACGACGTAGTCGGTGTCGCGCTTGAAGAGGGCGATCGCCTTGATCGAGTTGTTGAGGAACGAGATGAGCGGGGTGTTCGCCGACTCGTACAGGTTGTCGATGCCGAGGTAGTCCTCGACCTTCTCGATGCCGGGCTCGAGCACGCCGATGGTGCGCTTCTTCTCGTCGACCTCGTAGTCGACACCGGCCTCGAGGGTGCGGGCGAGCTTGGCGAACTCGGCGAACCAGCGGTTGGCCTCACCCGATGCCGGACCCGAGATGATCAGCGGCGTGCGCGCTTCGTCGATGAGGATCGAGTCGACCTCGTCGACGATGGCGAAGAAGTGCCCCCGCTGCACGAGGTCTTCCTTGCGCCACGCCATGTTGTCGCGCAGGTAGTCGAAGCCGAACTCGTTGTTCGTGCCGTAGCTGATGTCGGCCTCGTACTGCTCGCGGCGCACCTCGGGGGTCTGGCCCGCCACGACGGTGCCCGTGGTCATACCGAGCGCGCGGTAGACGCGGCCCATGAGCTCGGACTGATAGCTGGCGAGGAAGTCGTTCACCGTGATGACGTGGACGCCCTTGCCCGCGATGGCGTTGAGATACGCCGGGAGGGCCGCGGTCAGGGTCTTGCCCTCACCGGTCTTCATCTCGGCGATGTTGCCCAGGTGCAGGGCAGCGCCGCCCATGATCTGCACGTCGTAGGGACGCTGTCCGAGCGTGCGCTTGGCCGCCTCGCGGACGGCGGCGAAGGCCTCGGGCATGAGCTGGTCGAGCGTCTCACCCGCGTCGTAGCGGGCACGCAGCTCGATGGTCTCGTTGCGCAGCTCGTCGTCGGTGAGCTGCTCGTAGTCCTCTTCGAGGGCGCCGGTCGCCTTCACGACGCCCTGCAGGCGGCGCAGGATGCGGCCTTCGCCGGCGCGCAGCAGTTTCTCGAGCGGATTTGCCACGAAGAATCTCCATCTGTCGGGTGCGGCGCCCGCGCGGACGCCGGCCTGCGAACAGGCATACGCCCCTCATGCTATCCGTGTTACCCGTTCGTGACCTGCGAGGAGGCCGCAATCCGGACGTCTCTCTGCGCGCCCGTAGCGAACACACGGCGACGGCCGGGAACCCGCCGCTTAGGATCGAGCCATGGCCGGTTTCTGGGGCAAGAGGAAGCGCGAAGAGCAGGACGCGGCGGATGCCGATCTGGCACGTCGAGCCGAGCTCGCGATCGTCGCGGCCGACGAACGGGTCCGGCTCACCTCCGACGAGCTCGACTTCGCCCGCGCGGAACTCGGCGACAAGGCCACGGAGGATCTCGCGGCGGCCCTCGACTCCGTCCGCACGCACCTCGCCGAGGCGTTCCAGCTGCACCAGCTGAACCACGACGAGATCCCCGACACCAAAGAAGAGCTGCGCACGCGCAACGCCCGCATCATCCAGCTCTCGGAGTGGGCCGAAGACCTTCTCGAGGAGCGCACGCAGGTCCTGCAGCCGAAGATCGACGCCGTGCGTCGCGCGCCCGAGACCCTGGCGCGCGTGCGCGCCGACCGCGACCGCCTCGCCGCACGGATCCCCGGCGCGCGGGAGGTCGTCGAGCGCCTGTCCCGCCGGTACAGCGAGTCCGCTCTCGCCCAGATCGGCGGCAACCCCGATGAGATCGAGCAGCTCCTCGACTTCGCGGTGCACACCGCGGGCGTCTCGGAGCGACGCCGTGAAGCCGGCCAGCGGGAGCAGGCCTCCGTCGCCCTCGAGGCCGCGACCGAGGCGGTCCGACGCGCGGAGTCGCTTCTGGATGCCGTCGACACGTTCGAGATCGAGGCGCTCCGCGCCGAGTCCACCCTCGCCGCCGTCGTCGACGACTCGCGCACCGACCTGGTCGAGGCACGCCAGGGCGCGCAGACGCCCGCGGTGACCGCGGCGATGGCGACCCTTCAGCAGGCGCTCACCGCCCTTCCTGCGTCGGGGACGCGCAGCGATCCCTTCGCCGCGCTGTCGTCGCTGCGCCAGGCCAACGCCGCCCTCGATCTCGCCCGTGAACGTGCCGCGCGTCCGGTGCCGTCGCAGGAGCAGGTGGAGCACGCGATCGACGACGCCGATCGTCAGCTGGCGGTCGCGCGGGGCCTCATCACCGGGCACCGGGGATGGATCGGCGCCGATGCGCGCACGCGCTTCGTCGAGGCGGAGCGCCTGCGCGCCGGCCTTCCGCTCGGGCCGATCGCGGAGGATCAGCGCGAGACGGCTCTCGCCACCGCACGACGCGCCGGGTCGCTGGCATCCGAGGCTCTCCAGATCGCCCAGCGCGACATCGAGCAGTCCCGCCCGAACGACTGGGGCGGGGACGGCTACGGGCGCGGCGGCGGCTACGGACGCGGAGGCGGCATGGGCGGCGGCAACATGGTCGGCGGCATGCTCGGCGGTCTCGTCATCGGCTCGCTGCTCGGCGACATCTTCGACGGCTGAGCTCTCACCCGTACGACGACGCCCCCGGCCATCCGGCCGGGGGCGTCGTTCATGTCTGCGTCAGGATGCCACGGAGACCATCGGCGACGCCTGCGTCGTCAGCTCGATCACGCCGTAGTCCCACCCCTTGCGGCGGTACACGACGCTCGGGTGGTCGGTGCGGGCGTCGATGAACAGGAAGAAGTCGTGGCCGACGAGCTCCATCCGGTCGACCGCCTCTTCGACCGTCATCCACTCGGCCTCGAACTCCTTCTGGCGGATGACGACGGGGCAATAGTCCTCTTCTTCGACGCTGTCGGTCTGCACCGCCACGGACCCGGTGGCCACGGCGCGCAGAACATCCACGGAGGCGGGCTCGACATCGATCCCGGAGAGTTCCCCGGTGCCCTTCTCGAACTTCGCACCGCGGGGGTGGTTGCGGGCGTCGACGCGCTTGTCCTTCGCGCGACGGACCTGCTCCGAGATCTTGTCGACCGCGAGGTCGAGAGCGGCGAACTTGTCGGCATCCGTGGCCTCGGCCCGCACGACGGGGCCCTTGCCGTCGAGGGTGAGCTCGACCGTATCGTCTTCCATTCGACCGTTGCGATAGGAGCGATGTGTGACCTTGACTTCGAGGGTGTTCGCCCGGGGAGCCAGGTGCTCGATGCGGCTGACCTTCTCTTCGACCACCGAGCGGAATCGATCGGTGATTCCGACTCCCACGCCGACGATGTTGGTGTCCATCCGTGACCTCCTTGTTCCGGGTTCCGCCCGGTCTAAGGGCGGAACGTCCGTCGCCTTCAGTCATCCCTACGCTAGTGCGGCGGCACCGGGCTGTCACGTGTCAATCACCTCTGGTTCACCTCCGAGACCCCCGCGTCGCGGCGTGTGCGCCAGCGTGACGGCGATGACCGTGGCAGCCCCCGCGTCGCGCAACGCCCTCGCCGCCTCGAGCAGGGTGGCTCCCGTCGTCACGACGTCGTCGACCACGACGACGGGCAATCCCGTGACAGCACGGGCGACGAATGCTCCCCCGACGTTGCGGCGACGCGCGTCGCGATCGAGACCGCGCTGATCGCGGGGGGCGCGCCGCAGACGCAGCACCCGCTGGTCGCGGTGCCCCGCTCGACGGAGGATGAGCTCGACCGGGCGATACCCCCGTCGGCGGAAAGCGGCACGCGTCGAGGGCACGGTGGTGATCACGGCCTCGGGCGGGATCGCGCCCAGGACGGCGCGCAGGGCGGGGGCGAGAGCGCTCGCGAGCGCGGTGCGGCCGTCCTCCTTCAGGCCCCGGATGATACGGGCGGCCGGTCCGGCGAAGACGAGGGCGCTCGTGACGGTCAGCTCCGGCGCGAGGACGCGACTCACCGGCTGCGGAACGAGGGCGCAGCGGCATCCCTCGCACAGCGCCGTATCGAGAGCGTCGCATCCCGCGCACGCGACGGGGAGCCAGAACGTCAGCGCGTCGCGCGCCACGTCGGCGAGGAGGGACCGGGGATCCATTCCTCGAGCCTGGAGGAGCCGATCGCCGTCCGGGGGCCCGATTCCCGCACGGTGGAGGGATCGCCGCCTGGGGAGGAGCGGATCACCTCACGAGGTGGTGCCCTGCTGCGCCGCCAGGACGCGGATGCCGGAGGCCACGAGCGTCCACGAACTGCCGCGCCGACTGTAGAGGCGTCCCTGGTCGTCCAGGACGCGCACGCTCGTACTGCCGGCGGCCAGCGTGCGGGCCCCGTCGGGGGCGGTCGCCTCGGTGCCGCGTCCGCCGACGTTGAGCTCGCGCAGACGGTCGACTCCGTCGACGTCGACCAGGACGCCCAGCGTCGTGTCGTCGAGCCATGCCAGGTCGAAGGCGCCCTGCTGGCTGAACGACAGCACGTGCGGCGGGCCGAGGTTGACCTCGGTGCCTTCGCGCTCGATACCGGCCACCCACACCTCGCGCACGCCCGACACCGTGACGACGGCCGCGATGCGCGTCCCGTCGCGGGAGACCTGCATCGACACGATCTCGGAGGCGTCGGGCCAGGCGTTGCCCACCTCCCGGGGGACCCCCTCGGCGGTGATCGCGCGCACCTGCGTGGGGGCGTTGGCAGGAACGCTCCAGATCTCGCCCTGGCCGTCGATGGAGGGGGCGATGAGCCCGGCCCGGTCGTCGAGCAGGAACGTGCGGCCGTCGCTCAGGGCGCTCGCGACCGTCCCCTGCTGCGTGCGGACGGCGGCGAGACTGCGGTCGGCCTCCAGCTCGACGGCGACGGGGTTCAACGACTCGACGGCATCGGAGAGGCCGTCGATCGGCTCCACCGCGTCTCCGGCGAGCGCGCCGAACACCCCGGCCGTGGTGAGCACGGCCGGCGACGGGTCCACGCGCGTGACGCGCACCGCGACCTCGGACGCGGCGATCGGCGTGCCCTCCACGGTCATCTGCACCTCGTTGATGCCCGCGGTGGCGAGACTGCGCACGAGCTGCGTCTGCATGCGGTCGAGCGTCGTGCGGTCGAGGCTGAGCGCCGCCCGCGGGAGCTGGACCTGCGCGATGCCGTCGGAGGACAGGGTCACGGATCGTCCCACCAGCGAGAGCTCGTCGGGGAAGGCGCTGCGCACGGCGCCGGCCAGCCACGCACTGGGCTGACCGTCGACGAGGGCGGTCGCGACCCGGCTCGCCACGAGGGGCCGCGGGAACCAGCGGACGTCGGGGACGATGAAACTGTAGGTCGGGTCGAAGTAGGCCACGGCTGCCGACTGGTAGACGGTCGGGAAGACCTCCTCGTACAGCACCACGCCGTCGGGCGCGGAGGTGATGCGCCACTGGTCGTCGACGCGCGCGAGGGTGTAGCTCAGGGTCTCCGCGGCGCCGGCGGCCGTCGGGGCGTACGCACCGTCGGCATCCACCGCCGCGACCGTGGTGAGGGCCACGGCGACCGACGTGCCGTCGGCGCTCGGAGTCGCGCGCCGATCGGCGAGGCGGTCGATCGTCACGCGCGAGCGGGGGTCCCACTGCGTGCCGGGCGCGAGGAAGAGCTTCGCGGTGGCCCAGTCGTCGGCGGGACCGGAACCCGCGCGCAGGAACCCCTCCACGATCTCGGCGGGGGTGGCGTCGTCCTGGGGACCGTCGGGCACGAAGGCGAACGCCTGCGTGTCGTCGACCTGC
The DNA here is from genome assembly GCF_042958465.1 of Microbacterium sp. NPDC007973. Taxonomy (NCBI): domain Bacteria; kingdom Bacillati; phylum Actinomycetota; class Actinomycetes; order Micrococcales; family Microbacteriaceae; genus Microbacterium; species Microbacterium sp. NPDC007973. The sequence goes on from NZ_JBIBJJ010000001.1 coordinate 497,567, forward strand.
GGCCCGCGCCCCGGGTTGACGTATCCCGAGGTCGGCAATCCCGTGCACGCGGTGAGGGCGAGCACGAGCATCAGGGTCACCAGCGAGAGGGCGCGTCTCATGTCGTCCTCCGGACGCCGGGGCGGGTCGAGATCGGCTGCGTGAGCCCGAGCGCCTCGAGCGCTCCCCCCTGCTCGTCGTCGGGCACGAGCGGGAGGGGCGAACCGGTGACCGGTCTGCCGTCGCGCGGGAGCGTGAGCACGAAGTTCGACCCGCGCCCCGGCTCCGACCACACCGCGAGGGTCCCGCCGTGCAGGCGCGCGTCGCCGAGGGCGATCGACAGCCCCAGCCCCGTTCCGCCGATGGTCCGCACGCGCGAGGGGTCCGCGCGCCAGAAGCGGTCGAAGACGCGCTCGACGTCTTCGCTCTTCATGCCCAGACCGAAGTCGCGCACACCCAGGGCCACGGCATCCCGGTCGCTGTCGACCGAGACGACGATCGGCCGCCCCTCACCGTGCTCGATCGCGTTGCCGAGGAGGTTCCGCACGATGCGCCGCACCCGGCGCGCGTCCATGTCGACGGGCGTGTAGCCGCCGGGGGCGACCAGCCGCACGTCGGAGCCGTGCCCGTCGGCCAGCTGCTCCATCGACTCGATGACGTCTTCGGCGAGGTGCGCCAGGCTCGTCGCCTCGCGCTCCAACTGCACGGATCCGGCGTCGTAGCGGCTGATCTCGAGCAGGTCGGTCAGCAGCACCTCGAAGCGCTGCACCTGCGCGTGCAGCAGCTCCGCGGCCCGACCGGTCACGGGATCGAACTCCTCGCGCTGGTCGTTGATCATGTCGGCCGCGAGCTTGATCGTCGTCAGCGGGGTGCGGAGTTCGTGCGAGACGTCGGAGACGAACCGCTGCTGCACGAGTGAGAGGTCGGCGAGCTCCTTGATCTGCGACTCGATGCTGTCGGCCATCGCGTTGAACGAGCGGTTCAGCGTCGCCAGCTCGTCCTCGCCGCGGACGGGCAGGCGCACCCCCAGGTCGCCCGCGGCGAGCTTCGCGCTGGTCTCGGCGGCATCCGCGATGGGGGTCGTCACCGACCTCAGTACGAACCAGGCGATCGCGCCGATGAGCACCACGAGCACGAGGCCGACGACCCACAGCAGCACCTGCACGAAGGCGAGGGTCTGCGAGGCGCTCGTGAGGTCGTATCCCATGTACAGCTCGTAGGAGTCGACACCGTCCTCGGCGGGGAAGCGCAACTGGTGGCCGACCAGGATGCCGGGCACATCGCGCCCGTTGTCGGAGGGCAGGGATACGGACTGCCACCACTGCAGATCGGGACTCGACTGCACCTGCGTCCGCAGGGCCTCGGTCACGAGGTTCGACTCGAACGCGGGTGAGATGAACGGCTGGGGAGCGAGCGGCGACGGCGGGCCGATGCGGTAGAGCGCGATCAGATCGCTCGAGGACTGCTGCGACAGACGGGTGGCGATGCCGTTCATCAGCGTCTGCGCGGCGGCGGGGTCGGTGGAGTCGACCGCCGCGTCGAGGGTCGCCTGCGCGGCCGCCGTGGCGCGCTGCGCTTCGAGGAGCACCTGGTCCTTGCGCGCGGTGAAGAGCTCGTTCTGGATGACGAGGGCCATCGCGACGCAGGTGACGAGGATCGTGGCCGCGGTGAGGGTCACCGTGATGACGATCGTGCGGAACCGCAGGGAGCGCCGCCACAGCGTCGCGAGGCGGTCGCGGATGCCGCGCCAGTCGCGCCATCCGTCGATCCGCGGCGAGGAGACGGTGCGCACGGCGCCCGTCATGGAGACCTCAGGCCACCGCGCCGGCGCGGTAGCCCACGCCGCGCACGGTGGTCACGATCCGCGGGTTGTCGGGGTCGGCCTCGATCTTGGCGCGCAGACGCTGCACGTGCACGTTCACCAGTCGCGTGTCGGCCTTGTAGTGGTAGCCCCAGACCTGCTCCAGCAGCATCTCGCGCGAGAACACCTGCTGCGGCTTCTCGGCGAGCGCGACGAGCAGCTCGAACTCGAGCGGGGTCAGGGCGATCGGCGCGTCGCCACGGCGCACCTCGTGAGCGGCGACGTCGACGACGAGGTCGCCGATGCGCAGCGTCTCGTCGGCCGGAGCCTGGGCGGGCCGCAGGCGCGTGCGGATGCGCGCGACCAGCTCCTTCGGGTTGAACGGCTTGACGATGTAGTCGTCGGCCCCCGACTCGAGCCCCTTGACCACGTCGGCCGTGTCGGTGCGGGCGGTGAGCATGATGATCGGGATGCCGGACTCGGCGCGCACGCGCGTGCAGATCTCGATGCCGTCGACGCCGGGGAGCATGAGGTCGAGGAGGATGAGGTCGGGCCGCTCCGAGCGCCACGCGTCGACGGCCTGGGCACCGTCGGCGCAGAACACGGTGTCGAATCCCTCGGTGCGCAGCACGATGCCGATCATCTCGGCCAGCGCGGTGTCGTCGTCGACAACCAGGATCCGTGAAGTCATTCGGGTGTACGTCTTCCGTCTCGAACCCGCTCGGGGACGGGCATCAGGCCCGGGGTCGGGGCATGTCCCATCGAGAGTAGTCGACCTGCCTGCACGCCAGGCGTGCGTGTCGGAGGTCTGTGACACGATGAGGGCACCGCCATGTGACGAGGAGGGGCCCCACATGACCGCGTACCCGGCTTGGACTCCGGCATCACGCCCGGGGATCGTCCCGCTGCACCCGTACGGGTTCGGCACCATCCTGGGCCGCTCCTTCGTGGCGCTGCGCCACAACCCCAAGGTGCTGCTGGGCTTCGCCCTCATCGTGCAGGCCGCCGCGTACATCGTGCTCACCGCCGCCGTCGGCGGCGTCGCCATCGCGAGCTTCTCCCGTCTCGACACGGTGCCCATCGGCAGCGACGACTACGACGCGATCCTCGCCGGGTCCGCCGTGATCACGGCGGCGACCGCACTGGTCCTCGGTCTCGCGACCGGAGCGCTCAGCGTGATCGTCCAGGGCGTCGTGGTCTCGGAGGTCGCTCACGCTGTCGTCGCCGAGAAGCCGAGCCTGAAGGCCGTCTGGGCGCGCGTGAAGCCGGTCGTGTGGCGTCTCATCGGGTACAGCGCGCTCTATCTCGTCGCGACGATCGTGGTCATCGGCGTCCTGGCGGGCATCGTCACGCTCCTCGTGATCAGCGTGCTGTGGCTCGGGGTCGCGGTGGGCGTGCTGTTCGTGCTGGGGCTGATCGTCGTCTCCCTCTGGCTCACGCCCAAGCTCTTCCTCGTGCCGTCGGTGATCATCCTCGAGCGGGCGCCGATCCTCCGCGCGATCGCCCGATCGTGGCAACTCACGCGGGGCCGCTTCTGGTCGACACTCGGCGTCGTCGTCATCATCTCGGTGGCCTTCAGCATCGTCGCGCAGATCATCTCCGTGCCCTTCAGCCTCGTCGCGGGCATCGTCCCCGGCATCCTCGCCCCCACCGGAGAAGATGCCGTGGGCGCCCTCGTCGGGGTCATCGCCCTCCAGGTCGTCGGGCAGTTCGGCATCCTTCTCGTGCAGTGCATCGCATTGGTGGTGCAGTCCACCTCGGCCGTGCTCGTGTACGTCGACGCGCGCATGCGGGTGGAGGCGCTCGACCACGACCTGAGCACCTACGTCGAGCAGCGCGACGCCGGCGGAACCGACCTCGTCGACCCGTACCTGGTCGGCGTCGGTCGCATCGTCGAGCGCCCGGCTCCGACGCCCGTGGGCGCTCCCCCGGCCTTCGCGGGCTATCCCGCGCCGACGGGTTCGCCCGCATATGGTGCACCGCAGGCCTACGGGGCACCGCAGCCGTATGGGGCGGCGCAGGCCTACGGGGCACCGCAGGCGTACGGGGCGCCGCAGCCCTCCCGGGAGGCCTCGGCGGACCCGGCCCCGCCGGTTCCCCCGGTCCCGCCCGCGTCGGACGACGCCCCGCCTGCCCGCCGTGCCCCGGGCGCCGCGCCGGGAACCGCACCGACCACCTGGGCCGCGCCGGGATCGAGCGGCGACGCGTGAGCCCCGCCGCGCTCGCCGCCGCTTTCGAACCCCTGCTGCCCGACCCGGATCAGGCGCAGGAGTGGGCGGAGCGCGAGCTGGCCGACCCCTCCTACCAGGCGGCCGAGCCGAGCATCATCGATCGAGCGGCACAGGCGGTCGTCCGCTTCCTCGACGATCTGCTGCGCATTCCGAACACCGACGGGTGGGGACCGGCCGCACTCATCGTGCTCGCGGTGCTGCTCGTGGCGGCGATCGTGGTCGGCATCCTGATCTGGGGGCGACCGCGTCGGAGCGTGCGCGCGGCTCCGGCCGCTCGGGCCCTCTTCGACGACGACGACACCCGGTCGGCCGAGCAGTTGCGGGCAGAGGCCGAGGCGGCCGCAGGGCGCGGGGCCTGGGACGAGGCCGTCGTGCTGCGCTTCCGCGCCGTCGCACGGGGCCTGTCGGAGCGCGGGCTGGTGGACCCGCCACCCGGGGCCACGGTACGCGCGTTCGCCCGCGAGGCCGCGCGCGCCCTCCCCGCCCTCGCGGAGGGGCTCGAGACGGCCGCGACGACCTTCGACGACGTGCGCTATCTGCGGCGCCCGGGAACGGCGCAGAGCTACCGCCTCATCCTCGATCTCGACGACACCGCCGTGCGGACGCGTCCGACGCCGATGGGCGCCCCGTGAGCGCGGTGACGGCAGCCCGACCGCGCTCCCGCGGCCGCGCCGCCCTCGGGTGGATCGCTCTCGTGGTGGGGTTGCTGCTCGTGTCGCTCGTCGGCGGACTGTTCGTCTACGGCGGATACACGGAGCGCGCGCTGCTCGACCCCGACTCCGCCGGCCCCGACGGCACGCGAGCCGTGGTGCGGGTCATCGAGCAGCAGGGCGTGCGGGTGATCGTCGCGCGCGACCGCCCGGCCGCCGAACGCGCGCTGGCCGGAGCGGACGCGACGCTCGTGATGCGGGACGCACCGATGCTCTCCGACGACGCGCTGCGCGAGCTGTCGTCGCGCGCCCGGCACGTCGTGCTCGTCGAGCCGCGCTCCCGCGCCCTCGACGTGCTGATGAACGGGTCGTCGCTCGGAGGATTCGTCGATGACACGGCGGCCGCCGACTGCGCGGTGGCGGCGCCCGACAACGCCCGGACGGCGCGTGTCGGTGAACTCCTCGTCGCCGGCGACGGCGTCACCGGGTGCTTCCCCGTCGGGAGCGAGTTCGGGCTGCTGTCCCTCGAGGACGGGGGTCGCTCGGTGACCGCTCTCGACGGCCTCTCGACGCTCACCAACTCCACGCTCCCGCGCGAGGGCGACGCGGCCCTCGCCCTCGGTGTGCTGGGGAAGACCGACACCCTCGTCTGGTACGTGCCCGCGCCCGCCGACGCCGACCCCGGCGCCGCTCCCCCGACCCTCAGCGACCTGACGCCGCCATGGGTCACCCCCGCCATCGCGCTGCTGCTGCTGTCCGCTCTCACGGCCGCGATGTGGCGGGGTCGGCGCTTCGGCCCTCTCGTCACCGAGCGCCTGCCCGTGACGGTGCGCGCCACCGAGACCACGGAGGGCCGCGCGCGCCTCTACGCCACGGCGCGCGACGCCCCGCACGCTCTCGACGAGCTCCGCCGCGCGAGCCGCACGCGTCTCGTGCGTCTCCTGGGGCTCGCGGCACGGACCTCGCCGCCCGACGTCGCCGACGCCGTTGCCGAGCGCCTGGGAGCGGATCGCTCCCGCGTGCGCGGCATCCTGGTCGACGACGTGCCCCGCACCGACCGCGACCTCGTCGCCGCCGCCGACCGACTGCGCGACCTCGAAGAGAGCGTGCGCGTCGCCGTCCGAACCGAAGGGACACCCCGATGACCGAGAGCCCCGAGACCCCCGGCGCCGAGCCGGCCGCCGACGGCCGTGCGACCGGCACCGCCGACACGAGCCCCGCAGCCGGCTCCGTTCGCCCCGATCCGTCCGGCCCGTCCGACGACCACGCGACCCTCCGCGAGGCGATGCACCGCGTGCGCCTCGAGGTGGCCAAAGCGGTCGTCGGCCAGGACGGCACGGTGACCGGGCTGCTCATCGCCCTTCTCTCGCGCGGACACGTGCTGCTGGAGGGCGTGCCGGGCGTCGCCAAGACGCTGCTCGTGCGCTCGTTCAGCCGCGCCCTCGGTCTCGACACGCACCGCGTGCAGTTCACGCCCGACCTCATGCCGGGCGATGTGACCGGATCGCTGGTGTACGACGCCCGCGCGGGCGGATTCGAGTTCCGACCGGGTCCGGTGTTCACCCACGTGCTGCTCGCCGATGAGATCAACCGCACGCCCCCCAAGACGCAGGCCGCCCTGCTCGAGGCGATGGAGGAGCGGCAGGTGTCGAGCGACGGGGTGAGTCGCGCCCTGCCCGATCCCTTCCTGGTGGCCGCGACGCAGAACCCCATCGAGCACGAGGGCACCTACACGCTGCCCGAGGCGCAGCTCGACCGCTTCCTGCTCAAGCTCGTCGTCGATCTGCCCGGCCGCGACGCCGAGGTCGACGTCCTCCGCCGTCACGCGCAGGGGTTCGACCCGCGGCGCCTCGACGAGGCGGGGGTCACTCCTGCCGTCACGGCGGACGAGATCCTCGCCGCGCAGCGGGCGGCGGCATCCGTCGCCGTCGCCGACGACGTGCTCGGCTACGTCGTCGACCTTGCGCGGGCCACGCGGCAGAGCCCGTCCGTGCAGCTCGGGGTGAGCCCGCGCGCGACCACCGGCCTGCTCGCCGCCGCCAAGGCGTGGGCGTGGCTCGGCGGGTACCCCGCGATCACCCCCGACCACGTGCAGACGATGCTCGTCCCCGTGTGGCGCCACCGCATCCGTCTGCGTCCCGAGGCCGAGATCGAGGGCGTCTCGGTGGATGCCATCCTCACCTCCGTCCTGCAGCAGACCCGCGTCCCGATCTGATGTTCGTCACCGGCCGCCTCGCTCTCCTCGTCGCCCTCGGCGTCGTCCCCCTCGTGCTGCTCAGCACCGCGGGGGTGCCGGCCTGGATCGCGGCGGGCGGTTGGGTGCTGCTGTGCGCCCTCGCGATGGCCGCCGATGCGGCGGCGGCGGCCGATCCGCGCCGGGTCGAGGTCACGCGGACCCTGCCCGAGCGCGCCCTGCGCGACGAACCCGTCTCGGGAGAGCTGCGCGTGCGCAACCTCGGTACGCGCCTGCTGCGCGCGCACGTGCGCGACGCCTGGCAGCCGACGGCGGGCGCGCCCGAGGAGCGTCTGCGCCTCACCGTGCCGCCGGGCGAGAGACGGGCCGCGCCGCTGCCGCTGCTCCCCCGTCGGCGCGGCGAGCTGCGCAGCGCCTTCGTCGTGGTGCGCGCCCTCGGACCGCTTGGCCTGGCGGGTCGGCAGGCCCGGGTCGACGCCCCGGCCCGCCTCCGCGTGCTGCCGCCGTTCACATCGCGTCGCCACCTGCCCTCGCGCCTGGCCCGTCTGCGCGAACTCGACGGCAACACCACGCTGCAGGTCCGCGGGCAGGGCACCGAGTTCGACAGCCTGCGGGAGTACGTGCGCGGCGACGACGTACGCTCGATCGACTGGCGCGCGACCGCGCGCGCGGGCACGACCATGCTGCGCACCTGGCGCCCCGAGCGCGACCGCCACGTCGTCATCGTGATCGACACCGGCCGTACCGCCGCCGCGCGCGTCGGTGACGGGGTGCGGCTGGACGCGGCCATGGAAGCCGCCCTCCTGCTGTCGGTCCTGGCCAGTCGCGCCGGCGACCACGTGCACCTCGTGATGTTCGACCGCGTGCCCCGCGCCCGCGTGACCCGCGTCGACGGCGCGCAGCTGCTCCCCGCCCTCGTGGATGCCATGACCCCGGTCGACCCGCAGTTGATCGACACCGACTGGGACGCCGTCTTCGCCCACGTGCGCGGCCTGTCGGTGCGCCCGGCCCTCGTGGTGCTGCTGACCGCCGCCGACGACCCCGAGGCCGCCCGCGCTTTCCTCGCGTCGCTGCCCGCGGTCGCCGCACGGTCGCGCCTGCTGGTGGCGACCGCGACCGACGGCCCCGGCGACGTGCCCGCCCACCGCGACGCGGCCGACGTGTATGCCGCCGCTGCGATCGAGCGCGCGCGCCACGACGCGGACCGCGTGCGCGACGCCGTCGTCCGCGCGGGCGGCGACGCGGTGGCGGCCTCCGCCGACGACCTGCCGCCGCTCGTGGCCGACCGCTACCTCGCCCTGAAGGCGGCGGGGCGGCTGTAGCACACCCAGCCCGCATGCAGCCCGCGACATACGACGCGGCTTATCCTGGGGGGTACCCTTCCGGTCGTCAGCGTGTCCCCTCCGCGCGCGGCCTCGCCGTCTACGCACAGGATGCGGGAGCTCTCTTGCCAGGTAACGCCACCACGCACTTCGACGATGTGGCCCTCGTGTCGGTGGCGAGCGTCTTGCCCAGCCGCGTCACGACGTCGGATGACATCGAGGAGCGTCTGGCTCCCGCGCTGAAGCGACTCAAGCTCAAGCCGGGTCTTCTGCGCCGCGTCGCGGGCGTCAACGAGCGCCGCAACTGGGCGGAGGGCGAGTCGTCGGATGAGGCGACGATCGCCGCCGGCAAGCAGGCCCTCGCCGAGGCCGGGGTCGACGCGAGCGAGATCGGCCTCATCATCAACACGTCGGTCACCCGCAAGCACCTCGAGCCCTCCGTCGCCGTGCGACTGCACCACGGCCTCGGCCTGCCGAGCTCGGCCATCAACTTCGATGTCGCCAACGCGTGCCTCGGCTTCATCAACGGTATGAGTCTCGCAGCCGGCATGATCCAGTCGGGGCAGGTGAAGTACGCCCTCATCGTCAACGGCGAGGATGCCGACGAGATCCAGGTCAACACCATCAACCGGCTCGTGCGCGAAGATCTCGACCGCGACGCCTTCATGCAGGAGTTCGCCTCGCTCACCCTGGGGTCGGGCGCCGCCGCGGCCGTCCTGGGACGCGCGAGCGACCACCCCGAGGGACACCGCATCGTGGGCGGCGTCACGCGTGCCGCGACGCAGTTCTACGACCTGTGCGTGGGCAGCGTCGACGGCATGTTCACCGACGCCAAGGCGCTGCTGAAGGGCGGACTCGACCTCGTCGTCTCGGCCTGGAAAGAAGCGAAGGGCGAATTCGACTGGACCGGCATGGACCGCTACGTCACCCACCAGGTCTCGTCGGTGCACACCGGTGCGATCGTTCGCGCCGCGAAGCTCGACCGCGACCGGGTCCCGGTCACGTACCCCGAGCTGGGCAATGTGGGCCCGGCATCCATCCCCATCACCCTCGCCGCCGAGCAGAAGACGCTGCGGCGAGGTGATCGCGTGCTGCTGATGGGAGTGGGCTCCGGCTTGAACACCGGCATGCTGGAGCTGGCCTGGTGAGCCACCCCCGCGTGACCGGACCGCAGGCCACCCTCCCCCCGGCCGGGCTCCCCGGCCTCGACCCGTCTCTGTCGCGGCTCGTCAGCGTCGAGGGCGTCCTCGACGACCGCGGAGCGTCGCGCCTCTGGCACGTGCTCGACACCGGGGGCACCCTCGCCGAGCACGGCGTCGAGCCGCTCGGCACGATCATCGCCGTGCACGGCAATCCGACGTGGTCCTACCTGTGGCGCGCGCTCGTGACCGCCTCGCTCGACCGCGCGCTCGAGGGCCGCGCCGCGTGGCGCGTCGTCGCCGTGGACCAGCTCGAGATGGGTTTCTCGGAGCGCTCCTCGCTGCGCCGCACACTCGCTCAGCGCATCGCCGATCTCGACGCGCTCGTCTCCGAGCTCGGCATCCGCGGTCCGGTCGTCACCATCGGACACGACTGGGGCGGGCCCGTCTCCCTCGGCTGGGCCGTCGAGAACCGCGAGCGTGTCGCCGCGGTCATCGCGCTGAACACCGCCGTGCACCACCCCGACGGCGCCGAGCTGCCCTTCGCGCTGCGCGTCGCGACCGCTCGCGGCATGCTCGCGGCGGGCACGACCGGCACGACGGCGTTCCTCGACGTCACCCTCGCCCTCGCCGACCTCGACCCCGCCGTGCGCGCCGCTTTCCGCGCGCCGTACGCGACCGTGGCACGGCGTCGGGGCATCGGCGGATTCGTCGCCGACATCCCGGCGACGCCGGACCACGTCAGCACCCCCGCCCTGCATCGCATGTCGGCGGGGCTGCGCGAACTCGAGGTGCCCGCGCTGCTCCTGCGCGGTCCGAAAGACCCCGTGTTCGGCGAGGACCACCTCGACGACCTCACCGAGCGTCTCCCCCACGCCGACGTGCACCGCTTCGAGGGCGCGGGCCACCTGATCGCCGAGGAGCGCCCCTACGCCGACGTGGTGCTCGATTGGCTCGACGAGAAGATCGTGGATGCCGCAACGGTACCCGCGCGCTCGCGTCGCTCGTCCCCGACGAAGCGCGCCGGCACCGGCACCGACACGGGCACTGCCCCCGCCGGTCGCCTCTGGGACGCCCTCGACGCCCGCCGCGATGACGACGACACCGCCGTGATCGACATGACCACGGCCTCGGGCGACGGCGGACCGCTGCGGGTGAGCTGGCGACAGCTCGCCGCGCGGGTCGACGAGATCGCCGCGGGGCTCGACGCGTTCGGCGTCCGCGCCGGCGACCGCGTCTCGCTGCTCGTGCAGCCCGGCCCGACGCTCACGGCCGCGCTGTACGCGTGCCTGCGCATCGGCGCCGTGGTCGTCGTCGCCGACCGGGGTCTCGGCATCCGGGGTCTGTCGCGCGCGGTGCGCGGTGCCGTCCCCGATGTGGTGATTGGCGAGGTCGCGGGGCTCGCCGCGGCGCGCGCCCTGGGGTGGCCCGGGCGCCGCATCTCGTCAACGTCCCTGCCCGCCGCGACCTCGCGCGCACTGGGGGTCGAGGCCAGCCTGTCGGATCTCGCGCGCGCCGGTCGGGGGCGGACGCTGCCGAAGCCGCCCGCAGCCGACGCCGAGGCGGCGGTGCTCTTCACCTCGGGCTCGACCGGTCCCGCCAAGGGCGTCGTGTACACGCACGCGCAGTTGACAGCCTTGCGCGACACCCTCGCCACGCACTTCGCGGTGTCGGCCGACACGGGGCTCGTGACCGGCTTCGCGCCCTTCGCGCTGCTGGGCCCGGCGCTCGGCACCCGCTCGGCGACGCCCGACATGGACGTCTCGGCTCCGCGCACCCTCACCGCCGCCGCGGTCGCGGCCGCCGTGCGCGCCTCCGATGCGAAGATCGTCTTCCTCTCCCCCGCCGCCGTCGCCAACGTCGTGGCCACCGCCGACCGTCTGACGGATGCCGATCGCTCGGCGCTGGCGCGTGTGCAGACGTTTCTCTCGACCGGCGCGCCCGTGGGCGTCGACCTGCTGCGGCGGGCTCAGGCGCTCATGCCGAACGCGGTCGCGCACACGCCCTACGGCATGACGGAATGCCTGCTGGTGGCCGACGTCACCCTGCCCGAGATCGAGGCCGCTGCGGGAGACCGCGGGGTGTGCGTCGGTCGTCCCCTCGGGACGGGCGAGGTGCGCATCTCGCCCCTCGACGACCGGGGCCGCGCGGCCGATGAGACGACGACGGATGCCGGGGTCACCGGCGAGATCGTCATCTCGGCGCCGCATCTCAAGCGCGGCTACTTCCGCCTGCACCTGACCGACCGCGACGCCCGGCGCGGCCTCCCCGCCCGCTGGCATCGCACCGGCGACGTCGGTCACCTCGACGCCGAGGGGCGCCTGTGGGTCGAGGGGCGCCTCCCCCACGTCATCACCACCGCGGAGGGGCCCGTCACCCCGGTCGGCGTCGAGCAGGACGTCGAGACCGTCTCCGCCGTCGTCCGCGCCGCCGCGGTCGGCGTGGGCCCCGTCGGTCGACAGGTCGTCGTCGCCGTCGTCGAGTCCGGCGTCCGGCATCCGGGCCTGGCATCCCTCGAGCTCACCGGCGCCGTCCGCGCGGCCACCGCGCAGTCGCTGGCCGCCGTGCTGGCCGTGCCGAGCCTGCCGACCGATATCCGCCACAACTCCAAGATCGACCGCTCCCGCGTGGCCGCGTGGGCCGAGCGGGTGCTCGCGGGCGAGAAAGCGTCGGCGCTGTGAGGGTCCTCGCCACCGGTGCCTCCGGCTTCCTCGGCCGCGCCGTCGTCCGCGCCCTCCAGCACGACGGTCACGACGTGCGCACGCTGCAGCGCCGCCCCTCGGGCGTCGACGGCGCCGACGATCGTCTCGGTTCGGTGACGGATGCCGATGCCGTGGCATCCGCTCTCGACGGCGTCGACGGGATCGTGCACCTCGCCGCGAAGGTCTCCCTCGCGGGGGACCCGGCGCAGTTCCGCGCCGTGAACGTGGAGGGGACGCGCACGCTCCTCGACGCCGCTGCCGCCGCGGGCGTCTCGCGCATCGTGCACGTGTCGTCGCCCTCGGTCGCGCACGCCGGACACGCCCTCGCGGGCGTCGGCGCCGAGCCCGCCGACCCGGATGCCGCGCACGGCGAGTACGCCCGCACCAAGGCCGAGGCCGAACTGCTCGCGCTTTCGCGCGCCGGCGACGGCACCGCGCTCGTCGCGATCCGACCGCACCTGGTGTGGGGGCCGGGTGACACCCAGCTCATCGCGCGCGTGGTCGACCGCGCTCGTCGCGGCACGCTGCCGCTGCTGGACGGCGGCACGGCGCTCATCGACTCCACGTACGTCGACAACGCGGCATCCGGCATCGTCGCCGCCCTCGACCGCGTCGAGGACGTCAGCGGGCGCGCCTTCGTGCTGACCAACGGCGAGCCGCGGCCCGTGGGCGACCTGCTCGCCGGGATCTGCCGCGCGTCGGGTGTGACGCCGCCGCGATTCAGCGTGCCCTCGGGGCTCGCCAAGGCCGCCGGGTCGCTCATCGAGCGCGTGTGGGCCGTGCGCCCGGGGCAGGACGAACCGCCCATGACGCGTTTCCTCGCGGAGCAGCTGTCGACCGCGCACTGGTTCGATCAGACCGAGATCCGCCGCGACCTGCGCTGGCGTCCCTCGGTCTCGATCGACGAGGGCCTGCGCCGCCTGTCGCGCGCCTGAGTCGGCGGCATCCGCCCCACCTCCGGCCTCCGCCCCACCTCCGGCATCCGCCACACCTCCGGCAGCGCGCGTCTCCGGCAGCGCGTCTGTCCTACGGCGCGCGTCTTCAGCGGCGCGCGTCCCACTCCTGGCGGCGCATGTCCCACTTCTGACGGCGCATGTCCCCAGAATGACCACTTCACGTCCCTCGCACCGACCATAAGTGGGACACACCTCCCTCTCCCCGCCACCGACGAGCCACCGCCGACAAAGCTGCACACCGGCCCCGCAGTGCGTCCCACTCCTCGCGGCACTCGTCCCACATATGACGGTGGATGTCCCGAAAATGGTCACCCCACACCCCTCCTACCGGCCATAAGTGGGACACACCTTGCCCGGCGGGGCGGAACGGAGACGGACCGAGGCGCCACCGAACGACGGAAGGCCCGCCCCGCGAGGGGACGGACCTTCCGGATGCCGCGACGACCGAGCCGCAGCGCGAACCCCGCCGCAGCGGGGGTCGAGCTCAGACCAGGTCGAACCGGTCGAGCTCGGTGACCTTGCGCCACGCGGCGACGAAGTCGCGCACGAACTTCTCCTTCGCGTCATCCGAGGCGTACACCTCGGCGAGCGCGCGCAGTTCGGAGTTCGACGAGAACACCAGGTCGACGCGGGTTCCGATGCCGACCTTCTCGCCCGAGCCGTCCTTCGTGCCCTCGAAGGCGTGCTTGCCGCTGTCGAGCGGCTTCCACGTCGTGCCGAGGTCGAGGAGGTTCGCGAACACGTCGTTCGTCAGCGCGCCGGGGGTGTCGGTGAACACGCCCCAGTCGCTGCCGTCCCAGTTCGCGCCGATCGCGCGGAGGCCCCCGACGAGCACCGTCATCTCGGGCGCGGTGAGCGTCAGCAGGTTGGCCTTGTCGAGCAGCAGGAACTCCGCGGGCAGCCGCGCCTCGCGCGAGGCGTAGTTGCGGAACCCGTCGGCGATCGGCTCGAGCCAGCGGAACGACTCGATCTCGGTCTGCTCCTGCGAGGCGTCGGTGCGACCGGGGGTGAAGGGCACCTCGATCTCGACGCCGCCGGCGAGGGCGGCCTGCTCGACACCGGCGTTGCCCGCGAGCACGAGCAGGTCGGCGATCGAGACCTTCTTCTCGCTCTGTGCGTCGAACTCGGCCTTGATCTTCTCGAGCACCTCGAGCACGGATGCCAGCTGCTCGGGGTTGTTGACCGTCCAGCTCTTCTGCGGCTCGAGCCGGATACGCGCGCCGTTCACGCCGCCGCGCTTGTCGCTCCCGCGGAACGTGGATGCCGCGGCCCACGTCGTGGTGACGAGCTGCTGCACCGTGAGGCCGCTGTCGAGGATCTGCTGCTTGAGCGCCGCGGCATCCGCGGAGTCGATGAGCGGGTGGTCGACGGCGGGCACCGGGTCCTGCCACACGAGCACCTCGGAGGGCACCTCGGAACCGAGGTAGCGCTCGCGCGGGCCCATGTCGCGGTGGGTCAGCTTGAACCACGCGCGGGCGAACGCGTCCTGGAACGCCGCCGGGTCTTCGGCGAAACGCCGCGAGATCTTCTCGTACGCCGGGTCGACGCGCAGCGCCAGGTCGCTCGTGAGCATGCGGGGCTCGCGGCGTCCGGCCGAGTGCGCCTCGGGGACCATGTCGGCTCCCCCGCCGTTGACGGGACGCCACTGGTGCGCTCCCGCGGGGCTCTGGAAGAGCTCCCACTCGTAGGCGAAGAGGATGTGGAAGAACTCGTTGTCCCACCGGGTCGGGTGGTAGGTCCAGGTGACCTCGAGACCGCTGGTGATGGTGTCGTCGCCCTTGCCGGTGCCGTGGCTGTTCTTCCAGCCCAGGCCCTGATCCTCGATGTCGGCGGCCTCGGGGTTGACGCCCACGTGCGAGTCGCTCGCCGCACCGTGCGTCTTGCCGAAGGTGTGTCCACCGGCGATGAGGGCGACGGTCTCCTCGTCGTTCATGGCCATGCGGCCGAACGTCTCGCGGATGTCGTGGGCCGACAGCTGCGGGTCGGGGTTGCCGTTGGGCCCCTCGGGGTTGACGTAGATCAGGCCCATCTGAACGGCGGCGAGCGGGCGCTCGAGCTCGCGGTTGCCGGTGTAGCGCTCGTCGCCGAGCCAGGTGGTCTCGGGACCCCAGTACACGTCGTCGTCGGGCTCCCACACGTCGGTTCGGCCGCCGGCGAAGCCGAAGGTGGGGAAGCCCATGTCCTCCAGCGCGACGTTGCCGGCGAGGATCATGAGGTCGGCCCACGAGATGGACTGGCCGTACTTCTTCTTGACGGGCCAGAGCAGGCGGCGCGCCTTGTCGAGGTTGACGTTGTCGGGCCAGCTGTTCAGCGGGGCGAAGCGCTGCATGCCCGCGCCCGAGCCGCCGCGACCGTCGGTCACGCGATAGGTGCCGGCGCTGTGCCAGGCCATGCGGATCATGAGGGGGCCGTAGTGACCGAAGTCGGCGGGCCACCAGTCCTGCGAGGTCGTCATGACGGCCTGCAGGTCCTTCTTCACGGCCTCGAGATCGAGCGCCTCGAACGCGGCCTTGTAGTCGAAGCCCTCGTCGAGCGGGTCGCGGAGGGCGTTGTTCTTCGCGAGGATTTTCACGTTCAGGGACTCGGGCCACCACACGCGGTTGGCGGATCCCTGGGTCGGGTGCGGCAGGGCGCCGGCGGGCTCGCTGTCGGCGGGGGCCTCGCCCACCGGCAGTCGGTTGTCGTCGGGGGCGGCGCCGTCGTGGAAGACGGGGCATCCGTTCAGAGTGTCGCTCATCGGGATCCTCTCGGTTTTTCGGCTTCGGACTCGGCCCGGCAGTCGGGGCACACGCCCCAGAACGTCACCTCGGCGGTCTCGATGACGAAACCGCTCCCCTCCGGCACGTGCAGGCACGGCGCCGCGCCGACGACGCAATCCACGTCGTCGATGCGTCCGCATCCGGTGCACACCACGTGGTGGTGGTTGTCTCCGACGCGCAGCTCGAACGTGCCGGAGTGCCCGGCCGGTTCGATGCGGCGCGCGAGACCCGCGTCGGCGAAGTCGCCGAGCGCGTTGTACACGGATTGCTTGCTCGTGCCGGCGAGGGTGCCGCTGACCCGTGCGAACACGTCGTCGGCGGTGGCGTGCGGCCGGGCGCGCAGGGCCTCGAGCACGGCGACGCGCGTCGTCGTGACCCGCAAGCCCGCACCACGGATGAGGGCATCCGCGGGGGCGTCCGGCTGACTGTCGAGCATGCGTCGAGCCTACCTAGTTTTGAATGAATCAAAAATGACACGCCGGTGAACGACGCGATCGGGGTGCGGGCGGCACGACGCGGGGCGTTTGCGCTGCGCCGCGCGCACGGCGCCGGAGCCGCCCGTCCCCGCGGAACGCCCCTGGAACCCCGAAGCTTCCACGGCGCCCCCGGGTCGGCATCCGGATGCCGTCAGCCGGCCGTCAGCGTGGGAGTGCCCGCCTCGTATTCGGTGAGGTCGCCCGTCTCCCCCGCTCGGACCGCGCGGCGTCCGACCCACAGCATGTAGAAGAGGAAGACGCCGAGGGCGGCCGCGCCGATCGCGATCTTGATGGGCCAGGGCCACTCGCGCGGGGTGACGAAGCCCTCGACGAGACCCGACAGCGCCAGCGCGAACACGAGTCCGACGGCGACGGTCGCGAGGGAGCGTCCCGCCGCCGCGAGCGCCGCCGCGCGGGTGCGACGCCCCGGGGCGACCCACGCCCAGAAGATCTGCAGCCCCGCCGCCCCCGCGACGAAGATCGCCGTGAGCTCCAGCAGGCCGTGCGGGAGGATGAACTGGAAGAACACGTCGGCCCGGTCGAAGGCGACCATGATCGCGGCCGAGGTCCCCACGCCGACCGCGTTCTGCATGATGACCATGAGCGGCCAGAACCCCGTCACCCCGAACAGCACGCACTGCGCCGCGATCCAGGCGTTGTTCGTCCACACGGTGCCGGCGAAGATCGCATTCGGGTTCTCGCGGTAGTAGTCGACGAACTGCTCGTCGGCGTAGCGCTGCAGATCGCTCTGCGCCCCGAGCGCGGCCACGGCCTGCGGGTCGCCCGAGATCCACAGCGCGACGAGGGTGGCCACGACCAGGAAGAACACCGTCACCGCCAGCGTCATCCACCGCACGCGGTACAACGCCGCGGGCAGCTGGAGGAGGAAGAAGCGCGGAAGCTGCTTCAGCACGTTCTCGCGCACGCCGGTGAGACGCAGACGCGTGCGCGCGAGCAGGATCGAGACGTAGTCGCCCTGCGGGGTGCGACCGGCCGAGGTCTTGATGTCGGCCAGATCCGCGGAAGCCGCCCGGTAGCGGGTGACGAGCTCGTCGACCTCCTCGCCGCTCAGGCGACGGCGTCTGCCGAGCTCGTCGAGCCGCTCCCACTCGCGGCGGCGCGCGGCCGTGAGCGCGTCGAGGTCCATGTGGTCAACTGTACGCATGGCATCGACCCCGGTCCCCTCCCCCGCGGTCTCGCTCGTGCACACCACCGCCGAGGAGACGCTCACCGGTGAGGCCGTCGCCCTCGACGTCCAGCCGATCGGGTTCTTCCTGCGCGCGGTGGGCGCGGTCATCGACGTCGTGATCGGCGCGGTGCTGCTCTTCGGCGGTGCCCTTCTGCTCGCCACCCTCACCGCGCAGGGCTCGCTGCCGGAATCCGCCCTCGGCATCGGCGTGATCACGCTGCTCGTGCTCGTGATGGTGGCGGTGCCCACCACGGTCGAGACGCTGTCGCGCGGGCGCAGTCTCGGTCGCCTCGCGGTGGGGGCGCGCATCGTCCGCACCGACGGCGGCGCCTCCGGCTTCCGTCAGGCGCTCATCCGCGCGCTGACGGGGGTGCTCGAGATCTGGTTCACCTTCGGCGCGATCGCCGCGGTCGTCGGGATGTTCACCCCGCGCTCTCAGCGCCTCGGCGACCTCCTCGCGGGCACCGCCAGCGAACGGACGCGCACCCCGCGCCTGCCCCTCGAGGCCCCCGGCATCCCGCTCGGTCTCGAGGCGTGGGCGCAGGTCGCCGACGTCTCTCGTCTGCCCGACCGCCTCGCCGCGCGACTGTCGCAGTTCGTGCGCGGGGCCGACACGCTCACCCCCGCCGCACGCGCGCGCGTGGCGGTCTCGCTCGCCGAGGCGGTTCGGCCCTTCGTCTCGCCGATCCCCGCGGTGGATGCCGAGAGCCTGGTCCGCGCGGTGTCGGCGGTGCGACGCGATCGCGAGTATCGCGCTCTCCTGCTCGAGAACGAGCGGGCCGCCGCCCTCACCGAGCGCGCCTGAGCTGCGGGTCGCGGGCGAGGGAGCGCCGCCTTCGGGGCGGATCACCGCATTCCGGGCGCCGATCCCCTGCCCCACGGAGCGGAACGCGCCTCGAACCGGGAAAGCCGGCGCCACGACGCGAAGGGCGGACCGGGCCAGACGCGCGGTACGGCCGGTCTCAGGCGCGCAGCGTCTCGTGGCGCACGACGACCCAGCCCTTGGGGACCGACAGGCGGTCGGCGTGGATCGCGCACAGGTCGTGCGCGTGCGGGTCACCCGCGGGTCCCAGGGGGCCGAGGGCCGCCATCTGGTCGCCGTAGTCGTAGGTGAGGGTGCTCATCGCCTCGCGGGCGCATCCCACCTTCGAGCAGAGTCTGTCGCGCATCGCGGTCAGCCTACCCAGCCCCTCCGACACCGCCACGACGCCGCGCCGGGATGAGGAGCACCCCGGATGCCGGGAACCGGCGCCGCAGAAGACGGCGGAGGCGGGGTGCGCACAGGCATACCCCGGCGATGCAGGGGCCCGGGGCCGATCGCCGTGCGGCGGAGGGCACCGACGCGGAGCGGACGTGCGGACGACTCCCCGCCGGCACCGACCGTTGTCCGACGCCCGGCGCGACCCGCCGACGAACGTAGGATGGGCGGATGATGCGTCGTCGATCCCGCGAAGCGCGTCCGGTCGTCCGCCCCTCCCGTCACGGTCGGCACGGCCGCGAGAACCGCAGCCCGGTCGTCCGTCCACCGCTGCCCCCGATCGACACCCGGGTCGAGCGGTTCGACGTCGCCGTCAGTACGGCGGCGGAGTTCCTGCGCTCCGCCTGGCCCGAGCTGCGCGAGGTCTCGTTCGAGATCGGCATCATGCCTCCGGCGGCCGGTGACGGCATCCCCCGCTGGACGGTACTGCGCGATGAGAAGCGCATCATCCTGTACCGCGTGCCGATCGAGCGCCTCGGTCACCCGCACCACGACGACGACCTGCACCGTCGCATGATGATCGAGGGCGCCGTCTTCCGCGCGGCCGCGGAGTTCCTCGATCGCGACCCATGGGACCTCGGGCCCGAGCGCTTCCGCTTCCTCTGACCGGTCCGGATGCCGTGACCCGGCGCCCGGGGCCTAGGGCAGGACGGTGACCGCCGAGGCCGCGGCGTCCGCCGGCCACAGCGGGTACGACGCGAGTGCGCCGGCCCCCGCGTACGACACCGCGGCGCGCACCGGCGCATCGGTGTCGAAGCGGTAGACCCCCGTGCCGACGGGGAGGGCGACGCTCTCGCCGGCCCCCACCGCGGTCGTCAGCGGGTCTCCCCCGTCGACCGGCGTGAGGGTGACCGTCGCGTCGCTCGCGTCGCCGGCGATCACCACGGCGGCACCGACGCCCGAGGCGACGGCGATCACTCCGGACGACGAGAACGCGGGGGCGGCGGCGTACCAGGCGAAGTCCGCGCCCTCGCCGAAGCCCGTGGTCGACCACGCGCCTGCGACGACGGGAGCGGCGGCCGTCACCTCGACGGTGTAGGCCCCGGCCGCGACGCCCGAGAGGTCGAGCGAGGTCGGGAGTCCTGCCGTGAGCGGCACCGAGCGGGCCTCCGGCACCGCGGTCGCGGCATCCAACGGGGTCATGGTCACCGTCGCCGTGGTGTCGGCGCCCGGTGCGAGAAGGCGCAGGACGGTCCCCGCCTGGCCCTCCCCCGTCGTCAGCACCTGCACCCCGGGGATCACCAGGCGCGTGTCGGCCTGGGCGAGAGGCGCGACCTGGTCGCTGCCGCCCGGCAGCAGCACGCGCGTGAGGCTCGCCTGCAACGAGGCGTGCACGGGGGCACCGGATGCCACGACCCGCACCACCGGGCTCTCCTCGCCCAGCAGCAGGCCGGCGAGGGGCACGACGCGGCGCTCACCGGGCGGGACGACGAGATTGCTGCCACCGGGAGGGGTCGAGACGCCCTGGGCACCGTAGACCGACAGCTGGACGGTCGCCGGGACGGTTCCCGGGTTGGCGAGGACGACGAGGTCATTCGACCCGGTGGTGGAGGCGCCGCCCACGAGCCACGACTCGGCGAGGGGCGCGCGGCAGGCGGAGGCGGCGAAGCCGGTGAGGTCCTCCGACACCGCGGTCGCCGAACCGGCAGCGGCCAGCGGGGTCTGCACACCGTCCTGCGGGGCGGCACGCAGGGCGTCGGCGGAACCGTCGTCGCCGCCCGTCGCCCCGGTGAGCGCCGACGTCTCCGCGGAAGCGGAGGAGGGACCGCTCACCACCTGCTGCGCGGCGGCGGCGCTCAGGCTGTTCGCCGCGTCGGCGCTGCGACCGAGCGCCAGCAGCGGGCCGTCGCACGCGAGGACGGTGTCGGAGGGCGCGGGGGTCGCCTGCACCCGGACCGGCTCGGCGGCGTACTCGGGCCAGGGCGCGGCGATACCCGCGACGGTGCCGACGACGGCCGCCGTGGCGACGGCTGCCCCCGCCACGACGCGGGCGCTCGTGGCGGCGAAGCGGACGAGACGACGATCGCTCATCGTGATCCTCCCGAGATCGGGCCGACCGTGCGCGGCGTCCGCCGGGCGACCCGGCGCGAGGCGGCGGTGGGCACGGCGAGCAGGAGCGCGACCAGCACCACGCCCAGCGAGGCGAGAGTGACCAGGCGCTGGAGACGCACCTGGTGATCGTCGATGGGCGCACGGGCGACGATGGTGGTGTTCACGCGCCAGAGGTCGCCGCGGGAGGTGGCCCCCACCGGGTCGAGCAGGTCGCGCTGGTCGAGCGACGTGGCCGCACCGAGACGCGCCCCGCGGATCACGTCGTCCTCGCCCGCGGGCGCTGACGCCAGCAGCACGAAGCCGATGCCACGATCAGCCAGACGCGTGACGACGTCGTCGGCGGACGGAGTGACGAGATCGGCGGCGAGCGCCGCGAGCTCCTCGTCCGCGGGCGACGCGGCGGTGCGCGTGGCCTGCACGGTGCTCTGACCGGACAGGGTGGCGCTGCCGCCCCAGACGACGTCGACGCGCATGCCGTCGGCGCGGGGGTCGAGCACGATGGTGCCGATGTCGGTGGAGCCGCGCCCCTCGGCGGCGACGAAGGCCGGCAGGGTCGACACCGGACCGTTGGTCAGCACCGAGCGACCGCTCTCGACGGAGGCGGTCTGCGCGGTCAGCGCCGGGGCCACGGCGACGAGCAGCGCCGCCAGAGCGGCCAGCGCGCCGATCGGTCGCAGCACGCGCACGCGCTCCACGAGGCCGGCGTCGAGCGCGACGACGGCGGCGCCGACCAGGCCGACCCACGCGAGGCTCAGGCCCGATCCGGCCCACACGGGCACGGCGATCGCGTCGCGGAACGACACGGCGACGCCCACCGCGGCGAAGGCCGTGGCGAGCCCCGTGACCGCGATCACCAGCAGAGCGGATGCCGTCACCCAGCGGGGCGTCAGCACCGCGAGCAGCGCGAGCACGGCGAGAGGCGCGACCAGCAGCCCCACCCACCACACGGGCCCGTCGAACACGGCAGCCCAGCCGCCGGGATCCGACGTCGGGAAGCCCGCCGCCAGGAGCGCCCGACCCAGGGGGTCGGCCGTGGCCTCCGCCCCGGCGTAGGGAACGCCCGGATCCGCCAGCAGCGCCCACGGCGTCCCGCGACGCACCTGCGTCCACACCAGGGGCGCGAAGATGACCGCCGACGGCACGATCAGCCACACCACGCGCGCCACTCCGCGGCCCGCGACGAGCGCCACCACGATGAGCGCCGCCGACCACAGCACGACCACCGCGGGCGCAAGCGACGGGGCGCACGCGAGCACGGCGACCAGGAGGAGGGATGCCGCTCCGGCCGGCGCCCACGACCGATGGGCCACGCTCGCCGCGAAGAACAGCCACGGCAGCAGCAGGTGCAGCAGCACGGCAGCGGGGCGGCCCTCCACGAGGGCGGCGAGGAAGGTGGGGGCGAGGGCCCACGCGAAGGCGGCGGTGATGCGCAGCAGCGACGACTCGGTCACCCGCGTGGCGGCGAACCAGCCGCCCAGCACCGCCAGCGGGAGCGCGAGCACCCACAGCACGACGAAGGCTCGCGAGGGGTCCCCCGGCGAGAGCGTGCCGAGGAGCGCGACGAGCGCCGAGAACGGGTCTGCCGGTCCCACGGCATCCAGACCGAGGGGGCGAGCGCCCCAGGCGGCGTCCTGCCAGAGCTGAGCGATGTCGGCACGGAGCGGCAGCAGCGCTCCCCCGCCGAGGACGGGCCAGGCCAGCAGGGGGGCGAAGAGCGCCGCCGACACGGCGAGCGCGCCGAGGACGGCCCACGCGCCCCCGCCGACGAAGAAGCGCAGCTCCGAACGAACGGGGGCGTCGGGGTCGGCGCCGTCGGCGTCGAGACGCAGGCGCATCTGCGCCCGCGAGATGCGCAGCGGCGCGATGCGCGACCACCCCACGCGGCGTACCGTCCGGATGCGGCGACGGGCGCGCGCGACGGCGGCGGGTCGGAAGAGGACGAGCAGCGTCGCCCCCCACTCCGGCAGCACCCGGTAGGGCATCTTCGTCACGAGGTGCATGACCGTGCGCCACAGGGCGAGCGGCAGGAACGAGAGCCAATGCAGCAGCACGGCCGCGGACGGCGCGTACGCCAACCGCCGGTGCAACTGCGCGGTGCGCGTGGCGAACGCGCGACGACGCGCCCGACGGCGACCGCGGGCCATCGCGGCCACGCCGTCGCCCGCCACCGCGACGCGCGCCGCCGGCACGAGCGAGACGAGATCGCCCGCGAGGCGCGCGCGCACGCCGAGATCGAGCCCCTCGTCGGCCCCACCGAGGGCGGGGTCCAGACCGCCGAGCGCGGTCCACGCCTCGCGACGCACGAGCATGCCGCGCACGTCGGCACCGAGCACGTCGGCATCCGCGTCGTGCTGACCCTGGTCGAGCTCGCCCTTGGCGAGTTCGACCGTGCCGCCGTAGCGGTTCATGCTCACGCCCAGCGACACGATCTCGTCGCGGTCGTCCCACGACACGAGCTTGGGCGCCGCGATCACGAGCGACGACGACAGCTCGAGGGCACCCGCGAGACGGACGAGGGCGTCGGGATCGGGCGCGGTGTCCTGTGCGAGCAGCCACACGGCGTCACCGGTCAGGCGCGGCGTGGCCAGGGCCGTCGCGACGGCGAACGGGGTGCCGGCCGGAGCCGTGATGACGCCTTCAGCGCCGGAGGAGGCCGCGACCTGCGTCAAGGCCGGGTCGGCGCCGCACAAGACGATGGTCAGGGCGTCGACCGGACGGGTCTGGGCCGCGAGGGCTGCGAGCGTGCGCTGCAGATGGTTCGCGGCGGGGGTGCGTCCTTCGGGACGCACGACGAGGATGGCGTGTACACGGGCGGGCATGACCGGATCAGCCTAAGTCGGCTCCTCCGCGATCACGGACGCCGCGCCGTCGGGACGCCGATCGCTCACCCCTGGGTCACCCGGAGGGCGGCGGATCAGGCGCGACGCTTGAGCTTGCGGCGCTCGCGCTCGCTGAGACCGCCCCAGATGCCGAAGCGCTCGTCGTTCTGCAGGGCGTACTCGAGGCACTCGCTCTTGACATCGCACGAGGTGCAGATGCGCTTCGCGTCGCGGGTCGATCCGCCCTTTTCCGGGAAGAAGGCCTCGGGATCGGTCTGCGAGCACAGCGCGTCGGTCTGCCAGGCGAGGGTGTTCTCCTCGGTCGCGTCGATGTCTCGGCGAACGCCGGGCACTCCCAGATCGACCGGGTCTACGAACCAGTTGTCCGGGACACCGGACCGGTACTGCGACGTCGCCATATCGTCCTCCGCCTCGTTCAAGCCCCCATGACGCGGTTCCGCGTAGACATAATTACACCCGTGTGATTCGGTTTGGTCAAGTCGCGGATCGTAAACCCTCAAGGCCGAGGTGAAGCTTCACACCCCCTCACGGCGTGTCGCGATCAGGCCCCCGGCATCGCGACGAAGACCTCGCCGCCACCGTCGCCCGACAACGGGGACTCGTCGGGGGTCACGAGCGCGGCCTGCCCGGGCTTCAGGCTCACCTGCGCGCCCGAGGCTCCGGTGATCGTCACCTCCCCGGCGACGCCGAGCGCGATCGCGACGCCGCGCAGGTCGAGCGACCCCGACGCCTCGGCGGCCAGGTGCCCGAGGGCGAAGTCGGCGATCCCGGGTGCGAACACCTCGGCACCGTCGCCCGCCGGGGTCGGCCGCAGGAACGGCGGCTCGGCGGGCCGGAAGTCCACCAGCGCCAGCAGCTCGTCCACGTCGATGTGCTTGGGGGTCAGCCCCCCGCGCAGCACGTTGTCGCTCGCGGCCATGATCTCCACGCCGAGACCGGCGACGTAGGCGTGCAGCACGCCGGCGGGCACGAAAATCGCCTCACCGCGCCGCAGCTCGACGAGGTTCATCAGCAGCGCCACCACGATGCCGGGGTCGGCCGGGTAGGCGGTGTGCAGCGAGCGGGTCAGGGCCAGCTCGGCGGCGAACTCCCCCGGATCGGCGGATGCCGCGGCATCCACGATCTGCTCGATCGCGGTTGCGTCGGCCTCGCCGAGGAGCCAGCCGATGCTCGCGCGCAGGGCGTCTGCGGCGTCGGGCGCGGACAGGTGGGTGCGCAGCGTCTGCACGCCCGGGGCCGCACCGAGCGTCGCGACGAGCGCGCGCGTGCGCTCGATGTCGCGGAGTCCCGCGAGAGCGGTGAAGGTCTCGCTCAGCGCCACGATCACCTCGGGCTTGTGGTTGTCGTCCTTGTAGTTGCGCTCGCCCGCATCGCGCGGGACCCCCGCGGCCTCCTCGCGCGCGAAGCCCTCGACGGCCTGCTCCTTCGAGGGGTGCACCTGGATCGACAGCGGAGCGCCGGCGGCCAGGAGCTTCAGCAGGTAAGGCAGCGCGGCGGGCACGCCGTGCTCGCCGGCGGCGGCCGGGAGCCACGCGTCGAGGGTGCGCTCGGAACCGTCGTGCACCCGCGCGGGCGAGCCCGGGTGGTCGCCGAACCACACCTCGGCCTCGGGAGCACCGGAGGGCTCACGACCCTCGAGGTCGGCGATGAGCGTGGGGCTGCCCCAGGCGTAGTCGCGGGGCGTGTTCGAGATCGGGATCAGCACGGCGTCAGCCTAGTGGTCCGACCGGACGGTCCCGGATGCCGCCCGGTACCCTGAGATCACCATGGCGATGCACACGAACCACCCGGTGTCGGCGCTGCCGACCGCGCCTGCGCGCGAGACGACCGGGCACCTGCTGCTGCGCGCCTGGTGCGTGTTCGTCCTCGTGCTGGCGCTGGGCGGTGTGGGACTCGTCAACGCCGTCGGGCCCGTGCCGACGGCCGTCGTCGTCGTCGCCTCCGCCGTGGTCTCCGCGATCCTCTGGCTCGTGACCCGACCCCCGCTGGCCGTGCGCCGCCTGCCGTGGCTGGCGTTCGGCTACGTCGCGTGGGCCACCGCGTCGCTCGCGTGGAGCGCCTGGCCGGCGGCATCCGTGCTCACCTGGCTCCTGCTGGTGATCACGACCTTCCAGGGCCTGTTCGTGGGAGCCGTGCTCACCTGGCGCGACGTCGTTCGCGCCGTCGCGTCGGCCGCCAAATGGATCGTGGGGCTGTCGTTGCTCTTCGAGCTCGTGGTGTCGGTGTTCGTGCGGGGGCCGGTGCTCCCGGGCTTCGTGATCCCCGACGAGCGCCTCGATCCGATCGTCTACTGGTCGCGCGACAACCTCTTCGACGGCGGCCGCATCCAGGGCGTGTTCGGCAACGCCAACCTCCTCGCCGCCGTCATGCTCGTCGCGATCATCGTGTTCGCGATCCGGCTGGCCGTGGGCGCCCCCCGACGGGTGCTGCTCGGGGTGTGGATCGCGATCGCCGCTTTCCTGTTCGTGCGCGCGGGGTCGGCCACCGCCTTCCTGGCCGCCGCGTTCGTCGCGCTCGTGCTCGGCACCGTGCTCGTGATGCGCACGGCGCGGCGCCCCGGCGAGCGCACCCGCTGGTACCTCCTCTACGCGGCGATCGGTCTCGGTGCGGCCGCTGCGCTGTGGTTCGGTCGCGACGCCCTGTTCGGCCTGCTCGGGCGCGGTGCCGATCTGACCGGACGCGAGGGCATCTGGGCCGACGTGATCGCCCGCGCCGACCAGCATCCCGTGATCGGCTGGGGCTTCTCGACCCCCTGGATCGCCTCGGAACCGCTGATCGACGGCTGGATCGTCGACCACGGCCAGACGGTCGTGCAGGCGCACAGCATGTGGCTCGACGTCTACCTCCAGCTCGGCGGTGTCGGCGTCGTGCTCCTCGCGCTCGTGTACCTCGCCTACGTCTGGCGCTCGTGGTTCTTCGCCGTCGACCGGCCGCGGTGGGACCTCCGCGACGACCGCCCGCACTCCCCGCTCACACTCCTGCCCACGCTGATCGGCGCCCTCCTCGTCGTGCAGGGACTCACCGAGTCGGGACCGCTGCTGCTGTGGGGCTGGATGTTCGTGGTGCTGTTCGGCGCGAAGATCAAGCAGACGCCGCTGGTCGGAGTGGGGCCCAGCGAGCAGAGCATCTCGATCGAACGCGGCGAACTGCAAAGACCGACCCCGTGACCGCGGAGCCCGACGCGCTCCGCCCTCGCCTGCGCTCGTTGCTCTCCTCGGCGGCGCTCGCCCGCGCGTTCACCTTGACGGTCTTCGCCACGGTGTTCGGCGGCTTCGCCCTGACCGCCGTCGCTGGTGCGGTCACGCTGGCGACGGTCCTCGCGGGGCTGTGCATCCTGGGCGCGGCGATCCTGTTCGCGCGGCGCGACGAGATCGAGCTGGTGCGCCTCGCCCCCACGACCCTCGTGCTGCTGGTGGCGTGGGCCGCCGCGAGCGTTTTCTGGAGCGCCGCGCCGACCGCCGCCCTCGCCGGATGGATGCAGCTGGCGGGGATCGCCCTCCTGGCCGTCGTGATCGGCCACGTGCGCGACGCCCTGCAGACCGTGCGCGCCCTCGGCGATGTCCTGCGCTGGCTGCTCGGCATCTCGCTCGGGCTCGAGGTGCTCAGCGGCATCCTCCTCGATCTGCCCATCCCGTTCCTCGGCATCCAGGGGGCGATCGCCGACCTCGGCCCCATCCAGGGCCTGTTCGGCACGCGCAACGCGCTGGGCTTCGTCACCGTCATCGCGCTGATCACCTTCCTCGTGGAGTTCCGCACCCAGTCGGTCGGCGTGGGCGTCGCGATCGGATCCGTCGTGCTCGGCGGCGTACTGGCCGCGCTGAGCGGGTCGCCGACGGTGATCGTGGTCGCGCTGGTCACGGCCGTCGCCACCCTCGCCCTGTGGGGCGTGCGGCGGGTGCCGACCGATCGACGACGCGGGGTGCAGGTCGGCCTCGGCATCGGGGTGGCGGTCGTGGTGGCCGTCGCGTACGCCGCACGGGCGTCGCTGGTCACGGCCTTCGGGGCCCAGGACGACCTCGAGACGCGCACGCGCGTGTGGACGCGCGTCCTCGACATCGCCGACATCCGCCCCGTCCAGGGCTTCGGGTGGTTCGGGGCGTGGGACCCCGACGCCGTCCCTTTCGCCCTCGTCACCCTCGCCGACGGCGCGCGGCACGCCTCGGCCCTCAACGCCTACCTCGACGTGCTGCTGCAGCTCGGCTGGGTGGGCCTGCTGCTGTTCCTGGCGCTCGGCGGCCTCGGCCTCGCACGCGGATGGCTCGTCGCGGGCGAGCGGCGCGCCGTCGTCCACGCCTGGGCGCCGCTCATCCTGGTCGCTCTGCTCACCGTGTCGCTGTTCGAGAGCTTCACGCTCACGGGTCCGGGGTGGCTCCTGCTCGCCCTGTGCGCCGTGCGGGCGGGGCAGTCCCGGTCGTGGCGCGAGCGCCTCGAGCAGCGGATGACGGATGCCGCACGCCCCGCGACCGACGGCCGCCCCGGCCCCGACGGGGGGCGCGGGCACGCTCCCGACGCTCAGGGCGGCGCCGGTGACGCCGGGTAGACTGCGGGCGGCCCCGCCGAGGCCCCCTCGCCTGAGACGAAAGACCTCTTCGTGACGTACACCCTGCAGAACGCCGTGCTCCCGCTCGACCGCGATCCCGACCTTCTCCCCCTGTACGTCGACCCCGAGACATGGTCGACGATCGACGAGGAGCCGGTGCGCGTCACCAACGTCGCACAGCTGAGCAACATCCTCGACCGCACGCGCGCCCGCATCGTCGCGGGTCGGCGCGTGTCGTTCGGCACCTACTTCAACGCGTTCCCGGCGTCGTACTGGCAGCACTGGACCGCCGTGCGGCAGGTGCGCCTCACGGTGCGCACCACGGGAGACGCCACGATCCTCGTCTACCGCTCGAACGGCGGCGGGACCAAGCAGCGCCTGGACACCCGTGAAGTGCGCGGCGACGCCAACGAGTCCTCCTTCGACCTCGTGCTCGACCAGTACAGCGACGGCGGGTGGATCTGGTTCGACGTCGCCGCCGACCGCGCCGACGCGATGTTCGAGGGCGCCGAGTGGACCACCGAGCAGGAACCGGTCCGCGCGGGCAAGGCGAGCATCGGCATCACCACCTACAACAAGCCCGACTACTGCGTCGAGACGCTCACGGCTCTCGCCGACTCCCCCGACGCTCTCGACGTGATCGACCGGGTCTTCCTCATCGACCAGGGAACCGATCTCGTCGCCGACCAGGACGCGTTCCCCGCGGTCGCCGGACGCCTGGGTGAGACCCTCGAGGTGGTGCGCCAGCCCAACCTCGGCGGCTCGGGCGGCTTCGCCCGCGCGATGGTCGAGACCCTCGCCCGCGAGGGGAGCGACTTCGTGCAGCTCCTCGACGACGACGTGCGCATCGAGCCCGAGTCCATCCGACGCTCCGTCGTCTTCGGCCGCTACGCCTCCGTACCCACCATCGTGGGCGCGCACATGTTCGACCTGCTCGACCGACCCAAGCTGCACGCGTGGGCCGAGGTCGTCGACGACGCCCCGTTCATGTGGCGAGCGCTGTTCCAGGAGCGCCTCCCCCACGACTTCAGCGTCGCGAACCTGCGCCAGTCCCCCCTGATGCACATGCGCCTCGACGCCGACTACAACGGCTGGTGGATGTGCCTCATCCCCACCAGCATCCTGCGGGAGATCGGGCTGTCCCTGCCCGCGTTCATCAAGTGGGACGACGCCGAATTCTGCGTGCGGGCGCGGGATGCCGGTTACCCCACCGTCTCGGTCCCCGGCGTGGCGCTCTGGCACGTGTCGTGGCTCGGCAAAGACGACTCGATCGACTGGCAGGCCTACTTCCACGCCCGCAACCGCATCGTGTCGGCACTGCTGCACTCGCGTTCCCCGCAGGGCGGCACGCTCATCCGTCACAGTCGACGCGTCGACCTCAAGCACCTGATGATGATGCAGTACTACCCGGTGGAGCTGCGCCACCGTGCGCTGCGCGACATCCTCTCCGGCCCCGAGCACATGCGGGCGAACCTCGCCACCGCGATGCCCGCCGCCCGTGCCGTCGCGAAGAAGCATCCCGAGACGGTCATCCACAAGGATTCCGGCGTCCCGCTGCGCTCCCGCCGCGGTCGGCAGGTGTTCAAGCGTCTGAAGAACCACCAGTTCGACAGCCCGACCGGCATCGCCCTGCGCACCTTCACACTGCGCACGCTCCTCTCGCACTGGTTCCACACTCCGCGCCCCGAGAACGTCGAACAGCCCGAGGTCGAGTTCGGCAAGGGCGACGCCAACTGGTGGCGCGTTCCGCTGTACGACAGCGCCCTCGTGAGCGCCGCCGACGGGTCGGGGAAGAACATCTACACGCGCGACCGCGCGCTGTTCCGCCGCATGCTCGTCGACAGCTGGCGGCTGCACCGCCGCCTGCAGCGGGAGTGGCCCTCCCTCTCGCGCCGTTACCGTCGCGCCCTGCCCGACCTCGTCTCCGAATCGCAGTGGCGCGCCACCTTCGAGGAGCGTTCCTGACCGTGGCATCCTTCGATCCGACGTCGGCGACCATCGTCGTCGTCACCTACAACCGAACGCCCCTGCTCACCCGGTTGCTCGAGAGCATCGAGCAGATGGATCCGGCGCCCGGGCACCTCGTGGTGGTCGACAACGCCTCGACCGACGACACCACCGCGGTCGTGGAATCCTTCCGCGACCGTCTGCCCACGACGCTGGTCTACCGCCGTCTCGAGACCAACACCGGAGGATCCGGCGGGTTCAGCGAGGGCATGCGCGTGGCGTACGACCTCGGATCCGAGTGGATCTGGCTGATGGACGACGATGTCGAGGTCGTCTCCGACGGACTGGCGCGCATGGGTCACTGGGCGCCGCGCTTCCGCAGCATCCAGGGTCGTCGGTACGACTCCGACGGCAGCGAGTTCTACTGGCAGTACCGCGTGGCGGAGTCGATGGCGATCCCCATCCCCTTCGCCCCGGCCGGCTTCGACTCCTCGGGCTACAAGCCGATGAACTCGGGATGCTTCGAGGGCATGTTCATCCACCGCGACATCGTCGCGAAGATCGGCCTGCCCGACCCCCGCTTCTTCATCTACTGGGACGACCAGCTCTACGGATGGCTCGCCTCCCGGCAGACGCCCTCGGTCATCGTGAACGAGTTCGTGCTGCGCCGCACGCGCGAGATCAAGCAGTGGGACATGGGCATCCGCCACATGAACGCCTCCAGCGACGCCTATCGGTACTTCATCATGCGCAACCGCGCGTACCTCGCGAAGTACTACCGCGCACTGGGCGTCTATCGCCCGCTGCCCTTCCTCACCGGCACCGCGCTGACCTTCGTCAAGGAGCTCATCCGGCTCGTCGTCGTCGAACGCAAGGTCCGCGGCACGAGCCACCTCTTCCGGGGGCTCCGCGACGGACGGGCGATCGCCCGCGACTCCTCGTGGAAGCCGATGCCGCCCTTGGAGCAGGCGCAGCCCGCGTCCTGAGCGCGCGCGCTCAGCGAGTGGCGTAGTCGGTGTTGTAGCGGTCGAGCACCTCGGCGATCGGGGCGTCCAGCTGCAGGGCGCCGCGGTCGAGGTAGAGGCCGCGCGTGCAGAAGCGGCGCAGGTCCTTCTCGTTGTGACTGACGAAGAAGAGGGTGCGTCCCGCGGCGAGCATCTCGTCGATGCGCCGGTAGCACTTCTCGCGGAACGCACGGTCGCCCACGGCGAGCACCTCGTCGACGAGAAGGATCGGCTCGTCCAGCTGCGAGACGACCGAGAACGCCAAGCGCACCTTCATCCCGTTGGAGAGGTGCTTGTAGGGCGTGTCGACGAAGTCGCCGATCTCGGCGAACGCGATCATGTCGTCGAAGCGACGCGCGACCTCCGCACGCGGCATCCCGTGCAGTCCCGCCGTGAGGCGCACGTTCTCGCGCACCGTCAGGTCGCCGACGAAACCGCCCGTGATCTCGATGAGCGGTGCCACACCGCCGTCGACCTCGACGCCGCCCTCGTCCGGCAGCAGCACGCCCGCGACGAGCTTGAGCAGGGTCGACTTGCCCTGCCCGTTGCGCCCGACCACGCCGATGGACTCGCCCGGCTGCACGCGGAACGATACGTCGCGCAGGGCCCAGAACTCGTCGGGACGCGAGCGGCGCGCGGAGCCGGCGAACAGATCCTTGAGGCTGCGGCTGCCGCGGCGGTTGCGGCGGAAGCGGACGCCGAGGCCCTCGACCTCGATGGCGGGTCGCGTCATCACAGCTCCTTCAGCACGGGACGCTCGAGACGCGGGAACACCACCAGGCCGATGACCAGGATGCCGACGCTCACCGCCGCGCCCACGACGACGGTCAGGGTGTCCCACTGGTCGGGGAAGAAGCCCACGCGGTAGAGGGTGAAGATGCCGGCGAGCGGGTTGAACGCGGCGATGTCGGCGAAGACCCCGGGGAGATTGCCGACGCCGTAGATGATGGGCGAGGCGTAGAACAGCGCGCGCAACACGAGGCGCGTGGTGCGCTCGAGGTCGCCGAACATCACGCACAGGGGTGCGACGATCAATCCGAGTCCCACCAGCAGGATCGATTGCAGCAGCACGGCGAGGGGGAACGCCAGCAACGCCCACGACACCTGCGCTCCGCCGAAGACGGCGAACAGGGCGAGCACCGGCAGGGAGAAGAGGAACTCGATGCCCTTGCTCAGCACGATGCGGTTCACCCAGATCCACCGCGGGATCGCGGTCGAGCGCACCAGGCGGGCGTCCTTCTTGAACGCTTTGGTGAAGTCGGTGACCGCGGAGTTGAACCACACCCACGGCAGCAGCGCCGTGATGAGGAAGACGATGTAGGGGTCCTCTCCGACCGACCGGTGGAAGACCTGCGTGAACACGAACCAGTAGATGCCGGTCATCACCAGCGGGTCCAGCACCGACCACAGGTAGCCCAAGGCGCTCGTCGAATAGCGCACGCGGAGGTCGCGCGCCGACAGCAGCCACAGGGAGTGGAGCGAGCGCCGCACCGATCCGGGGGCGCCGACGGCGGCGGAAGTCACCACGAAATCCTATGCGGGTGCGTCATCCGAGGCTGGACGGAAGCTGCTCGGCCAGCGAGGGACCGAGGGTGCGGGCGTACAGACGCGTGAGGTGGTTGTCGTCGCGGTACACGGAGACGTTGCCGATCACGCCGACGCACAGGTCGTCGGGGCAGATCCAGGGAGTGAGGTCGAGCAGGTCGACACCCGGGCGGTCGAGCACACGGGCGGGGTTCTCGTCGGCGAGGGACGCCGCACGGGGTGCGGCGCAGTCGAGCGGATCCTCCGCGTCGATGACGCAGCCGTACATGTCGAACGCGAACCGCGGGTTGTCGCGCACCGCCAGCACCGGGATGCCGGCATCGCCCATGCGATCGAGGAACAGCTCAATGCCGGGGCGCACGACTTCGTCGTCCTCCCCCGCGTCGGAACGCGTGACGACCGTCATGACGGCGTCGGGCGCGACCCGCTCGACGAGATCGATCGCCTCCTCGCGCCACGCGTCGCAGCGCTCGTCCATTCCGGGTTCTGCCAGTCCCATCGAGCAGCCGCCCTTGA
This sequence comes from Microbacterium sp. NPDC007973, assembly GCF_042958465.1. Lineage (NCBI taxonomy): Bacteria > Bacillati > Actinomycetota > Actinomycetes > Micrococcales > Microbacteriaceae > Microbacterium > Microbacterium sp. NPDC007973. The sequence continues at coordinate 530,667 of NZ_JBIBJJ010000001.1, forward strand.
TGAGACTGACGACTCCCCACCCGTTCTCGTCCGCGAGCGGCAGCAGCGCTCCGGTGATCTGCTGCGCGTGCGAGTCGCCGATGACCGCGATCGTGAAACCGGCTCGTGCGGTGCGAGCGGTCTCGAAGCACGTGCCGAGGAGGATGTCCGTGTCGACGCTCCATCGACCGGCGCACGGGTTCTCCAACTGGACCCACTCGTCGTCGAGCAGGGTCGGGAGGGGCAGCAGCTCGGCATCCGTCGGGATCTCCGCCAGCGACGGATCGCGCAGCACCGCGGCACCGGGGTTGTCGCGTACGGCCTGCGCCTCGATCGCCCGCTCCTGCGCCCACGTCGACACCTGCCAGGCGCCGAGGGGAAGGGCGACGACGCTCGCCGCGACGGCGACCACCGCCACCGGCACCCACGGCGAGCTGTCCGACCGACGCCACGCGCGCACCGGTCGATCCACCGCCCACGTCAATGCGCGCGCGAGCAGCAGCGACAGCGCGATGATCGCGGCACCTCCCACGAGACCGACCTCGACGCGCTCGTTGACGACGAGGAAAGTGACGAGGATCGGCCAGTGCACGAGGTAGAGCGCGTACGCGTCGCGCCCCACCGCCTGCAGCGGCCGGGAGGACAGCAACCGCGCGGGCCCCCTGCCCCGGTCATCGCCCGACCCCGACACGACGATCGCGGCCGCGCACAGGACCGGCCACAGCGCGAGGAACCCCGGGAAGCCGCCGCGCACGTCGAGCACCGCGCCGAGGACGAGCAGGCCCGCCAGCCCGACCCATCCCAGGATCGCCCGGGCGACGGCGCCGACACGCACGTGCGGGAGAGCGACGACCAGGAGGGAGCCGGCTGCGAACTCCCACAGCCGCGCCCCCGTGTCGAAGTACGCCATCTCCTGCGCCGTCGCGGTGCGCACCACCGAGTACACGAACGACAGCGCGAAGACGGCGCCGAACACGGCACCCACGACCCGGTCGGGAGAGAGGCCGCGTCGGCGGACGACGAGCTGGCAGAGTCCGAGCAGCACGACCCACAGGACGAACGCCTGCCCCTGCACCGACATCGACCAGAAGTGCTGCAGGGGGCTCGGGATCTCGGTGCGGGCGTAGTAGTCCACGGCATCCGCCGCGAGCACCCAGTTCTGCACGTAGGCGAGCGACGCCCAGGTCTGATCCCAGACCGCGCGCCAGGCGGTAGGAGGGTAGGTGAACCAGACGAGCGCGAGGACGCCCGCGAGAATCACCGCCGCGGCCGGCAGCAGGCGGCGGAAGATACCGAGCAGGTGAGGGAGTGGCCGGACGGGGTCGGGCCCGGCCATCCGCCGGACGAACCCCCGGGTGAGGAAGAACGCCGACAGCATCAGGAAGACGTCGACCCCGCCCGAGACGCGTCCGAACCACACGTGGTACGTGACGACGAGGAGGATGGCGACGGCACGGAGGCCGTCGACGTCGGGCCGATACGCCCACCGCCCCTCGTCCGCCCCCCCGCCGATCGACGGGAGGGTCTGCGGACGCAGCGTCAGACGCACGAATCCGTCACGCGAGCTGGTTGTTCCACATCGACAGCGCCGATCCGATGGCCATGTGCATGTCGAGGTACTGGTAGGTGCCCAGGCGTCCGCCGAAGTACACCTCGCTCTCGCCCTTGGCAAGCTCGCGGTACGCGAGCAGACCGGAGCGGTCGTCGGCGGTGTTGACCGGGTAGTAGGGCTCGTCCGCGCGCGTGGCGAAGCGCGAGTACTCCCGCACGACCACCGTCTTGTCGGTCGGGTAGCGGTCCGCGCGCTCGGGGTGGAAGTGCTTGAACTCGTGGATGCGCGTGTAGGGCACGTCGGCATCGGCGTAGTTCATGACGCTGGTGCCCTGGAAGTCGCCGATCGGCAGCACCTCCTGCTCGAAGTCGAGCGTGCGCCACGACAGCTCGCCCTCGGCGTAGTCGAAGTACCGGTCGACCGGACCGGTGTAGACGACCGGCACCTGACCGACGGTGGCCTTCTTGTTCAGCGGCTGCGCCTCGTCGAAGTAATCGGTCGACAGCTTCACCTCGATGTTCGGGTGATCGGCCATCCGCTCCAGCCACGCGGTGTATCCGTCGACCGGGAGACCCTCCCAGGTGTCGTTGAAGTACCGGTTGTCGTACGTGTACCGCACGGGCAGCCGCGAGATGACCTCCGCGGGGAGGTCCTTCGGGTCGGTCTGCCACTGCTTCGCGGTGTAATCGCGGATGAACGCCTCGTACAGCGGGCGTCCGATCAGGGCGATGCCCTTCTCCTCCAGGTTCGCGGCATCCTTCGCGTCGAACTCGCCGGCGAGCTCGTGCACGAGCGCCTTCGCCTGGTCGGGCGTGTAGGCGGCCTGGAAGAACTGGTTGATGGTGCCGAGGTTGATCGGCAGCGGGAAAACCACGCCCTTGTGCGTCGTGTAGACGCGGTGGACGTACGAAGTGAAGTCGGTGAATCGGTTGACGTACTCCCACACCGTCGGGTTGGAGGTGTGGAACAGGTGCGCGCCGTACTGGTGCACCTCGATGCCCGTCTCGGGCTCGTTCGCGGAGTAGGCGTTTCCGCCGATGTGATGACGACGATCGATGACCGTCACCTTGCGGCCCGCAGCGGCTGCGCGCTCGGCGATCGTGAGACCGAAGAAGCCGGAGCCGACGATGAGGAGATCCATGAAGTGGTGCGTCTTTCGTGTCGCGGACACGCGGAGAGCGATCCCGCGCCCCTCCAGTCTAAAGGGGCACCTCGCCGCGCCCCTCAGGGGCGGGTCAGCGACCGTCCGTTAGCATGGCTGACTGTCGTCCAGCGAGAAATGGGAGTGCATGAGCGATTCCTGGTGGGTGATCGTGATGCCTCTGATCATCTCGATCCTCGCTCTCGTCGTCCCCGGAATCGTGGTCCTCGCCGCCGGGTGGGGCGTGCGGCGTCTGCGCATCCTGGCCCTGGCGCCGGTCGTCTCGATCGCGATCCTCGCCGTCGCCGCAATCGCCGCCCCGCTCGTGCGCCTGTCGTGGTCGGTCGTGCCGATCGCGATCGTCACGATCGTCGCCGCGGCTGCGGCGTACGCCCTGCGTCGCTGGGTCGGAACCGAATCCGGCGACCGCACTCCGGGGCGCACCCTCCTGTGGGGCGGCCTGTCCCTCGTGGTCGCGGGCGTGGTCATCGCCCTCCAGCTCGCCTGGGTCTTCGGCGGTCCCGCGCACATCTCGCAGACCTTCGACGCGATCGTCCATCTGAACACGGTCGCCTTCGCCGTCGACACGGGCGATGCGTCGGCCTTCCACATCGGGCTCACCTCCGACATCGGCTTCTACCCCAACGGCTGGCACACCGTCGCCGCGCTCGCCGCCCAGGCGACGGGCGCCGCCGTCCCGGTCGCCGTCAACGCCGCCAACATCGCGCTCGCAGCCGTCGCCTGGCCGCTGTCGGTCGTCGCCCTGAGCACCGCCCTGCTGTCGGAGCGCACCGCCGTGGTCGTCAGCGCCGCAGCACTGTCGACGGGGTTCGGCGCCTTCCCCCTGCTGCTGATGTTCTTCGGCGTGCTCTACCCGAACGCCATGGGCTACGCGGTCCTCCCGGGCGGCGTCGCCGTCGTCGTCCACCTGCTGCGGGCGACCGGACTCGCCGCGCGGGTGCGCGCGGCCGTGCTGCTCCTGGTGGCGGCCGCGGGCGTGGGCCTCGCCCACCCGAACGCCTTCCTGTCGATGGCGGCCCTGGGCGCCGGTGTCGCCGTCGTCGAGCTGGTCGGCCGTGCGGTGCGGCATCCGTCCCGCCGTCGGTGGCTCTCGACCACGGCGATCCTGCTGGCGCTGTTCGTCGTGCTCGGCGTGCTGTGGCGTGTCATGCGCACCAACGCCGAGATGTCGATCTGGGCGCCGTGGCAGACCACGGCACGCGCGGTCGGCGAGGCCCTCCTGCTCTCCCCCGGCGGCTACACGATCACCCTGACGGTGTCGGTGATGATCGCTGTGGGCGTCTTCGCCATCGTGCGCCGACCGCGCCTCCTCGTCGTCGCCGCGCCCATGGCGGTCGCGACGGTGCTCTTCGTGGTGGCCTCGGGCACCGCCGGGGGCAACGCGCTGCGGGAGTTCCTGACGAACCCCTGGTACAACGACTCCTATCGCCTCGCCGCTCTCCTGCCGGCCGCCGGGATCCCGGTCGCCGTCCTCGGCGCGGTCACCATCGCCGACGCCGCCTGGCGCGTCCTCTCCCGCGCCCGCGCCGGACGCGTGCTGCGCGTCGCGGTCGCCGCGGTCGGCGTCCTGGCGGTGTTCTCGGTCGGGGTCAGCCCGAACATCCTCCGCACCGCCGCCGACGCGCGCGGCGCCTACGCTCTCGACGCCACCTCGCCGCTGCTCACGAGCGATGAGGAGGCGCTGCTGGAGCGCCTGCCCGAGACCACGCCCGCTGACGCGGTCATCGCCGGCAGCCCCTGGACGGGAGCCTCCCTGGCGTATGCGATCGGCGACCGCGAGGTGCTGCGCAAGCACGTGTTCGGTGCGATCGGAACCGACGAGGAGTACCTCGACAACCGCTTGAGCGCGATCGACTCGGATCCGCGCGTGTGCGAGGTCGTCGACCGCCTCGGCGTCGACTACGTGCTCGACTTCGGCGCGCAGAACGTCTGGAACAACCCCGCCGTCGGACTCGAGCGCCAGGGGCTCTACAACCTCTCCCCCTCCGAGCACCTCGTCCTCGTCGACTCCGAGGGACCGTCGGCGCGCCTGTTCAAGATCGAGGGGTGCTGACGTGTCCCGCGAAAAGCACGTCGCCGTCGCGTACGACTGCCTGTTCCCCTACTCCACGGGCGGGGGCGAACGGCAGTATCGCGCGGAGGCCGTCGAGCTCGCCCAGAAGGGGTTCGAGGTCGACTACCTCACCGCGGCGCAGTGGGACGGCCCGGCCCCGGTCGAGGACGCGTTCCGCATCGTCCCCGTCACCGGGCGACTCTCGCTCTACTCGGATGACGGGGTGCGCCGCATCCCCGCGGCCCTCCGGTACGCCGGTTCGCTGTTCGGCGCTCTCCTGCGCCGCCGTCGCCGCTACGCCGCGGTGATCGTCAGCGGTCTGCCGATCTTCAACGTCTTCGCCGCGCGGGCGGCGCTGCTGGGTTCGGGGACGAAGCTCGTCGTCGACTACCTCGAGGTCTGGCACCGTCGTCAGTGGGTCGAATACTCCGGTCCGGTGACCGGAACGATCGCGTGGCTGCTGCAGCGGGCCGCGATCGCGATCACGCCGATCGCGACCTGCCATTCGCAGCTCTCGGCCACCCGGCTGCGACGCGAGGGCCTCCGCGGAGAACCGCTGGTCAGCCCCGGACTCATCGACGGTGCCGCCGAGGTGCCGCCGCCGGCTCCGGCCGCGGCTCCGCCCTACGTGATCTACGTCGGTCGCCACATCCCCGACAAGCGCGTCGAGGTGCTCCCCGCCGCCGTCGCCGCCGCTCGCGAGAGCATCCCCGACCTGCGACTCGTCGTCCTGGGCACCGGTCCGAGCTCCGACGCCGTGCGCGCCGAGGTCCGCCGCGTGGGCGGCGAGGCCTGGACGCGGTTCCCGGGCTTCGTCTCCGACGCCGAACTCGACGAGCTGCTGCACGGGGCCGCGTGCCTGGTGAACCCCTCCCGCCGCGAGGGCTACGGACTCGTCGTCGTCGAGGCCAACGCCCAGGGCGTTCCCGTCGTGCTCGTCGCCGACGAGGGCAACGCCTCGACCGAACTCATCGACGACGGCGTCAACGGCGTCGTCTCCCCGACCACCTCGCCCGCCGACCTCGCCCGGGCCATCCGGGTCGCCGTCGACGGCGGTGACGACCTGCGCCGCTCCGCGCGCGCCTGGTACGACACCGCCGTCGGCACCCGCACCATCCGCCGCACCGTGGAAGGGATCCTGTCGGCACTGCCGCTGTCGACGCCCGCCGCGGTGAAGACGAAAGAAGACAGCCCGTGACCACTCCCGCTCCCACGGACGTCGAACTGACGATCCTCATGCCCTGCCTCAACGAGGCCGAGACCCTCGAGGTCTGCATCCGCAAGGCGCAGGGCTTCCTGCAGCGCAGCGGCATCCGCGGTGAGGTCCTCATCTCCGACAACGGCAGCACCGACGGCTCCCAGGCGATCGCCGAAGGACTCGGCGCCCGCGTGTCGCACGCCCCGCGCCGCGGGTACGGCGCGGCCCTCATCAACGGCATCGAGCAGGCGCGTGGGACGTACGTCATCATGGCGGATGCCGACGACAGCTACGACTTCGAGAACCTCGAGCCGTTCGTCGACCGCCTCCGCGCCGGAGCCGACCTCGTCATGGGCAACCGCTTCCGCGGCGGGATCGCCCCGGGCGCCATGCCTCCGCTGCACAAGTATCTCGGCAACCCGGTGCTGTCGTTCATCGGCGAGCTGTTCTTCCGTCCCGGCATCCGCGACTTCCACTGCGGTCTGCGTGGCTTCAACCGTGCGCGCATCCGCCATCTCGACCTGCAGACCACGGGGATGGAGTTCGCCTCCGAGATGGTCGTGCGCGCCTCCCTCGCGCGATACCGCATCGAAGAGGTGCCGACGACGCTGAAGAAGGACGGCCGCTCGCGGCCGCCGCACCTGCGCAGCTGGCACGACGGCTGGCGCCACCTCCGCTTCCTGCTGCTGTTCGCCCCGCGCTGGCTCTTCGTCTACCCCGGGCTGGTGGCGTTCTTCCTCGGCGCGATCGCCGTGGGTGTCCTCTCCTTCGGCGGGATCAATGTCGGCGGCGTCGGATTCGACGTCACGACGATGGTCTACGCCAGCGCCCTGTGCGTGATCGGGTTCCAATCGCTGCTGTTCTTCTGGTTGACAAAGCTCTACGCCACGCAGGAGGGGTTCCTCCCCACCAGCGAGCGTTATCGCCGGATCGTGGCGAAGTGGTCGGCCGAGCGCGGCCTGCTCATCGGCGTCGGACTCTTCGTCCTCGGCGTGGTGATAGGCATCGTGCAGGTCATCCTGTGGGGCAGCCTCGACTTCGGGCAGCAGAATGCGGCCCAGGCCGTGCGCATCGCCGTGCCGAGCGCGCTGCTGATCATCCTCGGTTTCCAGACCGTGATGATGAGCTTCTTCTCGGGCGTCCTCACCACGCCCCGGCGCGAGCAGCGCCCCGAAGCCGTCATCGAGAGCTGATCGCCGTGCGGATCCTCGTCGATCTGCTCGGCTACACCGGCGGTCGCGGCGGCACCGAGACGTACGTGCGCGAGCTGCTGCCGCGCCTGGCCGAAGAGATGCCGGATGCCGACTTCGTCGCCCTGACCGGAGCGTCCGGCGCCGCCGGGGTGCGGGCGTTCTTCCCGGGCGAGGTGCGCGTCGTCGAGTGGGTCGGCGACGGACGTGCCTCGTGGGCCGCGGGTGAGATCGTCGCGGTGGAGCGGGCGGCGAAAGCGACGGATGCCGACCTCGTGTGGAGCCCCGCGAACTTCGGTCCCCTGACCGCCGGCGCCGTCCCCCGCGTGGTGTCGGTGCATGACGTCATTTACCACGAGGTGCCCGGCGCCGGTCTCGAGCGGATCACGCGCGCCGTGACGGCCTGGCTCATGACCCGCACCGCGCAGACCGCGCGGGAGGTCGTCACCGTCTCCTCCACGGCGGCGAGCGCGATCTCCCGTCATCTCGGCGTCGCGCGCGAGCGCATCACGGTCGTGCACAACGGCGGGAGCGACATCACCCGCGTCGACGACCCCTGGCGTCTGCTGGCACCCCTCGGCATCCATCAGGGAAGACCGCTCCTGCTGTCGACGGGCAACCGGATGCCGCACAAGAACTTCGCGGGTCTGCTGGCCGCTGTGGCGCGGATCCCCGCCGATCGGCGTCCTCTCACGGTGATCGCGGGCGGAGGCGCTGACGACCCGCTGCGCCCGACGGTGGAGAAGCTCGGACTCGCCGACGACGTGATCCTGCCCGGATGGGTCGGCGACGACCAGCTGCGGGCGCTGTACCAGGTGGCCGACGTCTACGCGTGCCCCTCGCTCACCGAGGGCTTCGGCCTGCCCGTCGTCGACGCGCTCGGCGCGGGAGTACCCGTGGTGGCCCACGACACCGCGGTGCTGCGCGAAGTCGGCGGGAAGTGGGCGCGCTACGCCGACGCGACGGATCCCGCCGTGTTCGCCCGGGCGATCCTCGCGGTGCTGTCCCTCGACGACGAGACGCGCGCGGCGCTGCGCACGGGCGGGCGGGAGTGGGCGGGCCGCTTCAGCTGGTCGGCTGCGGCCGTCGCCCTCTCGGTCGTGTTCCGTCGCACGGCGGCGCGGGGGAACAGCCGTGGCTGAACCGGCGTCCCTGCGCTCGCGACTGTTCGGCTTCACGCTGATCCCGGCGGTCGCGGCGGTGTCGCCCCTCGTGGTGCTGCCGGCCGTCTCCCGCGCGGCGCCCGACGGCTGGTCCAGCGCGATCGCGGGTGAGTCGATCGGGACGTTCGCCGCCATCGCCGTGGCCTACGGGTGGACGACGGTGGGACCGGCCCTCGTGTCGATCGCGGCCGACGACGTGCGTCGCGGTCGCCTCTACCGCGATGCGCTCGTCGTGCGGTTGGCGACCTCGATCATCGCCCTGCCCGCCCTCGTCGTGGTCTGCGCCCTCGTCGCGAGTCCCGGGTACGGGCTGCTCGCCGCCCTCATGGGGCTGCAGGGCGCGATGATCGCCCTGTCGTTCACATGGTTCTCGGTGGGCGTGGGCGACCCGCGGTCGATCCTCTTCTACGACGCAATCCCGCGGCTCGTGGTAGCCGTGGGGTCGATGCTCGCGATCGTCAACGGCGCTCCCGTCGAGGTCTACCCGATGGCCGGCATCGCGGTCACGGTGGTCGGGACGACGCTGTTCTCGCTGCGCCTGCTGCGCCGGTATCCGTCGGCGTGGCCGCCCGTCCGCGAGATCCCGGGCCTCTTCCGGGTCGGCGCGCCGGTGGCGCTGAACGATGCCGCCCTGGGGGCGTACTCCGCCGTGCCCACGCCGCTCGTGAACGTGCTGTCGGTCGGGACGGCCGCCTCCGGCTTCGCCTCGGCCGACAAGATGGCCAAGCTCGGGCAGTTCCTCCCGCTCACCCTGGCCAACGCCCTGCAGTCGTGGTCGGCCGAGGTCACGGGGCCCGCGCGGCGGTCGCGGCTGCGACTGGCGCTGCTGATGCACGGCGGCTTCGGCGTGCTCGGGATGCTCGTGCTCGGCTTCGCCGGTCCCCCGGTCAGCGCGCTCATGTTCGGCGAGCCGGCGGCGGCGCCTTTCCTGGTCTGCCTGGCGCTCGGCGTCGCCTTCGCCCTGTTCTCCCTGCGCACCTCGATGACGCGGCACGTGCTCTTCCCCGCGGGTGAGCAGCATGCCGTGATGCGGGCCACCGTGACGGCCACCGTCGTCGGCATCCCCCTCATGATCGGCGCGGGCCTGCTCCTCGGCCCCGTAGGGGTGGCCGCCGGGCTGGCCGTGACCGAGGCGATCTCCACGCTCATCCTGGTCGGGCGCACGCGCCGCCAGGTCGACCTCGTCGCCGCCGAGGCACCCACCCCGTGATCTCACCGACAGCTCGAAGGGCAGGTCTCGCATGACCGACGCACCCGACATCGACATCGTCATCCCCGTGTACGGCGGGTGGGATTTCGTGCGCTCGTGCCTGCTCGCGGCCACCCGGCAGAGCGTCGCGGCGCGGATCATCGTCGTCGACGACCACTCCCCCGACGACACCGCCGACCGCGTCGCCGCCGAGTTCCCCGAGGTCACCCTCATCCGCAACGACCGCAACCTCGGCTTCGCCCGCGCGTGCAACGTGGGTCTGGCGGCCGGTTCGGCGCGACTGGTCATGCTGGTCAACAGCGACGTCGTCCTCGAGCCGGATGCCGTGGAGCGTGTGCTCGCGGCGATGACCGCCGACGCGGAGTCGCGTCGCGTCGGTAGCGGAGCGACTCTCCTGTTGGCCCCCGACGGCAGCGTCGATTCCTACGGCATCGTCGCCGACGTCACGGGAGCGGGTTTCGTGCGCTTCCACGGGGCGGAGCCGGCGGCGGCGGACCCCGTCGATCCCCCCGTTCTCGGGCCGTACGGAGCCGTCGCCGTCTACGTCCGTGCCGCCCTCGACGAGGTCGGCCTGTTCGACACCCACATCTTCATGTACGGCGAAGAACTCGATCTCGCGTTCCGGCTGCGCGCGGCGGCGTGGGAGTGCGTCGCGATCGAGGGCCCCCTCGGCACGCACCTCGGCGGGGCCAGCGCGGGCCGGGAGTCGGCTCGCCAGCGTCGTCTGTCGGGCTTCGCACGCGGCTACCTGCTGCGCAAGTACGGCGTGCTCCGTTCGCGCTGGGCGCTGCGCGCGCTGGCCGTCGAGCTGGTCGTCAGCGCCGCGCGCCTCGTGCTGCGACGAGACGTCCTCTCGCTCCGCGGTCGGTGGGAGGGCTGGCGCCGCGGCGCCGCCGCGCCCACCGCGGTCCTGCCGCTCGACGCGGTCGACCGCACGATCGGCCTGCGCAAATCAATGCGCATGCGCGGCGACCGATACTGGGCCGATCGCCCCGTCTCGCCGCGGTGACGGCATCCGGGTGTCGCCCAGGCGGGCCCGCCGTCCCGTCCCCCGTCCGCACGGGCCGGGTGGCCCAACTCTCGCCCGGGCGGGCCGGCGGGCCCGCGTCTCGCTCGGGAGGGCCTGACGCCCTGCCTAGACTCGAAGAGTGCTGACCGCCCTCCGCTCGCGCGTGCGCGCCGCGCGCGACTTGCCGCTGCTCCGCCCGCTCGTCGCCCGCGCCGACCGGCTGTGGTGGGCGCGGGTCATTCGCCGCGCCGGGGTCGTCGACCTCGAATACGTGCGCGCCCAGGTCGGGCGACCGCTCAGCGAGGCCGCGGCCGTCCGACGGTACGTCGACGGCGGCTTCCGCGAGGGCCTGCGCCTGTCGCCGCTCTTCGTCGACACGGCGGTCGGTGACCACCTGCCCGAGGCATGGCGCGTGCCCGCGCTCTACGCCTACCTCGTCGCCGATCCGCGCGGCCTGCAGGTGAGCCCGCTGTGGGATGCCGTGGCCTACGGCACCGCTCATCCCGAGGCGTGGGAGGCTCCCGGCGGACCTCTCGGCCACGCCTGGCGCCACCGCGAGACGCACTCGCTCCCCCTCGGTCCGCGATCCGAGCCCGCTGCGGCATCCTGGCCCGACTTGTCGCGCGTGATCGTCGAGGCCGCCCGTCGCGCCCGAGTGGGCGGCGAGGTCGGCCCGGCGCCGTCGGCGGAGCCCGTCGATCGCGAGTTGATCGTCGCGATCGGCCCCGAGGAATGGGACTTCGACGAGTCCTTCGCCGAGGCGGTGGCCTTCGCGGACGCCGCCGATCAGGGCGTCGCGATCGCCGTGCTCGACGACCGCGTCGAAGACTGGATGCTCGCCTCCGTGCTCGCGGCGGGGCATCCGCGCGTGCGCGTCGCCCGACGACGTCACGACGACGCGAGCGCCGCCCTCGACGAGCTGCTGGTGAGCTCGCGCGCCGAGATCGTCGTCGTGCGCGGACCCAATCAGACCCTCACCGCGACCGACGCCGCACGCCTCGCCGAACGCATCGAGACGCTGCCCGCCGATGCGGTGGTCGGTCCCGTGTGGAGGGACGGCGACGGCACGATCGCCGCGGTCGGCGCGGGAGCGGACGGCCGTTTCCTCGCGGGGCACCCGATCGAAGACCTCGGCGCCTTCGGTTCCGCGACCCATCTGGAGGTACCGGCGCTGGCGGGGACGACGTTCGCCGCGCGGCGCTCTCGCGTCACCGCTGCCCTCCGCGGAGCCGATGCGGCCGCACACCTCGACGGGCCGGCCGTCGTCGCGCTCGACATCGAAACCCGCACGCGGTCGATCGCCGCGCCGGCGGACCTCCCCCCGACCCTCTCCGGCGGCGACGATCTGCTGAGCCGGGCGGGCTGGGAGCGTGTGGCCACGGGCCCCTTGCCGCGGGTGCGTCGCCCGCAGCGCGAGGTGGACCTGCCCGACGGCGAGCGCGTCCCCGTCTTGCGGTGGGCGCTGCGCACGGCCGCCCCCGTCGGCCCGCGCGCCGAGGGGTGGGGCGACACGCACTTCGCCCGCGCCCTCGCGGCGGCCCTCCGGCGCCTGGGACAGGAGGTCGTCATCGATGCCTACCCCGCCCGCGAGCGCCCCACACGCCACCTCGACGACGTCACGGTGGCCCTGCGCGGACCCGAACCGCTCGAAGCCTCCGATGTCGGGACCTCCCTGCTGTGGGTCATCAGCCATCCCGACGAGATTGGGGCGGCCGACGTGGCCGGCTTCGACGAGGTCTTCGCCGCGTCGGCTCCGTGGGCGCGCTCGACCGGCCGCGCGCTCGGCGTCGCGATCACCCCCCTGCTGCAGTGCACGGACGCGACCCGCTTCCTCCCCGCGGGGCGCGCGCGCGGCCGTGACATCCTCTTCGTCGGGACGGCGCGCGGCATCCTTCGTCCCTCCGTCGTCGAGCCGATCCGCGCGGGGGTGCCCGTGACGGTGATCGGCCCCGACTGGCGCGGATGGATCCCCGCCGAGCGCATCGCCGCCACCGGGGTGCGCAACGACGACCTCCCGGCCCTCTACGAGAGCGCGGGCGTGGTGTTGAACGACCATTGGCCCGCCATGCAGGAACGCGGGTTCATCGGCAACCGCCTGTTCGACGTCGTCGCCGCCGGCGGCCGCGCGATCAGCGACCGCGTCGAGGGGATCGACGAGCTCTTCGACGGGGTCGTACACACGTGGGACACCGTGCCCGAACTCATCGACCTGCTCTCCGGTGACCTCGACGCCGTCTTTCCCGATCGTGCCCGGGCGGATGCCGTCTCGGCGCGCATCCGAGCCGATCACTCCTTCGACGCTCGCGCACGGACGCTGCTCGACGCGGCGCTGCGGCGCCGCTGACGGGCCGGCCGGCGGGCGTGCACACGGTCGACGTTCCGCGAGGGTGGACGGGACCGACACGACCCCATGCCGTCTCGGGCGGCGCGTCGCGGCTGGCACAATGGAACCCATGCCTTCGGAGACCCCCTCGCGACGTGGCGGATGGTTCTCCCGGCTCTGGTCGTCGAGTCTCGTGCGGTACCTCGTCATGGGCGGGCTGTCCTTCGCCTTCGACTTCGGCCTGCTCTGGCTGCTGTACGACATCGCCGGCGTCCCGCTCCCGGTGGCGACGCCCACCGCATTCCTCGCGAGCTTCGTCGTGACGTACACCTTGCAGCGCTTGTTCGCATTCCGCGCGACGGATTCCGTCGCACCCAGCGTCGTCCGGTACGCCCTGCTCGTCATCGCCAATACGGCCCTGACCACCGGCATCGTCGCTGTCGCCGACGAGGCGGGCTGGTCCTGGGCCTTCGGCAAGGTCGTCGCCGTCGCGGTCACCACCGTGGGCAACTACTTCGCGTACCGCTACTGGGTCTTCGCCCGTCCGAAAGGTTCTCCTACGCATGTATAAAGGCGCCATGATCGCCGCGGTCGTCCCCGCGTACAAAGAAGAGAAGATGATCGCGCGCGTCATCGAGACCATGCCGGACTTCGTCGACCACATCGTCATCGTCGACGACTGCAGCCCCGACGACACCAGCGGCGCCGTGAACCGAGCGGACGACGGGCGCGTCACCCTGATCCGCCACGAGGTGAACCAGGGCGTCGGCGGAGCGATCATCACCGGCCACCGCACGGCGCTCGAATTGGGCAGCGATGTCAACGTCATCATGGCGGGCGACGCCCAGATGGACCCCGCCTATCTGCCCGCGCTACTGGATCGTGTGGTCGAGGACGGCTACGGCTTCGCGAAGGCGAACCGCTTCTACTCCCCCGAATCATTCACTGGGATGCCGGGCTACCGCGTCTTCGGCAACATCGCCCTGTCGTTCATCACGAAGCTGTCGTCCGGGTACTGGAACCTCTTCGATCCCCAGAACGGGTACACCGCCATCCGTTCGGAGGCGCTGCGGCGGGTACCGCTGGAGCGCGTGGCCAAACGCTACAGCTTCGAGAACGACCTTCTGATCCACCTCAACATCCTGCAGGTCTCGGCCGTCGACGTGCCGATCCCCGCCGTCTACGGCGACGAGGTCTCGAGCATCAAGCTGAGCAAGGTCATCCCCGAGCTGATGCACCGACTGACCGTCGGCTTCTGGCACCGCATCTGGTACCGCTACGTGCTGTGGTCGTTCTCGCCGATCGCCCTGCTGCTGTTCCTCGGACTGCTGTTCCTCGGGTTCGGTCTCATCGTGACGATCTGGTTGTTCTTCCAGATCCTCGGCTCGGTGATCGCCACGGCCGCCACCGTGATGCTGGCGGCGCTCCCCCTCATGTTGGGAACCCAACTGCTCATCAGCGCCCTGCAACTCGACATCCAGGCGACGCCGTCGACGCCCGAACACCCGCCCTTCACCGCGCGCTGACGCCGTCTCGAACGGCGGAATGCCCCGATACTCGACGTAGCATCGGGGCATTCTCGCGTCGGGATCAGAGGGATGCCGCGACCGGCTCCGTGGGGCGCACCAGGCGCCCGTCGTCGGATGCCGACTCGAGCGACGCCTCGACGACGCGCAGCACGTGAACGGCCTCGCGCATGGTCGACAAGGCGGTGCTCTCGCCGTTGACCGCGTCGCGGAACGCCTCGAGTTCCGCGCGCAAAGGCTCGCGCTTGGGGAAGGCGAAGCGGGTGACGTCGCCCTCCGAGACCCCCCGGAACGTCGAGACCGATTCCCACTCGAGCGCGGCCGTGCCGTTGCGGTGCAGGGTCAGGTCGGCCGTGGCGGTGTCGGCGATGAACGTACCCCGTTCACCGGTCACGACCGTGACGCGCTCCTTCATCGGGCTCAGCCAGTTGATGAGGTGGTTGACGACGGCTCCGTCGGTCAGCCGACCCGAGATCGCGATCATGTCCTCGAACGAGCGACCGCTTTGGAAGGCGGTCTGCGCGGACACTGCGGCGTACCCCGACTGCGCGACCCAGGCCGTGAGGTCGATGTCGTGAGTCGCCAGGTCTTTCGCGACCCCGACGTCGCCGATGCGTGCCGGGAACGTGCTCTGCCGCCGCGTTGCGATCTGGTAGACGTCGCCGATCTCGCCCTCTGCCAGGCGCGCGCGGAGCTGCTGGAGAGCGGGGTTGAACCGCTCGACGTGCCCGACGGCGCCGACGAGACCCCGCGACTCGAAGAGATCGGCCAGCGCCTGCCCGTCCTCGGAGCTGTCGGCGATCGGCTTCTCGACCAGCACGTGCACGTCGGACTGCGCGAGGGCGGCCGCCGCCTCCGCGTGGAAGCGCGTCGGCACCGCGACCACGGCGATGTCGAGACCGGCGGATGCCAACCGTGAGACGTCGGGCAGCACCTCCAGGCCTCCCGCGACACCGTGCGGATCTCCCGCCGGGTCGGCGACGGCGACGAGTTCGACGCCCTCGATCTCGCGCAGGAGCCTTGCGTGGTGACGCCCCATCATGCCGAGGCCGAGCAGACCCGCACGCAGGACCGCGCTCATGCTCCCGCTCCCGCGACGGCGGTGACGGCCGCGACGATGCGTCCGAGGTCGTCGTCGCTCAGCGAGGGGTGCACCGGGAGCGACACGACCTCGCGCGCGGCGATCTCGGTCTGCGGGAGATCCAGCCCCGGCGCGAAGCGCGCCAGCGAGGGCAGACGATGGTTCGGGATCGGGTAGTAGACCCCGCTGCCGACCTGGTGCTCCTCGCGGAGGGCACGAACGAATCCGTCACGATCGTCTCGCACCCGGATGGTGTACTGGTGATAGACGTGGTGAACGCCCTCCGCGACCGCGGGGGTCGTGACGCCGGACAGGTGGGAGTCCAGGAACGCCGCGTTCTGCCGACGTCGGGAGGTCCAGGCGTCGACCTTGGTCAGCTGCACCCGTCCGATCGCGGCGTGCAGATCGGTCATGCGCGCGTTGAAGCCGACGATCTCGTTCTCGTACTGGCGCTCCATCCCCTGGTTGCGCAGCAGACGGAGCATGCGTGCAATCTCGGGGGATCCGGCGGTGACCATGCCCCCCTCGCCGCTGGTCATGTTCTTCGTCGGGTAGAGCGAGAACATCGTGAAGGAACCGAAGGTGCCGACGGGGCGGCCGTCGATCTTCGCCCCGTGAGCCTGCGCGGCATCTTCGAAGAGCGCGATGCCGTGTCGCTCCGCCAGCGCGGAGAGCGCGACCATGTCGGCGGGGTGACCGTAGAGGTGCACGGGCATGATCGCCCGCGTCTTCGGGGTGATGGCCGCCTCCACGCTCGCGACGTCGAGCGTGTAAGTGACGGGATCGATGTCGGCGAACACCGGGGTCGCCCCCGTGAGCGCCACGGAGTTGCCCGTCGCCGCGAAGGTGAAGGACGGCACGATGACCTCGTCGCCGGGGCCGATACCGCAAGCCAACAGCCCGAGGTGCAGGCCCGAGGTCCCCGAGTTGACGGCCACCGTCTCGCGACCGTCGACGAAGTGGTCGGCGAACTCGCGCTCGAATGCGGCGACTTCGGGCCCCTGGGCGATCATGCCGCTGCGGAGAACGCGATCGACCGCGGCTCGCTCGTCGTCGCCGATGAGCGGCTTCGCTGCGGGGATGAGATCAGGCACGTGTTTCCTCCTTGAGTGCGCCGTCGAGCTCGACGAAGCGTGCGCCGGTGCGCGGGCAGGTCCACACCCCGTCGTGCTGCGCCAGCGGCACGCCGGCAGGTCCGACCCAGCCGATGCGCTTCGCCGGCACCCCCGCGACCAGCGCGAAGTCGGGGACGTCTTTCGTGACGACCGCTCCGGCAGCGACGGTGGCCCACCGGCCGACGACGACCGGGGCCACGCAGGTCGCGTGCGCCCCGATGGACGCTCCTTCGCGAACGGTCACTCCGACCGGTGTCCAATCGGACGCCGACTTGGGCGATCCGTCGGGGTTCACCGCGCGAGGATGGGTGTCGTTCGTGAACACGACGGCCGGGCCGACGAAGACACCCCGCTCCAGCCGTGCCGGCTCGTAGACCAGTGCGTGGTTTTGGATCTTGCAGTTGTCGCCCACCTGGACGCCCGATCCGATGTACACGCCGCGTCCGATGACGCAACCGGTGCCGACGACGGCGCCCTCGCGCACCTGTGCCAGGTGCCAGACGGAGGTGCCGTCACCGATGACGGCACCCGTCACATCAGCGGATGGATCGATGCGGGGGGACGTCTGCGCGGACGGATCTGTGGTGTGGTGCACGGCGGACCAGTTTATCGGGACGGGGTGCCGCCATCAGGGCGCCACCCGGAGGGTGAGTCAGACCGAGGACGCTCCGACGAAGGCGACGCTCGCCGCCACCGTGCCCACGGTCACGTCGTCTCGCGTCTTGACGGTGAAGAGCGCTCCCTGCGCCAGGCCGTGGCTGCTCGGCTCGCTCACCCCGGCGGCGTTGGCGTTGACGTAGTACTGACCGGCACCGAGATTCACCGCGGCGACCCGCAGATCGACGGCGACCGGACCCTCGATGGGATCCAGACGGTGCTCGAGCATCTCGGTGTTCGACGCGAGCACCATGTGCCCGAGAGGCGTGTCGATGCTGAAGCCGAGCTCCCATCGCTCGATCGACTTCATGGAGTCCACGTGGACGCGGATCGTCAGGGGATCGCCCTCGTTCACGACCTTCGTGGGCGAACCGTCGTCGGCGAGCAGTTCGACGCGCTTCACCTGGATCGGGTGCACCGTCTGTTCGGGCGGAGCTTCACCCACCCGGCGACCCTCGAGCACGTCGCGCAGGGCTCCGATGGCGGCGCGGGTCTCGCCGTCGAAGACGACGGCTCCGTCCTTGAGGACGATGCCCCGGTCGCAGAGTTCCGCGACCTGCTGCGCGGAGTGCGTCACGAGGATGATGGTGCGCCCCTGGGCGCGGAACTCCGCGATGCGGTCCATGCATTTGCGCTGGAAGGTCTCGTCGCCCACGGCGAGGACCTCGTCGACGAGCAGCACGTCCGGGTCGGTGTGAATGGCGACCGCGAACGCCAAGCGCACGTACATGCCGGAGGAGTAGAACTTCACCGCTGTGTCGATGAAGTCACCGATCCCGCTGAACTCCACGATGTTGTCGAATTCGCGGTCGATCTCCTCGCGCGTCATGCCGAGGATCGAGGCGTTGAGGTACACGTTCTCGCGACCGCTCAGGTCGGGGTGGAAGCCCGCCCCGAGCTCGAGGAGGGCGGCCATCCGCCCGCGGGTCTCGACGGTCCCCTCCGACGGCGAGAGGATGCCGCCGATGAGCTTGAGCAGCGTGCTCTTGCCGGAACCGTTGGCCCCGAGCAGACCCACGGTCGTCCCGGCCTGGATGGTCAGAGTCACGTCGTCCACCGCGACGAAGTCGCGGCGGTGGGTCTTGCCGAGACGGCCGAAGTGCACGACGCGGTCTTTCAGACTGTTGTCCTTGCGCACCCGGAAGTGCTTCGAGACGGAGGACAGGCGCACGATGTCCGGTGCGGCGGTGGCGGTGTTCGACATCACAGCTCCTGAGCGAAATTGCCCTGCATACGGGTGAAGACGCGGTGCGAGATCACGAGCAGGACGAGGCCGACGAGACCGGCGATGAGCATGCGCAGCCCGAGATTGGCGGGGTAGTCCTCGAGCGTGCCCGCGCCCCAGAAGGCGCGGTGGAAACCGAGGACGGCGATCGTGAGGGGGTTCGCGGCGTACACCTCGAGAACCCACTCGGGCAACTGGAAGCGCGTGATCACGTCCTGCACCATGCGCCACGAGTACACGATGGGAGCGCCCCACATGGCCAGCATGAGTACGACCTCCGTGAGGTACTGGATGTCGCGCAGGTAGACGTTGAGCGCCGACAGCAGCAGCCCGATCGCCAGGCCGTAGACGGTGATCAGGATCACCGACGGGAAGAACCACAGCATCTCCGCCGGCTCCGGGAGCGCGCGGAACAGCAGCGCCGCCACGACGAGGACGCCCAGCTGAACGAGGAACATGAATCCCGCGCCACCGATGCTCGCGAGCGGAAAGATCTCGCGCGGCAGGTAGATCTTCTTGACCAGGCCACCGTTCTGGAGAATCGACCCGGTCGCCCCGAAGACCATGTCATTGAAGAAGACGTAGAGCGTCAATCCCGAGAACAGGTAGACCGCGAAATTGTCGATCCCCTCCGCGGCACGGAGGAACTGACCGAGCACGATGAAATACATCAGGAACTGGATCAGGGGCCGGATCACGGTCCACAGGAATCCCAGGAAGCTGTCGCGGTAGCGCGCCTGCAGGTCGCGGCGCACCAGCAGATTGAGCAGATCGCGTCGGGCGAGTATCTCGCCCACCTTGCCCAGCCGACCCGTGGCACGGCGGCCTCTCGCGTCGACGACCGCGTACGGCGCGTCGGCGATGCGAGCGAACCTCGCCTCGGTCTCCGTGCTCATCGCTGTCCTTCCCGCCGTCGTGTCATCGCTTCTTCCATCGTCTTCCCACTCCATCGGCGACCCGGTGGATCCATCGCCCCGGTCGGCGCTGGGGATCCATCAGCCGTCGCAGCCGGTGCACCGTGCCCATGTGATTGAGGCGCATGTACATCCGGAGGAAATCTTTTCCGGAACCCTTTCCGACGAAGCCCATCGCGCGCAGCCTGTCGATCTTCTCGAAGGCGTATCCCGGCGTTGTCGCCGACATTTCGTCGAGCTTGTAATCGAGCGCCGTGAAGCTGACCGCCGCGTAGTCGGGTGCGACGATCGTCCGGGTGTGGAAGCCGGCCTCGCCTGCCGCATACGACGGCATGCGCTCAAGAATATGCGCGAGGCCGCCGTCCTGGTACGCCTCCGCGCCGCCGAAGTCCGAATAGCGCCAAGAATGCTCGACGAGGATGCCGAGAGCCTCGGGGCGCGCGAAGAACATCGACCCGTAGGGCGCCAACGGAGAGACGTCGTCGAGGGGGACGCGGATGCCGAGCTCGCCGGCGAGTAGCTCGAATCCGGGCTTGTTGGCCCACCACGCCCGTCCGAGCGTCGGATACCCGATGTGGATCATGGGCGGGTAGGCGAGTCCGAGCCCGGGTTCGCGCTGGAACAACGCCACCACGCGCGACGTGTGCTCGTCGTCGTGGAGGAGATTCAGAAACTGCTGCTCGCGGAAGTGCGTACCGACGTTGTAGCCGTCCTGGGGCGTCTTCTTGCTGTGGAGCTTGACCACCAGGTCGTACCGACCGGAGGTCAGCACGTCGCGGCAGCCGATCAGGAAAGCGCTCTGATCGCGACCGTCGTTGGATTCCACGACCCGGACGTCGACCGAGTCGCGGTCCCCCGGGAGCGTGGCGATACGCGCGCGGATTCGCTCGGCGCGCTCGGCGTCGGGCGTCGTGACCACGAGGTCGTAGGGCATCGGGAGCGTGTCGGCCCGCTCGACCATCTCGGCGGTCATCTCGTCGTAGAAGATGTGCGCGATCACGACGACCCGCATCGGGCGGGAGGGATCGTAGGGCGGGTGGTCCGCGCCGATGACGTCCATGAGACCCGCGTCGGCGTTCAGCACCTTGGGTGGCACGTTGCGCGCGAGGTTGGACAGCGCCTTCTCGATCGGGTAGCCGCCCTCGGCGGCGGCATCCAGGGCCCACCTCCCGATGACCGCGTAGCGGTCGAGGAAGGGCGGCCAGTGGAAGAACGGACGACGCTTGAGCACGGGGCACCCGTCGTCGATCAGCGCCCGGGGGGCGAAGAGCGAGGCGTTGACGCACCCGTAGTCGTCGGAGGTGAACGCGACGTCGGCGACGTACCCGGCGTCGCCGAACGCTGCGGCGAACACGATCTCGTGCTGCACCACCGCATCGGTGTACGAGTCCAAAGCGGGCATCTCGCGCCAGTAGCGCTCCCAGCGATCGGACGTGAACATCTCCCGGCGGACCGCGAGCCAGTAGGACTGCAGGTGGTACGGCAATGTGCCCTTGCCGGTGACCGGGTTGTGGTCCTCCTCGGCGTGGTCCGTCATCCCCCAGAAGTGCACGGCACGCGCATTCATCCGCTCGAAGACGGGTCCGAAAGGACGCACCGGACCGAACCACGTGTCGTTGGTGAGCACGATCTCGTCGTACTGCGACAGCTCCTCGCTCAGGTGACGCAGCGCATGTCGCTGGGCACCGATGTCGAAGCCGCTGTTCTCGCGCACGATCACCTCGTCCACGACGGGCTCGAGGCGCGCGCGGCCGGACGGGGTGAGGTCGCCGTTGACCACCGCGACGATGCGCGCGCTGTGGGGACGCAGACCCTCGAGCGCGTGCACGACGTAATCGTCGATGCCGCCGCGTCGGTCGTAGATCGTGTAGATGACCAGCCGGCGGCCCCCATCGGGGAACGCCGCCGGGGGTGAGACTCGCGAACCGCTCACGCGCGGCCCCCTCTCGCCAGCCGACGACCTGCCGCCGCGCCGGCCCGCGCCGTGCGCAGGAGCGCACGCGCGCCCCGCCCGAACGGGCGCATGACCGGATCGAGACGCTCGACGACGTCGTTGTGGTTCGTCTTCATGTGCATGCGGAAGAAGGCGACGGCGCCGGCGATGCCCATCCAGCCGGCTCGATGCAGGAACTGGATCTGCTCGACCGGATAGCCGGGGAGGTTCACCGCGAGCTGGTCGATCTTGTACTCGACCGCAAGATGCGTCAGGCTCGCGTGTTCCGGGTCGAGGACCGTCCGCACGTGGTAACCGTCCTCGCCGGCGGCGGCGGAGATCAACCGTTCGAGCAGTCGCTGCAGATCGGGAACGCGCTCGCGAGAGCGGTCGCGGAAGTCGTGGTAGGCGAACTCCTCGTCGAGGAGGGGCCGCAGGGCAGCCGGACGCCCCGCCCACATCCCCCCGAGCGGCGAGAGCGGCGTCACCCCGTCGAGGGGCACACGGATGCCGAGGCGCTCGGCCATGTCGTGTCCCATCCCTCGGTACCAGGACCAGCCCTCTCCGGTCGTGGCGTATCCCGTCTCGATCACAGGCGGCATGACGACGCCGAGACCCGGCTCGCGCACGAAGAGCGCGAGCATGTTCGCGATGTAGGCGCGGCTGCCGAGGAGGTTGTCGCGCGTGTAGCGACGGAAATACTCCGCGATGGTGCGACCCCGACGCACGGGGAGCCGATCGTGGAGCTTCACGAAGACGTCGTACCCGCCCTGGAGCAGCTCCTCACGGCATCCGATGAGGAACGCGCTCATGTCGCGCCCCTCATCGGAGGGCATGACGCGCACGCGCGCGTCGTGCCCGGTGGCGCCCACCAGCTCTTCCAGAGCGGGGACCAGCGCCGCATCCGACGTCGTCACGATGACGTCGACCGGCGCAGGAAACCACGACAGGCGCTCGACGAGAGGAGCGGACGCCGCTATCCCGGTGGCGTGCAGGACCACCAGCACTCGCAGCGCGGAAGGGTCTTCGGATGCCGTGACGACCGTGCGGGGCAGCACCTCGAGCATCGCGAGATTCGTGTTGATCACCTTCGCGGGAACGGTGCGCGCGAGGTTGTCGAGGATGAGGGCGCTCGGATATCCGTAGCCCTCGATGCTCTCCATGAGCGTGCGGCCGATGACGGCGTGCCGGTCGAGGAAGACCGGCCAATGGAAAAACGGCCGACGCTTGACCAGCGGGCAGCCGTCGTCCAGGAGAAGTGTCGGATTGAACAGCGCCGGGTGATCCGTCGGGTAATCGCCGGACGCGAAGGCGACGGCCGAGGTGAACCCCGCCTGAACGAAGGTCTCGGTGAAAAGGGTCTCGTGCTTGAGGACGGCGTCGAAGTACGACGGCATCGGCGGCAGATCGCGCCAGTACTGCGCCCACCGGTCCGAGAGAAGCATCTCCCGGCGCACGGCGATCCAGAAGGACTGCAGGTGGTAGGGCAGCACACCCTTCCCGGTGAAGGGGTTCGGTTCTTCGCGCGCGTGGTCCGTCATGCCCCAGAAGTCGACGTCGAGGGCATCCATCCGGTCGAAGACGGGCCCGTAGGGACGAACGGGACCGAACCAGGTGTCGTTCGTGAGCACGACCTCGTCGAAGTCGCGCAGACCCGATCCCACGTGATCGAGAGCCTCTTTGTGCGCCCAGATGTCGAATCCGACGTTCTCGCGCACGAGAATTTCGTCGGACACCGGCTCCAGACGCCGTCGCCCTCCCGTCGTCAGAGAGCCATTGACCACGACGAGGACGTGCGCCGCGTGATCGCGCAGACCCTCGAGAGCGTGGACCACGTATTGATCGACACCACCGCGTCGGTCGTACACGACGTAGACGACGAGCCGACGCCCATCCGAGGGGAAGACCACCAGACGCACACCTTTCGGTCCCTCAGCTGCATCCACCGGTACTTCGGATGCGGCAGGGACCTCGACCGCACTCAGACCACCCGAGAGCTTAGATCGGACCGCGGTCGCTTCCCTGTGCAAGGGCCTTGAGGAGGTATGCACCGTAGCCGCTCTTGACCAGCGGTTCGGCGCGCTCGCGCAGTTCGTCGTCGGAGAGGAAGCCCATGCGCCAGGCGACCTCCTCGGGGCAACCGATCGACAGGCCCTGACGCTTCTCGACGGTCCGGATGAACTCGGTGGCCTCGCTGAGCGAATCGAACGTCCCGGTATCGAGCCACGCCGTGCCGCGCGGGAGCAGCTCGACGCGCAGACGTCCCTGCTCGAGATAGGTGCGGTTGACGTCGGTGATCTCGAGCTCGCCGCGCGGCGAGGGGGTGAGATTGCGAGCGATCTCGATCACGTCGTTGTCGTAGAAGTACAGCCCCGGCACGGCGTAGTCGCTCTTGGGGACAGCGGGCTTCTCTTCGAGCGAGACCACGCGGCCCGCGGAATCGAACTCGACGACCCCGTAGGCCGTCGGGTCCGCGACCCGGTATCCGAACACGACACCGCCGTCGAGATCCGTGTACTGGCGCAGGCGGGTGCCCATGCCCTGCCCGTAGAAGATGTTGTCCCCGAGGACCAGGGCCACCGACTCGGACCCGATGTGCTCCTCTCCGAGGAGGAACGCCTGGGCGAGGCCGTCGGGAGACGGCTGCACCTTATAGGTGAGCGAGATACCGAAGCGCGAACCGTCGCCCAGCAGGCGCTGGAACTGCTCGGAGTCCTGGGGCGTCGTGATGATGAGGATGTCGCGGATGCCGGCGAGGATCAGCGTGGAGAGCGGGTAGTAGATCATCGGCTTGTCGTAGACCGGGACGAGCTGCTTCGAGATGCCCAGCGTGATGGGATGAAGTCGCGAGCCCGTGCCGCCCGCCAGAATGATTCCGCGCATGGATTCAGTCTCCCCCATGGCGAGGTGCGCGCCAATCCGCCACCCCTCGGCCGAGCTGAGCACCCTCTACTCTGGTGAGCATGAGTCGTCTTCTCGTGACCGGTGGCGCCGGTTTCATCGGTTCCAACTTCGTGCACCACGTCGTCGCGCACACCGACCACACGGTGACCGTGCTGGACAAGCTCACCTACGCCGGTAACGAGGCCTCCCTGGCGGGGCTCCCCGAGGACCGCGTGCGTCTGGTCGTGGGCGACATCGCGGATGCCGCCGTGGTCGACCCCCTCGTCGCCGAGGCCGACGCCGTGGTGCACTACGCCGCGGAATCGCACAACGACAACTCCCTGCACGACCCCCGCCCGTTCCTCGACACCAACATCATCGGGACATACACGCTGCTCGAGGCGGCCCGCCGTCACGACGTGCGCTTCCACCACATCTCCACCGACGAGGTCTACGGCGACCTCGAACTCGAGGACCCGGCCCGCTTCACCGAGAGCACGCCCTACAACCCCTCCTCGCCCTACTCCTCGACCAAAGCCGGGTCCGACCTCCTCGTGCGAGCCTGGGTCCGCTCGTTCGGGGTCCGCGCCACGATCAGCAA
Source organism: Microbacterium sp. NPDC007973 (assembly GCF_042958465.1). Taxonomy (NCBI): domain Bacteria; kingdom Bacillati; phylum Actinomycetota; class Actinomycetes; order Micrococcales; family Microbacteriaceae; genus Microbacterium; species Microbacterium sp. NPDC007973. The sequence goes on from NZ_JBIBJJ010000001.1 coordinate 555,441, forward strand.
CTGCTCGAACAACTACGGGCCGTACCAGCACGTCGAGAAGTTCATCCCCCGCCAGATCACCAACGTCCTGCGCGGAGTTCGCCCGAAGCTCTACGGCACCGGTGAGAACGTGCGCGATTGGATTCACGCCGACGACCACTCCTCCGCTGTCCTGACGATCCTCGACAAGGGCGAGATCGGCGAGACGTACCTGATCGGCGCCGACGGGGAGAAGGACAACAAGAGCGTCGTCGAACTGATCCTGCAGATCACCGGGAACCCCACGGACGCCTACGACCTCGTCACCGACCGTCCCGGTCACGACCTGCGGTACGCCATCGACTCGACGAAGCTGCGCACCGAACTCGGGTGGACCCCGACCTACGGCGACTTCGAGTCCGGCCTCGCCGCGACGATCGACTGGTACCGCGAGAACGAGGCCTGGTGGGCTCCCACCAAGGACGGCGTCGAGGCGTTCTACGCCAGCAAGGGCCAGTGACGCGGTGTCGATCGACTTCGGAAAGGCGCTCTCGGCCCGGGAGACGACCATCCCCGGCCTGATCCTGCTCGACCTGCCCGTGCACGGCGACTCGCGCGGCTGGTTCAAGGAGAACTGGCAGCGCGAGAAGATGACGGCGTCGGCCGTCGACCTGCCCGACTTCGGGCCCGTCCAGAACAACATCTCGTTCAACGACGCCGTGGGCACCACCCGCGGCATCCACGCGGAACCGTGGGACAAGTACGTCTCCGTCGCCACGGGTCGGATCTTCGGCGCCTGGGTCGACCTGCGCGAGGGCGCCTCCTTCGGAGCGGTCTTCACCGCCGAACTCGACCCCTCGGTCGCGATCTTCGTGCCGCGAGGCGTCGGCAACTCGTACCAGACGCTCGAACCCGACACCGCCTACACGTACCTCGTGAACGACCACTGGTCTCCCGATGCGACGTACACCTTCCTCAACCTCGCTGACGAGACGGTCGCGATCGCGTGGCCCATCCCCCTCGATGAAGTCGAGATCAGCGTCAAGGACCAGAATCATCCGCGTCTGGCCGAGGTGGTGCCCATGCCGCCCAAGAAGACCCTCGTGACGGGCGCCAACGGCCAGCTCGGCCGCGCTCTGCGGGAGCACTTCGGCGATCACCCGTGGATCGAGTACGCCACGCGTGCCGACCTCGACCTCACCTCCCCCGACCTCGGTGCCGCACGCCGCTGGCGCGACTACGGCGCGATCATCAACGCCGCGGCGTACACGAAGGTCGACGCTGCCGAGACACCGGACGGACGCGTCGAGGCCTGGGCGGCCAATGTCACCGCGGTGGCGGCGCTGGCGCGTATCGCGGCGGCGAACGGGATCACTCTGGTCCACGTCTCGAGCGACTACGTCTTCGACGGGACGAAGGACGGCGCGTACGGCACGGACGACGTCGTCAGTCCCCTGGGGGTCTACGGGCAGACGAAGGCCGCGGGCGATGCCATCGTGGCCACCGTGCCGCGCCATTACATCCTGCGCACGAGCTGGGTCATCGGCGACGGCGCGAACTTCGTCCGGACGATGGCGTCACTCGCCGAGCGGGGAATCGACCCGCGCGTGGTGAACGATCAGGTCGGACGCCTGACGTTCACCACCGACATCGCCTCCACGATCCAAGGTCTCCTCGATGCTGCAGCTCCCTTCGGCGTCTACAACGTCACGGGGGTCGGGACTGCGCGCACCTGGTACGACATCGCACGCGAAGTGTTCGCGATCACCGGACACGACCCCGAGCGCGTCTCCGGGGTCGGCACCGACGAGTACTTCGCGGCGTCCCCGACGCCCGTCGCGCCTCGCCCCCGCAACAGCGTGCTGCTCGTCGATGAAGCGGGCCCCGTCGTCACCGGCGATATGGAAGAGAGATTGCGCGCCTACCTTCAGGGATGACGCTCCAGGAATGAAGAGGGGACCGCGGACGCGGTCCCCTCTTCATTTCCGCACTTCGTAGATGCGCATCGTGGTCGGGCCCTCCTGGACGGTGTCCGACAGGGTGACGCACGCCGAGTCGATCGGGGCCTCGCTCAGCACCCAGGTGACGTGCTCCTGGGCGAAGGGTGCACAGGCGTCGAACGTCATCTGCACCTGGTCCGGGTAGGGATTGCGCGGCGCAGGGTCGCCGGTGCCGAGCACCCACGACACCATTCCCAGGCGGTTCCACTCCTCTTCCGCGGCCCCGGTGGGATCGATCTGACCCCACATCTCCTCGGACGGCGCACCCTGGAAGCCGTTGAGCGCGGTGACCCCCGACTCGACGAGCATCATCGTGGGCAGCGAGCTCGAGGTGATGCCCACCCAGGTTCCCGGGTCCTGTTCATCCCGCTGCTGAACCGTCTGCACGGTCGCGGTCTCCCGCAAGTCGAGCACGCCCCGGTAGAGCGGGTTCACGCCCAGTCCCGACGCTATCGACACCAGCAGCAAAGCGATCGCACCGGCGGTGACCCCTCCGCGCGCGAAAGCCACGACCGAGAAGAGGAAGAGCAGGCCCAGAACCACCCCGAGGACCGCGTCCGCGCCGCTGCTGCCCTCCAGATAGGCCGTCAGCCCGCCGGTCCGATGCACGCGCCAGAGGACCATCGCCATGGATGCCGCGGCCACGGCCAGCGCACCGAGAGACACCCACCAGGGCCCTCGACCGGCCCCTCGGCTCCGTCGGCGGTCGAGGGCGGCGCCGACCACGAGCACCAGGACGAAACTGAGGACGCCGAAGCCGATGCGCATGCGCGCGGAGGTGGTGCGATCCAGGAGCAGCAGGTGCGCGATCGCATCCCACCCCGGCACGAACAGGAAGGCGAGCATGACGGCCCCCGCCACGAGGAGCGCGATCGACACGGGGTCTGCACGGCGCTCGGCTCTCCAGCGCTCCACGAGCAGCCAGACCACCACGACGACGAGGAACAGGCCGGGGAGGAAGAACGTCGACGCCTCGGGCATGTTCATCGCGAAGGGCTTGCCCGCGGTGCGGCCGAGGTCGAAGGACAGGAACCCGGCGAACAGCTGTGCGAGTTCGGACCACCCGCCCTCGCCCACCTTCTGCAGGCGTTCGCCCGGGTAGACCGTCGACGTGAACCCCTCGATCGTCGACAACCTCGTCATCAGCCAGACCACCATGACGACGGCCGCCGCCCCGCCCGCGACGAGAAGAGGCACCGGACGACGCAACCGACGGCGGAAGGGAAGCAGATCGTCTCCCGGTGTCAGGACGGCACCGACCGTGAAAGCCGCGGCCACGAGGACCACGGGGACGATGAAAGGCGCGTACACGCCGACCGCCATGGCCGCCGTCGTCCAGGCGGTCACGGCGGCGAGGATCCAGGCGCCGCGTCGTCGCCGCGACCGCAGGCACCACAGCGCCGTCGCCATCACCAGGAAAGCCCACGCGGCGGGATAGAGGGTCGTGGACAGGTACCACCACTGGAAGAACGGCGCGAAGAAGAAGCCGACGGACAGCGCTGCCGCCGTCAGAGGCCGGCGTGGCATCAGCACGACCGAGAGGAGATAACCTGCGGCGATGACGGCGAATCCCGGTAGCCACCACTTCAGGGCCATCGCTTGATCCAGCGGCAGGAAGAAGAAACCCCACAGGTGCGGCCTGAGCAGCGTCGACCAGTCGGTGGTGGGGAGGTCGTTCTGAACGGTCGCATCCATTCCGCCGGGGAACGTCTCATTACGGGCCGGCAGATCTTGCTCCACCTGCGAGATCACCCACGACGTCTGAACGAACCATTCATCACTGCGGATCGGCTCGGGCTCGCCCGCGATCAAGGCGGGGTCCTCGCCCTGGCTGATGAGGTCGTGGACGACCCCCGTCGAGGATCCCGTCAACCCCAGCGCGACGAGGGCCACCAGCACGAATCCGAGGATGCCGAGAGGCACGCCCACGACCGCGGAGTTCGGCAGCCCGTCCGATCGCGGCGTCGTCCATTCGCGATACCGATCGCGGAAGGCGCGCCGCGCGTCAGAAGCGAGGGGGTTCGTCACGGAGCTGGTCTCACTTTCGAAAAGGCCGACTCTCCAGTGTCGTCGATGCGGCGGCATCCCGCGAACGGCACCGGCCCGCTCGACGAGCGGCAACTCAGCGGATCTGCGACATCACTCCCCACCCGATTCCCGCGAGCACCCGATCGCCCTGCCATCCGCCCCCGCCGTCCCCGCGGTAGAGGAACAAGTTGCCGTTCGACGCACGGCCGAGGACGTCCGGCCCGCCGGAGCCGTCGAAGTTACCCGGGCTGAAGACGGCTCCGAAGACGTTCCAACCGGTGCCGATCTGTCGGATCGATCCCCAATTTCCCCGCCCGTCGGTGCCGTACATCCACAGCGTCCCGTCTGTGCGGCGTGCAATGAAGTCGTTGACACCGTCTCCGTCGACGTCGCCGGCCGCGGAGAGCGAGTCGATGACGTTCCAGCCGATGCCGATGGGCTGACCCTGGCCGGTCAGCCATCCGCCCATCCCGTCGCCGCGGTAGAGCTTCAACCCTCCCGAAGCGTCACGGGCGACGACGTCCACACGACGGTCTCCGTCGAAATCGATGCCACCGGTCACGAGGCCGAATCCGCTCCATCCACTGCCGATCGTCGTGGGCTTGTCGAAAGTCCCGTCGCCTCTGCCGCGCAACAGCTGGAAAGTGCCGTCGCTCGTGATGCGTCCGAGGTCCGCACGGCCGTCGCCCGTGAAGTCACCCAGGGGCACGATCTTCGACGTTCCCCACTTGGCGTCGACCTGGATGGGGCCCAGCCAACCGCCGGATCCGTTCCCGGGGTAGACGCTCATCACACCCTTGTTCGACACGGCGACCACGTCGCCCGCGCCGTCGCCGGTGAGGTCACCGGCGCCGCCGGGGAAGGACTTGCGCCACCCCGGCCGGGGTCCCTCACTCGTGATGACGCTCATGACCGACCACCCGCTGCCGACGGGAGTACTCACACGGTTGAAGCTGCCGTTGTTGCTCCCGGCGTAGGCCCACAGCACGCCCGACTTGTCCGCTGCGAGAATGTCGCCGGGACCGTCTCCCGTGAAGTCGCCGGGCATCAGGATCGTCTTCATGACGTCCCATCCGCCGCCGAGATAATCCCGGCCGTCGCGGAACCCGCCCTTGCCGTCACCGCGGTAACTCCATAGTGCGCCGGAGTCGTCGCGCGCGAGGAGGTCGGGCACGCCGTCGCCGGTGATGTCGGACCCGCTGACGAAGGCGGTGTAACCGATCCAGCCGCTTCCGACTTGACGTGCCGCTGCGAAGGTTCCGTAGCCGGTGCCCTTCCAGAACAGCAACCGCCCGTCCTTCGTCGTCGTATAGACGTCCGGGATCCCGTCGCCGTCGGCATCGCCCGCCGCGCTGATGAACGGCGCGTCCGACCAGTTCACGTCGATGCGCTTGGGTGCCAGATCGTTGCCCTGCTCCGCGAGCGGGCGCAACCACACCTTCTTCGCCTTGTCGATGACGATCATGTCGCGACGACCATCGCCGTCGAAATCGCCCATGGCGAGAACCCGATCCGTGCTGGCGACTCCCCCGGCGGTGCGCACGCGAGCCCCCCACGCGCTGTTCTTGAAGGGGTACGACAACACGCTCCCCGACGCATCGACCGCCACCACGGACGGGTCCACCCCGTACTGCGGCAGCTTCGGCGTGTACCGGGTCGAGCCGAACCAGTCGACGAACGTGCGCCAAAAGTTCCGGTTGCCGTATGCCGAGCATCCGTCGCCGGTGCCGTAGAGATTGTTCAGCGCGGCCTGGTTCGGCACGTAGGGGGTGTAGATGTAGAGCCCGGCCGTGGCCTGGTTCTCGATGAAGACGCGCTGGGTTCCGCATCCGCCGTTGGGGTTGTAGAGGATGTTGTTCCACCGACCGGACTGATAGCCCCACCAGGTGGGATTCAGGCGGTAGACCTCGAACTGCCGGGCGCCGTAATAGACCTGGTAGAAGAACCCCTGGGTCGACGCGTCGCAGGGGGCGGTGTCGGGGCAGCCTTGACCGGTCGCCGCGAGGTAGTTCCACTCGGAGGGGGCCGTGGAGGTGATCAGTCCCTGCTCCTTCTGCAGGAGCACCAAGAGCGATTTCTGGCTGATGCCGCAGGACCGCGCCACCTTGTCGATGATCGTCGCGGCGCTCTCGTTCGGCGCCCCCGCGTAGCCGTTGCAGTACTTGTCCGCGGGACGGTTGTCGGTGTTCTGGCGGTAGTCCTTGAGACAGGTGTACCCCGACTGGCAGGTTCGGACCTTGCCGTTCAGGAAGGTCTGGATCTCTCCGGCCGTCATCGCGTCGCCGTCGTAGAAGACGGCATCGTCGATGATGTTGCCCGGGTTCCAGTCAGCGGCGTCCGCGGCTGCCGCCGATGAGGTGGGAGCGACGGTCGCCGGAAGCGCCACGAGGAGGGCCATGGCGCACGCCCATGCCGCCAGGATGGCCGCAAGACGACGAGCCACCGGGCGGGTCACGGGGTCGGCTCGATCGTCGTGATCGACGACTGCGCCTGAAGCGCCCGCGACGTGTAGGACACGTGGAAGGCGAGGTCCTCCGGCGCGTCAGCGCCGACCGCGATCGACATCAATCCGCAGTAGGTGACGTCCTTGCCTTCGTTCGCTTCGACCGACGCCGTGGCGCCGGTGGAATCCACGGTGAGGGTGCACGTCCCACCGGACTCCGAGATGCCCGGCACCATCGCGCTCACTTCGAGGTTGCTGTCGCGCACCTCGGAGGTCACGATCAGGATCTCGCCGTTGTAGACGGTCCCCGGTGTGGCGGAGGCGGAGGGCGACGGCGAGGGCGTTCCCGTGGGGGTGCTCGTCGGCGACGCCGAGGGGCTTGCGGATGCCGCCGTCGCCGTCGGGGAGGGGCTCACCCCTCCGACCGGGGTCGCGCACGCCGACAGCCCGACGAGGCCGGCGACCATGAGCACCGGGAGGGTCGTCCGCAGGCGACGCGAGCGGGACGAGCGGGCAGCGGCTGTGGTGTGGCTCACGCGATCATTATGCGGGGGCTGAACGTGGGTTCCCGCTGCCACGCCGCGCGACGCCGGGTCGTTACCCGCGCCGAAGGGTTCGCCGCACCCGCCGCAGCCGCGACATCACCGGCTGATGCGCGTCGATCTCGCGCCGGACGTCATCGCGGATGTCGGCGCGCAGCCGCTCGACGATCCGCTCGACGGCCCGGTCGATCGACCGGTCGACGTGAGCCGTCAGCTCGGCCTGCGACGCGGCGACGAAGAGAGGGAGCCCGGCGCCCTCACGGCGCACCCACTCCCCCAGCGCGCGGTCACGGACGAGCGCGTCGTCGCGCGCGTGCTCCGCGGCCAGACCGAACATGCTGTTGGCGTCGAGGCCGACGGCATCCGGTCGCTGCGTCCAGAAGGCGAGGGGCTCGCCCGGGAGGAAGCCGATTCCGTGCACGCGCAGGATGCGCAGGTAGAGGTCCCAGTCCTCGACGGCGTCGAGCGTCTCGTCGTACCAGCCCACCTCGGCGTGCACGGCACGGCGGTACAGCACCGCGATGGGCACCATGCGGTTGATGCTCATCATCTCGGTGAGCGAGACCCGCTGCATCCCCGCCCAGAACGGCGCTCGACCGACCTCGACCCAGGCGCCGTCGCGCTGCTCCTCGTAGACGATCTCGGTCGGTACCGCGACGGCGGCGTCGTCGGGGTGCGCGTCGAGCCACGCGACGGTGCGGGAGAGGAATTCGGGATGCCACCGGTCGTCGTCGTCGTGCAGCACGACGTGGTCGGTGTCGAGTGCGCGCACGCCCGTGTTCGCGGCGACGCAGCGACCGCCGTCGCCGTCGGCGATGTGCATGATCTCGGCGTCCGAGAGGCCGGATTCCGCGACCACGCGGTCGACCTCGGCGGCGACGCCGCCGTCGTTCACGACCACGACTCGCCGGTCGGCGAAGGTCTGCGCGGCGATGTCGGCGAGCGCACCGCGGAGGAATCCGGGACGGTGGCGGGTGCGGACGACGATCCCGACGCGAGCAGGCATACGCCGAAGCCTAGGGTCGCCTCGTCCGCGGTCGCGGGAGCCTCGCGGGAGGTCGCTCGATCACAGCTCCGCGTGCAGGGCCCAGACGCGCTCGGCCGCGGCTGCCCAGGCGAACCCCTTCGCGCGGTCACCGGCGAGCACGCGCAGACGCTCCGCCTCGTCGCCCAGGGCGCGGGCGAGGGCCTCACCGAGTGCCCCCGGAGCCGCATAGGCCGCCGCGTCGTCGAGCACTTCGCGGTGCGCGACGGTGTCGACGGCCACGACGGGAACGGTGAGCGCGAGCGCATCGACCGCCCGCCAGGGCCAGTCGGTGCGGGCGCACGGGGCGATGAACGCGGCGGCGTGCGAGAGCACGGCGGCGCGATCCCACCGGTCGAGCGAACCGCGCGCGTGCACGCGCGTCTCCGCCACGCCGGCCGCCGCCGCGATGCCGGCCACGCCGGGCTCCTCCCCTTCCGGCACGTCGAGCACGACCACGTCGCCGTCCCAGCCCGCCGAGACGACCGCTTCGAAGGCGTGGGCGAGGTCGTCCGAGGCCGCGACGCCTCCCGTCGTGGCGACGAACGTCGACGGCAGATCGAGGGCGCGCAGGCGCCCCACGGCATCCGAGGGCACGCGGAGTCCCGCGGCGGGAGCACCGCCGATCACGCGAAGCTTCTTCACGAGCTTCGCCTTGGCCGTCTCGGCCAGCCGGTCGGCCATCGCGTGGGTCGGCACGATCACCGCGTCCGCGTGCTTCGCCACGCGCGAGAGCAGGGCCCGCGCGGCAAGGCTCTCGGTCCTCGGCAGCTCGTCGGGGGTCTCGAACGCCCGCAGGTCCCACAGCGTCACGACGATCTGGTGCGTCTCGTTGACCCGGTCGTGTCGGACGAGCGGGGCCAACGCCGTCGGGGAGTGAATGAGCCCCTTGCCGATTCCCGGGGCCACCCCGAGCTGCCACGACGCCGCGAGTTCGCGACGACGCACCGCCAGCCGCGTCTCGGAGCTCAGCCCTTCGATCGTCTGATCGTCGGCGAGACCGGGGGCGGGAACGATCGCCGCGACGTCGCAGCCCCGCGGGGCCGTCGCGATGAGGGCTTCGGCGAGGGATGCCGAGGCCTCGGCGAGGTCGCGGGAGGTCGGCGCGACGAGCTGGTCGAGGACGACGCGGAGGGTGACGGTCACGGCGCGGGGCTCTCCGTTTCGGTCGGCGGGTGCAGGGCGTCCTTCACCATCTGCTGCACCTGCGCGTAGTCGGGGTCGAACTCGTCGACGCCGCCGGCGGGAGTGAGCTCGAGGGTGTTCACCGTCTGGTCCTTCGCCTTGAGGGCGAGATCGACCAGCGTCGGGGCGATGAGGCTCTGCGGCAGATCGGTCTGGAGGATGTTCGTGGTCGAGGTGGCCACCTGCTGGAAATGCGCGAGCACGTTCTGGGGCGTGAACTGCGCGAGGATCGCCTCCTGCAACTCGCGCTGGCGACGCATGCGGTCGAAGTCGCTCGTGGTGTAGCGCGAGCGGGCGTACCACTGGGCGGTGTCGCCGTCCATGTGCTGCTGACCGGGCTCGATCCATCCGAAGGCCCAGTCCTCCACCGGCTGGCCGTCGTAGGCGGGTCCGCCCTTGGGCAGGCGCTCCTGGACGTTGATGTCGACCCCGCCGAGAGCGTCGATGACGTCGGCGAAGCCCTTCATGTCGATGAGCACGTAGTAGGGGATCTGAATGCCCATGATGCCCTCGGCGGCATCCTTCGTCGCCTCGATCCCGGGCTCGGAGTCGTGCGCCTTTGCCTCGGGGTAGAGGGCGTTGCCGTCCTGGCAGATCTCGACCTCGGTCTTGAGCTGGTTGATGCCGCTGCCCCAGCCGCACGTCGCATTGGCGTATCCGGTGTGTCCGTCCGGGTATTTGTCCTGCATCGGCCCCGGGGCGAAGGGGAAGTGCGGCATGTCGCGCGGGATGCCGGTGATCGTCGTCGCGCCGGTGGCGGCGTTGATGGAGACCACCGAGATGCTGTCGAAACGCATCGAATCACGACCTTCGCCGGAGTCGGCGCCGAGAAGGAGGATGTTGTAGTAGCCGTCGGACGGCGGGACGACGGGCGCCGACTGCGCGAACAGCGTCGAGAACGCGTCACGGGTGCTTCCCGCGACCTGGGCCGCCCAGGCGGCTCCCGAACCGGTGAGCACCAGCATCCCGACGGACACGATCGCGAGGGCGACGCGGGAGATCGGACCGACCTTGACCAGCCGGATCAGGCGCAGGGTGTCGATGGTGAGCACGACCCACAGCACGACGTAGGCGGCGATCACGACCTGCACGAGGGTCAGCGGCAGCGGCCGGAACCACGACAGGAAGTCGGGGAAGAACGAGCCGGTGGCGAGGGTGAAGAGGCCGGTCGGCCACAGGATCGCCCCCAGGCCCGCCAGCACGAGCAGCGTCCACAGCGCGAGGGTGGCCCCGAGCCCGAACCGACCGAGGCGCCGGTTGCCGGCCAGCACCTGCGCCGACCCGGGGATGAGCAGGTTCAGCACGACGAGCCACCAGCCGCGGCGGGTCATGACCTCGACCGACGACGCGTCGGGGTTGCGCAGCGGCCGCGCCTCGATCATCGGCGCGTGTGCGCGCGGGCGGGCGGGCGCTGCGAGGGTCACAGCGAGTCCTTCAGACGCCGGTTCTTCTCGTCGACCTGGGCCTCGAGGTCTCGGGCGTAGGCCTCCACGCGCTCCGCGAGCTCTGCGTCGGCACTGCCGAGGATGCGGGCGGCCAGCAGTCCGGCGTTCTTCGCGCCGTTGATCGACACGGTTGCGACGGGGATGCCGGCCGGCATCTGCACGATGCTGAGCAGCGAGTCCAGTCCGTCGAGGGTCGCCAGCTGCACCGGGACGCCGATCACGGGGAGGGCGGTCACGGATGCCAGCATGCCCGGCAGGTGCGCCGCTCCCCCGGCCCCGGCGATGATGGCGCGGAGCCCCCGGCCGCGCGCCTCGCGTCCGTAGCGCACGAGCTTGTCGGGGGTGCGGTGGGCGGAGACGACCTCGACCTCGTGCGGGATGCCGAACTCCGTCAGCACCGCGGAGGCGGCATCCATCACCCGCCAGTCGGAGTCGGAGCCCATGACGACGCCGACCACGGGCGTCTCGGAAGAATGCAGCGGCCGGGTCACCGCACCAGGCTAGGGGGGCTCGCTGGAAGATCGCGGAACGGCGCGCTCAGGAGCACCGGTCGGTCGCCGATTCAGTCGAAGAAGGCCGCGGCCGCGCGCCCCTCGTACACGACGTCGTCGAGGTCCTCGCCGACGACGTTGACGTGCCCGACCTTGCGGCCCGGACGCGGCGCCTTGCCGTAGGTGTGGATCTTGGCGGACGGGTGAGCGGCCATGGCGGTGGGGAAGCGCTCCTCGAGCGTTCCCTCCGCCGGACCGCCCAGCACGTTGATCATCACGGTCCAGGGGGCGACGGCATCCGTCGATCCGAGGGGCAGGTCGAGGACCGCGCGCACGTGCTGCTCGAATTGGCTCGTGACCGCGCCGTCCTGCGTCCAGTGCCCGCTGTTGTGCGGACGCATGGCGAGTTCGTTGATGAGGATGCGCTCGTCGGTGGTCTCGAAGAGCTCGACGGCGAGCATGCCGGTCACCCCCAGGCCCTCCGCGACCGCGACACCGATCTCGGCGGCCGCGCGCTGCACGCGCTGGTCGGCGCGCGGGGCGGGGGCGACCACCTCGGCGCACACCCCGTCGCGCTGGACGGTCTCGACGACCGGGTAGGCGCGGACGTCGCCGGAGGGGCGGCGGGCGACCTGCTGGGCGAGCTCGCGCGTGAAGTCGACGAGCTCCTCGACGAGCAGCGACCCCCCGTTGCCGTCTTCCGCGAGGGCGGCGAACCAGTCGTCGGCCTCGGTCGCGGCCGACACGACCCGGACGCCCTTGCCGTCGTATCCGCCGCGGGGGGTCTTGACGACCGCGCGACCGCCGTGGGCGTCGAGGAAGTCCTGGAGCGCCGTGGAGTCGGCGACGGCGGCCCAATCGGGCTGCGGCAGGCCGAGCTCGGCCATGCGGGCGCGCATGACGAGCTTGTCCTGCGCGACCCCGAGGGGCGCGGGGCCGGGGTGCACGGCAACACCCGCGTCGACGAGGGCGGCGAGGACGTCCTGCGGGACGTGCTCGTGGTCGAAGGTGATGACGTCGACGTCGCGCGCGAACGCGAGCACGGTCTCGGCGTCGCGGTAATCGCCGACGGCGGTTGCGGCGAGGGCCGCCGACATGCCCTCCTCCTCGGCGAGCACGCGGATCTCTACGCCCAGCTCGACCGCCGGTGCGATCATCATCCGCGCCAGCTGTCCGCCACCGACCACTCCGACTCGCAGCGCCATGCCGCTCCTTCCGTCGGCATCCATTCTGTCGGGACGTCCGCGCGCGCGCGAGCCGGGGCCGCCCCGGGGCGTCGGGAAGCGCCGACGCCCCGCCCCGGCTCCGGGGGCGCAGATGCGGGGCCCGGTGGCTTCGACAGGCTCAGCCACCTCTCCGCGACGTGAGGTCCCTGAGCCCGTCGAAGGGACCGGGACCCGCCGCAACGTCAGAGGCCGACGGAGCCCGAGCCGAAGGTCTGCGAATCGCGGTGGGCGAGGATCTGGTTGACCTCGACCTGATCGACCAGCGTCTCGTGCACGAGCACGGCGTGCGGGATGTTCTTCATGCGCAGCGGGGGCTCGACGCCGTTCGACAGCGACAACGTGCCCGCACCCCAGAGGCGCTGGAAGATGCCGCGGCGCATCTGGATCGCGTAGCCCCGCACGTGGGAGATCTCGCGCTGGGTCGAGCCGAACGGCCCCGAGCGCTCGATGACGCGGCGCGTCGTGATGGTCCACGTGTGGGAGAGCCACACGAGGAACGGGATGACGACCAGCAGCAGGACGACGACCGCGGCGGCGGTCAGCAGCATCCAGTTCTCGTAGGGCGCGGGGAGGTTGTCGTAGAAGTAGGCGGTCGCCCCCGCGACGGCGATGAGCACGAGCGCGGACCAGAACAGCCCGCGGGCATGAGCGTGCAGCCGGGCGATGCGCAGCTCGGGCGCGTTCGTGCCCGGCGCCGGCATGCGTGGGCGCCCGATCGAGCTCGACGGCTGGGTCACCCTCTCATTGTGCGACCCCGCGGCCGACGATCGCGGCGCACACGCGGGCGGCGGTCGCGGCGGACCAGCGCCGCACCGCGTCAGCGCACGTGCACGACGTCGCCCGCGGCCACGACCGTCTCGATCGTGCCGGCCGCGACGACGAGGCGACCGTCGTCGTCGAGTCGCTCGGCGCGCCCCTGCACCGTCGACCCGTCGGGCATCGACACCGTCACCTCGCGCCCGACCGTCGCGCACAGCCCCTCGATGTCGCGGTGCACGCCCGCGACGTCTCCGGATGCGAGGGCGGCGAGGCTGTCGCGCAGGTGGCCGAGGTAGTCGGCCATCAAGCGGTCGTCGTCGCACTCCGCCCCGATCGCCTGGAACGACGTCGCGGTCGTCACGGGAAGATCGGCGCGGGACATGCGCGTGTTGACACCCGCTCCGACCACCACCGTGTCGAACGTGCCCGGCACCGCCTCGGCCAGGATGCCGCAGATCTTGGCGCCGTCCACGAGCACGTCGTTCGGCCACTTCAGCTCGGCGCTGCCGCTGTGGCCGGTCAGCTGCGCGCGGACAGCGCGGGTCATGGCCGCCCCCGCGGCCAGCGGGATCCACCCGCGCGACGACATCGGGATGCCGGACGCGTCCACCACGACGGACACGGCGAGCGCGGTGCCCGCCGGCGCCGTCCACGTGCGGTCGAGGCGCCCCCGGCCCGCGCGCTGGTCGTCGGTGACAAGCAACGAGAGGTGAGGCCAGCCGGCGGGGTCGGCGGTGACGGCGGCCACGACGTCGGCGTTGGTCGAATCGGTGGTCGTCACCACCTGGACGCGGGGGCTGATGTCGGCGGTGCGGGGGTATCCGGACGCGGGGATCGGCATGTCCACACCTTAGGGAAACGGCGGCGCGTCGGCATCCGGTTGCGTGCGACGACCGACACCATCGATGGCCGGATGCCACAGCCCGCGGACGATTCGCTTGTGCGCACCCTCCAACGCCGGTGCCGGTGCGGTCGCTAGGGTGGAAAGCGTGACCGACCAGCCCGATCTCTTCACCACCGCCGGCAAGATCGCGGACCTGCGCAGCAGGTTCCAGGAGGCGGTCGTCGATGCCGAAGCCGCCGCGCGCCAGAAGCAGCACGCCAAGGGCAAGCTCACCGCCCGCGAGCGCCTCGAGATGCTGGTCGACCCGGGCTCGTTCGTCGAGCTCGACGAGTACGTGCGCCATCGCACCACCGCGTTCGGCATGGACAAGTCCCGCCCCTACGGCGACTCGGTCGTCACGGGCACCGGCACCATCCACGGCCGCACGGTCGCGGTGTACGCGCAGGACTTCTCCACCTTCGGCGGATCGCTCGGCGAGGTCGCCGGCGACAAGATCATCAAGGTGATGGAGCTCGCGCTGCGCAGCGGCATCCCGATCATCGGCGTCCTCGACTCCGGCGGCGCGCGCATCCAGGAGGGCGTCGTCGCCCTCGGCAAGTACGGCGAGATCTTCCGCCTCAACACCGCCGCCTCGGGCGTGATCCCGCAGATCTCCATCATCATGGGACCCGCCGCGGGAGGCGCGGTGTACTCCCCCGCCCTCACCGACTTCGTCATCATGGTCGACAAGACGAGCCAGATGTTCGTGACCGGCCCCGACGTCATCAAGACCGTCACCGGCGAAGATGTCGGCATGGAGGAGCTCGGCGGGGCGCTCACCCACAACACCCGCTCCGGCGTCGCGCACTATCTCGCCGACGACGAGGACGACGCGATCGACTACGCGCGCGGGCTCATCGGCTACCTGCCCGACAACAACCTCGCCGAGATCCCCGTCTACGAGACGCCGTTCGAGTTCGAGACGACGGATGCCGACCGCTCGCTGAACACGGTCATCCCCGACTCCCCCAACCAGCCGTACGACATTCACACCGTGATCGACGGGATCGTGGATGCCGGGGAGTTCCTCGAGGTGCAGCCGCTGTTCGCGCCGAACATCGTGATCGGCTTCGGGCGGATCGAGGGACGGACCGTCGGCGTCATCGCGAACCAGCCCTCGCAGATGGCCGGCACGCTCAACATCGACGCGGGCGAGAAGGCCTCGCGCTTCGTGCGCTTCTGCGACGCGTTCTCGATCCCGATCGTCACCCTGGTGGACGTGCCCGGATACCTCCCCGGCACCGACCAGGAGTGGACCGGCGTCATCCGCCGCGGCGCCAAGCTGCTCTACGCGTATGCCGAGGCCACCGTCCCCCTCGTGACCGTGATCCTGCGCAAGGCCTACGGCGGCGCGTACATCGTCATGGGCTCCAAGCAGCTGGGCGCCGACATCAACCTCGCCTGGCCGACCGCGGAGATCGCCGTCATGGGCGGCCAGGGCGCCGTCAACATCCTCTACCGCGGCGAGATCAAGCGCGCCGAGGAGGCGGGAGAAGACGTCGCCGCGGTGCGCACGCGCCTCGCGAACGAGTACACCTACAACGTGGCATCCCCGTTCCTCGCCGCAGAGCGGGGCGAGCTCGACGGGATCATCGAGCCCGCGCAGACGCGCGTGTCGATCGCCAAGGCTCTGCGCGCGCTGCGCAACAAGCGCGCGAGCCTCCCCGCCAAGAAGCACGGGAACATCCCGCTGTGAGCGACGCGTCTGCGAACACCGGCCTGCCGCCCGTCGTGGCGGAGGTCGTGCGCGGCACGCCGACCGAGGAGGAGTTGGCCGCGGCGATCGTCGTGGTCAGCGAGGCGTACGTGCGCGAGGTCGCCGAGGCCACGGCGCCCGACCACGCCCCGCGGTCCCGCTGGGAGCTGTCGGCGCGCGGCCTGCGCACCCCCCTGAACCGCGCCGCGGGATGGAACGGCTTCACCGGCTGACCGTTCGGCCGGGAAGTGTCCCCCGAAATACCTACAGACGCCGCGGGACAGCTCGCGAATACTGGAGGAGCTGGAACGCATCACGCGTTCGGTCGGACCGCTCCTTCGAGCCGGATCCGGCCGCACGAACGGTTTTCGGGTAACCGTTCGTCCGGGTGGGGGGCAGGCGACATCGCCGCCCCTCACCCCTCATCCTCGGCAGCGTCGACGAATCCCCCCCTCTGCGTCGGTCGGACCGGCGGGTGAGGGGTGTGCCGCGGCGACGGCGCTGATGCGGCGTGGGCCGTCGCGGGCGGTCGGCGCGGGCGTCGACAGTCCGCCGGGATGCATCGTGAGCCGTCGCGTGCGTTCGGCGCGGGCGTCGGCTGTCCGCCCGGACGCGTCGTGAGCCGTCGGGTGCGCTCAGCGCGGTCGGCGGATCTCGCGCCAGAGATCGACCTCGTCGTCGTCGCCCCCGTCGCCGTCGCCCCGGGACCGGCCGACGATGGTCACCGCGATCTCGTGGTGCGGCGACGTGCGGATGATGACGCGCTGAGAGACGGACTCGTGCAGGACGGATGCCAGCTCGGTACGGATGGCGTCGAGGTCGGCGGCCCGCAGCCCCTCGAGTCCGCCCTCGTCGAACAGGCTGACGGCCGCTCCGCGGCGACGGGCGGCCTCGATCTCGACGCGCACGCCGTCATCGAGAAGACGGTTGCCGCGCAGTTCGTCGCGCAGACTCGCCTCGGCGCGGCGTGCCGCCTCCTTGTCGGCGGCACGGAGGTTGCCACCGTTCTCGATGGTGCGGGCGAGGATCGGACCCGCGGCCTGCAGGGCACGCTGGACATGCAGCCGGCGCTCGCGCTGCCGCCCGCTCTGCGACGCCTGCCATGCGGAGGCGGCCTGCTGCAGCTCGGCGAGCCGCTCGGCGTCGCGTGCGGCACGATCGAGCGCGATCGTCACCAGTTGCGCCGCGGCCACCCACACGAGGGAGCCGACGAGGCCGAGGCTGAGGGCTTGAAGGGGCCCCAACCAGAGCGAGGTCGACAGGGTGAGCAGGGCCATCCCGGTCCAGGCCACGATGGGGCGACGGCGCACCATGACGATGGTCATGAGGGCGCCGATCGCTCCGATCACCCAGGTCACGAAGGGCTGGGAACGTCCGGCTTCGGTGACCGCGAGGAACGGGGCGTTCGGCACGATGACGGCGGCCATCAACGCGAGCGCGACGCCCCAGCCGGGGAGCTTGGCCGGCGAGGTGACCGGCGACGACGAGTCGGTACGCTCGCGCGCACCGATGGCGAAGATCCAGAGCCAGGTGACGGGCAGGTAGAAGAGCAGAGCGGCCACGATCAGCCACCCGCGCACGACGGTCTCGGGCGAGGTCCAGATGAGTCCCCTCGCGGCGAGGTAGGCGGTGAAGGCCAGACCGATGACGGACAGCACCGAGCGGACGGTCACCAGCGGTCCCCGCTCTCCCACTCGAGGGTGACCGTCGTCCCG
Organism: Microbacterium sp. NPDC007973; assembly: GCF_042958465.1. Classification (NCBI taxonomy): domain Bacteria; kingdom Bacillati; phylum Actinomycetota; class Actinomycetes; order Micrococcales; family Microbacteriaceae; genus Microbacterium; species Microbacterium sp. NPDC007973. The sequence continues at coordinate 572,836 of NZ_JBIBJJ010000001.1, forward strand.
GCGGAGGTCGAGTCGATGTCGCTGCGTCCCCCGACGGCCGCCAGACGGGCGTTGATCGACCCGCGGATGCCGAGACGGTCAGCGGGGATCGCCGCCACGTCGAAGCCGGCCCCCGTGTCGCGCACGCGCACGGCGACGCCACCGGGCGCGCTGTCCCCCGTCAGCTCGACCGTGAGCCCCTGCGCGTCGGCGTGCTGCACGGCGTTGGCGACGGCCTGCATGGCGGCGAGCACCAGGGCGCGGGCCACGCGCCCGGGGACGCGAGGCGTTCCCTCCTCCACGGCCCGGGTGACGACGAGGTCGATGCCCAGCTCGCGAGCGGCGACCTCGATGTCGTCGGCGAGGCGCAGGGCGGGAACGGGCTCGTCACTGCCCTCGAGCGAGTCCTTCTCGGCGTTGGCGAGTCGCGTCAGCGCCTCTCGCGCCATGCTGACCGCGAGCGTGCGTTCGCGCGGGCTGGAGGCGCGTTCCGCGGCGAGCAGGGCGCCGAGGACGCTGTCGTGCATCAGGGCGGCGACCGCGACGCGCTCGTGCTCCGTGGCCGCGGTCGCCGCCGCCGCCGCATAGCTCGACACGGCGACGGCGCGCGCCTGATCGACGTTGGCGGCGATCGAGCGATACATCCACCCGAGGGTCAGCAGCACGCTGCCGAGGATGAGGGCGAACGTGACGTCGAGGATCACGGGGAGCACGAAGTCGGGCTGTCCGCCGGCCTGGAGCAGACGGACGACGCCGAACAGCAGCGGGGTGGCGATGGTCCACACGATCTGCAGCGCGAGGGGGAACGCGACGATCGTCGACACCGTCGCCACGTTGACGAGGTAGAAGATCCAGGGGTTCTCCGTGGGCGCCGGCGCCGGACCGCCCGCGGTCGCGAGTGGCCACAACGCGAGGGCCAGCAGGAACACCACCGCGAAGATGCCCGAGAACACCCGGGCGAAGCGCCCCACACTGCACGCGATGATCATCGCGACGAGGGGGAGGAACACCCCGAGCACCAACGGGAGGTGCCACCCCTGCGCCTCATCCCCGGGCCCGAAAGCGGCGAAGAACGCCTGCGCTCCGAGGACGAGCGAGCCCGGTCCCACGATGAGCGTGATGACGCGCTCGATGCGCGTCTGGGTGAACGTCCCCTGGTCGGCCTGGCTCTCGCGCGTGTGCGGGATGCGACCCCACGCCTCGTCGAGCACCGACCGGTCCGATTCAGCCACGGCCGACGTCATCTGGCGCATCCTGGAGGATGCCGTCTTCCATGGCGCGTCTCAGCAGATCGACCTTGGTGGGTGCGGGTCGTCCCACCTCCACGTACTTCACGCGCACCCGGGTGATGTTCTCCTTCGCCGTGGAGTATGCCACCCCGAGCCGCTCGGCCACGGCCTTCAGCGGCAGTCCCGCCGCGTACAGGCGGAGCACCTCGCGCTCGCGAGCGGAGAGCTGCGCGTCGGCGAAGTCGCGGTCGCCCTCGACGGCGCTGGCCCATTCGACGTTGTCGAGCAGCTCGCCGCGTGCGACGGTGCTGATCGCGCCCAGCACCTCGTGCGTGGGAGAGGACTTGCTCACGATCCCGGCCGCACCCGCGGCGAGGGCTTCGCGCACCGCCCCGGCACGGTCGGCGACGCTGTGGATGATCACGCTCGAGCCGTCGCGGACGACGCGGTCGACGTTCTCCGACACGGTGGTGCCGTCGCCGAGGGTGAGATCGAGCACGACGACGTCGGCCGGCGTCTCGGCCGCGCTCTGGCGCCACGTCAGGTAGGCGGCGACGTTCGCGCCTGAGAAGACGACCTTCGTGGCTTCCGTGCGCGCGAGAGCGGCCTCCAACCCGAGCCGGACCGACTCGTGGTCATCGATGAGGGCGACGCGCGTCATTCCGTCATCGTATCGGCGCTGCCCTCCGCCGCGCAGGAGGACCTTGCCCGCACGGCGCGTCCTCGCCTCGCGCCCCCGCCCGCAACGCGCTTCAGCGACGCAGGACGGTGACCGCCTCGACGTGGTGCGAGTTCGGGAACAGATCGACGCCCCGGATGCCGCGATCGGCCCGATAGCCGAGCTCGGCGAAGGTCGCGAGATCGCGGGCGAGGGCCACGGGGTCGCACGCGACGTACACGACCGCGGTCGGAGCCAGGGCGGCGATGCCCTCGACGACGGCGCGACCGGCGCCGGCGCGCGGCGGATCGAGGAGCACGACGCCGCGGGAGAGACGCTCGCGTTCCCGGGCGGAGGCGCCGGCGGCGAGCGCCGCGACGAACCGGTCGACGCGCGCCGTCTCGGCCCGGGCCCCGATCCACTCCGCGAGGTTCTCACCCGCATGCTCGGTGGCGCGCGGATCGCTCTCGACGCTCACCACGCGCGTTCCGCTCCCGCCCATCTCGCCGAGCGTGGCGGCGAACAGGCCCACCCCGCCGTAGAGGTCGAGGTGGGTGGCGTCGGGATCGAGTCCGCCGAGGGATGCCGTGAGCTCCGCCGAGACGAGCGAGGTCAGCGTGCGGGCGGCCAGACGGTGCACCTGCCAGAACCCGCCGGCGCCGACGCGGAACACGCGATCGCCGACGCGCTCCTCGATCACCTCGGGCTCCGAGGACGGGCGCTCCCCCTCGGGACGGGGCAGGACGCGCACGCGACCGTCGGCGGGCTGGACGAGGTCGATGCGTCCGGGGAGGGCGCGACCGGCTCGCACCTCCGACGCGGCGCGGGCGATGGCCGCGGTCGCCAGGGGAAGGTCGACCGTCTCGACGACGTGGTGCGAGCGGGCGGCGAACGCGCCGACGCGTCCGGCGTCGTCGACGTGCAGGCTCACGCGGGTGCGCCATCCCGTGCCGTCGGGCGACTCGCGCTGCGCGTCGTCGCCCGCGATCGCGACCTCGACGGGGAGCTCCAGCCGACCGACGCGCTCGACCGCCTCGCGGATGACGCGCTCCTTCAGCGCCCGCTGGTGGGCGAGGGCGATGTGTCCGAACTCAGCGCCGCCGACCCTCTCGGACGGATCGACCTCGATCGCCGCCGCCTGCCACACGTGCGGCTGCCGTTCGGGCGCCGCCTCGAGCACCTCGATCGCCTCGGCCCGCCAGAACGCCTTCTTGCGGGTGTCGGTGAGTCGAGCGCGGATGCGCTCGCCCGGCAGGGTGTCGGGGACGAACACGACGCGCCCCTCGTGCCGCCCGACGAACACACCGCCGTGGGCGATGCCGGTGATGTCGAGTTCGATGAGGTCGCCGTCGTGCATCCCCCGAGCCTGTCACACGAGGCCGTGAAGCAGCCGGGCCTCGGTCTTCGCTCCGAGTGGCTTCGACAGGCTCAGCCACCTCGCCGCCCAGGACCGCGAGCCCGGGGGCTTCCACAGGCTCAGCCACCCCGCCACGCCAGGACCCTGAGCCCGTCGAAGGGTCCGGGCTCACGCGAGCCCGGGGGCTTCGACAGGCTCGGTCGCCTCGCTGTGGCACGACGTGAGGTCTGCGGGCCTCCGCCGGGGCATCGCGTCGGTAGCGTGGACGCATGCGCGTGTGCCTGGCATCCACTTCTCCCGCCCGTCTGATGCTGCTGCGCCAGGCGGGGATCGAGCCCGAGGCGCGTGCGCCCCGGGTCGACGAGGAAGCGGTGATCGCCGAGGTCGAGGCGTCCGAGGGGCGGCGCTTGCCCGCCCCCGAGCACGTTCTGCTGCTCGCGCGCCGCAAGGCCGCCGACGTCGCCCATCGCGTCCGCGACGAGGACCCCCTCTTCGACGGCTTCGTCATCGGCGGAGACTCGATGTTCGCGCTCGGCGACGAGATCCTGGGCAAGCCGTACACCGCCGATGCGGCGACGGCGCGCTGGCGCGGGATGCGCGGGCAGACGGGCGTGCTGCACTCCGGGCACAGCGTGTTCCGCCTTTCCCCCGGCGTCGAGCCGCGCGAGGCCCACGCCGTCGCCGAGGCGTCCGTGACCTTCGCCGCCGACGTCGACGACGACGAGATCGCGGCCTACGTCGCCAGCGGCGAACCGCTCCTCGTGGCGGGCGCCTTCACGGTCGACAGTCTCGGCGGTGCCTTCATCGAGCGCGTGGAGGGCGACCCCTCCACGGTGGTGGGGATGTCGCTGTCGACCGTGCGCCGCCTCGTTCGAGAGCTCGGCGGCTCCTGGACCACGCTCTGGAATCGTTCGTAGACACCCGCTCACGTTTCTCGGCGTTTCTTGTCGAGGAGTGTCAAAAGACGCGCGGTCGCCCTCGCTAGGCTGGACGAATGCCGAAGATCGCCAAGGTCCTTGTCGCCAACCGCGGCGAGATCGCCGTCCGAATCATCCGCGCCGCCCGTGATTCGGGCAAGGCTTCCGTCGCCGTCTACGCCGATCAGGATCGCGACGCCCTTCACACGCGTCTCGCCGACGAGGCGTACGCCCTCGACGGCGCCACCAGCGCCGACACCTACCTCTCGATCGAGAAGATCCTCTCGGTCGCCCGCCGCTCCGGCGCCGACGCCGTGCACCCCGGCTATGGCTTCCTCGCCGAGAACGCCGACTTCGCGCGCGCCGTCATCGGCGCCGGCCTCACCTGGATCGGGCCCTCGCCCGACGCGATCGAGGCGCTCGGCGACAAGGTCACCGCGCGACACGTCGCCGAGAAGGTCGGCGCTCCCCTCGCTCCCGGCACGCCCGGCCCCGTCTCGGGCGCCGACGAGGTCATCGCCTTCGCCGAAGAGGTGGGCCTGCCCATCGCGATCAAGGCCGCCTACGGCGGCGGAGGACGCGGGTTGAAGGTCGCGCGCGAGCTCGACGAGGTCGCCGAGATGTTCGAGTCGGCCACGCGCGAGGCGGTCGCCGCCTTCGGTCGCGGCGAGTGCTTCGTCGAGAAGTACCTCGACAAGCCGCGCCACGTCGAGACGCAGTGCCTCGCCGACTCGGCGGGCAACGTCGTCGTCGTCTCGACCCGCGACTGCTCGCTGCAGCGCCGTCACCAGAAGCTGGTGGAGGAGGCCCCGGCCCCCTTCCTCAGCGAGGAGCAGAACGCGGTGCTGTACTCGGCATCCAAGGCCATCCTGAAAGAGGTCGGCTACGTCGGAGCGGGCACCTGCGAGTTCCTCATCGGCGCCGACGGCACCATCTCGTTCCTCGAGGTCAACACGCGCCTGCAGGTCGAGCACCCCGTGTCCGAGGAGGTCACCGGTATCGACCTCGTGCGCGAGCAGTTCCGCGTCGCGGAGGGTGAGGAGCTCGGCTACGACGACCCCGCCCCCGTCGGTCACTCGATCGAGTTCCGCATCAACGGCGAAGACCCCGGCCGTGGTTTCCTCCCGCAGCCCGGCCCCATCCACGTCTTCAAGACGTTCGGTGGTCCCGGCATCCGCCTCGACTCCGGTGTCACCGCCGGCGACAGCGTCTCGGGCGCCTTCGACTCGCTGCTCGCGAAGATCATCGTCACCGGTCGTGATCGCGCCGAGGCGCTCGAGCGCGCCCGCCGCGCCCTCGACGAGTTCGAGGTCGCCGGGATGCCGACGGTACTGCCGTTCCACCGCAAGGTGGTGCGCGACCCCGCCTACACCGCCGAGGACGGCACCTTCGGCGTCTTCACCCGCTGGATCGAGACGGAGTTCGTCAACGACATCCCCGCGTGGGACGGCGAACTCGACGCTCCCGCCGCGGAGACCGGCCGTCACACGGTGGTGGTCGAGGTCGGCGGCAAGCGCCTCGAGGTGAGCCTGCCCGACCGCATCACCGCCGCCGCCCCGCAGGCGGGTCGCCCCGCCGCCGCTCCCCCGTCGCGCCGCTCCCACGCGGCCTCGCCCGCCGCCGGAGCGACCGGCGACGCGGTCAAGTCTCCGATGCAGGCCACGATCGTCAAGGTCGCGGTCGAGGAGGGCCAGCAGGTCGTCAAGGGCGACCTCGTCGTCGTGCTCGAGGCGATGAAGATGGAGCAGCCCATCCAGGCGCACAAGGACGGGACGGTCGCCTCGATCGACGCGACCGCCGGGACGACGGTGTCCGCGGGGCACCAGCTGCTGTTGATCAGCTGACGAACCGCCTCCTCACGGCGCCGCACTCCCCCGGGGGTGCGGCGCCGTCGTTCGTGCGGAGCGCATTCATAAACGCGCGCTGCACCGGCAAACGCACGCCGAAAGCGTTTCTCAGTGCAGAGAGCGTTTATCGACGACCCCGCCCCGCCGGGGCACCGACGGGCGACGGATGCCGCGAGGTCGCGGCATCCGGAATGCTCGTCACCTGCTCCGGACGCTCGCCCTCGCCGGTGCCGCCCGCCCGCGATGAACGCGCGCTGCACCGGCAAACGCGCTCCGCGAGCGTTTCTCAGCGCAGGAGGCGTTTATCGACGGCCCCACCCCGGACTCACGCGGAACGGCGGCGGATGCCGCGAGCACGCGGCATCCAGAACGCTCAGTCCTCGCCGGGATCCTCGCGGTCGACGATGTGCATCGCGCGCGCGGCGTCGGTGATGCTCGACGTCAGCGACGGGTACACCGCGAAGACGCGGGCGACCTGATCGACCGTGAGGCGGCGCTCGACGGCGATCGCGATCGGGTAGATGAGCTCGGACGCCTTGGGGCCGACGATGACGCCGCCCATGACCGTGCCGCTGCCCTCGCGGGCGATCAGCTTGACGAAACCGTCGGTGATGCCCTGCATCTTGGCACGCGGGTTGGCCGAGAGCGGGAGCTTGCGCACCTTTCCGGCGATGCGCCCCTCGATGACGTCCTGCTCGCTGAAGCCGACCGTGGCGATCTCGGGGGCGGTGAAGATGTTGGCCGTGATGCGGCGGGTCTCGAGCGGGATGACGATGTCGCCCAGCGCGTGGAAGATCGCCTGACGCCCCTGCATGGAGGCGACGGATGCCAGGGGGTAGAAGTTCGTGCAGTCGCCGGCGGCGTAGATGTTCGGCACCGAGGTGCGCGCCACGCGGTTCACGCGGATGTGTCCGGATGCCGTCATCTGCACCCCCGCCTGCTCGAGGCCGAGCCCCGCGGTGTTCGGGATCGAGCCCACCGCCATGAGGCAGTGGCTGCCCTCGATCGTGCGTCCGTCCGCCAGGGTCACGGTGACGCCGTCGCCGGTGTTCACGACCGACTCGGCGCGCGCCTTGGCCAGCAGCGTCATGCCACCGCGCTGGAAGACGCGCTCGAGCACCGCCGCGGCATCCTGGTCTTCTCCGGGCAGCACCTGGTCGCGGCTCGAGACGAGCGTGACCTTGGCACCGAGGTTCATGTACGCCGAGGCGAACTCGGCGCCGGTGACACCCGAGCCCACCACGATGAGGTGGGTGGGGACCGACTTCATGTTGTAGAGCTGCGTCCACGTGAGGATGCGTTCGCCGTCGAACTTGGCCGAGGGGAGCTCGCGGGGGGACGCCCCGACCGAGACGACGAGGGTCTCGGCCTCGACCCGGTCGAAATCGGTGCCACCGGCCTCGGTCGAGACCACCACGGCCCCGTTGCCGTCGAGGCGGCCGTGCCCGGAGATGATGCGGACGCCCGCCTCGAGCAACGAGGCGCGCATGTCGTCGGACTGTTGGCGCGCGAGCGAGAGCAGCCGCTGGTTGACCGCGGCGAGGTTGATCGCGACCTCGGGGGTCAGCGGCTTGCCGCGGTCGTCTTTCGCGAAGAGCTGCACGCCGAGGCTGCTCGCGTTGCGGATCGCGACGGCCGCGTCGGCCGTGGCGATGAGGGTCTTCGAGGGCACGACGTCGGTGATGACCGCCGACCCGCCGACTCCCGCGCGCTCGACGAGGGTGACGTCGGCGCCGAGCTGAGCCGCGGAAAGGGCCGCCTCGTATCCGCCGGGGCCGCCGCCGACGATCGCCACGGACTGCTTGCGCTCGAAGCTCTGCACCATGGCATCCATTCTGTCAGCGCTGGGCGGATGCCGATGCGCCACCCAGGTCGGTCCGACACGCTGACCGCACGCGTGTGCCGTCTGGCCCGCGGGCCCCGCAGTTTCTAGAGTGGGGGAATGTCCAACAGCACATCTCACCCGCTCGACGACCCGGCGGTCGACCCCTTCGAGGTCGCCGCGGCCGCAGCGGCCGACATCGCCCGCCTCTCCGGGGTCGAGCACCACGACATCGCCGTGACCCTCGGGTCGGGCTGGGGGCGCGCCGCCGAACTCATCGGCGAGGAGACGGCGTCGTTCCCCGCCACCGAGGTCACCGGCTTCAGCAAGCCCGCGCTGGAGGGCCACGTCGGCACCCTGCGCAGCGTCCGCACCCCGGGCGGCAAGAACGTCCTCGTCATCGGAGCGCGCACCCACTACTACGAGGGCCACGGCGTGCGCCGGGTCGTGCACAGCGTGCGCACCGCGGCGGCGACCGGTGCGACGACCATGATCCTCACCAACGGCGCGGGCGGCATCCGCGAGACGTGGAAGCCCGGCCAGCCGGTGCTCATCAGCGACCACATCAACCTCACCGCCGACTCCCCCCTCGAGGGCGCGACCTTCATCGACCTCACCGACCTCTACTCGACCCGCCTGCGGGAGCTCGCGCGATCGATCGACCCGACCCTCGACGAGGGCGTCTACACGCAGTTCCGCGGGCCGCACTACGAGACGCCGGCCGAGGTGCAGATGGCCAAGACCATCGGCGGTCACATCGTGGGCATGTCCACCGCTCTCGAGGCGATCGCCGCCCGCCAGGCCGGCATGGAGATCCTCGGCTTCTCTCTCATCACGAACCTGGCCGCCGGCATCCAGAAGACCCCCCTCAGCCACGAAGAGGTGCTCGAGGCCGGCCGCGAGGCCGAGCCCGTCATCTCCGCGCTGCTCGCGCGCGTGATCGGCGCGTTGTGAACGCCCGCCTCGACGCCGCGCGGGCCTGGATCGCACAGGATCCGGATGCCGTGACCCGGGCCGAGCTGGAGGATCTCGTCGCCCGCGTCGAGACCGGGGATGCCGAGGCTGCGGCGGACCTGGAGGATCGCTTCTCCACCCGCCTGGCGTTCGGGACGGCGGGACTGCGCGGCACGCTCGGCGCCGGCCCCAACCGCATGAACCGGGTGCTCGTCGCCCAGGCGGCGGCGGGATTCGCGGCGTACCTGCGCGAGCGGTCGTCGGGCACGCCGACCGTCGTGGTCGGGTACGACGGGCGTCGCAACTCGGACGTGTTCGCGCGCGACTCGGTAGAGATCTTCGCCGGCGCGGGACTGAACGCCATCCTGCTGCCCCGCCTGCTGCCCACGCCCGTGCTTGCCTTCGCCGTGCGCCACCTCGGTGCCGACGCGGGCGTCATGGTGACCGCCAGCCACAACCCGCCCGACGACAACGGCTACAAGGTCTACCTCGGCGGCGCCGACGAGGGCGCGCAGATCGTCTCCCCCGCCGATGCGGAGATCGCCGCCCACATCCAGCGGATCGCCGACGAGGGCGACGTCACCGTGCTGCCCCGCTCGGTGGGCTACGCCAACGCCCCGGAGTCGGTCGTCGAGGCCTACGTCGCCGCGACCGCCGCGGTGGCCCCCGCTCCCACCGGCGCAGAGGGTCTGAACTGGGTCTACACCGCCATGCACGGCGTCGGATGGGAGACCGTCTCGCGCGTGCTCACCGAAGCCGGCTACCCCCAGCCCACGGTCGTCGAGGCGCAGATCCACCCCGACGGGCGCTTCCCGACCGTCGCGTTCCCCAACCCCGAAGAGCCCGGGGCCATGGACCTGTCGTTCGAGACTGCGCGCGCCGTCGACGCCGAGCTGGTCATCGCCAACGATCCGGATGCCGACCGCCTGGCCGTCGCGATCCCCGACGCCGACGCCGAGGGCGGGTGGCGCCGGCTCACCGGCAACGAGATCGGTCTGCTGCTGGGGTGGCGCGCGGCGCGGGCCGCGGCCGGCTCGGGCGGCTCCGATGCGGAGGGTCCCGGGGGTGCGGCATCCCTCGCCTGCTCGCTCGTCTCGTCGCCCGGGCTGCAGGCGGTCGCGGAGCACTACGGTCTGGCCTTCCACTCGACCCTCACGGGCTTCAAGTGGATCTCGCGGGCACCGGGCATGGTGTTCGGGTTCGAGGAGGCCCTCGGCTATCTCGTGAACCCCGGCACGGTGCGCGACAAGGACGGCATCTCCGCCGCCGTGGCGCTTCTCGGCATGGCGTCCGCGGCGCGCGCCGAGGGCCGCACGGTCGCGGACCTGCTGCAGGAGTTCCGTGAGACGTTCGGCGCGTTCGCGAGCGACCAGATCTCGATCCGCGTGAGCGACGTGAGCGAGATCGCCGGGATCATGGCATCCCTTCGCGCCCAGCCCCCGTCCGCCGTCGGCGAGGTCGCGGTGTCGCGCATCGACGACCTGCTGCAGGGCGTCGACGGCCTGCCCCTCGGAGACGTGCTGCGACTGTGGCTCGACGACGGCTCGCGCCTCATCGTGCGCCCGAGCGGAACCGAGCCCAAGCTCAAGCTGTACCTCGACGTGCGCGGTTCGTCGGCGAAGAAGGCAGCGCGGCGCCTCGCCGCGCTGCGCGCCGGCGCCGAGGAGTTGCTGGTTTCGGTGCGCTGAGGCGGCGTTCTCCTGGTTTGGGGCGCGCGATTCCGTTTGGGGCGGGGTATTCCGCGCCCCAAACGGTAGAACGCGCCCCAAACCGGATCGAGGTGTTCTCCACAGCGGCGGTTATCCACCGCGGTGACGAGCGGGGGCACCACGCGAAAGTGGCCTTCGCGAAGGTGGGGCGATGGATGCAGCATTCGAGCTCCCTCTCCTCCGCCGGGCTGAGCTGCGCGAGGCGGGAATCGACCGGCACGGCCTCGACGCCCGGCTTCGCGCCGGGGTCCTGGAGCGCGTGCGTCCCGGCGTCTACGTCGACCCTCAGCGAGCCGCGAGCCTCCGTCCCGAACAGTGGATGGTCGTTCGCGCCCGGGCACTCGCGCTGATGTGCAGCGAGGCGCCCGTGTTCTCCCATCAGACGGCCGCCGCACTTCACGGCCTCCCCGTGCACCCGCCTTCGGGCGAGCGCGTCCACCTGATCCTCGACGAGCATCGCCGGGGCCCGATCGCCTCAGCCGTCCGGCACCGGGGAGAGCTCCAGCCGGACGAGGTCGTGGAGAGGAACGGCCTGAACGTGACCGCCCTCACCCGCACCATGGCCGATGTCGCACGTACCTCGCCCTTTGAGAACGCGGTGTGCTCGCTCGACGGCGCACTACGACAAACGGCGGGCCGAGGCAACGGAGGGTATGACGAAGACGCGGCGCACGCACTCAGAGCCGCGGCACTCGCGATCTCGATGCGGTCGGCGCACGGTCGCGCAAGAGCAGCACGCGCGCTCGCATTCGCTGACGGTCGCGCGCAGCTTCCCGGGGAGAGCATCAGCCGCATCCGCCTGACCGAGCTCGGCTTCCGGTCGCTGCGTCTGCAGGTCCCGGTGGCGACGCCCACGGGAGGCTCGTACTACGTCGACTTCGGCATGGAGGACGTGAACGCCTGGGGAGAGTTCGACGGGCGCGGGAAGTACGTCGATGATGGGCTCCGCGGTGGTCGGACGGCGGCCGAGGTGGTGCTCGCCGAGAAGCAACGCGAGGACTGGATACGCGGAACCACCGGGAGGCCCGTCGTCCGCTGGGGCTGGCCCCACCTCCGCGACGCCGCGACTCTCGCCTCCCGCCTGCGGGCGTTCCACATCCCACTCCCCTGATCACGCCCTCAACGCGCGGTTCGGGGCGCACGATTCCGTTCGGGGCGGAGTATTCCGCGCCCCAAACGCAACATCGCGCCCCAAAACCGGGGAAGGCCGCGTCAGCCGTCGATCACCGCGACCAGCTCGTCCAGGAAGGCCGGGAACGACGTCGCGCGGCGGACGATGCGCTGCACGCTGTCGCGCTCGCTGAAGACCTCGACGAACTGCTCGAACACCGTCTGGAAGGCCTCGCGGTCGGTCTCGCTGAACGCCACGAGAGCCACCACCTGCACGCGTCCCTCGCCCCACGCGATGGAAGGGTCGGCGATGCCGATGGCGATGCGGGTCTGCGTCGCGGTCATCCCCATCGCGTGCGGCACGGCGAGGGCATCGGTGAACGCGGTCGACGAGATCGACTCGCGCTCCACCGCACGGGCGACGTAGGCCTCGTCGATGACGCCCTGCTCCACGAGCAGACCGCCCAGGCGACGGATGACGCCGGCCTCGCCGTCGGCGGCATCCAGACCCCGCACGAACGCGCCCGGCGCGAAGTAGCGCTCGAGCTCGTCGCGCAGGCGCGCCAGGCGTCGCCCGCGGCGGATGCGTCCCGCAGCGGCCTGGACGCGTTCGACGTCGGCGTCGGTGAGGAACGGCTGGATCCGCACGAACCGGTCACCGGGCCGCGGCGGGTCGATCGTGGTCAGCACGAGGTCGGTCTCGATCGCATCCCACGCCGGATCGATGCGCGTCTCGACCCCGACGACCTCGATTGCCTGCCCGAGCGAGCGGTCGACGCTCGAGCGCAGCAGCTCATGGAGTTCGTAGTACCCGGGGCACACGATGGTCGCCGTCAACAGCTGGTCGGCGCGACGGCTGCGCTCGAGGCGCCCGCCGACGTGCATGGCGATGTAGGCGATCTCGTCGTCCAGGATCGGGATGCCGAGACCGTCCTGCAGACCCTTGGCGATGTACACGGCGACCTCGAAGATCATCGGATACGTCGACTTCAGCGACCGCGTCAGCGGATTGCGCGACCACGCCTGCTCCCGGGATCGGGCGAGGAGGTTCTGCACGTGCAGCGCCAGCCGCAGGATGAAGTCGTCGTGCGCGATGTCGACGAGGAACTCGGATGCCGCGTTGTCGACGACCAGCCGAACGGCCCCCTCCACCGCGGGGTCGAGGCGCGCACGCACGTCGTCGCCGCCCGGCGAGCCCGGGGCGACGATGCGCGTCAGCACGAGGGTCGCGAGGTGGCGGAGGTCGCCCGAGCCGAGCTGCACGCCGATGTGCTTGACGGTCAGGCGGTCGAGCAGCTCGACCACCGCCGCGGCGGCGTCGGAGGAGTCGCCGCCGGGAGACCCGAGCGCGCGGTCGCGGGTGGTGCGGTCGGCGGCGATCGCAATGTGCATCACGACGTCGCCAATGCCGATCTCGTTGACGTAGTAGCCGAGCGCCCCCAGCTCGGCGACGAGCTCCGCCTTGAACGGACCGAACGCCCGCGCCCCGACCGAGCGCTCGCCGAGCGTGCGCCGCAGCGCGTCGAGATCGAACAGGCCGGCATCCATCTCGTCGTGCGCGAGCTTCGACAGCAGGCGCCGCTGGGCGACCTCGGTCCCGCGCAGACGGGCGGTGGATGCCGAGCGCTCCAGCGTCAGCTCGGTCCCGCCGAGAAGGCCGCGCACGCGCGACAGGTCGGCCTCAAGGGTGGCGGCGCTCACGTGCAGCGCGTCGGCGGTGTCGAAGACGTCGATGCCGTCGGCGGAGTCGAGCAGGCGCCGCACGAGGGTGTGCAGGCGGTCGCGCGGGGTGCCGGCATCCGACCCGGAGAGGGAGCGCAGCGCCGCCGCGGCATCGCCGCCCGCGCGATACCCCAGGGGACCCGACTCGATCGCGGCACCGGACGACACCCGGGCGTTGATCGCCGTGACGTACGACCGGATGCTGCGCGGTGTGACCCCGAGCGCGTCCGCCAGCGATGCGGCGGTCGACCATTCCCCGTCCCGCAGCAACAGGGCCAGCAGGCGGTCTTGGCGAGCCTTCGTCGTCACGATCCGTCCTCCGCGCCGCCCCGGTGGGCGGCGATCCGTCCATCCTTTCACGCCCCTCCCCACCGGGCGCGGGAACGCGCGACGGCACGCGCGGCGCGAGCGCGCGGGGCCGCGGCATCCGCGTTCCGGGGGGTGGGAAACGAACCTGGTTGTCTCCTGTGAGGCGGGTGCGCACAATCGAGAGGAAGAAAGGCCGGTCGATGAGGATCCTCGTGGTGTGTGGAGCGGGTGCGTCGAGCACGTTCGTGGCGCAGCGCGTCCGTCGTGCTGCGCGGGACCGCGGCCTGGACTACAACGCCTCGGCCGGGACCGCGCGATCGCTGCCCGTCGACCTCGATGGCGCCGACGTCGTGCTCGTCGGCCCGCACCTGGCCGACGATCTCCCGCACATCCGCCGCGACGCCGAAGCCCGCGGTGCCACCGTCGTGCTGCTCCCGGACGACGTCTTCGCCGACCTCAGCGGCACCCGAACCCTCGCCCTGGTCGAGGACTCCCTGCGCTCCCGCCAGCCGGCGGACACGATCTGAGTTCGACGGAGAGACCCATGCCCCATCTGACCCGCACCGTCCGCATCGGATCGTCGCACGGCCTGCACGCGCGCCCCGCGAAGCTGTTCGCGCAGGCGGCGAAGGAATCCGGCATCCCGGTGACCCTCGCCAAGGACGCGGGCTCCCCCATCAACGCCGCGAGCATCCTCGGCATCATCGCGCTGGGGCTGGAGCAGGGCGACTACGTCACCCTGACCGCCGACGGCGACAACGCCGACGCGACGCTCGAGCGCCTCGCCGAGCTGCTGACCACCGACCACGACGCCGAGTAAGGAAGACACACACCATGACGGAACTCCGTGGAGTCGGAATCGGACTGGGCGTCGCCCAGGGACCCATCGCGCGTATGGCCGAGCCCCTGCCCGCGCCGAAGGATGCGAAGAGCGAGCTGAGCGTCGAAGACGAGACGGCACGCGTCCGCGAGGCGATCGGCGCCGTCGCCCGCGAGCTCGAGGCCCGCGGCGCGCAGGCGGGCGGCGCCGCCCGCGACGTGCTCGAGGCGCAGGCGATGATCGCCGAGGACCCGACTCTCGAGGCCGAGGTCGACAGCCGCCTCGCGAGCGGCAAGACGGGCGAGTTCGCCGTGCACGACGCCTTCGCCTCGTTCCGCGAGCAGCTCGTCGCCCTCGGCGGCTACCTCGGCGAGCGCGCCGCCGACCTCGACGACGTCGCCCAGCGCGTGATCGCACGGCTTCGCGGTGTCGCGGCCCCCGGCATCCCGGATCCCGGCCACCCGTTCGTGCTGGTCGCCAAAGACCTCGCCCCCGCCGACACCGCCCTGCTCGACCTCGACAAGGTGCTGGCCCTGGTCACCACCGAGGGCGGGCCGACCTCGCACACCGCGATCCTCGCGCGCGAGAAGTCGATCGTCGCCGTGGTCGGTGCGAGCGGTGCGAAGGACCTCGTCGACGGGCAGTCGGTGATCGTGGATGCCGCCGCCGGCGTCGTCACCGTCGACCCGACCGACGACGAGAAGGCCCGCGCGGCGAACCGTGCCGAGGCCCGTGCGGCCGCGGCATCCGCCCCCATCACCGACGGCGCCCTGGCCGACGGCACGAAGGTGCCTCTGCTGGCCAACCTCGGAAAGCCCGGCGGTGCCGCCGAGGCCGTGGAGCTGGGTGCGGAGGGCGTGGGCCTGTTCCGCACCGAGTTCCTGTTCCTCAGCTCCAGCTCGGCTCCCACCGTCGAGGAGCAGCGTGCGGCCTACACCGAGCTGCTGAGCGCCTTCCCCGGCAAGAAGGTCGTCGTGCGCGTGCTCGACGCCGGCGCCGACAAGCCGCTGCCCTTCCTGAATGACGCGCACGAGGAGAACCCGGCGCTGGGTCTCCGGGGCCTTCGTGCCCTCCGCGCCAGCGAGGACATCCTGCGCGAGCAGCTGACGGCCCTCGCCGAAGCGGATGCCGCGACGCGGGCGACCGAGGCCGGCCCCGCCGACCTGTGGGTCATGGCCCCCATGGTGTCCACGGTCGAGGAGACCCGCTACTTCACGGCCCTCGCGAAGGACTACGGCCTCAAGACGACCGGCGTGATGGTCGAGGTCCCCTCTTCCGCGCTTCTCGCCGACCGCATCCTGCAGATCGCGGACTTCGCCTCGATCGGCACGAACGACCTGACGCAGTACACGCTCGCCGCCGACCGCCTGCTCGGTTCGGTCGCGTCGTTCCAGGACCCGTGGCATCCGGCCGTCCTCCGCCTCATCCGCGAGGTCGGGGCCGCGGGCCAGGCGCACGGCAAGCCCGTCGGCATCTGCGGCGAGGCCGCGGCCGATCCGCTGCTCGCCGTCGTCCTCGTCGGACTCGGCGCGACCACGCTGTCGATGGCCCCCACGGCCCTCGCCGACGTGCGCGCGACCCTCCTCCGTCACACCCTCGACGACGCCCGCCGCATCGCCGAGGCCGCCCTGTCCGCCGACGACGCGGCATCCGCCCGCGAGGCCGCCCAGGCTGCCTCCGCTCTCGTTCCCACCCCGTAAACCCCCGGGGGCGGCGACCGCCGCCCCCTTCTGCACCGCGGCGCACGCGGTACCCCCATCGCGCGGCTCCCGCCGTGCACCTACCAAGGAGACACAGCAATGACGACGACGTCACCCGCCAAGAAGCCGGGAGGGGCTCGGATCGCCGTACAGCGATTCGGCACGTTCCTCTCCGGCATGATCATGCCGAACATCGCGGCATTCATCGCATGGGGCTTCATCACCATGCTCTTCATCCCCGCCGGGTTCTTCGGTGCGAACAGCCCCTTCGGCTGGCACTGGGCCCCGGTCGCCGAGATCCTCGGCGGCGGCGGTGACGCCGCCACCATCGGCTGGCCCGGAGCAGCGACCGCGCTGACCGCGAACGCCGACGGCGGCACCTACCAGGGCTATGTCGGCCTGGTCAGCGTCATGATCACCTACCTGCTGCCCCTGCTCATCGCCAACACCGGTGGACGCATCGTCTACGGCGCGCGCGGTGGCGTGGTCGCGACCATCGCCGTCATGGGCGTGATCGTGGGCACCAACATCCCGATGTTCCTCGGCGCGATGATCATGGGCCCGCTCGCGGCATGGATCACCAAGCAGATGGACAAGCTGTGGGACGGCAAGATCCGCCCCGGCTTCGAGATGCTCGTGAACAACTTCTCCGCCGGCATCCTCGGCATGATCCTCGCGATCGTCGGCTTCTTCGCCTTCGGTCCCGTCTTCCTCGGCATCAGCGCGGTCCTCGGCAGCATCGTCGCGTTCCTCGTGCAGTTCAACCTGCTCCCGGTGCTGTCGATCATCGTCGAGCCGGCCAAGGTGCTGTTCCTCAACAACGCGATCAACCACGGCGTCTTCACCCCGCTCGGCATCGAGCAGGCGGCTGAC
This sequence comes from Microbacterium sp. NPDC007973, assembly GCF_042958465.1. Taxonomy (NCBI): domain Bacteria; kingdom Bacillati; phylum Actinomycetota; class Actinomycetes; order Micrococcales; family Microbacteriaceae; genus Microbacterium; species Microbacterium sp. NPDC007973. The sequence goes on from NZ_JBIBJJ010000001.1 coordinate 589,842, forward strand.
ACCGGCAAGTCGATCCTCTTCCTCATCGAGGCGAACCCCGGCCCCGGCCTGGGTCTGCTGCTCGCGTTCACGTTCTTCGGCGTGGGTGCGGCCAAGGCCTCGGCTCCCGGCGCCATCGTGATCCAGTTCCTCGGCGGCATCCACGAGATCTACTTCCCGTACGCCCTCGCCAAGCCGATGACGATCCTCGCCCTCATCGCGGGTGGCGCCTCGGGCGTCGCGGTCAACATGATCTTCGGCGGCGGTCTGGCCTTCCCGGCCGCTCCCGGCAGCATCATCGCCGTCACCGTCGCCGCCATCGGCGCCGGCCCCGCCAACCTGCTGGTGGTCTACCTGTCGGTGATCGTCGCCGCCGTGGTGACCTTCCTCGTCGCCGGTGTCATCCTCCGGGCCTCGCGCAAGCGCGACCAGGAGGCCGAGGGCGACAGCTTCGCCGCGGCCATCGACCAGACCGCCGCCAACAAGGGCAAGGAGTCGTCGGCGCTCGGCGCCCTCCGCACGCGCGCTGCCGGCACCACCGGTTCGGGTACCACCGAGTCGGCCGACCACGACGTCGACGCCGCCCTGGGCGGTCTCGGGGGCGGGGTCGCCACGAAGCAGCTGAACACCATCGTGTTCGCCTGCGACGCCGGCATGGGCTCCTCCGCCATGGGCGCGAGCGTCCTGCGCAACAAGATCAAGAAGGCCGGCATCGAGGGGGTCACGGTCACCAACCAGGCCATCGCGAACCTCGACGGCTCGGCCGACCTGGTCATCACGCAGAACCAGCTCACCGACCGCGCGAAGGCGCAGTCGCCCGACTCCGTGCACGTCTCGGTGGACAACTTCATGAACTCGCCGCGGTACGACGAGGTCGTGGAGATGGTCCGCTCGCAGCACGAGGCCAAGTAACCCAATAGCACGCCAGGGGTCGGAGCGTCAGCCCGGCCCCTGGCGTCTTCCCGTCCGGCCCGCGTTTTGCGAGGCTGGACAGCACGACGAGAAAGGCGAGAACCATGTCGAACGTCCTCCGCATCGAATCCGTCCGCATCCACCCCGGAAGCGCCACCCGCGAGGAGGCGATGAAAGAGGCGGCCGATCTGCTGCAGGCCACCGGCTCGGTGACCGCCGACTACTTCGCCGCCATGCAGCAGCGCGAGCAGACCGTGTCCACCTACATGGGCAACGAGCTCGCCATCCCCCACGGCACCAACGAGACCAAGCAGGCGATCCTCGAGTCCGGTCTGTCGGTCGTGCGGTACGACGGCGGCGTGGACTGGGGCGGGGAACCCGTCATCTTCGTCATCGGCATCGCCGGCAAGGGCGACGAGCACCTCGAGATCCTGTCGCAGATCGCCATCCTCTTCTCCGAAGAGGATGACGTCGCGCGTCTGAAGGCCGCCTCCTCCCCTGAGGAGCTCTACGAGGCCCTCGCGGGCTCCGTCAACGCATGAAGGCCGTCCACTTCGGCGCGGGCAACATCGGCCGTGGCTTCGTCGGCCTCCTGCTGCACGAGGGCGGGTACGACCTCGTGTTCTCCGACGTCTCCGCGGCGCTGGTGTCCGCCATCAACGACGCGTCGTCGTACACGGTCCACGAGGTGGGCGAGGGCGGCGTCGACAAGCAGGTGACGAACTTCCGCGCGATCGACAGCTCGGTGGATGCCGAGGCCCTCGTCGACGAGATCGCCACCGCCGACGTGGTGACCACCGCCGTCGGCCCGACCATCCTGAAGTTCGTGGCTCCGCACATCGTGGCCGGTCTCGCGCTGCGCGACCCGTCGCTGCCGGCGCTGCAGATCATGGCGTGCGAGAACGCGATCGGCGCGACCGACCAGCTGCGCGACCACGTCATCGAGCTCGCCGGCGAGTCGTGGGACGCCCTGGCGTCCCGGGCCGTCTTCGCGAACACCGCGGTCGATCGCATCGTGCCGGCCCAGGCGCAGGGCGGAGTCGACGTCACCGTCGAGCCGTTCTACGAGTGGGCGATCGAGCGGGCCCCGTTCGGCGACACCCCTCCGCACATCCCCGGCGCGCACTTCGTCGACGACCTCGAGCCCTACATCGAACGCAAGCTCTTCACGGTCAACACCGGTCACGCCACCACGGCGTACTTCGGGGCGCAGGCGGGCATCGAGCGCATCTCCGACGCCCTCGCCGACCCGGCCATCTCGGCCAAGGTCGAGGCGGCCCTCGAGGAGACCAGCGCGCTGCTCGTGCAGAAGCACGAGCTGGATGCCGGCGTGCAGGGCGAATACCGTGCGACGATCCTGCGCCGCTTCCGCAACACGGCGCTGCCCGACACCGTGTGGCGCGTCGGACGGCAGCCGCTGCGCAAGCTCTCGCGACACGAGCGTTTCGTGGGACCCGCGGCCGAGGCGATCGAGCGGGGCCTGAGCGTCGATGCGCTCGTCGCCGCGATGGCCGCGGCCCTGGAGTTCGAGGATGCCGAAGACGCCCAGGCCGTCGAGCTGCAGCGCCTGCTGCGCGAGCTCGACGCCGACGCTTTCACGGCGCAGGTGACCGGACTCGACGCCGCACACCCGCTGTTCGCCCGGATCGTCGAGGTCGTCGCCGCCCGGCAGGCGGCTCTCCCGGCCTGAGCCCTTCCGACACCGCCGACGCGGCCGCATCGGGCGGCGCGTCGGCGGTGTCGTGTTTCCGCGCTGCACAACGGGCCCGGAGATACGCTCGAGAGCGTGAACGACAGCACCGCCCCCTCCCCTGCGCCCCGCCGCCGTCGCCGATGGCTGCGCTGGACCCTCGGCGGCCTGGGCGCCCTCGTCGTGGTGCTGGTCGGCGGCATCCTGATCTACAGTCAGGTCGGTGTCATGGGCGCCGAACCGGGCCCGCTCGCCTCGGCCGAGGCGGATCCCGGGCTGACGATCACCGACGACGGTGCGGGGATCGTGCTCTCCCCCACCGCGGGAGCGACCGGCCAGGGACTGGTGTTCATCCCGGGCGCGAAGGTGCAGGCGGAGGGCTACATCGCCACCCTCGCCGACGTCGTCGTCGACGACGGCGTCACGGTCGTGATCACGAAGCCGTGGCTGAACCTCGCCTTCTTCGACCCCCGTCCGCTGTCGACGTTCACCGACCTCGCGCCCGACGTCTCGACCTGGGCGGTGGGCGGCCACTCGCTCGGCGGCGTGCGCGCGTGCCAGCTCGCGACCGACGCCGACGCGCTCGTGTTATTCGCCTCGTACTGTGCGAACGACCTCTCGGCATCCGGGCTCCCCGTCCTGAGCCTGTCGGGCTCGGAAGACGGGCTGTCGACCCCGCAGAAGATCGCGGATGCCAAGGGCGAGCTGCCCGCGGACGCCGCCTTCGTCGAGATCCCCGGTGCCTCGCACGCGTCGTTCGGCGCGTACGGCCCGCAGCCGGGTGACGGCACCCCCACCGCCGATCCGGCCGAGGTCGACCGGGTGATCGCCGAGCAGCTCGCGGGGTTCCTCCCCCGTCCCTGACCGCCGCCCCGTCTCTCGCCGCACACGGCGGTGAGTGTCCAAGACACGCCGCTTCCCGGGTTCGGGCACCGGCGTGTCTCGGACACTCGACGAGGAGGGGTCAGTTTCGCGGAGGCTCACCCCGTGCGGCGCGGGCCTGCTCGGCCGCGAGCTCGGCGCGGATCGTGTCGGTGCGCACGTCGGTGGGGCGCTCCCCCGGCTCCCACAGGCGGTCGACACCGGCCTGCGGGTGCCCCTCGGTCGCGGCGAGCGAGGCCTCCAGCGCCCGCTCGTAGCGGCTCTGACGACGCTTGAGCCACAGCCCCACCACGAGGAACACCGCCAGCAGCACGTAGGCCGATGCGGCGAAGGGGTGCAGCACGAGGTCGGCGACGTTGCCCTGGCTCAACTGCAGCGCCTTGCGCAGCTGCTGCTCCCCCATCGGCCCCAGGATGAGCCCCACGATGAGTGGTGCGATCGGGAAGCCGAAGCGCCGCATGAAGTACCCCAGCGCCCCCACCACCAGCAGGATGACGATGTCGAGCGTCGAGAAGCTCACGGCGTAGGCGCCGAGCACGGCGAAGGTCAGGATGCCGGCGTACAGGTACGGACGCGGGATCTGCAGAACCTTCACCCAGATCCCCGCGAGCGGCAGGTTCAGGACGATGAGCAGCACGTTGCCGATGTACAGACTCGCGATCAGGGCCCACACCAGGTCGCCCTGGTTCTGGAAGAGCTGGGGCCCCGGCTGGATGCCGTAGGACTGGAACGCCGTGATGATGATGGCCGCGGTGGCCGTCGTCGGAAGGCCCAGTGTCAGCAGCGGCACGAGCACGCCGGCCGCGGCGGCGTTGTTGGCCGCCTCGGGGCCTGCGACACCCTCGATCGCCCCGCGACCGAACTGCTCGCGGTTCTTCGACAGCTTCTTCTCGCTCGCGTACGACAGGAAGGTCGCGACGTCCGCACCGCCGGCGGGGATCGTCCCGATCGGGAAGCCGATGAAGGTGCCCCGCAACCACGGCTTCCACGAGCGGCGCCAGTCCTCCTTCGTCATCCAGTTGCGCCAGCCGCGGGTGACGGGGATGACGGGGATGGGCCCGTGGCGCAGGCGCGCGGCGACGTACAGGGTCTCCCCCACCGCGAACAGGCCGACGGCCACGAGCACGACGCTCACGCCGTCCGACAGCGCGAGCACACCCATCGTGTACCGCGCCTGACCGGTGGTCGCCTCGGTGCCGATGAGTCCGACCAGCAGGCCGATGCCGAGCGAGGCGAGACCGCGAGCCGGCGACGACCCGAGCAGCGCACCCACGGTGACGAAGGCCACGACGATGAGCGCGACGAAGTCGGCGGGAGACAGGTTCACCGCGAAGCGCGCGAGCAGCGGAGCGAAGAGGGTCAGCAGCGCCGTGGCGATCGTGCCGGCCACGAACGAGCCGATCGCCGCGGTGGCCAGCGCCGCCGCGCCGCGACCGAGCTTGGCCATCTTGTTGCCCTCGATGGCGGTGATGACGGATGCCGATTCGCCCGGCGTGTTCAGCAGGATGCTCGTGGTCGAGCCACCGTACATCCCGCCGTAATAGATCCCCGCGAAGGTGATGATGGCCGCCGTCGGGGACAGCGAGTAGGTCAGGGGCAGCAGGAGGGCGACGGTCATGGCCGGGCCGATGCCCGGGAGCACGCCGACGGCGGTTCCGATGACGACGCCGAGCAGCGCGAACAGCAGGTACTCCGGCTGCAGCGCGGTGGCGAAACCCTCCATGAGGGAGTTGACAGCATCCATGTCGACGGTCTCCTAGCCGAACAGGGGTCCGGGGCCGTACCACCAGTCGAAGGCGGCCCCGCGAGGAAGGAAGAGGCCCAGGCCCTCGCCGAAGAGGAGCTGGGTGCCGATGCCGATGACGAGACCGGCGAGGAAGGCGACCCACGGACGCTTGGCGCCGAGGGTCCAGGCCACGCCGCCGAACAGCAGAGCGGCGACCATCCACCAGCCGAGCAGTTCGAGCAGCAGCAGAACGGCGACCATCAGCGCGACGAGCTTCAGGATCGTCCACCAGTCGGTCTTGGCATCCGGATCGATGTCCTCACCCTCTTCGCGCGGAGCCACCCGGCCCCGCAGCGCGGCGATGACCAGCGTGATTCCGGAGCCGAGCAGAATGGCGGCGACGGCGAAGGGGAACACCTGGGGGCCGATCGCCTGACCGGCGGGGACGCGGATGGCGAACGCGCCGACGAGCGCGAACACGCCCAGCCCGACCACGACGCCGGCGAAGGCGACGTTGCCGATGCGCTCGGCGCCCCACCGGGGGCGGCTGGTCGCCGCCGCCCCCGGTGCGTCGGTGGTCGTCACGACACGAGCCCGATGTTCTTCAGGGTTCCGGAGACGTCGACGACGTTCTCCTCGACGAAGGAGGTGAACTCGTCGCCGGTCAGGAAGGCGTCGGTCCAGCCGCGCTCCTCGAGCACGCTCTTCCACGCGTCGGACGCGTGCATGTCGGTGACGAGCTTCGTGAGGCCCTCGGCATCCGCCTCGCTGATCCCGCCGGGGGCGAGCAGGCCGCGCCAGTTCGTGTAGACGACGTCGTAGCCCTCGGCGGTCATGGTGGGCACGTCGGGCAGCAGCGTCGCCGCCTCCTCGCTCGAGACGGCGAGGGCGCGCAGGTCGCCCGACTTCACGTATTCGGCGAACTCCCCCACGCCCGAGATGCCCGCCGCGGCGTTGTTGCCGAGCAGCAGCGACACGGCCTCGCCGCCGCCGGCGTTCGGCACGTAGTTGAGCTTCGAGGTGATGTCCGCCCCGGTCAGGCCGGCTTCCTCGAGGAGCAGCCCCGCGAGGATGTGGTCCGCGCCGCCGGCCGAGCCGCCCGTGATGGTGACGCCCTGCCCGTCGGCGACGACGGCGTCGACGAGGTCCTTCAGCGTCTGGTACTGGCTGGCCGCGGGCACGACCACGACGAGCGGCTCCTCGGTCAGGCGCGCGATGGGGGTGGTGTCCTCGATGCGGTTCTCCGCGGCGTTGGTCTCGACCGCGCCGACCATCACCAGGCCCGTCACCATGAGCGTGTACGGGTCGCGCTCGGTCGCGAGCGAGGCGAGGCCGACCGTGCCGCCGGCACCGCCGACGTTGCTCACGGCTGCGGTCCCGACGAGCTTGTCACCGGTGAGCACGTCGGAGACGGCGCGGCCGGTCTGGTCCCAGCCGCCGCCCGGATCGGCGGGGACGACGATGTTGACGGAGTCGATGGAGGCGGCATCCTGCGAGGCGGCCGCCCCGCCGGCACCCGCACCCTGCGGGTTGCAGCCGGTGAGGGCCGCGAGCGACAGCGCAGCCAGGGGGACGAGGGCGATGGTGGTGCGACGCATGCGCGGTACTCCTCTTCGAGTTCGGGTGAGGCACCGTCGCCTCCCCGCTGATCGCTCACGGTAGGCAGAGCAGACGGATGCCGTCTCGCTTGCGCAAGTAACGACGAGTTCGGCAACTATTGGTCGCGGGCGGGTGTGGGCGGCGGTCGACGCCCGGGAGACAATGGAGCGTGGTCCGAGCACTGTCGCTGAGACTGCAGCTGTTGCTGCTGCAGGCGCTGATCGTGTGCGTCGTGACCCTCGGTGCCGGCCTCGTCGCCGTCTGGATCCAGGAGAGCGCGATCCGGGACTCGTACCGCGAGCGCATGGTCGGCGTGGCCCTGTCGATCGCCCGTCTGCCCGTCATCGTCGAGGCGTTCGACGACCCCGACCCCTCGGCCGCGATCCAACCGGTCGCGGAGGTGATCCGGGAGGCGTCGTCGCTGACCTACGTCGTCGTCACCGACGTCGACGGCATCCGCTTCTCGCACCCTCATCCCGACCGCATCGGAGAGAGCGTGTCGACCGACCCCTCGATCCCGCTCTCGGGACAGGTGTGGTCGGGCACCGAGACGGGCACGCTCGGCGAGTCGTACCGGGTGAAGGTGCCGGTCTACGCCGACGGCGACACCGGTGAGGACGACGCGGGGGCCGAGATCATCGGGTCGGTGTCGGTGGGCGTGCTGGAGTCGGAGCTCGCGGCCGACCTGCAGTCGCGCCTGCCGGGGCTTCTGCTGGCGTTCGGCGGAGCCGCGGTGGCGGGGGTCTTCGGTGCGGCCTGGGTCGCGGCCCTCATCCGTCGCCGGATCTTCGGGCTCGAACCCGACGAGATCGCCGAGATGGTGGGCGAGCGCGAGACGATGCTGCACCGTCTGAGCGAGGGCGTCATCCGCGTCGATCACCGCGGCATCGTCACGAGTGCGAACGACGCCGCCGAGCGCATCATCGACCGCGGCGCTCTGCGGGGCCGCCGCGCCGACGAGACGCTCGACGGGCCGCTCCTGCAGGTGATGGAGGACGGCGAGCCCGAGGGGCGCCTCGTGCTCGCCGGCGAACGCCCCGTGATCGCCCGCTCGACGGGACTGCGCGACGACCGCGGGCGCCTGGTCGGGGCGACGCTCCTGCTGCGCGACCACAGCGAGCTGCACGAGGCGCTCCGGCAGATGGACGGCCAGCAATCGCTCACCGAGGGGCTGCGCGCCCAGGCGCACGAGTTCGCCAACTCGCTGCACGTCGTCTCGGGCCTGCTCGAACTCGGGGCCTACGACGACGCCCGGGAGTTCATCGCGCGCGTGCGCCCGGGCGGGTCGCTGGATCTCGGTCCGGATGCCGCCGGTCTCGGCAGCGAACTGACCGCGCTGTTGTCGGTGAAGCTCGCGCGATCGCGTGAGCTCGACGTCGCGCTCGAGATCATCGCCGACGGCACCCCGCCGGCCGAAGCCGTCGGCGACATCGTCACCGTGGTGGGCAACCTCGTCGACAACGCGCTGGAAGCCTGCCGCCCCGGCGACCGCCTCCGCGTGACGGTGGATGCCACGGCGGCCGCCGTGCGCATCGTCGTCGACGACAGCGGCGCGGGGGTGCCCGACTCCCTCCACGATCGCGTGTTCGACGAGGGCGTCAGCACGAAGGATGCCCGTCATCGCGCTCGCGGGATCGGCCTGGCCCTGGTGCGGCGCGTCGCGCGTCGCCGCGGCGGCGAGGCCCGCGTGTCGCGCTCCCCGCTCGGCGGTGCGCGGTTCGAGGTCGTCCTGCCCGAGCCGGAAAGGGTCTCATGATGGTCCTTCGCGTCCTCGTCGTCGACGATCAGCCCGCGGTCGCGTCGCTGCACGGCCTCTTCGTCGCCGGTCACGCCGCGTGCGAGGTCGTGGGCACCGCGGGCAGCGGTCCGGATGCCGTGGCGGCCGTCACCGAACTTCGTCCCGACCTGGTGCTCCTCGACGTGCACCTGCCGGGCTTCTCGGGGCTGGACGCCCTGCGCGCCGTGCGAGCGGATGCCGGGCTCGTGCAGCCCGAGGTCATCGCCGTGACCGCCGCGCGCGACGTCGACACCGTGCGCACGGCACGGCTGATGGGGGTGCAGCACTACCTCGTCAAACCGTTCACCGCGAGCGAGCTGCACGCGCGCATCGACGATGTCCTGGCGGAGCGCAGGTCGTCCGCCGCCGTGGAGGGGTCGCTCAACCAGCGGGGCGTGGACGCGGTCCTGCGACCCGTGACGCGACGCCCGCTGCCGAAAGGGCTCTCGCGTCCGACGCTCGACCTCGTGCGCACCGCGCTCGACGACCTCCGCTCGGCGAGCGCGGCCGAAGTCGCCGACCACCTCGGCCTGTCGCGGGTGAGCTGTCGGCGGTATCTGGAGCACCTCGCCGACGACGGCGAGTGCGTCCGCAGCCTCGACTACTCCACCGCCGGTCGCCCGAGCACCCGCTACACGCTCGCGACCCCGCCGGCGTAGTCCCCGGCCCTCGTCCGCCGCGGCGCGGCGCGGAGCCTCGCACGCTCTCGCCCTCCCCCCGGCATCCCCTTCGTCGAGTGTCCAGAACACGCCGCATCCCGGCGCGAGACGCGGCGTGTCCCGGACACTCACACGCGCTCACGCGAGCGAGACGCGGGGGCCCCTTCATCGAGTGTCCAGGACACGCCGCGTTCCGGTGCCGGGCACGGCGTGTCCTGGACACTCGACGGGGGGGGGGGGGGGGGGGCCCCCCCGGACCAACTGGGCCCCCCCCCCCGGTACCGCCCCACCCCACCCCCCAAAAACCCCCGGAAACCCGCCCCAAAGAAAACCAATA
>NZ_JBIBJJ010000001.1:599412-920647 GCF_042958465.1 Microbacterium sp. NPDC007973
GCGCCGGCGGCGCCTCCCCCGGCCCCCCCCCCCCCCCCCCCGCCCCCCCCCCCCCCCGGGGGGGGGGGGGGGGGGGAGGGCGCCGCAGGACGACGTGGCGCGCACCCGCGGGTACGCGCCACTCGACGCCGCGACTCAGCGCTGGAAGCCGTCCGAGATGATCTCGATGAGCTCCTCGCGCTCCTCCACCGGGAGGAACGCCCCGGCAGCGGCGTTCAGCTGGAAGGCCTCGAGATCGTCGAGGCCGTACTCGAACGCCTCCGCCAGCAGCCCCAGCTCGCGCGTGAGCGTCGTCGCACTCATCAGGCGGTTGTCGACGTTCACCGTGACCGAGAAGTCGAGCTGGTACAGCAGGTCGAAGGGGTGGGCGTCCATGGTGTCGCCCCAGGCTTTGACGGCACCCGACTGCAGGTTCGACGTCGGCGACAGCTCGAGCGTGATCTCGCGGTCGCGCACCCAGCGCGCCAGGTCGCCGAATGTGACCTGCACGTCTTCTCCCTCGCGGGACACGACGTCGAGGTCGTTGGCGATGCGCACACCGTGGCCGAGGCGGAGGGCGCGCCCGTCGATCAGTGCGGAGCGGATGGATGCCAGGCCGGCGCCCTCCCCCGCGTGCACGGTGGTCGGGAAGAACTGCTCGGCGAGGTAGTCGAACGCGGCACGGTGGCGGCTGGGGAGGAACCCGTCCTCCGCCCCCGCGAGGTCGAACCCGACCACGCCCCGCCCGCGCCACGCGACGGCGAGCTCGGCGATCTCGCGCGAATTGTCGGTGTGGCGCATCGCGGTGAGGAGCTGACCGACGCGGATGTCGTGTCCGCGGGCGTCTGCGGCATCCTCTCCCTCCTCGATGCCCTCCTGCACGGCGTCCACGACGTCGTCGAGGCTGAGACCGCGGGTCAGGTGCTGCTCGGGCGCCCAGCGCACCTCGCCGTACACGACGCCGTCGGCGGCGAGGTCTTCGACGAACTCCTTCGCGACGCGCACGAGACCCTCGCGCGTCTGCATGACGCCTACGGTGACGTCGAACTTCTCGAGGTAGTCCTCGAGCGAGCCGCCGTCGATGTGGTCGCTGAACCAGGCCTTCAAGCCCTTCGCATCGTCGGCGGGGAGGTCGAGGTCGATCTCGTCCGCGAGCTCGAGCACGGTCTGCGGACGCAGTCCCCCGTCGAGATGATCGTGCAGCGACACCTTCGGGAGGTTCTTCACCTTCACGCCGTCGACGCGGAAGTCCTCGGTGGCTGTGCCCATGGGGGTGCTCCTCTTGCTGGATGCCATCACGCGGTGATGCGTTCGCGCACGATCGACGTCGCCGCCGGGGCGGTGTCGCCGATCTCCCACGCACCGTCGACCGCGTCGAGGGCGCGCGCGAAGCGCGTCTCATCGTCGGCCGACAGGGTGAACAGCGGCTGGCCGGCGGCGATGGACTGGCCCACCGTCACGTGCAGGTCGATACCCGCCGCGTGCACGACGGCATCCTCCGCCCGCGCGCGACCCGCGCCCAGACGCCAGGCCCCGATGCCGAAGGGCAGGGCGTCGACGCGCGTGACGACACCGGAGCGATCGGCGACGACCGTGTGCGTCTCGCGCGGGGTGGGGAGGGCCGCATCGGGGTCGCCGTCCTGGGCGCGGATCATGCGCTTCCATACGTCCATCGCGCGACCGTCGCGCAGCGCCGCCTCGACGTCGGCGTCGGGCCGGCCCGCCAGCGTGAGCATCTCGCGGGCGAGGGCCACGGTCAGCTCGACCACGTCGGCGGGTCCGCCTCCCGCCAGCACCTCGACCGACTCGCGCACCTCGTTGGCGTTGCCGATGGCGAGGCCCAGCGGGGTGTTCATGTCGGTGAGCAGCGCGGTGGTGTTCACACCCGAGTCGGTGCCGAGCGCGACCATCGTCTCGGCGAGCTCGCGCGCGCGGTCGATGTCCTGCATGAAGGCACCCGAGCCGAACTTCACGTCGAGCACGAGCGAGTCGGTGCCCTCGGCGATCTTCTTCGACATGATGCTGGAGGCGATGAGCGGAATGGCCTCCACTGTGCCGGTGACGTCGCGAAGCGCGTAGAGCTTCTTGTCGGCGGGCGCGAGGCCCGTGCCCGCGGCGCAGATGACCGCGCCCACGTCACGCAGCTGGGCCATGATCTCGTCGTTCGACAGCGCCGCACGCCAGCCGGGGATCGACTCGAGCTTGTCGAGAGTGCCACCGGTGTGGCCGAGCCCCCGGCCCGAGAGCTGCGGCACGGCGACGCCGAAGGCTGCCACCAGCGGCGCGAGCGGCAGGGTGATCTTGTCGCCCACGCCTCCCGTCGAGTGCTTGTCGACGGTCACCTTGCCGAGGGAGGAGAAGTCCATGCGCTCGCCCGACGCGATCATGGCGTCGGTGAGCACGCGGATCTGGTCGCGACCGAGGCCGTTCAGCAGCACCGCCATCGTGAACGCCGACATCTGCGCGTCCATGACGTAGCCGCGCGTGTAGGCGTCGACGAGCCAGCGGATCTCGCCCTCGGTGATCGCGCGTCCGTCGCGCTGAGCGCGGATGATGTCGACGGCGTCGTACGACTCCACCGATCCCTGAGCGCTCATCGCGCCGCCTCCTCGAGGTCGCGGGGCCCGAACGCGTCGGGCAGCACCTCGTCGATCGTCCGGATGCCGCTGACCGTTTCGAGCAGCATCCCGGGGATCGCGTGTTCGAAGAGCAGCTGACGGCAGCGACCGCACGGCATGAGGGTGCGTCCCTCGCCGTCGACGCACACGAAGGCCACCAGCTGACCGCCGCCCGACATGTGCAGCTCGGAGACCAGGCCGCACTCGGCGCACAGCGTCACGCCGTACGAGGCGTTCTCGACGTTGCATCCCGAGACGATGCGCCCGTCGGCGACGAGCGCCGCGGCGCCCACCTTGAAGCGGGAGTAGGGCGCGTAGGCGCGATGCATGGCGTCCGTCGCGGCGGAACGGAGTTCGTCCCAATCGATGTCGGTCATCGTGGTGCGGAGGGTCCTCTCGTGAAGGGGGAAGCGGGCTGGGTCAGCCCTTGATGTACGGTTTGCCGGCGGCCGCGGGTCCGCGGACCTTTCCGACGAGACCGGCGACGGCGAAGATCGTCACGACGTACGGCAGCATGAGCATGAACTCGCTGGGCACGGGCGATCCGATCACGCCGAGGGTGTTCTGCAGGTTCGATGCGAAGCCGAACAGCAGAGCCGCGAGCGTCGCCCGGATCGGGTCCCACTGGCCGAAGATGACCGCGGCGAGGGCGATGTAACCGGCACCCGCCGTCATCTCCTTGTTGAAGGCGCCGACCGAGCCGAGCGTGAAGAACGCGCCGCCGAGGCCCGCGATGGCCCCGCCCAGCGAGACGTTCCAGAAGCGCGTCTTGGCGATGTTGATGCCGACGGTGTCGGCAGCCTGCGGGTGCTCGCCCACCGCGCGAAGGCGCAGGCCCCAGCGCGTGTGGAACAGCCCGAGGTAGACCAAGGCGACCGTGACGTACATCAGGTAGACGATGACCGTCTGGTTGAACAGCATCGGTCCGATGATCGGGATGTCGGCCAGGAAGGGGATGGGCAGACGCGGGAAGCGGGGCGGCGAGTTCAGCGTCGCGGCGTTGGGCGCGAGGACCTGGGAGAACAGGAAGCTCGTCAGGCCCACCACGAGCACGTTGAGCACGACACCGACGATGACCTGGTCGACGAAGTACTTGATCGCGAAGGCCGCCAGCACGAACGATACGAGCACGCCGGAGACTCCGGCCGCGAGCAGCCCGATGAACGGGTTGCCCGTCGCGGTGGCCACGATCGCGGAGGTGAACGCCCCCGCGAGCAGCTGGCCCTCGATGGCGATGTTCACGACGCCGACGCGCTCGCTGAGCACACCCGCCATGGCACCGAAGATGAGCGGAACCGACAGGCTGAGTCCACCGGCCAGCAGACCGGTCAGCGGGATCACCGAGGTGGTCGCCCCCGCGGCCGCCCAGGTGAGGAAGCCGACCATGAAGACGAGGGCGAAGATCACGGCGAGCCAGATCGGGGGGCGACGGTGCGCCCGCACCATCATCGCGCTCGCGAGCGTGACCACGGCGAGCAGCACCGTGCAGACGATGCCTGTGACGACGCCGCCGAGGACGACCTCGGGCAGTTGCAGGAACTCACCGGGACTCGAGATGCGGAAGACGGCATCGCCGTCCTGACGGGCGACGATGAACAGCACGGCGGCCAGCACCGTGATGACGCCGTAGACAATGGGCGCCTTCCAGCTGACGACGACAGCGGTGTCGAGCGCCTCCGGAGCCGTGGCCTCGGGGTGTGCGGCGGTGGTGCTCACCGGGCCGCCTCCTTCTTCTTGGCGGCGCGCACCTTGGGCTGGCGCGCCCCGGGGGCCGGCAGACGGAAGATCGCGCGCACCAGCGGCGGCGCCGCGATGAAGAGCACGATGAGCGACTGCACGACCAGGACGATGTCGACCGGAACGCCGTTGGCCGCCTGCATGGCGAAGCCGCCGGCCTTGAACGCGCCGAACAGGATGCCGGCGACCAGCACGCCGACGGGGGTGGAACGACCGAGCAGGGCCACGGTGATGGCGTCGAAGCCGATACCGGCGTCGATGCCGCTCGAGAAGCCGGTGGTCACCGTGCCGAGCACCTGGTCGACGCCCGCGAGGCCCACGAGGGCTCCCGAGATGAGCATCGCGTAGACGTACATCGACTTCACGTTGATGCCGGCCACGCGCGCCGCGTTCGGGTTCAGGCCCACGGCGCGGAAGCGGAAGCCGAGCGACGAGCGCTCGAGGATCCACCAGACCACCGCGACGGCGACGAGCGAGAGCACGAAACCGAAGTGCAGGTTGTACCCGGAGCCGAAGAGGTCGGGGAACACCGCGGTGTCCTTCATCGGAGGGGTCGTGGGGTTGTTCGATCCCGGTGCCTGCAGCAGCCCGGGGGTGCGCAGGAGGTAGTACACGATGTAGAACGCGACGTAGTTCAGCATGATCGTCACGATCACCTCGTGCGCTCCGGTGCGCGCCTTGAGCACACCGGCGATACCGGCCCAGACGGCTCCCGCGACGACACCCGCGACGAGGGCGACGATCATGTGGATGCCCCACGGCAGGTCGAACGCGAAGGCGACCCATCCGCCGGCAGCGGCGGCGACGAGCATCTGGCCGCGGCCACCGATGTTGAACATGCCGACGCGGAAGGCAAGGGCGACACCGAGACCGGCCGCGATGAGCGGCGTGGCGAAGGTGAGCGTCTCGGTCAACGGCCGGATGCCGGTGGCGAACTCCGGACGACGGAAGTTGTAGATCGCGCCCTGGAAGAACGACGAGTACGCACCGGAGACCGACTGCCAGATGGCGGCGAGGGTGTCGCCCGGTCGCGCGAAGAAGTACCCCGCTGCGGCCTGCACGTTCTCGTCGGTGGCGGCGATCATGATGGCGCCGACGAGCAGGGCCAGGATGACGGCCAGCACCGAGATGATGGCGTTGCCGGTGGCGATCTCGCGGAGCGCCCGCCGCCAGCGGTTCTCGTCGTCCGCCGGTTCGGGGGCGACCACGCGTGCCTCCGTGGCGGGATCGATGCGGGATTCGCCCTCGAGGGCGAGGTCGGCCTGACCGGCCTCGGCGACCTCCGCGGCGCGCTCGGCGCGCGCGGCGGTCGGGTCGTGCGGGCTGTGCGGATCGCTCACGCCGCGACTCCTTCGTTCTGGGGCGCTTCGCCGGCCATCATGAGGCCCAGCACGTCGCGCGAGGTGTCGCCGGGGACGATGCCCACGACGCGACCGCGGTACATCACCATGATGCGGTCGGCGAGGGCGGTCACCTCGTCGAGCTCGGTGGAGACCACGATGACGGGGACTCCGGCGTCGCGCGTCTCGATGACGCGCTTGTGGATGAATTCGATGGAGCCGACGTCGACGCCACGGGTCGGCTGGGCCGCGACGAACAGGCGCAGGTCACGGCTCAACTCGCGCGCCAGCACGACCTTCTGCTGGTTGCCGCCCGACAGACGCCCCACGGGGGTCTCGATCGAGGGAGTGCGCACATCGAACTCGGTGACCTTCTCGCGCGCGAAGTCGGCGAGGGCGGACAGCTGGATCGCGCCGCCCTTGACGAACGGCGCGCCGTCGGCGCGGTCGAGCATGAGGTTCTCGGCGATGGAGAACTCCCCCACCAGGCCGTCTTCCTTGCGGTCTTCGGGGACGAAGCCCACTCCCGCGTCGAGGACCGCGCGCACGCTCCGTCCGTTCAGCTCCGTCCCGTCGAGAACGACGGAACCCTCGACGCGCTCCTGCAGCCCGAGCAGCGCCTCGGTGAGCTCGGTCTGACCGTTGCCCTGCACACCGGCGATGGCGAGCACCTCGCCCCGACGCACGTCGAAGCTGACGTCGTTGACGACGAGCTGTCCGATGGGGTCGACGACCGTGAGGTTCGACACCGAGAGGCCGACGTCGCCGAGCGTCGGCTCCTCCTTCTGCACGGTGAGCTCGACCGCGCGGCCGACCATGAGCGAGGCCAGCTCGGCGTTCGAGGCGCGCGGGTCGGCCTCGCCCACGACCTTGCCGAGGCGGATGACCGTGATGCGGTCTGCGACCTCGCGTACCTCGCGGAGCTTGTGGGTGATGAAGACGATCGAGGTCCCCGCGGCCTTGAGCTGGCGCATGATCGCCATCAGCTCGTCGGTCTCCTGCGGGGTGAGCACGGCCGTGGGCTCGTCGAAGACGAGCACCTTGGCATCCCGGGAGAGGGCCTTGATGATCTCGACGCGCTGCTGCACGCCGACGGGCAGGTCGTCGACGAGGGCGTCGGGGTCGACGTCGAACCCGAAGCGATCGGAGATCTCGCGCACTTTCGCGCGGGCGGCCGTGAGGTCGAGGCGACCGCCGACCTTGGTGGGCTCGTGGCCGAGCATGACGTTCTCGGCCACCGTGAAGACGGGGATGAGCATGAAGTGCTGGTGCACCATGCCGATTCCCGCGCGCATCGCGTCGCCGGGACCGGAGAAATGCTGGACGGCGTCGTCGAGCAGGATCTCTCCCCCGTCGGCCTGGTAGAGGCCGTAGAGGACGTTCATCAGGGTGGACTTGCCGGCACCGTTCTCGCCGAGCAGGCAGTGGATCTCTCCGGCCTCGACGGTGAGGTCGATGTGATCGTTCGCCACCAGGGACCCGAAGGTTTTCGTGATCCCGCGGAGTTCGAGCTTCATGTTCCCGATCCTAAGTTCTGTGGCATCGGACGAGGGAGGCGTCCGACGAGACCGACCCGCCTCGTGAGCGGATCGGCGTCTGGGGAGGAGGGGCGCAGGGCGCCCGCTCCATGAGGAGGGGAGGCCGGCATCGCGCCGGCCTCCCCTGGAGAGTGGAGTTCTCTCAGCCGGCCAGGTAGGACTCGACCTTGATCTTCCCGCTGATGACGTCGGCCTTCAGCGCGTCGACCTTCGACGACAGGTCGGCCGGGACACGGTCGGACCAGTCGTGGAACGGGGCCAGGCCCACGCCGTCGTTCTCGAGCGTGCCGACGAACGGGGCGGTGTCGAACGAGCCCTCGCCCGCGGCGACGATCGCGTCCTTGGTGCCCACGTCGATGCCCTTGAGGATCGAGGTCAGCAGCAGGTCGCCGATGCCGGGGTCGGTCTCGTACACGTCGGCGTCCACGCCGACGAGCGCGATCTCGCGGCCGGAGTCCTGGATGGCGACGGCGGCCGACTGGTAGATCGGGCCACCGACGGGCAGCAGCACGTCGACGTTCTGGTCGATGATCGCCTGCGCGGTCTGGCGCGCGGTGTCGTTGGCCTCGAAGCCACCGGTGAACGAGCCGTCCTTGGCGGTGCGGTCCCACCCGACGACGCGCACGGACGCGTTGTTGTCGGTGTTGTACTTCTCGACGCCCTGGGCGAAGCCGTCCATGAAGATCGTCACGGTCGGGATGTTCATGCCGCCGAAGGTGCCGACGACGCCGGTCTTCGACGTGCCCGCGGCCAGGTAGCCGGCGAGGTACGCCGCCTGAGCGGTGTCGAAGATGATCGGCTTGATGTTCGGGGCGTCGGTGGTGCCGTCGAAGTTCTGGTCGACGGTGTCGTCGATCGAGACGTACTGCAGGTCGGGGTTCGCCGTGGCGGACTCCAGTGCGGCGGGGGCGAGCAGGAAGCCGACGGTGATGATGGTGTTGCAGCCCTGGTCGACGAGGTTCTGCAGGTTCGACGCGAAGTCGGTCTCGGACTGCGACTGCACCTCGATGGGCTTCTTCGAGCCGAGCTCGGAAGCGGCGGCGTCGAGGCCCTCCTTGCCGAGCTGGTTGAACGACTTGTCGTCGAATCCACCCGAGTCGGACACCATGCAGGGCAGGTAGTCGCTGGCGCCGGCGGCGGCACCACCGGATGCGCCGTTGCTCTCGGGTGCGGCGCCGCAACCGGCGAGCAGCGCCGCGGCGCCGATCATGGCGAGGCCGCTGACGACGGCCTTCTTCGTGGTCTTCACGAATGGTCCTCCAAGACGGATGCCCCCAACGGGTTCGGGGGACGATCCCGTCACGTTACCTACTGTGTCGGCGGGCTTGCGTCCACGAGAGCCCCGCGCGCATCAATGGTTACAAAGACGCAATCTCGCGTCACGCGACCGCCACACGCCGCAGCGAGCTAGACACTGGATGCCACGCGGCACGGCATCCGGTGTCAACGGCATCCGCTGTCAGAGGACGTCGCCGCGGCCGGTGAGCTTGAGGGCGTCGACGACGCCCTTCACGCGCTGCGCGTTCTCGCTCGTGGTCACCAGGAGCGCGTCGGGGGTGTCGACCACGACGATGTCGCGCACGCCGATGAGGCTGATCACGCGCTTGGTCTGCGAGACCACGATGCCGCTGGAGGCGTCGGAGAGCACGCGGGCGTCCTCACCCAGGATCGCCAGCTCGTTGCGTCCGCCCGAGGAGTTCAGTTTCGACAGGCTCGCGAAGTCGCCCACGTCGTCCCAATCGAAGTGCCCCGGGATGACCGCCAGGCGCCCCTTCTCGGCGGCCGGCTCGGCGACGGAGTAGTCGATGGCGATCTTCTTCAATCCCGGCCAGATGCGGTCGACCGCGGGGCCGCGACGATCGCGGTCGTCCCACGCCTCGGCGAGCTCGAGCAGCCCCGCATGCAGTTCGGGCTCGTTGACGGCGAGCTCGGCGAGCAGCACGTCGGCGCGGGTGATGAACATGCCCGCGTTCCAGAGGTACGCGCGGTCCGAGAAGTACTCCTTCGCGGTGTCAAGGTCGGGCTTCTCGACGAAGCGCTCGACCATGTACGCCTCGGGAGCGTCGTCGACGATGAGCTCGTCGGACTGCTTGATGTAGCCGAAGCCGACGGAGGGCTCGCTCGGCTGGATGCCGATGGTGCAGATGTATCCGGCCCGTGCGACGGCCACGGCCTGACGAACGGCGAAGTCGAACTGACGCGTCTGGCGGATGACGTGGTCGGCGGCGAACGAGCCGATGATGACGTCGGGCTCGCGGCGCACGAGGATGGCGGCGGCGAGACCGATCGCCGCGGAGGAGTCGCGCGGCTCCGATTCGAGGAAGACGTTGTGGTCGGGGACGCCGGGGAGCTCGCGTTCGACGGCCGCGCGGTGGGCACGGCCCGTCACGACGGCGATGCGGTCGGCACCCGAGAGCGGGGCGAGGCGATCCCACGTGTCGCGCAGCAGCGTCTGGCCCGACCCGGTGAGGTCGTGGAGGAACTTGGGGGCGTCGGCGCGCGACAGCGGCCACAGGCGGCTGCCGATCCCACCGGCGGGGATAACGGCGTAGAAGTCGTCGATAGCGATGTCGGCCATGGCTCCGACCCTACTGCCCGCGCGCACGCGTGCTTTTCCGCGCGGTGACGGGTGATCGACGGCACCGGAACGCGACGTCGGCGGCCTCCGAAGATATCTCGATGTCGAGAGAGTCTTAGGCGGCCCTAATCCCCGCCGTTCATAGGCCGGACGTAGTATTCGATGGCGCCCGTGTGACGCTCGGACCCGCGTGGGTCCCACACCGTGTTCGATCAGGGAGGACGACCGTGTCAGCACCAGCACGTGCCACGCCGTCGGTGAAAGAGACCACTTCGAAGAGGCCTCGCGGCACTCTCTACCGCGGCCGTGAGGGCATGTGGTCGTGGGTCCTTCATCGCATCACCGGGGTGGCGATCTTCTTCTTCCTCCTCGTGCACATCCTCGACACGGCGCTCATCCGCGTTTCGCCCGAGGCCTACGACGCCGTCATCGGCACCTACAAGAACCCGGTCATGGGTCTCGGCGAGGTGGCTCTGGTCGGCGCGATCGCCTACCACGCGTTCAACGGCCTGCGCATCATCCTGGTCGACTTCTGGCCGTGGGCCACGCGCCACCAGCGTCAGCTGTGGTGGGGCGTGCTCGGCCTCTGGGTCGTCACCATGCTGGGATTCACCCCGCGCCACCTGATCAACGTCTTCAGCGCCGTCACCGGGAGCCACTGATGTCCGTCGCCCAAGAAGCCGCCACGATCCCCGCGCCCCGCACTCCTGCCGTGCGCAAGAAGGGCACCAACCTCGAGAAGTGGGGCTGGATCTACATGCGCGCCTCCGGCGTGCTGCTGATCGTCCTGATCTTCGGCCACCTCTTCGTCAACCTCATGACGGGCGAGGGCATCCACCAGATCGACTTCGCGTTCGTCGCGGGCAAGCTCGCCTCGCCGTTCTGGCAGTGGTGGGACGTGCTGATGCTCTGGCTGGCCCTCATCCACGGCGCCAACGGCATGCGCACGATCGTGAACGACTACGTCACGAACGCCCGCATCCGCACGATCCTCGTGGGCTCGCTGTGGGTGTCGGCCGGGTTCCTCATCCTGCTCGGCACGCTCGTCGTCTTCACCTTCGACCCCTGCCTCGGCGTGACCGAGAGCAGCTCCCTGTGGGACGTGTGCCAGGCGGCCTGAGCCGACGGCATCCCTTCTTTCCCCTGACAGCAGAGGTATCGCACACGTGAGCACTCAGACCAGCTCGGACTCGATCGTCAAAGACGGCGTCCACTACCACCAGTTCGACGTCGTCATCGTCGGCGCGGGCGGCGCAGGAATGCGCGCGGCCATCGAGGCCGGCCCCGGCGCGAAGACCGCCGTCATCTCGAAGCTCTACCCCACGCGCTCGCACACCGGTGCGGCGCAGGGCGGCATGGCCGCGGCGCTCGCGAACGTCGAAGAGGACTCCTGGGAGTGGCACACCTTCGACACCATCAAGGGCGGCGACTACCTCGTCGACCAGGATGCCGCGGAGATCCTCGCCAAAGAGGCCATCGACGCCGTCATCGACCTCGAGAACATGGGCCTGCCCTTCAACCGCACGCCCGAGGGCAAGATCGACCAGCGCCGCTTCGGCGGTCACACGGCCGATCACGGCAAGACCCCCGTGCGCCGCGCGTGCTACGCCGCCGACCGCACCGGCCACATGATCCTGCAGACGCTCTTCCAGAACTGCGTCAAGCTCGGCATCAACTTCTTCAACGAGTTCTATGTGCTCGACCTCATCACGGTGAAGGATGCCGCCGGCAAGACGCAGATCGCCGGCGTCGTGGCCTACGACCTCGCGACGGGCGAGCTGCACGTCTTCCAGTCCAAGGCCGTGGTGTTCGCGACCGGCGGCTTCGGCAAGATCTTCAAGACCACCTCCAACGCGCACACCCTCACCGGTGACGGCGTCGGCATCGTGTGGCGCAAGGGCCTGCCGCTCGAGGACATGGAGTTCTTCCAGTTCCACCCCACCGGCCTCGCCGGTCTCGGCATCCTCCTCACCGAGGGCGCCCGCGGTGAGGGCGCCATCCTGCGCAACGCCAGCGGCGAGCGCTTCATGGAGCGCTACGCCCCCACCATCAAGGACCTCGCTCCCCGCGACATCGTCGCCCGCTGCATGGTCCAGGAGGTGGCCGAGGGCCGCGGCGCCGGTCCCCACCGCGACTACGTGCTGCTGGACTGCACGCACCTGGGTGCCGAGGTGCTCGAGACCAAGCTCCCCGACATCACCGAGTTCGCCCGTACCTACCTGGGGGTCGACCCGGTCGTCGAGCCGGTGCCCGTCATGCCGACCGCGCACTACGCGATGGGCGGCATCCCGACCAACATCAAGGCCGAAGTGCTCGCCGACAACGACACCGTCGTCCCGGGCCTGTACGCGGCCGGCGAGTGCGCGTGCGTCTCGGTGCACGGCTCGAACCGTCTGGGCACCAACTCGCTGCTCGACATCAACGTCTTCGGCAAGCGCGCCGGCCGCAACGCCGTCGAGTACGTCAAGACCGCCGAGTTCGTGCCGCTGCCCGAAGACCCCGCCGCCGAGGTGCGCGGCCTGATCGAGGGCCTGCGCAGCAACAGCGGGACCGAGCGCATCGCGGTGCTGCGCAAGACGCTGCAGGACGAGATGGACAAGGGCGCGCAGGTGTTCCGCACGCACGAGTCCCTCGCGCACGTCATGGATGTGATCGCGGACCTCCGCGAGCGCTACAAGAACATCCACGTCGACGACAAGGGCAAGCGCTTCAACACCGACCTGCTCGAGGCGGTCGAGCTCGGGTTCCTGCTCGACCTCGCCGAGGTCGTCGTCTACTCGGCGCAGAACCGCGAGGAGAGCCGCGGCGGTCACATGCGCGACGACTTCCCCACGCGCGACGACGAGAACTACATGCAGCACACCATGGCGTACCTGTCGGGCGACCCCCACTCGTCGCACCCCGCCGACCACATCGAACTCGGCTGGAAGCCCGTGGTCTTCACCAAGAACGAGGCCGGGGAGCTGCGCTACCCGCCGCTGGAGAGGAAGTACTGAGATGGCATCCACCGTCATCGAGCAGGTCGACACCTCGGAAGAGGTCGAGCAGACTCCTGAGGACACCGGCATCCAGTCGTTCCTCGTCACCTTCAACATCCGCCGCTTCGACCCCGAGGTCGACGACGAGCCCCGTTGGGTCGACTACGACGTGGAGCTGTACTCCACCGACCGCGTGCTCGACGCCCTGCACAAGATCAAGTGGGAGGTCGACGGTTCGCTGTCGTTCCGCCGCTCGTGCGCGCACGGCATCTGCGGATCGGATGCCATGCGCATCAACGGTCGCAACCGTCTCGCCTGCAAGACCCTGATCAAGGATCTCGACATCTCGCAGCCGATCTACGTCGAGGCGATCAAGGGCCTGCCCCTCGAGAAGGACCTCATCGTCGACATGGAGCCGTTCTTCGCCTCCTACCGCGAGGTGCAGCCCTTCCTCATCTCGAACTCGAAGCCCGAGGCGGGCAAGGAGCGCATCCAGTCGATCGTCGACCGCGAGGTCTTCGACGACACGACCAAGTGCATCCTCTGCGCCGCGTGCACCTCGTCGTGCCCCGTGTTCTGGACGGACGGGCAGTACTTCGGCCCCGCTGCGATCGTCAACGCGCACCGCTTCATCTTCGACTCGCGCGACGACGCGGGCGACGTGCGCCTCGACATCCTCAACGACAAAGAGGGCGTGTGGCGCTGCCGCACCACCTTCAACTGCACCGAGGCGTGCCCCCGTGGCATCGAGGTCACCAAGGCCATCGCCGAGGTCAAGCAGGCCGTCCTCCGCGGCGGTCGCTGACCCCTCCCCTCTCGAACGGCGGGTGCGCGCAGGCGGACCCGCCGTTCGGCGTTCGTGGCGCCCCTCTCTCGCGTGTTTCGCCGGAAGTCGTCGCGTCGATGCCCGCGGAAGCGACAGACCCTGTCGACTCACGCAGGGGCGGGCGGATGACGTGGCCCGGGGGACGCCGAGGCCTCGGCATCCCTTCAGTAGGCTCGACGGGTGACCGAGACGCACGCCGACCCGCGACCGCTGCCCGCGGTGCGCGGCGACGACCCGTCACTGCGCAACAGGTTCGAAGCGGCGCAGGTCGCCGTGCGGGAGCGGCTCGATCAGCCGATCGCGCGCGCGGCGAAGATCGCGCAGTGGTTCCCGATCCGGGTGTGGCGGCACTTCCTCCAGCACAACGGCTTCCTGCTCGCCGCGGGGATGAGCTACCAGGGGTTGTTCGCCGTCTTCTCGGCTCTGTACCTCGCATTCGCAGGGGTCGGGATCTGGTTGGGCGGAAGCAAAGCCGCGATCGACGGTCTCATCCGCATCATCAACAGCTACATCCCGGGGCTGATCAGCGAGAACGGTCTCGTCGACCGCGATCAGGTCGAGTTGGCCGCTCAGGACAGCGGGCGTCTCCTGACCATCACCGGGATCGTCGCCGTCGTCGTCGTGGTGTGGACGGCCATCGGCTTCGTCACGTTCACGCGACGCGCGGTGCGCGACACGTTCGGCCTGCCCTTCGACATGCGCAACTACGTGATGCTCAAAGCCCGCGATTTCGTCGCCTCGGTGCTCTTCGGGATATCCCTGCTCATCGGAGCGCTGCTCGGCTCCATCACCACGGGTGCCGTGGATCTGGTGTTCGGGCTGATCGGCTGGGACAAGGAGACCCTCGGGTGGTCGGTCGGGGCCCGGCTGATCTCGCTGATCGTGGCCTTCGGGATCAACACCGTCGCCCTCGCCGCGCTGTTCCGCTTTCTCACCGGGACGACCCTCAGCTGGCGGCGGACCTGGCCGGGTGCGATCGTCGGGGCGACGGGCATGGTCGTCCTCCAGATCGGAGCGGGCTTCCTCTTCGTCTACACCCCGTCGAATCCGCTCCTGTCGACGTTCACGGTGCTCATCGGCTTCCTGCTGTGGTTCCGGTTCATCGGCATCGTGATCCTCGTGTCGGCCGCCTGGATCGCCGTCGCCGCGGGTGATCGCGACGTCCCCCTGCGCTCCCCCGAGGACCGCCGGGCGATGGAGCAGGCGGCGCTCGTCATCGCCGCGCAGGTGGGGGTGCGCGAGGCCGAGAAGGCGCTCTCCCTGTCGCGCTGGCCGTGGCGATGGCGCGCACGTCGGCGCCTCGCGGCGGCGGAGAAGGTGCTCGCCCGTGCCGAGGCGGACGTGCCCGCGCCGCGGCGCACCTCGCTCATCCTCGACTGAGGGCCTGCGTGGTCGCGCGGTGCTGTCCAGCCCGGGGCGATGTCGGAGGTCGCGGTTAGGCTCGTCGGGTGGCTCGTTCCGTGCGTATCGTCTCCGTCAACGTCAATGGCATCCGTGCCGCCGTCCGCAAGGGCATGGTCGAGTGGCTCGACGCCTCCGGCGCCGACATCGTCACCCTGCAAGAGGTCCGCGCCTCCGCCGAGCAACTCGCCGAGGCTCTTCCCGGCTGGGAGATCGTCAACGACGAGGCGCTCGCGAAGGGGCGCGCCGGCGTCGCGATCATCAGCCGCCTCCCCGGCGTCGAGACCCGCACGCACCTCGGTCCCGAGCCGCTCGACGCGTCGGGCCGCTGGATCGAGACCGACTTCGACATCGACGGCGAGACCCTCACCATCGTCAGCGCCTACGTGCACAGCGGCGAGGTCGACACCCCGAAGCAAGACGCCAAGTGGTTGTTCCTGGATGCCATGGAGCAGCGTCTCGCGGCGCTGAAGGCCGAGCGCGAACTGGCTCTCGTCACCGGCGACCTGAATGTCGGCCACCGCGAGCTCGACATCAAGAACTGGCGGGGCAACCGGAAGAACGCCGGATTCCTCCCGCGCGAGCGCGCGTACTTCGATCGGTTCTTCGGCCCCGCGGGCGAGCAGGTCGAGGGCGTCGACGGATCGACCGGCACGGGCCTGGGGTGGATTGACGTCGGCCGCCGCGTCATGGGGGAGGTCGATGGCCCCTACACGTTCTGGTCGATGCGCGGGAAGGCGTTCGACACCGACAGCGGCTGGCGCATCGATTACCACGTCGCCACCCCTGCGCTCGCCGAGCGGGTCACGGCGTACCGCGTCGACCGCGCGCCGTCGTACGACACGCGGTGGAGCGACCACTCCCCCGTGGTCGTGGACTACACGCTCGGGCGCTGAGGCGACGACCACCGCCGCGCGGCGCGCCGCCTAGGATCGTACGGTGACCACCGAGCGCCTCTACTCCGGAATGCAGCCCTCCGCCGACAGCCTCCAGATCGGCAACTACATCGGGGCCCTGCTGCAGTGGCGCGACCTGCAGGACGAGTACGACGCGTTCTTCTCCGTCGTCGACCTGCACGCCCTCACCCAGCCCGGCGACCCCGCCGAGCGTCGGGAGAAGACCCGCCGCACCGCCGCCCAGTACATCGCCGCGGGCATCGAGCCCTCCCGCTCGACGCTGTACGTGCAGTCGCACGTGCCCGCCCACGCGGAGCTGCAGTGGGTGCTCTCGACGCTCACCGGCTTCGGCGAGGCCGGGCGCATGACGCAGTTCAAGGACAAGTCGGCGCGCTACGGCACGGATGCCACCAACGTCGGCCTCTTCACCTATCCGGTGCTGATGGCCGCCGACATCCTGCTCTACCAGACCGACGTCGTGCCCGTCGGCGACGACCAGAAGCAGCACATCGAGCTCACGCGCGACCTCGCCGAGCGCTTCAACCAGCGCTTCGGCGAGACGTTCACGGTGCCCAAGCCGGTGATCCGGCGCGAGACGGCGCGCATCTACGACCTGCAGAACCCGACGTCGAAGATGTCGAAGTCCGCCGAGTCCGACGCGGGCGTGCTGTGGCTGCTCGACGACCCCAAGGTCAGCGCGAAGAAGATCATGCGCGCCGTCACCGACTCCGAGGGTGCGGTGCGCTTCGACCGCGACGAGAAGCCGGGCGTCTCGAATCTGCTCGTGATCTACTCGGCTCTGACCGGCCGCGAGATCACCGCGATCGAGGACGAGTACGCCGGCCGCGGGTACGGCGACTTCAAGAAGGGCCTGGCCGAGGTGGTCGTGAACGAGTTCGAGCCGGTTCGCACGCGCGCCCTCGAGCTGCTCGACGACCCCGCCGAGCTCGACCGCGTGCTGGCCGTCAACGCCGGGAAGGCGGCATCCGTCGCCGAGAAGACCCTCTCCGACGTGTACGACCGCATCGGCCTGCTCCGCCGCGGCTGATCCGTTCCGTTCGACGCCCGTGCGACTCTCCGCGAGTCGTGCGGGCGTCGTGGTTCCGCGCGGGTGCTGCCGACCCGGGCGAGCTGTCGCACGACGACGCCCCCCGCCGCGGCCGTGGCCGGCGCTCGGCGAGGGCGCAAGGCCCGGCCCCGATGTCGGAGGTGCGTGGCAGCATGGGCGCATGCCGGAGATGCCTGAGGTCGAGGGACTCGTCGAGTTCCTGGGGGGTCGCATCACGAGGCTGCGCATCGACAAGGCCACCGTGTCGGCGATCAACGCGCTGAAGACGTTCGACCCGCCGCTGTCGGCGCTCGTG
Organism: Microbacterium sp. NPDC007973; assembly: GCF_042958465.1. NCBI lineage: Bacteria > Bacillati > Actinomycetota > Actinomycetes > Micrococcales > Microbacteriaceae > Microbacterium > Microbacterium sp. NPDC007973. Next base: position 616,668 of record NZ_JBIBJJ010000001.1, read on the forward strand.
GGCTCCGCGGTGATCGACGCCCGGCGGCACGGCAAGTTCGTCGACCTCACGACCGATGCCGGCATCCACCTCGTCTTCCATCTCGCCAAGGCGGGATGGCTGCGGTGGTACGACACGCTTCCGGCGACGATCATCAAGCCCGGCAAGACCCCGATCGCCCTGCGCGTCGGCTTCGACGACGGGTCGGGCTTCGACCTCACCGAGGCGGGCACGAAGAAGTCGCTGGCCGTGTACGCGGTCCGCTCCCCCGACGAGGTCCCGGGTATCGCCCGTCTCGGCCCCGACCCGCTGAGCGAAGGCTTCGACCGCCAGGCCTTCGGCGCGCTCCTCGTCGGCCGCCGCACGCAGATCAAGGGCGTGCTGCGCGACCAGTCGATCATCGCGGGCATCGGCAACGCGTACTCCGACGAGATCCTGCACGCGGCGAAGATGTCGCCCTACGCGCTCGCGGCGACCCTCGCGGACGACGAGGTGGATCGCCTCTTCGCCGCGATGACGACGACGCTCACAGAAGCGGTCGAGGCCGCGCGCGGCAAGCCGCCGGCCGAATTGAAGGATGCCAAGCGGCGGGGCATGCGCGTGCACGGGCGGCGCGGCGAGGCGTGCCCCGTGTGCGGCGACGAGGTGCGCAGCGTCTTCTTCGCCGACAACTCGCTCGAGTACTGCCCAACCTGTCAGACCGGCGGCAAACTGCTCGCCGACCGGCGGTTGTCGCGCCTGCTGAAGTGAGACCGCGGCGCGAGTGCCGCCTACCGGAGCGCACCCGCGGGCGCGATGCCACTCCGGGGCTTTCACGACGCTGCCCGCGCGCGCAACGCCGGTGCCACCGCGATCGAGGTCCGCGCATCCGCCCTGTCATCGCCGCGTGGATACCAGAAAACGTCATCAGAAGTCGGGGAATGAAACCGTAAACGCCGCGTTGACTACACTTCGAAGAGCAAACAACGTGCTCCGGGGTCGGTGAGAATCCGAACCGGCGGTGACAGTCCGCGAACCCTTCCGCCCATGGCGGTGGGGCCGATCCGGTGGAATTCCGGGACCGACGGTGATGCGGGGGTCTCCCCTCGCTAGTCCGGATAGGAGGCAGCACGGACGGCGCGTCGCGCCTTCCCGCTGGCCCTGCCCCGACGGCGCGGGAAGGACAGGGAAATGGCATCCGCCGTCGAGATCGACGCCATGCGGCGAGCGCTTCAGCTCGCCCGGCGCGGCCCGCGCGGGCTCAACCCGCAGGTGGGTGCCGTCATCCTCTCCCCCGCCGGCGAGATCCTCGCGGAAGGCTTCCATCGCGGCGCCGGCACGGCGCACGCCGAAGTCGACGCCCTCTCCCAGCTCGCGCCCGGCGCCGCCCGCGGCGCCACCGCCGTCGTGACCCTCGAACCGTGCAATCACACGGGTCGCACGGGGCCGTGCGCCCTCGCTCTCATCGAGGCGGGCGTCTCTCGCGTGGTGTACGCGCTCGACGACCCGACCGATGCCGCGTCCGGAGGAGCCGACCGGCTGCGTACGGCCGGCGTGGACGTCGAGTCGGGACCCGAGGCGGATGCCGCCGAGGCGCTCGTGCGCGACTGGACCCACCTGCAGCGCACCGGCCGCCCGCGCGTCACGGTCAAGTGGGCGCAGAGCCTCGACGGCCGCGCCGCGGCCGACGACGGTACGAGCCAGTGGATCACCGGGCCCGCCGCCCGCCGCGACGTGCACGCCCGCCGCGCGGCGGCCGACGCGATCGTCGCCGGAACCGGCACCGTGCGCACCGACGACCCCGCCCTGACCGCCCGGGACGACGACGGTTCGCTCCTCGCGGATCAGCCGATGCCGGTCATCATCGGTGAGAGCGAGACGGATCCGGATGCCGCCGTGCGCCGCCATCCGCGAGACCCCTTGTTCTACACGACGCACGATCTGCACGCGGTGCTCGCCGATCTCGCCGAGCGGGGCGTGCAGCGCGTCTTCGTCGAGGGCGGACCGACCCTCGCGAGCGCGTTCGTGCGCGAGGGTCTCGCCGATGAGCTGCTCGTCTACGTCGCCCCCGTGCTGCTCGGCGGCTCGCGCCTGGCGCTGGGCGATGTGGGAGTGCCGAGCATCGGCGCGGCCAAACGGCTGATGGTGGCATCCGTCACCCCCGTCGGCGACGATCTGCTCATCGTCGCCCGCCCGGCCGAGGCCGGACCCCGAAGCCCCGAGACTGTGCCCGCGGCCGCGGGCGAGAACGAAGGAGACGCCTGATGTTCACCGGAATCGTCGAAGAGATCGGCGCCGTCACCGCCGTCGAGCCGTCGGGCGACGGCGTGCGTCTGACCCTGCGCGCCCCCCTGTCGGTGTCGGACGCCGGTCACGGCGACTCGATCTCGGTCAGCGGCGTGTGCCTCACCGTCGTCGACCAGGGCGACGACTGGTTCACCGCCGATGTGATGAAGCAGACCCTCGACATGTCGACCCTCGCCGATGTGGCCCCCGGTCGCGCCGTGAACCTCGAGCGGGCCACCGCCGCCCACGGTCGCCTGGGCGGGCACATCGTGCAGGGCCACATCGACGGCACGGGCGTCGTGCGAGAGGTGCGACCCGGCGCGCAGTGGAGCGTCGTACGCATCGGCATCCCGGCCCCCCTCGCCCCGCTCGTCGTCGACAAGGGCTCGATCGCGATCGACGGCGTCTCGCTGACCGTCAGCGCCGTGAGCGCGGCCTCCGAGCCCGAGCCGTGGCTGGAGGTCTCGCTCATCCCCGAGACCCTCGAGGCCACGACCCTCGGACGCGCCGGGGCCGGAACGCCCGTCAACCTCGAGACCGACATCCTGGCCCGTCATGTGCAGCGCATGCTCGCCTTCCGCACGACAGAGAACCCCGCGGCGACCGCCGCACAGACCGAGAGGGGCTCCGAATGAGCCTGTCCACCATCCCCGAGGCCCTGGAGGCTCTCCGTCAGGGCCGACCGATCCTGGTCGCCGACGACGAGAACCGCGAGAACGAGGGCGACGTCATCATCTCGGCCCAGCTCGCGACCCCCGAGTGGCTCGCCTGGACCGTCCGCTGGTCGAGCGGCTACGTCTGCGCGCCCATGCCCGCCGAGTGGGCCGACCGCCTCGACCTGCCCCCGATGGTCGAGGTCAACCAGGACGCCCGCGGCACCGCCTACACGGTCAGCGTCGACGCGGCATCCGGGGTCACCACCGGCATCAGCGCCGCCGACCGCGCGCGCACCCTGAACGTGCTGGCCGCACCCGACTCGCAGCCGTCGAGCCTGATCCGGCCCGGACACGTGCTCCCCCTGCGCGCGGTGGACGGCGGCGTGCGCGAGCGCGCGGGGCACACGGAGGCCGCCGTCGATCTCATGCGCCTCGCGGGGCTCGAGCCCGTCGGTGCGATCGCCGAGGTCGTCGCCGAGGACGGCAGCATGATGCGCCTGCCCGGACTGTTCGAGCTCGGCGAGCGCGACGGCATCCCGGTCATCACGATCGAGCAGCTCATCGCCCACCTGAACGAGACCGACCCGCTGCCCGCCACGGCGGCGCCGAGGCGTCGCGTGAGCCTGCGCGCCGAATCCAATGTGCCCACCTCGCACGGCACGTTCCGCTTCCTCGCGTACAAGGACCGCGTCACCGGCACCGACCACCTGGCTGTCGTCTCGGGCGACCTGACGGAAGAGGCGCCCCTCGTGCGCGTGCACTCGGAGTGCCTGACCGGCGAGGCGTTCGGCTCGCTGAAGTGCGAGTGCGGACCGCAACTCGAGGCGGCACTCGACACGATCGATCGCGACGGCGGCATCGTCATCTACATGCGCGGTCACGAGGGTCGCGGCATCGGCCTCATCAACAAGCTGCGCGCGTACAACCTGCAGGAGCGCGGCATGGATACGGTGGATGCCAACCTCGCCCTGGGCCTCCCCGCCGACGCGCGCGACTACGCCGCCGCCGCCGGCATCCTGACCGACCTCGGCGTCGAGAAGGTGCGCCTGCTGACGAACAACACCGACAAGGTCGCACAGCTGCGCGGCTTCGGCCTCGACGTCGTCGAGCAGGTCCCCCTGCTCGTGGGCGTCGGCCCCAACAACCACCAGTACCTCGAGACGAAGCGCGACCGGATGGGTCACATCATCGCCGAGGACGACCTGCGCGACGCCCTCGCGCACATGAAGGAAGAGAGCGCCTGATGGCCGGCAGTGGAGCACCCGAGACCGGCGGCGTCGACGCGTCGGGACTGAACGTCGTCGTCATCGCCGGCGCCTGGCACGAGATCATCACGAACGGCCTCATCGCCGGAGCGGAGCGCGTGCTGGATGCCACCGGCGCGACCTACCGCGTCGTGCGCGTGCCGGGGTCGTTCGAGCTGCCCGTGGCCGCCAAGGCGGCCCTCGACGCCGGGGCGGATGCCGTGGTCGCGCTGGGCGTGATCATCCGCGGCGGGACCCCGCACTTCGATTTCGTCTCGTCGGCCGCGACCGACGGGCTGACGCGCGTCGCGCTCGACACGGGCAAGCCCGTCGGTTTCGGCGTGCTCACCCTCGACGACGAGCAGCAGGGGCTGGATCGCGCGGGGCTCGAGGGCTCCAAGGAGGACAAGGGCGAGGAGGCCGCGGATGCGGCGATCCGCACCGCCCTCGTGCTGCGGGAGCTGCGCGGCTGAGACGGTCGGATCACGGGCCCGGCGACCAACTGCGGTCGCCGGGCCCGTTCTCGTTCGCGAGGCTCACGGGCCACGCGCAGGGCTCGGTCAGGACCGCGCGCGGGGGGAGGACCGCCTTGCTGGCGGCGCACCCGCGCCGTCCCTACCCTGACGGGTATGGAGATCCTGCGGAACGTCGTCGTCCTCGTCCACCTCGTCGGCTTCGCGATCCTCTTCGGGGCCTGGGTCGTCGAGGCGGTCTCCCGCCGCGTGCGCGTGACGCCGCTGATGAACTACGCGCTCGTGATCTCCCTCGTCACGGGCCTCGCCCTGTCGGCGCCGTGGGGCCTGGACCACGACCTCAATTACGCCAAGATCGGCATCAAGCTCGTCGTCCTGCTCGTGATCGGCGCGCTGCTGGGCATCGGGTCCGCACGTCAGAAGCGCACGGGCTCGCTCTCCCCCGCGATCTTCTGGCCCATCGGCATCCTGGCTCTGCTCAACGCGGGCCTCGCGGTCATCTGGCGCTGACGACTGCCGCGGTCTCGCGCGACCTGCCTGAGGGACGGGGCACGTTCAGCGCGCGCATAGACTGGAGGGTCTAGACGCCCCTCACTAGGGGACGTCGCCGGTGCCCCCGCCCGCGCGCTCTCTCACCACCACCCCCGTGACCGCTGCGTGCCACCGCTGCGCCCCACCCCGGACGCGAACGAAGAATCTTCCCGTCAGGCAGTCATGACCACGTCATCCCCCTCCACCCGTTCGGCCTCGGCCCCGGCCAATCCGCGTTCGCGCGTCATCACCGCGAGCCTCATCGGCACCACGATCGAGTTCTACGACTTCTACGCGTACGCGACCGCGGCCGTGCTCGTCTTCCCGATCCTCTTCTTCCCGACCGGCAACGAGACCACCTCGCTGCTGCTGTCGTTCAGCGTCTTCGGCGCCGCCATGGTCGCGCGTCCCCTCGGTGCCGTCGTCTTCGGCCACTTCGGCGACCGCTTCGGCCGCAAGGCGACCCTCGTGGCATCCCTGCTGACGATGGGCGTCGCGACCTTCCTCATCGGTCTGCTGCCGACCTTCAACGAGATCGGTGTGTGGGCGGCGATCCTGCTGCTGATCATGCGTCTCGCGCAGGGCTTCGCCCTCGGCGGCGAGTGGTCGGGCGCGGCGCTCGTGGCGACCGAGAACGCCCCGAAGGGCAAGCGCGCCCTGTTCGGCACGTTCCCGCAGTTGGGCGCCCCCATCGGCTTCATCATCGCCAACGGCATCTTCCTCATCATCAACTTCGCCCTGCCGCACCCCGACGGCACGGCGCAGCGCTCCGCGGAGTTCCTCGCGTGGGGCTGGCGCGTGCCGTTCCTCTTCTCGGCCGTCATGGTCATCGTGGGCCTGTGGGTGCGCCTCAAGCTCGTCGAGAGCGAGTCGTTCTCGAAGGCGGAGAAGAGCGGCGTGATCCGCAAATTCCCGCTCGGCGAGGTCATCCGCCGCAACTGGAAGCAGTTGATCCTCGGCACGTTCATCATGCTGGCGACCTACGTGCTCTTCTACCTCATGACCAGCTTCACGCTGTCATACGGCACCAAGCCGACCGCCGAGGGCGCGGCGGCCGCCGCGGAGAAGGCCGGAACCGCCTTCGACGCCGCCGCCTACGTTCCGGGCCTGGGCTTCGGCTACACCGACTTCGTCATCATGCAGATCATCGGCGTGGTGTTCTTCGGCGTCTTCACGATGCTGTCCGGGCCGCTCGCCGACCGCTTCGGTCGCAAGCGCCTGCTCATCGTGGTGACCGCGGCGATCATCGTGTTCGGTCTGACCTTCGCGTTCTTCCTGCTCCCGCAGGCCGACGCGACGCTGACCCACGTGTACGTGCAGGCGTTCCTCATCATCGGGTTCCTGCTCATGGGCTCGACGTTCGGCCCCATGGGTGCCGTGCTGCCCGAGCTGTTCCCCACGAACACGCGCTACACGGGTTCGGCCATCTCGTACAACGTCTCGTCGATCCTGGGCGCGGCGCTCGCACCCATCGTCGCCGTCGCGCTGTGGGCCGCCGGTGACGGCAACCCCTGGCTGGTGGGCGTCTACCTGTCGGCGATGGGTGTGCTGACCCTCGTCGCCCTCGTGCTCTCGCCCGAGACGAAGGACGTCGACTACGACGACAACATCGCCGCCGGAGCGACCGCACCGTAACGCGGAGTTCTCGACGACGGATGCCACGGGGCCTCGGCCTCGTGGCATCCGTCGTTCCCGGCGCGGGACTCCTGCTCATCCGGCACCGATGGGTCGCGACGGGCCGGAGGGGTCGCCTTCGCCGGAGGTGTGCGCCGAAGGACTGTTCCGCCGCGATGAGTTCTCCGCCTCGTCGACGCGGACGGGCGCAGCACTCCTCCCCACCCGGGGCCCCCACCGAGTTCTCCCCCATCACGCCTCGCGGGGGCGAAGCGCACAGCCGCGGAAGGTACGGTCGAAGTATCCCGATCCCTTTCCCGAGGATGAGCATGTCTTCACCCGCTCTCGCGCGCGGTCGGCGCGGCCGCCGCACCCCCGAAGGTCCGCGCGCGTCGTTCCGTCAGCTGCTGCCATTCCTGCTCGAGCACAAGCGCACGCTCGCCGTGGTCGCGGTCCTCAGCGTCCTCGGGGCGGGGGCGACGCTCGCCCAGCCGCTGCTGGTCGGTCAGGTCATCACGCGCGTGCAGAACAGCATCCCGCTCGGCGCCCTCGTCTGGCTGCTGGTCGCGTTCGTCGTGCTGTCGTCGGTGATCTCGGGCTTCCAGCACTATCTGCTCCAGCGCACCGGTACCGCGGTGGTGTACTCCTCGCGGCGCCGGCTGATCGCGCGCATCCTGCGCCTGCCCATCAGCGAGTTCGACGCGCGTCGCACGGGCGACCTCGTCTCGCGCGTGGGCACCGACACCACGCTCCTGTACGCCGTGCTGACGCAGGGCTTCGCGGATGCCGTGGGCAACGCGCTGATCCTGCTCGGCGCCGTCATCGCGATGGCGTTCATCGACCCCCTGCTGCTGGTGCTCATCGTCGTGGTCGTCGGGGCGTCGCTCGGCATCGTGGTGCTCCTCAGCACGCGCATCCGCGCGGCATCCGCGATCCAGCAGGAGAAGGTCGGCGAGCTGTCGTCCGGTGTCGAGCGCGCGGTCGGGTCGATCCGCACCATCCGCGCATCCGGCGCGACCGAGCGTGAGACCACCGCCGTGACGGAGAGCGCGACCGCCGCCTACGACGCGGGAGTGCGCATCGCCCGCGTGTCGGCGCTGATCGTGCCGATCGCCTTCGTCGCCCTGCAGGTGTCGTTGCTCGTCGTGCTCGGTGTCGGCGGGTACCGCGTGGCATCCGGGGCCATCGACGTCGCCTCGCTGGTGACGTTCGTGATCTTCCTGTTCCTGCTCGTGCAGCCGCTCGCCTCGGCGATCGGAGCCATCACGTCGGTGAACCAGGCCCTCGGCGCGCTGGGGCGTATCCAGGAGGTGCTCGACCTTCCGCTCGAAGACGACGGCGATCGACCGACGTCGGCGGCGACGGTTCCGGATGCCGCGGCGATCGCGTTCCGCGACGTGCGGTTCCGCTATCCCGACCACGTCGTCCGGGCGCGGGAGGCGGCGGCGAAGGAGGCCCGATCGGTGCTCGCCGAGGTGCACCTGGACGCCGCCCCGAGCGATGCGCCGGCCCCCGAGACCGACCGCGACGTGCTGCGCGGAGTGTCGTTCACCGTGCCGCGCGGCGCGCGCGTCGCTCTGGTCGGGCCGTCGGGGGCGGGCAAGAGCACGATCCTCTCGCTCGTCGAGCGCTTCTACGACCCCACGGACGGGGCGATCCTCGTCGACGGCATCGACGCCCGCGACCTTCCGCGCGACGACCTGCGCGGCCGCTTCGGCTACGTCGAGCAGGACGCCCCGACCCTGGCCGGAACGATCGCCGACAACCTGCGTCTGGCCTCTCCCGACGCGACCGACGCCGACTGCGAGCGCGTGCTGCACGCCGTGAACCTCGGCGAGGTGCTCGAGCGCAACCCGCTCGGCGTCGACGCCCCCGTCGGCGAAGACGGCGTGATGCTGTCGGGCGGAGAACGTCAGCGCCTCGCGATCGCCCGTGCGCTGCTCGCCGCTCCCCCGGTCCTGCTGCTGGACGAGTCGACGTCGTCACTCGACGGCGTGAACGAACAGCGTATGCGCGAGGCGATCGACGCCGTGGCCACCGGGCGCACGCTGCTCGTCATCGCGCACCGCCTGTCGACGGTCGTGGACAGCGACCTCATCGTGGTGCTCGAGAACGGCCGCGTCGTCGGCCAGGGCACGCACAGCGAGCTGGTGGCATCCACTCCCCTGTACCGCGACCTGGCGAAGCACCAGCTGCTCGTGTGAGCAGCGGCGTGGGGCCGCGGCTCCCTCGAACGCACCGACGCCCCTCCCGCGCGCCAAGAACGGGAGGGGCGTCGATTCCAGGGCTCGCCCCGCGGCGCGGCACGGGTCAGGACCGTGCGGCGCGGCGGGCGAGCCGGTCTCAGGAGCGCTGCAGGCGGTAGCGCAGCGACGCGAGCTCGGCACGCAGCGCGGCCGGCAGGTGCGCGCCGAAGGTGTCGTAGAACTCCTCGGTCAGCTCGGCTTCCGCCAGCCACGAGTCGCGGTCGATCGCGAACAGTTCGGCGAGGTCGGCGGCGGGCAGGTCCAGGCCCGACAAGTCGAGGTCTTCGGTGCGGGGCAGGCGTCCGATCGGGCTGTCCACGGCATCCACCTGTCCGTCGACGCGACGGATGATCCAGTCGATCACGCGGGCATTGTCGCCGAAGCCGGGCCAGAGGAAGCGGCCGTCGTCGCCCTTGCGGAACCAGTTGACCTGGAAGATGCGCGGTGCGCGGTCGAAGCGCAGCTTCTCGCCGACTTTGAGCCAGTGGCCGAAGTAGTCGCCCATGTTGTAGCCGCAGAACGGGAGCATGGCGAACGGGTCGCGGCGGAGCTCCCCGACGGTGCCCTCCTGCGCGGCCGTCTTCTCGCTCGAGACGGTCGAGCCCAGGAAGACGCCGTGCGACCAATCGGTGGCCTCGAGCACGAGCGGGACATTCGTCGCGCGACGACCACCGAACAGGATGACGTCGAGCGGCACGCCCTCGGGGGTCTCCCAGTCCTCCGCGATCTGCGGGCACTGCGCCGCGCCGACGGTGAAGCGCGAGTTGGGGTGGGCGGCGGGGCGGCCCGACGCGGGCGTCCAGGGGTTGCCCTCCCAGTCGATGAGGTGCGGGGGCGCCTCGTCGGTCAGCCCCTCCCACCAGACGTCGCCGTCGGGACGCAGGGCGACGTTCGTGAAGATCGTGTTGCCCCACAGCGTCTCGATCGCGGTGACGTTGGTGGACTCGCCGGTGCCGGGTGCGACACCGAAGAAACCGGCCTCGGGGTTGATCGCCCAGAGGCGTCCGTCCTCACCGGGGCGGATCCATGTGATGTCGTCGCCGAGCGTTTCGACGCGCCACCCCGGGATGGTCGGGCGCAGCATCGCCAGGTTGGTCTTGCCGCAGGCCGAGGGGAATGCGGCCGCGACGTGGTACGCCTTGCCCGTCGGATCGATCACGCGGATGAGCAGCATGTGCTCGGCGAGCCAGCCCTCGTCGCGACCGATGACCGACGCGATGCGCAGGGCGAAGCACTTCTTGGCGAGGATCGCGTTGCCGCCGTATCCCGATCCGAACGACCAGACCTCGAGGGTGTCGGGGAAGTGCACGATGTACTTCTCGTCGTTGCAGGGCCACGCCACATCGGCCTGGCCCGGGGCCAGAGGGGCACCGACCGAGTGCACGGTCTTGACCCACGGCGCGCCCTGGGCGATCTGCTCCGTGACGGCCGTGCCGACGCGGGTCATGACGCCGATGGATGCCACGGCGTAAGCGCTGTCGGTGATCTGCACGCCGATGTGGCTGAGGGGGCCGCCGACGGCGCCCATCGAGAACGGCACCACGTACATCGTGCGACCGCGCATCGAGCCCTCGAAGACGCCATTCAGCGTCTCGCGGATCTCGGCCGGCGCGATCCAGTTGTTGGTGGGGCCGGCGTCCTCTTCGCTCTCGGAGGCGATGTAGGTGCGCGACTCGAGGCGCGCGACGTCGCCGGGGTGCGAGCGGGCGAGGTAGGAGCCGGGGCGCCACTCGGGGTTCAGCTTGATGAGCTTGCCCTCGTCGACCATCTCGCGCAGCAGCGCGTCGTTCTCGGCGGCGGAGCCGTCGACCCAGTGGATGCGGTCGGGCTTCGTGAGGGCCGCGACCTGGTCGACCCACGCGGTGAGGGCGGCGAGGCCGGGACCGTCGACGGCCGGCTTCACGCCGTATCCGGGGCGGGCGGGGGCGGCGGCGACCGCGGCGGCGCGGCCGGTGGAGCGGGAAGCGAAGATGTCGGCGAGAGCCATGTCGTTCTCCTCGGTTGAGAGCGAATTCGGTGTTATCCCCATCTTGACGACCTGGTCGCTGGTCTTTCGAGGAAGATTGCGTGTAAGAAACTCACTTCTTTCGATATGGTCAAGGAATGGCCTCGTCCTTCGAACTCACCACGCTCGGTCACCGCATCCGCCATCATCGACTCGCGCGCGGGTACACCCTCGACGAGCTCGGCGCACTGGTGGGCGTGGCCGGCAGCCAGCTGAGCCTCATCGAGAACGGCAAGCGCGAGCCGAAGCTCTCGCTGCTGCAGGAGATCGCGCGCGCGACCGAGACCGAGGTGACCGAGCTCCTCTCCCGCGAACCTCCGAACCGTCGCGCGGCCCTGGAGATCGAGCTCGAACGGGCGCAGACCAGTCCGTTCTTCCGCCAGCTCGGCATCCCGCCCGTCAAGGTCTCCAAGGGCACCAGCGACGAGACCATCGAGGCGGTCCTCGGCCTGCACCGCGAACTGCTGCGGCGCGAGCGCGCGACGATCGCGAGCCCCGAGGAAGCCCGTCGAGCCAACACCGAGCTGCGCCTGCGGATGCGCGAGACCGCCAATCACCTGCCCGAGATCGAGCGCCTCGCCGAGAAGCAGCTCAAGGCGGCGGGCCACTCGACCGGCGCTCTCACCCACCGCACGGTGAGCATCATGGCCGAGCAACTGGGCTTCGAGCTCATCTACGTCGCCGACCTCCCGCACTCGGCTCGATCGGTCACCGACCTCGAGCACGGCCGCATCTACCTGCCCCCCGCGTCGATTCCGGGCGGCCACGGCCTCCGTTCCATGGCGCTGCAGGCGATGGCGCACCGGCTCCTCGGACACCGTCCTCCCACCGACTACGCCGACTTCCTCCAGCAGCGGCTCGAGATCAACTACTACGCCGCCTGCTGCCTCATGCCCGAGACCAGCGCGGTGGCGTTCCTCGCGCAGGCGAAGAAGGACCGCAACCTCGCGGTCGAGGACTTCCGCGACGCGTTCGGCGTCACCCACGAAGCCGCCGCGATGCGCATGACCAATCTGATGACCACGCACCTCGGCATCCATCTGCACTTCCTGCGCGTCGACGGCGACGGGGCGATCTCGCGCGTGTACGAGAACGACGGACTGCCGCTGCCCGCCGACGTCACGGGCAGCGTCGAGGGCCAGGTCGTGTGCAAGAAGTTCTCGGCGCGCTCCGCATTCGCCGAGCACAACCGCACGACGGAGCATTACCAGTACACCGATACCCCCGCCGGGACCTTCTGGTGCTCGACGCAGACGGGGAGCACCAGCGACGGGGACTTCTCGATCACCGTCGGCGTGCCCTTCGACGACGCGCGGTGGTTCCGCGGTCGCGACACCGCCAAGCGCGGCGTCTCGCACTGCCCCGACGAGTCGTGCTGCCGACGCCCCGACGCCGAGGCCGCGGAGCGCTGGCAGGGCAAGGCCTGGCCGAGCGCGCGCGTGCACCGCCACATGTTCTCACCGCTGCCGCGGGGCATGTTCCCCGGCGTCGACGACGCCGAGGTGTTCGCGTTCCTCGACCGTCACGCGGACGGCTGATCGCCCGCGGAGCGGGCACGAGTCCTGCAGGATCCGCCGGATCGCGGCCGGAGACGGTGCGAACGGACGGCATTGCGGGAGTTGTGCACCGACGACGGCCGAGGAGACCCCGGATGCCGGGACCTCGCGAAGCCGGAGACGCGGCGAACCCGCAGCACACCTCCTGCAGGAGCGGCGGTACCGGGGCGGACTGAGGTCGAACCGACGGATCCGCAGGAGCTGTGCACGGACGACCGCGCGCATGCCACGACCCCGGGCCCTCGCGGGGCACCGGGGTCGTGGCATCGAAACGTGTTAGGCGTAGGGGTTCGCCGTCAGCGTGTACTTCGTCTGCAGGTACTCGTGGATGCCCTCGTCGCCGCCCTCGCGGCCGAGGCCCGACTGCTTCCAGCCGCCGAAGGGAGCGGCGGCGTTGGAGACGACCCCGACGTTGAGGCCCATCATCCCGGTCTCGAGCTTGTCGATCATGCGCTGACCGCGCGCGAGCGATTCGGTGAAGACGTACGAGACGAGACCGTACTCGGTGTCGTTGGCGAGGCGCACGGCGTCGTCCTCGTCGTCGAAGGGGATGATCGCGAGCACCGGCCCGAAGATCTCTTCTCGGAGGATGTCGCTGCCCGGCTTCACGTCGGACACGACGGTCGGCTCGAAGAACGTGCCGGGGCCGTCGATGGGCGAACCGCCGACGGTGACGGTCGCGCCGCGCTCGACGGCATCCCCCACCAGGGTCTTCGCCTTGTCGACGGCGCGGTCGTCGATCAGGGGTCCGATCTGCACGCCGTCCTCGGTGCCGCGGCCGATCTTCATGCCCTGCACGCGCTCGGTGACGCGTCGGGTGAACTCCTCGACGACGCTGCGCTGCACGATGAAGCGGTTGGCCGCGGTGCAGGCCTGGCCGATGTTGCGGAACTTCGCGAGCATCGCCCCCTCGACCGCCTTGTCGAGGTCGGCGTCGTCGAACACGACGAAGGGGGCGTTGCCGCCGAGCTCCATCGAGGTGCGCAGCACGCCGGGGGCCGCCTGCTGCAGCAGCTTCACGCCGACAGGGGTCGAGCCGGTGAACGAGAGCTTGCGCAGGCGGGGGTCGGAGATGATGCGCTCCGACACGGGGCCGGTGTTCGTGGTGGTGACGACGTTCACGACGCCGGCGGGGAGCCCGGCATCCTGCAGGATCTGCGCGAAGAAGAGCGTCGTCAGCGGCGTGAGGGTGGCCGGCTTGATGACGACCGTGCAGCCGGCGGCGAGCGCGGGGGCGATCTTGCGGGTGGCCATCGCGAGGGGGAAGTTCCAGGGGGTGATGAGGTAGCAGGGACCCACGGGGTGCTGCGAGACGATCATGCGACCCGTGCCCTCGGGGTTCGCGCCGTAACGGCCCTGGGTGTGGGCGGTGACCTCGCTGAACCAGCGGAGGAACTCCCCGCCGTAGCCGACCTCGCCGCGCGCCTCGGCGAGCGGCTTGCCCATCTCGAGCGTCATCAGTAGCGCGATGTCCTCCTTGCGCTCCTGCAGCAGGTCGAACGCCCGGCGGAGGATCTCGGCACGCTCACGCGACGGAGTGGCCGCCCACGACGGGAACGCCTCGGCCGCGGCATCCATCGCCGCGACGCCGTCGTCGATGGACGCGTCGGCGATCTCGAGCAGGACGTCACCGGTGGCGGGATCGTTCACCGCCACGGTCTTGCCGGCCTCGGCTGTGCGCCACTCCCCGTTGATCAAGAGGCCGGTGGGTACGGATGCCAGCAGTTCGCTCTCGCGCGAATCGGTCATGAATCCTCCTGGATCGGGGCGGGGTGTCCCGCCCATTCTCGTCAGCCCGCGAAGCGGTGCCGATATACGTCGTGTACAAACCGGATGATGCGGTGGCCTCAGTGGACATGCGGAGGGAGCGGACCGGTGAATACCGCGACACGTGGCCCGAGCGTCTCCTCCCGGGTCGCCCCACGCACGCTGCGCGCGTGAACGCCCCGCACCAGGAGGAACGCCATGTCACCGCGTCTCGCCCTCGGCGGAGCGTTCACAGGGTCAACCCGCCGTCGCCGACTGCGCCATCGCCCCGGCGAGGAAGCGCTCGAGGCCGGCCGGGTCGGTCAGCGGCAGCACGTGCGCCACGTACTGGTCGGGGCGCACGAGCACCACCGCCCCCTCCGCACCGATGCCGCGCTCTGCGAAGATGTCGGCGGTCGTCCAGGCCGACGGCGCGGCGGCGAAGACCTTCTCGAGATCGGTCAGGCCCAGCGGCCCCGAGCGCGGGCGGAAGAGCGCGGGCACGTCGACGACGTCCTCCCATCGGCCGGGGAGCACCGCCTTCACGTCGAACACCGCGTCGAGGTCGGCCCCCGTGGGCGTGAACCGCTCGACGATCTCCTGCGCGGCGTCGGCCCAGGCGCGCAGGGCCGAGCCGTCGGCATCTGCGAAGGCGTACACGCGCCACCGGCCATCGGCCTTCGCGTGATGGCCGAGGTGCACGGCGTTGCCGTCGCACACCCGTACGACCTCGACGCTCTTGAAGCGCTTGCCGACCGGGAATCCGGATGCCAGGTCCTGAGCGGGCGCCTCGGAGGTGATCGCCGAGGGGGCGTACTGCGTCATGAATCCCGAGGGGAACTCGGCCGTGGCCAGGTAGTAGGTCGATAGCTCCGCGGGGTCGGTGATCTCGCCGGGCTTGCGCGCCATGAGCGATGACCACTCGCGATCGAAGTCGATGAGCTGCTGGGCCACCGGGCGCCGCTCATCGTCATATGTGCGCAGCAGGTCGGCGGGAGCCAGGCCGGTCAGCACGTGACCGAGCTTCCAGCCGAGATTGAACCCGTCCTGCATCGACACGTTCATGCCCTGTCCCGCCTTGGCGCTGTGGGTGTGACAGGCATCGCCGGCGAGGAAGACGCGCGGCGCGTCGAGGTCGTCGACGAACCGGTCGGTCACCCGGTGCCCCACCTCGTACACGCTGTGCCACGCGACCTGCTTCACGTCGATCGAGTAGGGGTGCAGGATCTCGTTCGCCCGCCGGATGACCTCTTCGATCGGTGTCTGACGCACGCGGTGGTCGTCGTCGGCCGCGACCTCGCCGAGGTCGATGTACATGCGGCTGAGATAGCCGCCCTCGCGCGGGATGTGCAGGATGTTCCCCGCCGCCGCGTTGATGGCGCACTTGATGCGCCAGTCGGGGAAATCGGTCTCGACGAGCACGTCCATCACTCCCCACGCGTGACGGGCGGCGGCCCCGACGTGGGTGCGGCCGATCGCCTGGCGCACGCCGCTTCGGGCACCGTCGCACCCCACGACGTACCGCGCGCGGATGGTCCGCTCGCCCGCGGCATCCGCCACGCGCACCTCGACGCCGTCGTCGACGACCGTCAGACCGCGGAACTCCACGCCGTAGTCGGGAACGATCCGCGCGGGACCCTGCGCGGCCGCCTCGGCGAAGTAGTCGAGCACGCGCGCCTGGTTGACGATGAGGTGAGGGAACTCGCTGATCTTCAGGCCGTAGTCCTCGGTGCGCGTCGTCCGCACGATGCGGTCGGGATTCTCGGGGTCGGGCGCCCAGAAGTTCATCCAGCCGATGTTGTACGCCTCGGCGGTGATGCGGTCGGCGAAGCCGAAGGCCTGGAAGGTCTCGACGCTGCGGGGTTGGATGCCGTCGGCCTGACCGAGCGCGAGACGACCATCGCGTTTCTCGATGAGGCGCGTGGTGATCTGGGGGAACTGCGACAGCTGCGCCGCGAGCAGCATCCCCGCGGGGCCCGAGCCCACGATGAGCACGTCGACCTCGTCGGGCACCGCCGCGGGGCGGTCGACGCCGGTGCCGGCGGCGTTCTGCACGCGCGGATCGCCCGAGACGTAGCCGTGGTGGTGGAACTGCATCGTTTCTCCTGACGTCGATGTCGGGTTGCGGCCCCCCTCGTCACTGTTCTATATTCGAACGCAACGTTCCGCTATCGAACGAGAGGCTATCCGACCGATGCCGCCACGGCAAGACGCCGCTCCCGCCTCGCAGACGCTGAGCCGCGGCATCCGCCTGCTCGAAGAGCTCGCCGACGCACGGTCGCCGCTCTCGATCGACGATCTCGCGGCGCGCGTCGACCTGCATCGCTCCGTCGCGTATCGATTGCTGCGGACGCTCGAGGACCACGGTCTGGTGAGCCGGGATGCCGCGGGGGCCGTGCGCCTGGGGACGGGCCTGGCGGCGCTGGCCGCCGGGGTCGCCGCCGACCTGCAGGCCGAGGCGCTGCCCGAACTCACCGCGGCCGCCAACGATCTCGGCATGACGTGCTTCCTCGTGGTGCTCGATCACGACGAGTGCGTGACCCTCGCGAGCGTCGAACCCCGGCACACGGTGACGGCGGTGGCGCAGCGGCCCGGGTCGCGGCATCCGGTCACACGAGGTGCCCCCGGGCGCGCGATCCTCGCGCAGCTCCCGCCACGCCGCTGGCCCGACGAGGTCGACGCACGGCTGGCGTCGGAGGTGGCGGAAGCCGCGGAGCGCGGCTGGGCGACGAGTCATGACGAGGTGATCCCGTCGCTGCACGCCGTGGCGGTCCCCCTGCAGGTTCAGGGCCGCGAGCCCGCGGCGATCGCCGCGGTGCACGTGGCGACCGACCTCGATGAGGCGGCGATCGCCGCGCGGCTCGGGGGCGCGGCATCCGCGATCCGGGGGGCGCTGTAGGTCGGTCGCACACAGGCCGCACGCGCTGACATCGGCCGTGCACGCGCAGACAACCTGCCCCGAGCCCGGGCGACGAGGGTGGACGGTGGAGGAGACACACATGCACGAACACGCTCACCCCGCCGTCGATCAGGCGATGGAGAACCCCGACCTCGAGCCCGCGACGAGCGCCCGGCCGGCGACGCATCCCCTCGACCCGCTGAGCGCGGAGGAGATCGAGCGCACGCGCGACATCCTGGTCGCGGCGGGCCTGCTCGGCGAGACCGTGCGGGTGCCCATGCTGCTGCCCGCCGAACCCGAGAAGAAGGCCGTGGCCGCGTGGCATCCGGGAGCCGCCCTCGACCGCCGCGCCGCCGTCACCCTGCTCGACACCGCGACCGGAGAAGTGACCGAGGCGATCGTCGCGATCACCGGGGGCGAAGTGGTGAGCAGCCGCCGGTACCCCTCCGACACGGCGCCCTACGGACAGCCGCAGTACCTGTTCGAGGAGTACGAGCGCGCCGCCGAACTGGTCAAGGCCTCCCCCGACTGGCGGGCCGCGATGGAGCGTCGCGGGCTCGCCGATCGCATCGACCTGGCATTCTGCACGCCTCTCGCCCCCGGCTTCGTCGGGCGGGACAACGAGGTCGGGCGCCGCGTCATCCGCTCGCTCACCTTCCTCCGCGACAGCGAGGACGACATCGCGTGGGCGCACCCCGTCGAGGGTCTGATCGTGCACATCGATCTCACCGCGAATCGGGTGATCGGCATCGAGGACGAGGGCGATTCGCCCGTGCCCTCCGGCAGCGGCCGGTACGACAGCGCCGCGACCGGGTCGGCGCGAACGACCCTCAAGCCGATCGAGATCACCCAGCCCGAGGGGCCGAGCTTCCACGTCGACGGCTCGCACGTGCAGTGGGAGAACTGGACGCTGCGCGTCGACTTCAACGCCCGCGAAGGACTCGTCCTGCACGACGTCCGCTTCGACGACCGGCCCGTGCTCTCGCGCGCGAGCGTGCCCGAAATGGTCGTGCCCTACGGCGACACGAGTAACACGCGCTTCTGGATCAGCTACTTCGACGCCGGCGAGTACCTGCTCGGCAAGAACGCCAACCACCTCGAGCTCGGCTGCGACTGCCTCGGCGTCATCCACTACTTCGACGGCCACGTCGCCGACGACCACGGGCACGCGATGCGCATCCCCAACGCCGTCTGCATGCACGAGGAGGACTACGGAGTGCTGTGGAAGCACACCGAGCCCGGCCCGGTCGGCTCGCACGTGCGACGTTCGCGGCGTCTGGTGGTGTCGTACTTCGCCACGATCGGCAACTACGACTACGGCTTCTTCTGGTACTTCTACCTCGACGGGTCGATCCAGGTCGAGGCGAAGGCCACCGGAATCGTGTTCGTGGGCGGCGGCGAGCCCGGCTCGACCAATCGGCACGCCCCCGAGATCGCACCCGGAGTCTTCGCGCCCGTACACCAGCACCTCTTTTCGGCACGGCTCGACATGGCGATCGACGGCGACGAGAACCGCCTGTTCGAGGTCGATGCCGTGCGGATCCCGATGGGCGACGACAACCCGTTCGGCAACGCCTTCACCTGGTTGCACACGCCGCTGCGCACCGAGCAGGAGGCGCAGCGCGAGGCTGACACCTCGGTCGCCCGCGTGTGGGAGGTGCAGTCGACCACCCGCACGAACCACGTCGGCAAGCCCACCGCGTACCACCTCATCCCCGAGCCGACGGCCCTGCTGATGGCGGATCCGGCCTCGACGGTCGCCGCGCGAGCGGCCTTCGCGACCAAGCACCTGTGGGGAACCGCGTACCACCCCGACGAGCGCTGGCCCGCCGGTCGCTACCCCAACGCCCACGCGGGCGGCGCGGGGCTTCCGGCCTACACCGCCGACGACCGCTCGATCGACGGCGCCGACCTCGTGCTCTGGCACACGTTCGGCCTCACCCACGTGCCACGACCCGAGGACTGGCCGATCATGCCCGTCGACTACGCCGGATTCTGGCTCAAGCCCTACGGCTTCCTCGACCGCAACCCCGCGCTGGATCTGCCCGAGTCGTCGCAGGCTCACGCGGCCGGCGGCGATGGATGCTGCGGAGGCGGCGCGGTCTGCAGCTGCGGGCACTGAGGGGCGCCGCGCACCCTCGGCACCTCGACCCGAGGTCTCCGGATGCCACCGGAATGTGCGGATCACGGCGAACACGCCGCCGCGCGTGCGGGCGCGCCGGCGCATGACCTCGGTGATCTGCACAACCTCAGCCGGAAGATCCCGGATGCCGCTGAGGCTGCGCAGATCACGGAGGTTGCGACCGCGGGCGCCGGCGACGGGGCGCCGACCGGCCGGCCCCGACCCGCCGGATAGGGTGAGCCGGTCGAGCCGATGCTCCACGGCAACCGGACATGAGGAAAGAGGACGCGCGTGCCCCGACTGGTCGACCACGAGGCCCGCCGACACGACATCGTGCTGGCGACCTGGCGCCTGATCGCCGAGCGCGGTATCGAGGCCACGACCATGCGCGAGCTCGCGCGCCAACTGGGCCTGGCCAACGGCAGCGTCACGCACTACTTCCCCGACAAGAGCGCGATCCTCACCGCGGCCTTCGCCCACGTGTTCGCCGCGACCAACGCGCGGGTCGCCGCACACCGCGCGGCGTCCGGGTCGACGGGACTCGCGGCGCTCCGGGCGTTCCTGCTCGAGGCCGCGCCCATCGACGAGGAGCGCGCTCTCGAGGCGCGCATCGTCATCGCCTTTCTCGAGTACGCGGCCGCCGATCCCGCGTTGGCGACGATGTTCCGCGATCTCATGCGCGAGTGGCAGCAGGCGTTCGCCGAGATGGTCGTCGAGGCGCAGGCCCAGGGCGAGGTGCGAGACGGCCTGGATGTGCAGGCCGTGAGCGATGCGATCCTGCATGCGGTCAACGGGATGCAGGCCAATGGCATCCTGCTGCCCGAGACCGCGCGCGAGGAGCGCATGCGCGCCACGGTCGATGCGCTCGTCGACATGCTCCGCTGAGAAAGCGCTCGCGGGAGTCGATACAGAGAGGTAATATTCGGGAAACTTTGGCTCTACAAGCGTCGGATAAAAATGACGTGGGAGCTGAACGTCGAGGGAAACGAGGAGGTCTCCCATGTCGATCGTCACGACCCGGCCCGGATCGGGTGTCACCGCCATCCACGCCGCCGACCTGGCCGCGTTCCGCGCCGCCGTCGACGACAGCTTCGTGCCTTTGCACGTCACCGCCGACGACCCTGATCACTTCCGCGGGAGCATCCGCGCGGCCTCGGCCGACGGCATCCACGTCTCCACCGTCGCCGCTTCGGCGCACGTGGTCGAGCGCACGCCCGACCTCATCGCGCGCGCCGATGGCCCGGCCGTCAAGATGAGCCTCATGCTCGCGGGCTCCGGCCTGCTCATCCAGGACGGCCGTGAAGCCCTCCTGCGACCGGGCGACTTCGCCGTGTACGACACCTCGCGGCCGTACACGCTGGCTTTCAGCGGGGACTTCCGCACAATCGTCACGATGTTCTCCCCCAGCGCGCTGCCCCTGCCCTCGTCGGCCCTGGCGCAACTGACCGCCGTGCGCATCGCCGGCGACGGAGGACTCGGTGGGGTTGTGGCGCCGTTCCTCGCGCAGCTTGGCACGCACCTCGACCAGGTCGCGAGCCCCTCCGGATCGCGCCTCGTGCACACCGCCCTCGACCTGCTGACCACCGTCTACGCGCACGAGCTCGGCAGCGGCATCGACGCGACCGACCCGCACGCGGGTCTGCGCCGCCGGGTCGAGGAGTACATCGACGCCCACCTCGACTCGGCTGACCTGGCCCCCGGCGCGATCGCCGCGGCGCACTACATCTCGACGCGACACCTGCACGCGCTGTTCCAGGGCCGCGACACGACGGTCGCCGCGCTCATCCGCTCGCGCCGGCTCGAGCGCTGCCGCCGCGACCTGACCGACCCGCTGCTCGCGGATCAGTCGGTGTCGGCGATCGGTGCGCGGTGGGGGTTCCCGGATGCCGCGCACTTCAGCCGCACATTCAAGACGGCGTTCGGTTTCTCGCCGAGCGAGTGCCGGGCGGGGCGCTGACTCATATCCCCGCGTGATCGAAGGCGATCGTGGGGACGTCGACGATGTGCGCCCCGCCGTCGACGATGATCGTCGCGCCGGTGATGTACGACGACTCGCTCGAGGCGAGGAAGCGCACGACGGAAGCGATCTCGTCGGGCCGGGCGGGGCGGGCGAGCGGGACGTCGCGCGTCACGGTCGCGTAAGCCACGTCGCGGTCGGTCAACCCGGCCGCCGCGGCGAACGCATCCGTCTCGTCGTCGGCCATGGGCGTCGCCACCCATCCGGGGCACACGGTGTTCACGCGCACGCCCCGGCGGCCGTAGTCGCGGGCGAGCGAGCGGGTGAGCCCGATCAGCGCGTGCTTGCCGACGGTGTAGCCGGCGACGGAGGGACCCGCGGCGAGCCCCGCGATCGACGACATCACGACCACGCGCCCCCGCGCGGCGATCAGGGCGGGAAGCGCCGCGCGCACGACGACGAACGCCGTGGTGACGTTGGCACGCAGCGCGTTCTCCCAGGCGGCGTCGTCGGTGTCGGCCACCGTGGCGAAGCCGTGCCCTCCGGCGTTGGCGACCACGACGTCGAGCCGGCCGTGCTCCTCGAGCACGCGGGCGACGAGAGCGGCGGCGTCTGCCGAGTCCGCGGCATCCGAGGCGATCGCCGTTCCCCCGATGTCGGCCGCGACCCGCTCGAGGGGCCCCGCCCGGCGGCCCGTCACGACGACGTGCGCGCCCTCGCGGGCGAACCGCCGTGCGACGGCTTCGCCGATGCCCGTGCCTCCGCCGGTGACGAGGACCACGTGACCGTTCAGGTCGGTATCCATTCGTTCCTCCTCCGGCCCGGGCTCGCACCGGGCGTCTCGTGCGCTCACGCCGGAAAGCCGGACCGCGCACTCACACCGAAATCAGATACCCAGGTCGCCGCAGACACCGGTCGTAGCCGCGGTGAAGCCAGCAGCACGATCTGATCCGCGACCTCAGCCGCCGTCTGCACGGGATATCCCGCGTCGCCGAACCCGTCGGGAAGCTCGAGATCACCGCGGCTCATCGGGGTGTCGACGATCGAGGGGCACACCGCGTTGACCCGGATGCCGTGCGGCGCCAGCTCCACGGATGCGGCCCGCGCGAGCTGCAGCAGCGCCGCCTTGGACGCGCCGTATGGCACCATTCCCGCCGTGGCGACCAGGGCCGAATCACTCGCGACGACGACGACCGAGGCGGCCTCAGACGCGCGCAACCACGGCAGCGCAGCCCGGAGGGCGAGGAAGGCGCCCGTGACGTTGACGGCGAACACGCGCTCCCAGTCGGCGAGCGCGGTCTGCTCGAGCGCGGTGCCGACGGGACCCGAGACGCCGGCGGCCAGCACGAGCACGTCGAGCCCACCCAACGCCCGCGCGCAGTCTTCGACGGCGGAGGTCGCGGCATCCGCGTCGGTGAGATCGGCGACGGATGCCGTGGCAGTGACCTCCCGCACGCGCGGGTCGCGGTCCACGGCGGCGACGTACGCGCCCTCCCCCGCCAGCGCCTGCACCGCCGCGCGGCCGATGCCGCCCGCCGCACCCGTGACGAGTGCGCGGCGCGAGGTCAGTCCAAGCTCCATGCGCTCATCCTGATCGCGCGCCCCGGGCACGGTATCCGTCCCTGCGCGCACGCAACAGTCCCCCTCACCGGCGGTCAAGTCGGTCGTTCGCCGGCGGAGCAAGATCGCTGCAACGGGCCGACGCGCCCGCTCGCACCCGAACCCCCGAAGGACTGCCATGACCGATTCGCCTTCCCCCGGCTCCTCGACCGCGTTGCAGCGCGGTGCGCTGGGCGTCGCCGGCATCGTCTTCCTCGTGCTGGCCGCCGTGGCGCCGCTCACCGGGATCGTCGTGGTCGCCTCACTCGCGATCGCGCTCGGCAACGGCGGCGGCACCCCTGCGTCGTTCCTCATCATCGCGGTGATCCTGCTGCTGTTCGCGGTCGGCTATGCGCAGATGTCGAAGCAGCTGGTCAACGCCGGCGGGTTCTACGCCTTCGTCGTGAAGGGACTCGGCCGCACCGGCGGACTCATCGCGGGGCTCATCGCCACCCTCGGCTACAACTTCTTCGTCGTCGGCACGATCGGCACGAGCGGATTCTTCATGCAGTCGATCATCGCGGGGCTCACCGGCTTCGACATGCACTGGTACCTCTGGGGTCTGCTGTCGATCATCGTGTGCTTCATGATGGCCCGCACCGGCGTCGACTTCTCGTCGAAGGTGCTCGGCGTCGCCCTCGTGCTCGAGGTGCTCATGCTCGTCGTCTTCGACGTGTCGGTGCTGGTGCAGACCGGCTACGACCTCGGCACCTTCTCGCCCGAGGCGGTGTTCTCGGGCTCGCTGCCGATCGGCCTGCTGCTCGCGGCGACCGGGTTCCTCGGCTTCGAGGCGACCGCCCTGTTCGGCGAAGAGGCGCGCAATCCGCTGAAGACCATCCCCCGCGCCACCTACACCGCGATCATCGCGATCGGAGTGATCCTCGGCGTGACCACCTGGGCCGTCGTCAGCGCGACGGGCGTCGCCGAGGCGCAGGGCACCGCGCAGGAGCACCTCGCCACCGGCGACCTCATCTTCAGCCTCGCCGCGACCTACCTCGGCCCGCAGTTGACCGTCGTGATGGAGATTCTGCTGCTGGTGAGCCTGTTCGCCGCGATGCTCGCATTCCACAACTCTGCGACCCGTTACCTCTACGCCCTCGGCCGCGCCCGCGTGCTGCCCTTCGCGCTCGCCCGCACCCGCGCCTCGGGCGCCCCGCAGATCGCCGGAATCGTGCAGGCCGCGTTCGCCGCGATCGTGGCCGGACTCTTCGCCCTCGCCGGCCTCGACCCGATCCTCAACCTCGTGCCCGCGATGCTCGGCTTCGGCACGCTCGCGGTCATCGTCCTCCAGGCCCTCGCGGCGCTGTCGATCGTGGTGTTCTTCCGCCGCCGCGGAGACCGCCGCTGGTGGAGCACGCTGATCGCCCCCGGCATCGGTTTCGTCGCCCTCGCGGTGATCGTCGTGCTCGCCGTGGCGAACTTCGATGTCGTCGCCGGCTCCAACGAGCCCGCGATCCGCGCGATGCCCCTGCTGCTGCTCGCGGCCGTCATCGGCGGCATCGGCTACGGCGCGTTCCTGCGCCGCCGCAAGCCCGCCGTGTACGCCGCCCTCAGCGACGACCTCGAATCCTTCAACATCGCCCCGGCGGAGAAGGGCAAAGACCCCGTGCCGGGACTCTGACTCCGGATGCCGCGACCCCACGGCCGCGCCGGGTCTCGGCATCCGCCCGCTTTTCGCCTCCCTCCAGAGAAAGAGATCGCATGACCACCGACACCCTGAACCTGTCCGACACCCGCACCTGGCTGCCGCTCGACGGGCTCGCGCCCGGCTTCGACGCCGCGAAGGCCGACCTGAGCACCGACCTTGCTGGCCGCACATTCACGACCGTCGACGAGGCGGGCGCACGGACCGTGTACCGGTTCGAGGCGGATGCCGTGTCGTGGGAGCGCGACGGCGAGACCGGCCGCGACGACGTAGAGGTCATCGCGGTCGACGAGGAGCTCTACTACGCCCAGTTCACGCCAGCCGCCCACCCCGGCGAAGCCGTCACGCTCATCCTGGATCTGCGCAGCGGTCACGCTCTGACCGTGCGGAGCCTGCTCGGAACCGCCGCTCCTGGGCGCACCGCCGTCCAGATGAGCTTCTCCCCCGCCCACATCGCCGAGCTCGAGGTGCGCGGAGACGCCCCGGCCCCCACCGACGAACTGATCGGCCGTCGTGTGCTGTGGGTCTATTCGGGCGTCCACGCCTACGAGCACGTGTACCTCTCGCCGCACTGGTACACCTGGCAGTGCCTCGCCGGCCCCGAGCAGGGCCTCGCCGACACCGACGAGAACACCGTGTGGCGCGTACGACGGGGCATCTATGTGTTCAGCTGGCGCGAGAAGGTCATCCCCTGCGGCTCTGTCACGATCGCCGACCACCGCGACCAGAAGGCGCTGCGCGCCCACGGCGTGCTGTTCGGCACCGACGAGTCGGGCTCCGGAGCCACGCACTTCACCTTCGGCGCGCACGGTCGACTGCTGTCCAACACGGTGCACCCCGCCGAGTACGACCCGGCGCGTCCGCTGGAGCGCTGAGCGGTCGGTTCGGGCGAGAGCCGCGTCCCTCTGGGGGCGCGGCTCTCCGCGTGTGCGGTGGGGGCTTTGGAGCGCGACAGAATCGGATGCAGATGATGGAATCGGATGCCGCGGCGGCATCCGTACGAATAAGACGCGCTGGATCCGCGTCGGTGGCGCGTCGCGCGGCCCACGTTCGAACAACACCGCACGCGCGAGCCGCGACGCGGGCGATCGCATGGACCGCACCGAGATCAGAGAACCGCACAGGATCGGATGCCGCCACGGCGGCGCATCCGATTCCGGCGCGATCCTCCGATTCCGCGACGGTCCCCGGCAGGGCCCCTGCCCGGCAGGGGCCCGCCAGGCAGGGGCCCGCCAAGCAGGGGGCCCGCCCGGCGCGGCGACCCAGGCAGACCCGCGACCCGCGTGAAAGCCGCGCCCCCGTGGGGGCGCGGCTTCGCGAGCAGGACCTCGGTTCAGGCGGCGAGCGCCACCAGCTTCCGCGCCCGCGCCGTCGCCAACCGCACCCGCAGCACGTGGGTGAGGGCGCTGAGTCCGATCGCGGCGACGAGGGCGAGGCCGCTCGCGACCGCCTGCCAGAACGTGGTGACGCCGAGCAGTACGAGCGAGTTGTTCAGTGCCCCGTAGAAAAGCACGCCGACCACGACACCGAAGATGGTGCCCTCGCCGCCGGTGAGGGCCACCCCTCCCAGCAGCACCGCGGTGAGCACGACGAGCTCGAAGCCGGCGCCGATCTGTCCCGCCGGGGCGCTGTTCAGGCGTGCCACGACGATGGTGCCGGCGAAGCCCGACATCGCCCCCGACAGCACGAACAATGAGAAGGGCAGGCGCCGCACGGGGACGCCCGACAGGTACGCGGCCTGTCGGTTCACCCCCACTGCGTAGACGTGGCGTCCGGTCGGGGTGAGCGCGAGGAAGACCCCGGCCACGATGAGCAGCACCGCGGCGATCCACACCGAGATCGGCACCCCTGCGACGGTGCCGACACCCAGCAGACCGAACTGCGCACCGAAGTTGTTCTTCGGCGTCGGGCTGATGAGCTGCGCGACGCCGCGGACCGCGGTGAGCGTGCCCAGCGTGGTGATGAACGAGTTGAGCCCCAAGACGGTGACGACCACGGCGTTGACGAGCCCGACCACGGCCCCGGCCAAGATCGCGAGCGCGATCGCGACGGCGGGCTGACCTGCTCCCTTGTCCATGACCAGGGATGCCACGACTCCGCCCAGCGCGAGGCTCGACCCGACCGA
Source organism: Microbacterium sp. NPDC007973 (assembly GCF_042958465.1). NCBI lineage: Bacteria > Bacillati > Actinomycetota > Actinomycetes > Micrococcales > Microbacteriaceae > Microbacterium > Microbacterium sp. NPDC007973. The sequence goes on from NZ_JBIBJJ010000001.1 coordinate 643,330, forward strand.
CAGGTCGATGTAACCCGCGATCAGCAGCATCGCCACGGGGATCGCCACGATCGCGATCACCGCGCTGTCCTGCAGGATGCCGCGAATGTTCTGCCACCCGAAAAAGGAGTCGGTGGCCAGCTGCACGCCGACGACCATGATGATCAACACGACGAGTAGCGGGGTGCGCACGACGCCCTCGACGGCGGCGCGGAGGAAGCGGTTCTCGGTCACGGGTGGGTCCCTTCGGTAAGGGCGACGGGAGCGGTGTGCACGGCCGAGAGCAGGCCGTCGGCCGTGGTTTCGGCGACGTTGAGCTCATCGACCACGGCCCCGCGCGAGAAGATCAGGCAGCGGTGCGCGAGGTCGACGACCTCTTCGGGTTCGTTGGTGGCGACGATCACCCCCAGCCCCTTCTCGGCGGCGAGAGTCTTGATCGCGTCGTAGATGTCTTTACGGGCGCCGACGTCAACGCCCTGGGTCGGGTCGTCGAGCAGGATCACGCGCGTGCGGGCGGCGTCGTTGACCCAGCGCCCGAGCAGGATCTTCTGCTGATTTCCGCCGCTGAAACGCCCGGCGGGCAGGTCGGCCGCGCGCGGGCGCAGGGCGAGCCCGTCGGCGAAGCGGTCGAACACGCCGCGCTCGGCGCGCACCGAGCGCAGCCCCCACGAGCCGAGGCGGCGCATCGCGTCGATCACGGTGTTGTCTTGCGCAGGCAGGGCGGCGAACAGTCCCTCGCGCGCGCGGTCGGCGGGCACGAGTGCGATCCCCGCACGCAGGCCCTGGGCCGGCGACCGCGTCTTGCGCGTGACGCCGTCGATCGCGAGCGTGCCGCCGGTGCGCGGGATGCGGCCGAACACGGTGCTGAGAAAGCGCGTGCGCCCGGAGCCGACGAGTCCGTAGCAGGCCACGATCTCGCCCGGGGCGACGACGAGGTCGACGGGGCGCAGGCCGGGGGCGGTGAGTCTGCGCACCTCGAGCACGGGCGTCTCGTCGCGGCGCGGTGGAGCGGGCCGGTCGTTGGTGGCTCCGTGGCCGTCGCTGATGGCGGCGACGAGGGCCTCCCGGGTGATCTCGGCACCCTCGGCCGACCAGACGGCCCGTCCGTTGCGCATGACGGTCGCCGCGTCGGCGAGCGCGAGAACCTCGCCGAGCAGATGGGTGACGTAGAGGATCGCGATGCCCCGGTCCGCGAGGTCGCGCACGAGCGCCCCGAGCCGCGTCGCCTCGGCGCGCGAGAGGGCGGCGGTGGGCTCGTCGAAGACGATGAGCTTCGCGTCGCGTCGCACGACCTTGGCGATCTCGACCAGCTGCCGCTGGCCGATGGGTAGGGTCGCCACGCGAACGTCAGGGTCGATGGCCCCTGCCCCCACGGCGTCGAGCGCCTCACGGGCGAGGCGGCGCTGCTCACCGCGTCGGATGATCCCGGCGGCGGTGCGCTCCTGGCCGATGAAGAGGTTCTCGGCGACCGTCATGTTCTCGAGCAGGCTGAGATGCTGGTAGATCACGGCGACGCCGGCCGCGATCGAGGTGCGCGGGGTGAGCGCGTCATGGGTGGCGCCGTCGATCTCGATCGTGCCGGCCGTGGGGGTCACGCCGCCGCCGAGGCAGGCGATGAGCGTGGACTTGCCCGCGCCGTTGTGACCGAGCAGCGCATGGATGCGCCCGCCGGGGATGTCGAGGGTGACGTCGTCGAGAGCGAGCGTCGCGCCGTACCGCTTCGTCAGACCGCGCACGGTGACAGTCATGTCTTCTCCGTTCTCCGGGAAGGGGCGGGAGCGGGTCTCCCCGCCCCCGCCGAGCGGTCAGCCGCCGAGCTCGGTGATGTAGCTGGAGAGGTTCGGGTCGTCGACGGTGACCACCGTGACGGGCAGGTCGACACTGGCATCCGTCTTGCCCTCGCCGAGGGCGATCGGGATGTCGATGACGTTGTCGACGAGGTCCTTGAGCGAGAAGTAGGTCGCGGCCCGGAAGAAGCCGCCCTCCTTCATCTTCTGCAGCAGGAACAGGTTCGGGTCGAGCCCGCCGACGTAGGTCTTCGAATCGGTCTCGGATCGGCCCGAGGCGACGAGCGCCTGGTACGCGCCCTGCGCGGCGTCGCCGACGGCCGAGACCACGACGTTCGCGTCGGGGTGCTGCGCGAGCAGCGTCGTGGTGACCGACAGCCCGTCGTCGGGCGTGACCGCCTGCTGCTCACCGACGATCTGCAGGTCGGGACCGGCCGCCTCGAGGCCATCGAGCAGGCCCTGCGTGCGCTCCTGCCCGATCTGCCGTTCGGTCTCGCTGAGCACGATGACCTTCGCATTCGGACCGACGTTCTTCAGCGCCCACTCGGCGGCGTTCTTTCCGAGGTCGACGCCCGACTGGTAGAAGCTGAACTGCAGCGTCGCGTCTTGGTTGGTCATGTCGCCGCCGTACGTCACCCAGTACTTGCCGCCGTCGCGGTATTGCTGCGCGACCGATTCGAGGCTCGCCGGGTCGACGGGGAACGACACGACCGCGTCGGCATCGCTGGTGAGGTTCGACGTGAGCTGGCTGACCTGCTTCTGCAGGTCCATCTCGTCGTTCGTGAAGGTGACCTCGACACCCTTCTCCGCAGCGCGCGCCTCGACGATGTTGACGATCGCGCCGTAGACGGGGAGTGCGGTGAAGGGGTAGTCGAACAGGATCTTCTTGACCGGGCCGCGCTCGGCCGGGGCCGCGCTCGACCCCGATCCGGCGTCGTCGGCGGTGGTGGTGCTGCAGGCGGAGAGGGCGAGACCGGCGATGACGACCGAGGCCATCGCGGCTAGGCGGAGGCGACGCTTCATGATGCTCCTTGCGGGTGAGAGAGGACGGAACGGGCGGGTGCGGGTGGTGCAAGGGATTGCCGAGGGCCGCTCCCCGGTATCCGAGGGGCGGATGGAGCTGTGCCGCGGTCAGGCGGTGAAGACCCGGCGACCGGCGAACCACGTCTCGACCGCGCGCGTGTGCACGACGCGTTCGATATCAACGGCGAAGGGGTCCTGATCGAGCACGACGAAGTCGGCGGATTTGCCGACGCTGAGCGAACCGGTCACCTCGCCGAGGCCCATTGCGGTGGCGGCGTTGACGGTGAAGACCTCGAACGCCTCGTCGAGGGTGAGCGCCTGCTCGGGCCAGAGCGTGCCGGGCGCACGGCCGAGCGGGTCCGCGCGGGTGACCAGACCCTGGATGCCCTCCCACGGGTTGGGCGAGACGCTGACCGGCCAGTCCGACCCGCCCGCGACCAGCACGCCCCGGTCGACGAGGTCGCGATTGGGCTGGAGGTGCGCGGCCTCGGGCTGCGGACGCACCTGGGCGATGGCATCCGGAATCACTCCGGGAAACCACAGGAAGGGCGAGATATCGGCCGAGACGTCGAGCTCGACGAAGCGCTGCCGGTCGTCGGGGTGCACGAACTGGCCGTGGGCGATCTGGTAGCGCGTGGCTGTGTCGCCGCCGGCGCGGACGACGGCGATCGCATCGAGGGCGGCGCGCACCGCGGCGTCTCCCGTGCAGTGGATCTTGGCGCCCAGTCCGTGCGCCGCGGTGCGGACGAGCCAGTCTGTGAGGTGCGCGGGGTCCATGGTGGTGACGCCGCAGTGCGCGTGCCCGTGGTCGGGGCTCGGCAGGTAGGGGGTGAGGAAGGCGCCCGTGTAGGTCGGGGGCACGCCGTCGAGGGCGATCTTGACGAAGTCGGGCCGGTGGTGGGTGGTGCGGAACTCCTCGCGCCGCGCGACGAGCTCGTCGCCGACCGGCGTGTTGGCGAAGAGGAACTCGCTCGACAGCAGCGACGACACCACCCAGGCGTGCAGATCGCCATCGTCGTCGAGGTCGTGCAGGGCCCCCATGATCTCGACGGTGGCCGCGGCATCCTGGAACGCGGTGATACCGAACGAGTGCAGGATCTCGATCGCCCGGGCGCTGGCCCGACGGTAGCGCTCGGGCGTCCGCGCGAGGTTGTGGTCAAGGGCCTCGGTCACGGCGAGGGTCGCCGCCTCCATGAGCAAGCCCGTGGGCTCCCCCGTCTCGGCGTCGCGCACGATGCGTCCCTGCGCCGGATCGGGGGTGTCGGAGCGGATGCCGGCGGCCTCGAGCGCCGCGGAATTCGCGAAGCGGTTGTGATGGCTGTCGTCGGTGAGTACGACCGGACGTCCGCCCGCGGCCTCGTCGAACCGGGCGCGGGTCGAAGCCGTCGAGAACTCGTCGAGCAGGACGCTACCGAACGCCTCGCCCACCACCCACTCGCCGGGGCCGAGGCCGGCGGCGTAGGCGCGCACCGCCTCGAGCACGTCGTCAAGGCCTGCAGTGGGCGGGAACGCGAGCTGGAAGAGCTCGGCCTCGCCCGCCATGAGGTGGTGGTTGTGCACGTCGACCAGTCCGGGGACGACGGCCGCTCCGCCGAGGTCGCGCACTTCGGTGTCGGGACCGACCAAGGCGAGAACGTCGGCGTCGTCGCCGACGGCGATGAGGCGTCCGTCCGCGACGGCGAGCGCGGTAGCGTGCGGGCGCGATCGGTCCGCCGTGCGCACGACGGCGCCGTGCAGGATGAGGTCGGCGACGGTCATGGGGCTCCCGGGTGTTCGGCGGCGTCGGGGCGACGGCGGTAGGGGTGGAACGGACCCGGCTGACGGATGTCAGGGTGCCGGGGTGGAGCGGGTGAGTACATCATCTGCGTCGGGGGCCCGCTCTGCTTGACCAGGGATGCCCCCGAGTTGACGCAGGACGCACGACCCGCGGCCCGGGCGGGAGCCGACCCCCGCCCGGGCGGGATCAGCCGTTGATGACCTGCGGCACGCCGAGCGCCTTCAGGCCCTCGACGCCGAACTCGAGGCCGTAGCCCGAGCCCTTCACCCCACCGAAGGGAATGAGGGGGTGCACGCCGCCGTGGGAGTTGATCCACACGGTGCCCGCCTGCAGACGCGCGGCCACGCGTCGTGCGGCGTCGCGGTCGCCCGACCACACCGAGGCACCGAGACCGACGTCGAGGCCGTTCGCGCTCGCGACGGCATCGTCGACCTCGGTGTAGCGGATGACAGGGAGCACCGGCCCGAACTGCTCCTCGTCGACCAGTGCGACCCCGTCGGCCACGTCGGCCACGATCGTGGTGCGAAAGAACAGCTCGCCCAGGTCGGTGGCCGGCTCGCCGCCGAGCACGACGCGCCCGCCCGCGGCCTTCGCGTCGTCGACGAGACGGTCGACGATGTCGAACTGCTGCTTGTTCTGCAGCGGGCCGAGAACGGTGCCCTCGTCGAGACCACGACCCATGGGCACCTGCGCGGCGTAACCGGCGAGCGCCTCGACGACCGCGTCGTAGACGGATTCGTGCACGTACAGGCGCTTGAGGGCGGCGCACGTCTGACCGGTGTTGATGAAGGCGCCCCAGAACAGTCCCTCCGCGATGGCCACCGGGTCGACGTCGGGCAGCACGATGCCGGCGTCGTTGCCGCCGAGTTCGAGCGTGAGGCGGGCGAGGTTGCCCGCGGAGCTCTCGATGATCTTGCGGCCGGTCGCCGTGGAGCCGGTGAACATCACCTTGTCGATGTCGGGGTGGGCGACCAGCCGTGCGCCGGCGTCGCGGTCGCCCGCCACGGCGATCAGCACGTCGTCGGGTAGCACCTCGTTGATCACGTCGACGAGGGCGAGCACGCTGAGCGGCGTGTACTCGCTCGGCTTGACCACGACGGTGTTGCCCATGCGCAGCGCCGGGGCGATCTGCCACACGGTGATCATCATCGGCCAGTTCCACGGCCCGACCGCGGCGACGACGCCGAGCGCGCGGTAGTGCAACTCGGCGTACACCTGGCCGTCGTCCACGACCACCTCGGGCTCGAGCACGGTCGCGGCGGCGGTGCGCAGCCACGCGGCGCAGGCACCCACCTCGAAGCGCGCGTTGGGGCCGTCGAGGGGCTTGCCCTGCTCGCGTGAGAGCAGGCGCGCGAGGGTTTCGGCGTTCGCCTCGATCCGGTCGGCGGCGGCCATCAGCAGTCCTCTGCGCTCTTCGTGCCCCCGGGCGTCCCACGCGGGCTGCGCGGCGCGGGCGCGACCCACGGCGGCGTCGACGTCGGCCACGGTGTGCACCGGGGCTCGGCCGATCACCTCGCGAGTAGCGGCATCCGGGATCTCCCGCCCCTGCCCCTCGGGAGCCTCCACGCGCGCGAGCAGCGCGGCGTCGTCGGCGTTGGGCGCGGCGGCGGGCGCGGCCGCGCCGATCTCGGGGTCGGCCAGGGCAGGGGTGGGATCGGACATCTCGGCTCCTTCGGTTCACGTCCCGGGCCGTGGTGCGCGCTGCCCGTCCCGTCAGCCTCCGCCGGTGGCCCGCGCGGCGCTTGACCGCGCGTGCGCGGGCCATGACCGGGCGTGCCCGCTTGCCCGGCCGTTCGTCATGACACGAGCGCCGCCCCGATCTCGTCGAACGCCGTCCGCAGACGCGCCCGCGCCCGTTCGTACCTCTTGCGCGCCGCCGCCGGCCGCACTCCCAGGAGGGCCCCCGCCTCGGCGATGCCGAAACCGTCCCAGAGCACCAGCCGCAGCAGCTCCTGATCGGCGGATGCCAGCACCCCCAGCGCCTCGAGGGCGACGAGCCCGTGATCCGACACGTCGGCGTCGGCCGCGGGTTCGCGCGCGAGGGCGTCGTCGATCTCCGCGCGGCGGGTGCGCTTGCGGGTGTGGTTGGCGAGCACGCGTCGAGCCGTGCCGAAGGCCCACATCCGCTGCTCTTCGGCCGCGTGCGGCAGGCGGGAGCGATGCCGCCACAGCACGAGCGCCGTCTCCGACACACAGTCGTCGGCGTCGGCGCGCGGCTCGACTCGTCGCACGAAGTACCGCAGCAGGTCGGGCATCAGGGGGGCGACGGCCTCTTCGAAGCGCCGGCGATCGGCATCCGGGGTCACCACGAAAGTCCCTCGAGCATCTCGCTGCACCAGGCGTCGGCGGCCTCGACACCCGCGCGATCGCCCGCGGTCGCCGCGCTGGCGACAAACTTTTCCTCGTCGACGATCCCTCCGCCGTCGGTCGCGACCGTTGCGGGCCAGGTCGCCGCGGTTGTCAGCGTCTGCGCCGCTGCCTGGGCGCGAGCGGTGTCGCCGAGGGCGTCGGCATCCAGCCACTCCGCCCGCCAGGCGCAGCGCGCGTGCTGCTCGAACTCGGAACGGATGCCGGTGACCTGCCGCAGCCCTTCGCCCTGCGCCGCCGTCCGCTCGGCGATCGAGGTCGCGAAGAGCGTGGTGTCGGAGCCGGGCGGCAGGATCGCCTGCGCGGGCCAGAACTCGACCGCGACCTCGACGTAGTCCGGCGCGCCGATGTCGATCCATTCGCTGCCGTCGGCCTCGGTGCCGATCGGCTGCGTACCCTGGGGTGAGTCGGGATTGGGCGAGCCGAACCAGCCGGTGCGGGCGAGATATCCGGATGCCGCGGCCACCCCGGGCACCCCGATCGCGAACACCGCGACGATCGCGGCCGTGGGGACGATCCAACGGCGCCTGCGCGGAGGGCGTTCGATCGCGGTGCGCACGAGTCGGCGCGCGTCGTCGGGGCTCAGCGTGACGTCACGTGCGGGGTCGGCGGCGGCGAGCGCCGCGAGGGGATCGGGGTTCATCGGGTGTCCTTCCTCATTCTCTTCACCCCGTACATGTCGCCGCAGCGCGCGAGTGTGACACCCCACGCGGACATCCGTCCGCAGGCTCGCACCCACAGCCCGCGCGATCGTATATGATCGCTCCCGTCAGGCGCACGAGGTCGTGCGTCGCTGCTCGAAAAAGGGGCACGTAGCGCGAGACCCGCGCGAGACACATACGGCTCATTCCCGTTCCTGTTTCGCGAAAGGCTTCCGCATGCCCATCGTCTCCGCCCACGTCGCCCACACCCTCGGCCGCCACCTCGATCACGTCTTCGGCGTGATGGGCAACGGCAATGCGTACTTCCTCGACGCCCTGCACCGGCACACCGATGCCGTCTTCACCGCGATGCGGCACGAGGCCGGCGGGGTCGTCGCCGCCGACGCGCACTATCGCGCGTCGGGTCGCATCGCCGCAGCCACCGCCACCTACGGCGCCGGCTTCACCAACACCCTGACCGCTCTTGCCGAGTCGGCGCAGGCGCGCATCCCCCTGCTGCTCGTGGTCGGCGACGAGCCCACCTCGGGCCCGCGCCCGTGGGGCGTCGACCAGGTCGCGCTCGCCTCGGCCGTGGGCGTGCGCACGTACACCGTCGGCGACCGCGACGCCTCGGCCACCGTGCTCATCGCGCTCGAGCACGCGCTGACGTATCGCGTCCCCGTCGTGCTGGCGATCCCCTACGACGTGGTCACCCGCGAGGCCGGGGAGCTGACGGATGCCGGGACGGTGACGATCCCCGCTCCCCTGGCCCCGCAGGGCCCCTCCGCGAGTGCCGCGCTCGACCGCATCGCCGATGCCCTTGCCGGAGCCGAGCGGCCGTTCCTGCTCGCCGGCCGCGGAGCCTGGCTCGCCGACGCCGGCCCCGCGCTCGGGCGCCTCGCCGAGACGACCGGGGCGATCACGGCATCCACCGCCCTCGGTCGGGGCATCTTCCCCGCATCCGAGCACGACCTCGGCGTCACGGGGGGCTTCGGCGCCGCGGGAGCGATGAAGCTCGTGCGCGAAGCCGACGTCGCCGTGGTCTTCGGCGCGGGGCTCAACCAGTTCACGATGCGCTTCGGCGAGCTCTTCGCCCCGGGCACCCAGGTCTTCCAGGTCGACGTGGCGACCACCGCGACCCACGCCCAGGTGGGGGGATTCGTGCGGGCGGATGCCGCGGTGGCGGCCGAGGAGATCACCAGCCGCCTGCGCTCCCGCGGCGCGGTGTCGTCGGGCTGGCGCGATCGCATCGACGTCGCCCCGCTGCGCGAGCAGGAGGCGGGCGAGGGACTCGCGCCGGATGGCCGACTCGACCCCCGCTCCGCCGCCGCACGGATCGGTGAGCTGCTGCCCGAGGACCGTGTCGTCGTCTCGGACGGCGGACACTTCCTCGGCTGGTCGAACATGTACTGGCCCGTCGCCTCCCCCGATCGCGTGATGATGGTCGGCACCGCGTACCAGTCGATCGGCCTCGGCTTCCCCTCGGTCGCGGGAGCGATCGCCGCCCGCCCCGACGCGACGGTCGTTCTCACCACCGGCGACGGCGGTGGCCTCATGGCGATCGCCGACCTCGAGAGCGCCGTGCGCACGGCCGCCGGCCGGGGCATCGCGGTGGTGTGGAACGACGCCGCCTACGGCGCCGAGATCAACCTCTACGGGCTGAAGGGTCTCGCCCGCGGGCCGATGCTCATCCCCGAGGTCGACTTCGCCGCCGTCGCACGCGGCTTCGGCGCCGAGGGAGTGGTCGTGCGCGAGGTCGCCGACCTCGAGGCGCTGGCCGAATGGACCCGCCGCGACCCCGCCGAACGGCCCTTCCTGCTGCTCGACCTGCGCATCAGCGGCACCGTGATCGCGCCGTATCAGCGCGAGATCATCACGGTGAACTCGTGAGCGAGCCCGCGGCGGGGGCCGGCCCCGTACCGGGCTTCGCGGGCACCGCCGGACACAGGCCCACGGGTGCTGCCGGCGCAGGGCACGACGCCTCGACCGCGTCCGCGACGGACACCCCGACCGACACCCTCGACGACCTCCGCACCGCCCTCGGCGACCGCCTCCTCACCGACGCGGACAGCCTCGCCGCCTACGCCGTCGACAGTTCGCGCCCGCAACCCGAGGGGCTGCCCCTCGCCGTCGTGCGGGCGACCTCGACCGGCGACGTGTCGACGGCTCTCGCGTGGGCGCACGCCCGCGGCATCCGGGTCTCCGTCCGCGGAGCCGGCACCGGACTCTCCGGCGGGGCCGTGGCGTACGCCGGCGGTCTGGTCGTCTCGCTCGAGGCGATGACCCGCATCGTCGACATCGACGTCGACAACCGTCTCGCCGATGTCGAGGCGGGCGTGATCACCGCGGACCTGGATGCCGCAGCCCTGGCCCACGGCCTGTTCTTCCCGCCCGACCCGGCGAGTGCGCAGTGGTCGACGATCGGCGGCAACATCGCCACGAACGCCGGCGGCCTGCGCTGCGTCGCGCACGGCGTCACGACCGATGTCGTCGCGGCGCTGGAAGTGGTGCTCGCCGACGGCCGTGTCCTGCGCACCGGCGCCCGCACGCGCAAGAACACCACCGGCTACGACCTCGCGAGCTTGTTCACCGGCTCCGAGGGCACCCTCGGAGTGATCACCGCGGCAACCGTGCGCCTCAAGCCCGTGCCGCCCGGGCAGCCGCGGACCTTCCGGGCGAGCTTCGACGACATCGAGGATGCCGGACGCGCGGTCACCGCGATCGTCTCGGGACCGGCCGCCCCTGAAGTGCTCGAGCTGATCGATGCGCGCAGCGTCGAGATCATCGAGGCGTTCCACCCGAGCGGCCTCCCCTCCCCCGGCGCCGCGATGCTCGTCGGCCAGACCGTGGGACTCGCCGCGCCCGAGACCGCGGAGGCCATCGCGGAGATCTGCCGGACGCACGGCGCAGTCGAGACCGAGATCAGCGATTCCGACAGCCTGCTCGAGGCCCGCCGCCTGGCGAACCCCGCGCTCACCGCGCAGGGATTGCGCGTCTCGTGCGACGTCGGCGTGCCGGTCGCGCAGCTCGCGACCGTGTTCCGCGGCATCGGTGAGCTGGCCGAGCGCCACGGCCGACGCATCGCCGTGGTCGCGCACGCGGGCGACGGCAACCTCCACCCCACGGTCGAAGCGGGAGACACCCCCGACGAGTACGCCGCGGCCGAGCTCGTGATCGACGACATCACGCGCCTCGCCCTCTCGCTCGGCGGGACCATCTCGGGCGAGCACGGCATCGGATCGGTCAAGCGCCACGAACTCCCCTGGCAGCAGGATGCCGTGGCTCTCGACGTGCAGCGGGCGATCAAGGCCGCGCTGGACCCGCGCGGCATCCTGACGCCCGACCGCTCGATCTGAGGTCCGGCCCGGGCTGGCGGTGCAGCGCGACTCGCTCACCCGCGCACGCGACTGTGCTGCGCGCGCACGATGGATGCCGGGCTCTGTCGCGTGCGGCGGCGCTCTTCGTACGCTCGCGTCATGCGTTCGATCCGGCAGCGACGACCCCTGGCGGAGCCGTCGGGCGTGGGCGCGGAGGGCCGGCGATGACGCTGGACCTGGCGGCCCACGGCGCCGCCCTCGTCTGCTCGGGGGTTGCTTCGTGCTGCGCGCGCTCCGGTCCCGCCGACGGGCGCCGGGAGCGGATCGTCGCGTCGATGTTGATGACCGCCGCGATGCTCGATGCTGCCGCTCTCCATCTCGCGGCGCCGATCGTCTGGGCGGCGGCCCTCCTCGCCGCCGCAATGGTCTCGAGCGTGACGCGACGGTGGCGCGCAGGGCGAGGCGGACACGGCGTCTATGTCCCGGCGGGCCTCGTGGTCATGGCCGCGCTGATCGCGTCGTCGATGCACGGCGACCCGTTCTCGACCGCCGCTGCGACGCACGCCCACAGCGGGCCGGCCCTGACCGGGATCTGCGCTGCTCTCGCGGTCGGGTACACCGCGGCATCCGCGTATCGGATGCGCCGAGGGTCGCCCACCGACCGCGCGCACCACGCCGCGATGGGCGGCTCGACGGCGCTGATGGCGCTGGGAGCTTTGCTGTGAGCGCCGGGCAGGCGCCGCGCAACGCCGAACGACCCCACCGCGCCGGAGCGCGACAGGGCCGTTCGATCGGGTCAGACCTTGGACAGCCCGCGGATCGGGCTCACCTCCTGCTCGGCCTCGTGATCAGGACCCAACGGGATGCCGCTGCGGTCGCGCAGCAGCAGCGTCGCGACGAGACCGAGCACGGCCATGATCGCCAGGTACACCGTGACCGACACGGTCGTCCCCGTCGCATCCACGAGCGCCGTCGCGATCGTCGGGGCGAACGCGCCGCCCAGGATCGCGCCGATGGCGTAGGCGATCGACACCCCCGAGAAGCGGATGGATGCCGGGAACAGCTCGGCGTACAGCGCCGCCTGGGGCCCGTAGGTCAGGCCGAGGCCGACGGTGAGCAGCATGAGGCCGACCGCCAGCAGCACGATGCTGCCGGAGTTGACCAGCGGGAACAGCGCCACGATCGCGACGAGCATCGAGATCCAGCCGATGATGTAGGTGTTGCGGCGCCCGATCTTGTCGCCGAGCCACCCGCCCAGCCACGTGAAGATCAGCCACGTCACAGCCGAGAGCGTCACGGCGCCGAGCACGTCAGCGGTCGCGAGCCCCAGGGGGCCGTCGGGGTTGGTCGCGTAGCGCTGGATGTAGCCGCCGGTGGTCATGTAGCCCACGGCGTTGTTGCCGGCGAAGACGAACGCGGCGATGATCACGAGCAGCGAGTGCTTGCGGAACAGCTGCACGATCGGCATCCGGGTCTGCTCCTTGCGCTCGGCGAGCTCGACGAACACCGGGCTCTCCTCGACCTTCTTGCGCACGTAGTAGCCGACCAGGATCAGCACGAACGACAGCAGGAACGGCACGCGCCAGCCCCACGCGAGGAAGGCGTCACCCGGGGCGATCAGCGCCATGAGCGCGAGCATGCCGCTCGCGAGCAGAAGACCGAGGGGCACGCCGAGCTGCGGCGAAGCGCCGAAGAGGCTGCGCTTGGTCTTCGGCGCATGCTCGACGGCCATGAGCACTGCGCCACCCCACTCGCCACCGGCCGAGATGCCCTGCAGCACGCGCAGGAGGATGAGCAGCACGGGGGCGGCGACGCCGATGACCTCATAGGTCGGCAGCACGCCGATGAGCGTGGTCGACGCGCCCATCATGATGAGCGTCAGCATGAGCACGACGCGACGACCGTATTTGTCGCCGAGGTGCCCGGCGAGGAAGGCCCCGAGCGGACGGAACAGGAAGCTCAGACCCACCGTGAGGAATGACAGGATCTGCGCGATCCCGGGGCCGGCGGGCGCGAAGAACAGCTGACCGAACACGAGACCGGCAGCCGAGGCGTACAGGAAGAAGTCGTACCACTCGACGGTGGTGCCGACGACCGTGGCGAAGACCACCCGACGGCGGTCCGTGGACGTGGAGATGGTGCCGGTGGGGGTGAACCCCGGCGATTGCGAGCGGGACATGGAACTCCTTCGAGACGTCATCGTCAGATCCCCGGACGTCGTCGTCGGCGACGAGGCGTGGTGTTGCTGGGGTGGGCAACATCGTATACGATTTCGAATACGACGCAAGGGAGCCTCCATGACCGACACCGACCCCCGGTTCACCGTCCTCGGCGCGCGCCCCGGCAAGATCGTGGCCGTCCACCTGTCGTACGGCTCGCGCGCCGATCAGCGCGGTCGCCGCCCGGCCGCCCCGTCGTACTTCTTCAAGCCGTCGAGCTCGCTCGCCCCCTCGGGCGCCGAGATCGTCCGCCCGGTCGGTACCGAGCTCCTCGCGTTCGAGGGGGAGATCGCGCTCGTCATCGGCGAGCCCGCGCGCTGGGTGACCCCGGATGCCGCGTGGTCGCACGTGGCATCCGTCACCGCCGCGAACGACTTCGGCCTGTACGACCTCCGCGCGAACGACAAGGGCTCGAATGTGCGGTCGAAGGGCGGCGACGGCTACACCCCGCTCGGCCCCGCGATGATCGACGCTCGCGAGGTCGATCCCACCGCCCTGCGCCTACGCACCTGGGTGAACGGCGACCTCGTCCAGGACGACACCACGGCGGGCCTCATCTTCCCGCTCGCCCAAATCGTCGCCGACCTCTCGCAGCACTTCACCCTCGAGACCGGCGACGTCATCCTCACCGGCACCCCCGCGGGTTCCTCGGTCGTGACGCCCGGTCAGGTCGTCGAGGTGCAGGTGGATGCCGGCTCCCTGACGACCGGCAGACTCCGCACGACGGTGGTCCAGGGCGACCAGCCCTTCGATCCCGCGATCGGATCCCTGCCGACGATCGACGAGACGCAGCGCATCGAGGCCTGGGGCTCGGCCGAAGCGGCCGCCACCGCTGCCTCGAGGACAGGCGATGTCACCGCAACAGGCGAGAACCCGACGGATGAGGCTGTTCCCGTCGCATCCCCTGTTCCGGTGACGGATGCCACGGCCCCGCGCCTCTCCCCCACGCTCCGCGACAAGCTCGAGCGCGTCCCGGTCGCCGCCCTCAGCGGTCAGCTCCGTAAGCGGGGCCTCAACGACGTCACGATCGACGGCGTCCACGCCCTCACCCCGGGCAGCCGTTTCGTCGGCACCGCCCGTACGCTGCGCTTCGTCCCCCACCGCGAAGACCTCTTCGCCTCCCACGGCGGCGGGCAGAACGCGCAGAAGCGGGCGTTCGACGCGGTCGGCGAGGGCGAGGTCATCGTCATCGAGGCCCGCGGCGAGACCGGTTCCGGCACGCTCGGCGACATCCTCGCCATCCGCGCCCACGCGCGGGGAGCCGCCGCGATCGTCACCGACGGCGGAGTGCGGGATGCCGAGGCCGTCGCCGCGGTCGGCATCCCCGTCTTCACCGCCGGCCCGCACCCGGCCGTCCTCGGGCGTCGCCACGTGCCGTGGGAGACCGACGTCGCCGTCGGCTGCGGCGGCACCACGGTCGAGCCGGGCGACATCCTCGTCGGCGACGGCGACGGCGTGATCGTGATCCCGCCCGCGATCGCCGAGGAGGTGGTCGACGCCGCGCTCGCGCAGGAGACCGAAGATGCGTGGATCGCCGAGCAGGTGGCATCCGGTCACCCGATCGAAGGACTGTTCCCGATGAACGCCGAATGGCGCGCCCGCTACGAGAGCGAGAGGAACGCGTGATGGCCCTTCGACAGGCTCAGGGACCTGACACCGAGCCCACGAAGAGCAAGTCGCAGCAGGCCTACCACTGGATCAAGCAGCGCATCGCCTCGCAGGAGTTCACGCCGGGCTACCGGCTCGTGCTCGGCACGATCGCGGGCGAACTCGACATGAGCGTGGTCCCGGTGCGCGAGGCGATCCGCCAGCTCGAGGCCGAGGGTCTGGTGATGTTCGAGCGCAACGTCGGCGCGCGCGTGTCGATGGTCGACGACACCGCCTACCGGTTCAGCATGCAGGCGCTCAGCCTGCTCGAGGGAGCCGCGACAGCCCTGTCGGCGCGCGCACTCACCGCCGACGACGTGCGGCGCGCGCGTTCGGTCAACGACCTCATGGTCGAGACGCTCGAGCACTTCGACCCGCGCGCGTTCACCGCGCTGAACCAGGAGTTCCACGCGATCCTCTTCGAGAAGTGCGCCAACCCCCGCATGCTCGAACTGGTCCAGGCCGAATGGGCCCGCCTCGGGCACCTGCGCGACTCGACGTTCAGCTTCGTCCCCGGCCGCGCCGCCGAGTCGGTGCGCGAGCACGAGAACATCCTCGTCCTCATCGAGAACGGCGCCCCGCTCGCCGAGATCGAGAAGGTCTCGCGCCGCCACCGCTCGGCCACCCTCGATGCCTACATGATCCACGAGCACCCCGACGAGGCGCTCGGCCTTCCCGCATTCTGACGATCCCGGATGCCGACACCCCGCGCCTCGAACGACGCCGACGTCGTGGATCGCGAGGTCCCCGGCATCCACCCCTCTTCACCGAAGGAGCCCGCATGACCACCCCGCTCACCACCTCCCGCCGGACCCCGGCCGACCTGCCCGAGCACATCCAGCACTACATCGGCGGATCGTTCGTCGACTCCGTCGACGGCGACACGTTCGACGTGCTCGACCCGGTGACGAACCAGACCTACCTGCGGGCGGCCGCGGGCAAGAAGGCCGATATCGACCTCGCGGTCGCCGCCGCCCGGAAGGCGTTCACCGAGGGCCCCTGGCCCCGGATGCTGCCGCGCGAGCGCTCGCGGGTGCTCCACCGCATCGCCGACATCGTCGAGTCGCGCGACGAGCGCCTCGCGGAGCTGGAGTCGTTCGACTCGGGGCTCCCGATCACGCAAGCCCTCGGTCAGGCCCGCCGCGCGGCCGAGAACTTCCGCTTCTTCGCCGACCTGATCGTGGCGCAGACCGACGACGCCTTCAAGGTGCCCGGACGTCAGCTCAACTACGTCAACCGCAAGCCGATCGGCGTCGCCGGCCTCATCACGCCGTGGAACACGCCGTTCATGCTCGAGTCCTGGAAGCTGGGACCGGCGCTCGCCACCGGCAACACGGTGGTGCTCAAGCCCGCGGAGTTCACGCCCCTCTCGGCATCCCTGTGGGCGGGCATCTTCGAGGAGGCGGGCCTGCCCGAGGGCGTGTTCAACCTCGTCAACGGCCTCGGCGAAGACGCCGGTGACGCGCTGGTGAAGCACCCCGACGTCCCGCTCATCTCCTTCACGGGCGAGAGCAGCACCGGGCAGCTCATCTTCGCCAATGCCGCCCCCTTCCTTAAGGGCCTGTCGATGGAGTTGGGCGGCAAGAGCCCCGCGATCGTCTTCGCGGATGCCGACCTGGACGCCGCGATCGACGCGACCATCTTCGGGGTGTTCTCCCTCAACGGCGAGCGCTGCACCGCGGGCAGCCGCATCCTCGTGCAGCGCGACGTGTACGACGCCTTCGTCGAGCGGTACGCGGCCCAGGCCGATCGCGTGAAGGTCGGGCCCCCCGACGACCCCGCGACCGAGGTCGGTGCGCTCGTGCACCCCGAGCACTACGCCAAGGTCATGTCGTACGTCGAGCTCGGCAAGACCGAAGGGCGCCTGGTCGCCGGTGGAGGCCGCCCCGAGGAGTTCCCGGAGGGGAACTTCGTGCGCCCGACCGTGTTCGCCGACGTCGCCCCCGATGCGCGGCTCTTCCAGGAGGAGATCTTCGGCCCCGTCGTGGCGATCACGCCGTTCGACACCGACGAAGAGGCCCTCGCGCTGGCCAACGACACCAAGTACGGCCTCGCCGCCTACGTGTGGACGAGCGATCTCAAGCGCGCCCATAACTTCGCGCAGAACGTCGAGGCGGGCATGGTGTGGCTCAACTCCAACAACGTCCGCGACCTGCGCACCCCCTTCGGCGGCGTGAAGGCTTCGGGCCTGGGGCACGAGGGCGGTTACCGCTCGATCGACTTCTACACCGACCAGCAGGCCGTGCACATCACGCTCGGCGGCGCCCACAACCCGACGTTCGGCAAGGCGCCGGCGCATTGATTCCGTGCCCGGGCGCCCCGCCGTCGCGCCGACCGGCGAGGTCACGCGATCCGCGCGAGACCACGCGATCCGCGCCCCTCACAGCGAGTCGCCTCGTCACGATCGCGTGATCTCACGGCGAGACCCGCCCTCCCGGCATCCGACACCCACCCCACGCAAGGACGCGACCCCATGACGAAGCACACCGAAGAACAGAAGACCTCCTCCGGGTTCTGGGTGACCCAGGAGGCCCCGATCGTCTCCGACGACCCGATCCCCACCCCGACGGCCCCCGCGCCCGACATCCTGCGCTGCGCGTACATGGAGCTCGTGGTCACCGACCTCGCGGCATCCCGTGTCTTCTACGTCGACATCCTCGGCCTGCACGTCACCGAAGAGGATGACGAGGCGATCTACCTCCGCTCGACCGAGGAGTTCATCCACCACAACCTGGTGCTCCGGAAGGGACCGGTCGCGGCCGTCGCGGCGTTCTCGTACCGCGTGCGCTCTGCGGAGGATCTCGACAAGGCCGTCGCTTTCTACACCGAGCTCGGCTGCGACGTCCGCCGCGAGCCGAACGGCTTCACGAAGGGCATCGGCGATTCGGTACGCGTGGTCGACCCCCTCGGCTTCCCGTACGAGTTCTTCTTCGACACCGAGCACCAGGAGCGTCTGTCGTGGCGCTACGACCTGCACTCCCCCGGCGAGTTGGTGCGCCTCGACCACTTCAACCAGATCACGCCCGACGTGCCGCGCGCGGTGAACTTCATGCAGGCGCTCGGCTTCCGCGTCACCGAGGACATCCAGGACGAAGAAGGCACCGTCTACGCCGCGTGGATGCGCCGCAAGCCCACCGTGCACGACACCGCCATGACCGGCGGCGACGGCCCCCGCATGCATCACGTGTGCTTCGCGACGCACGAGAAGCACAACATCCTCGCGATCTGCGACAAGCTCGGCGCCCTCCGCCGATCGGATGCCATCGAGCGCGGCCCCGGCCGCCACGGCGTCTCGAACGCGTTCTACCTGTACCTGCGCGACCCTGACGGGCACCGCGTCGAGGTGTACACGCAGGACTACTACACGGGCGACCCCGACAACCCCGTCATCACCTGGGACGTGCACGACAACCAGCGCCGCGACTGGTGGGGCAACCCGGTCGTGCCGTCCTGGTACACCGACGGCTCGCTCGTGCTCGACCTCGACGGCAACCCGCAGCCGGTGCGCTCCCGCACCGACGCGAGCGAGATGGCCGTGACCATCGGCGCCGACGGCTTCAGCTACACGCGCGCTCCCGAGGAGCGCGACGGGGAGTTCAAGCTGGGCAACCAGCTCTGAGCCGCAGCCGCAGCCGCAGCCGCGACCGCGCCCCAGCCCGCGCAACCGCCCCCATGTCCCAGTCGTGGCTGGTTAGGCACTCCTCAACCAGCTACATCCGGGACACGCTCCGCCAAAAGTGGGACATGCGCACAGCCGCAAGCCGTCCACCCACCCATGTCCCACTTATGGCGGGTTTGGCACCTCTCAATCAGCCATAAGTGGGACACGCTCCACCAGAAGTGGGACGAGGCTCGTGAAACCGACCAAGGAGACCCCATGCTCACCGACGCACAGATCGACGCCATCGCGGCCGAGCTCGCCGAGGCCGACCGCACCCACGCGGTGATCCCGCGGATCACGGCCCGGTATCCGGATGCCGTGGTGGAGGACTCCTACGCCATCCAGGGCCGCTGGCGCGATACGCAGATCGCCGCGGGCCGCACCCTCGTCGGGCGCAAGATCGGGCTGACGTCCAAGGCGATGCAGCAGGCGACGGGGATCACCGAGCCGGACTACGGCGTGATGTTCGACGACACCGTGTACCACTCGGGCGACGAGATCCCCGTCGCCCTGTTCTCGAACGTGCGCATCGAAGTGGAGCTCGCCTTCGTACTCAAGACCCCCCTCGAAGGCCCCGACTGCACGCTCGACGACGCCCTCGCCGCGATCAACTACGCCGTCCCGGCGCTCGAGGTGCTGAACTCGCACATCGAGCTCGAGGGCCGCACGATCGTCGACACGATCAGCGACAACGCCGCCTACGGCGCCATGGTGCTGGGTGACGTTCACAAGCGTCCCGAGGAGATCGACCTGCGGTGGGTCCCCGGGGTGCTGAGCCGCAACGGCGAGATCGAGGAGACCGGGGTCGCCGCGGGAGTCCTCGGCCACCCCGCGACCGGCGTTGCCTGGCTCGCCAACAAGTTCCACCAGCACGGCGCGCGCCTGGAGGCCGGCGAGATCATCCTGGCAGGATCGTTCACGCGCCCGATGTGGGTGTCGCAGGGCGACGACGTGCTGTGCGACTACGGACCGATGGGAACGATCTCGTGCCGCTTCGTCTGAGCCCCACCTTCCGGGCCGCCCTCGCGGCATCCGATCGTCCGCTCGCCGGCATGTGGGTGTGCTCCGGCAACGCCACCGTGACCGAGATCGCCGCGGGCTCGGGCCTCGATTGGTTGCTGCTCGACATGGAGCACTCCGCGATCTCGCTCGAGACCGTGCTCGTGCAGCTGCAGGTGGCCGCGGCCTACCCCGTGACCCCGGTGGTGCGCGTGCCGTGGAACGACCCCGTGCTCATCAAGCAGGTGCTCGACGCGGGCGCGCAGAACCTCATCGTGCCGATGATCTCGTCGGCCGACGAGGCCCGCGCCGCGGTCGCGGCCACGCGCTACCCGCCGCAGGGGATCCGCGGGGTCGGCAGCGCCCTCGCCCGCAGCGCCCGCTGGAACCGCGTCGACGGCTACCTCGCCACCGCCGCGCAGCACGTGTCGCTGACGGTGCAGATCGAGACGACCGCCGGTGTCGCCGCCGCGGCCGAGATCGCCGCCGTCGAGGGGGTGGATGCCGTCTTCGTCGGCCCCTCCGACCTGTCGGCCTCGATGGGACTCCTCGGGCAGCAGTCGCACCCCGACGTGGTCGCGGCGGTGCACGCGGTGTTCGCCGCCTGCCGGGATGCCGGAACCCCCGTCGGCGTCAACGCCTTCGACCCCGTCGTGGCCGAGGCGTATCTGGACGCGGGCGCGGATTTCGTCGCGGTCGGCGCCGACGTCGCCCTCCTCGCGCGGGCGTCGGAGGCGCTCGCGGCGCGGTTCGTCACCGAGCGGTCGACGCCGGGCCCGACGGGGCTGCGCGAGAGCTACTGAGGCGCGACCGGTCGCGCGCCGGAAACGTCAACGGGCCGGGCGATCGCTCGCCCGGCCCGTCGGAGTGTCGAGGGTCAGTCCTCGTCGTCGTCTTCCTCGTCGTCGTCATCGCCGATGATCTCGATGTCTTCCACCTCGAGGTCGGGCGTCAGCTGCACGTGCACCAGGGCATCGGGGAACGACGTCTGCCCGGCGAACACGACGATGATGGCATCGGCGAACACGCCTACGCCGATCGCCTCGAGATCGGTGCGGAGGTCGACGTCGGCGTCGAGCTCGCCGTCATCGAGCGCGTCTTCGATGTCGCTCGAGACCTCTTCGACGATCGCGCGCCAGCGCTCTTCGCCGACCGAGAGGATGTCCTTCAGACCGGTCATGATCGCGTCGAGGTCGGGCTCATCGTCCTCATCGAGCTCGGGATCGAGGTCGACCTCGACCTCGACGCCCGCGGCGTCGAGGTGACCCGCGCCGATGACGCTGTCTTCGTCGATCTGGGCGTCGTCGAGGAGGCCGCTCTCGGTGACGCGGCGGAGGAGGTCGTTCAGCACGGACTCAGTCATGTACAAACTCTGACACGTCCGGAGAGCTCTCGCCTCCCCCATTGCGGGCGCTGCTCCGTGTGTTCAACCGGCGGCAGGTCGTGGTTCACCGTTCGGCGGTGGTGAGGGGACGCCGGCGACACCGCCCGGGAGCACGTCGGGCGAGACCGTCAGGCCGACGCGCGCTCCGCCGCCTCGACGACGTTCGTCATGAGCAGGGCGACCGTCATCGGACCGACGCCCCCGGGGTTCGGCGAGACGAACCCGGCGACCTCGCTCACGTCGGGGTGCACGTCGCCGTAGACGCGGGACTTCCCCGTCTCGGGGTCGGTCTCGCGCGTGACGCCCACGTCGAGGACGGCAGCTCCCGGCTTGACGTCCTCCGCGCGCACGATGTGTTTCACGCCCGCCGCGGCGACGATTACGTCGGCCTGACGCAGGTGCGTGGCGAGGTCGGCGGTGCCGGTGTGCGTGAGGGTGACGGTCGCGTTGATCTCGCGCCGGGTCAGCAGCAGCCCGATCGAGCGGCCGATGGTCACGCCGCGGCCGACGACGACGACCTCCTTGCCCTTCAGGTCGTAGCCGCCTCGCAGCAGCAGCTCGATGACCCCGCGCGGCGTGCACGGCAGGGGCGTGTGGATCGGCGCGTTGACGTTGAGCACCAGACGACCGAGGTTCGTGGGGTGCAGGCCGTCGGCATCCTTCGCCGGATCGATGCGCTCGAGGATCGCGTCGGTGTCGATGTGCTTCGGCAACGGCAGCTGCACGATGTAGCCGTGGCAGGCGGGGTCGGCGTTGAGCCGGTCGATGACGGCCTCGACTTCCTCCTGCGTGGCCTCGGCGGGCAGCTCGACCTGGATCGAGTTCATGCCGATCGCCTCGGACTGCTTGTGCTTCATGCCGACGTACAGCTGCGAGGCCGGGTCGGCGCCCACGAGCACGGTCGCGATTCCCGGCACGATGCCCCGCTCGCGCAGAGCCGCGACGCGCTCGGTGAGCTCCGCCTTGATCGCCGCCGAGGCGGCCTTTCCGTCGAGAATCGTCGCCGTCATGGCATCCCTCGTTCTGTTCGTGTCGTTCGTGTGTGACGTGTCGCGGCGTTGTCGTCGTCCCGGGCCGCGCGCCTGTTTCCTGAGTGCCCGCCTCGCCCGCGATAAACGCGTGCAGCACCGGCAAACGCTCGCAGCGAGCGTTTCCGGGTGCAGCGGGCGTTTATCGGGGTGGCCGAGAGCGGACCGACGTGTCCGGGCCCGGGAGAACGCGTGCAGCGGGCTCCGCGCGCCGCACGCGACGGCGAGGGGCCGGATGCCGGGACGGGACCGCCGCGAAACGATCCCGCCCCGGCTGGGGCTCACTGCTGCAGGTCGGGGTACAGCGGGAAGGCCTCGGTCAGCGTCGCCACGCGCGCGCGGAGAGCCTCGACGTCGGCACCGGGGATCAGCGCGAGCGCAATGATGTCGGCCACCTCGGTGAACTCCGCGTCGCCGAAACCGCGGGTCGCGAGCGCCGGGGTGCCGATGCGCAGGCCCGAGGTCACCATCGGCGGACGCGGGTCGTTCGGCACGGCGTTACGGTTCACGGTGATGTGGATGTCGTGCAGGAGGTCTTCGGCCTGCTTGCCGTCGATCTCGGCCTCGCGGAGGTCCACGAGCACGAGGTGCACGTCGGTGCCGCCCGAGCGCACGGCGATGCCGGCGTTCTTGACGTCGTCCTGCGTGAGGCGGTCGGCAAGGATCGCCGCTCCGCGGAGCGTGCGCTCCTGACGTTCCTTGAACTCGGGCGTCATCGCGAGCTTGAAGGCCGTCGCCTTCGCCGCGATGACGTGCATGAGCGGGCCGCCCTGCTGCCCGGGGAAGACCGCGGTGTTGATCTTCTTCGCGATGTCGGCGTCGTTGGTGAGGATCAGGCCCGAGCGGGGGCCGCCGATCGTCTTGTGCACGGTGGTGGAGACGACGTGCGCGTGCGGGATCGGGCTCGGGTGCACGCCCGCGGCCACGAGACCGGCGAAGTGCGCCATGTCGACCCAGAGGAGGGCGCCCACCTCGTCGGCGATCGCGCGGAACGCTTCGAAATCGAGCTGACGCGGGTAGGCCGACCAGCCGGCGATGATGACCTTCGGCTTGTGCTCGACGGCGAGACGGCGCACCTCGTCCATGTCGATGACGCTGGTCTCGGGGTCGACGCCGTACGCGACGATGTCGTAGAGACGGCCCGAGAAGTTGATCTTCATGCCGTGCGTCAGGTGGCCGCCCTGGTCGAGGGCGAGACCGAGCAGCGTGTCGCCGGGGCGCGCGATCGCGTGCAGCACCGCAGCGTTGGCGGAGGCGCCGGAGTGCGGCTGGACGTTGGCGAACTCGGCGCCGAACAGCTGCTTGGCGCGCTCGATCGCGAGCGACTCGGCGACGTCGACCTCTTCGCAGCCGCCGTAGTAGCGGCGTCCGGGGTAGCCCTCGGCGTACTTGTTGGTCAGCACCGAGCCCTGCGACTGCAGCACCGAGACGGGCACGAAGTTCTCTGACGCGATCATCTCGAGGAACCCGCGCTGGCGGTTCAGCTCGCGCTCGAGGACCTCGGCGATCTCGGGGTCGACCTCCGAGAGAGGGGCGTTGAAGTACGGATCGGTCATGCGATCTCCTTGACGATGGTTCCGGATGCCGCGGGCTCGGGCGAGTCCGCGTGAATACCGCATCGACCCAGGCGTGCGGTCGAATACCGTCAAGCGGTCGCTCCCCGGTGGTGTCCCACCTCAACGCCAGTCGCGACGGTGCCACTGTATCGCGTATCACGTGCGCGTCCTCGCGTGACCCGGCATCCACCGTTGCTCCACAGGTTCCTCTCGACGCGGAGGGGGCTGAGCTCGTCGAAGCCGCCACGGCCCGCGTCAGCCCGATCCGCCGCAGAGGTGGCTGAGCTCGTCGGAGCCACCGGGGCCTCTACGGGTCCCGGTCACTTCGACAGGCTCAGGGACCTCGGTTGCGGCGCGATCGGCTCGACGGTGAGCGATCCCGGATGCCGAGCCCGCGGGCCCGCGTAAAATGGCGGGGTGACCGACTCCCCCAACGTCCGCGCGCAGGCGCCCCTCGCTCCCGGTATGCGCCCGCGGCCGACGGCGGTCGAGATCGGCAGCGTCGTCTGCGGCCTCTTCGCCTTCGTGACGCTCGCCATCTGGGGCTTCACCGCGTGGCCGCTGCCGTGGAACATCGTGGCCGGCATCGGCGCCCCGGCCCTGGCCGTGATCGTCTGGGCCCTGTTCGTCTCACCCCGCGCGGTGCTCGCCGTGCACCCCTTCGTGCGCGCCATCGTCGAGCTGTTCGTCTACGCCGCGGCCACTGTGGCCTGGTGGAGCATGGGCCAGGCCTGGATCGGCCTCGGTTTCGCCATCGTCGCCGTCGTCTTCGGCGCCCTGAACGGCCGCCGGCGCCTGGCATGACCGACGAGACGGCGCACCTCACGCCGTCGCAGCGCGCGGGTGACGACGTCCTCGCGCTGCTCCGGGCCGAACTCGGCGCGCGCGTCGACACCGCCCCCGCCGCCCTCGAGGCGGCTCGCGCCGACAAATCGGGCCACGCGGCCGAGGGCCTCCCCCTCGCGGTGGTGCACGCGGCATCCGTCGCCGACGTCCAGGCCGTCATGCGCATCGCCACCGCCACGCGCACGCCCGTCGTGCCGCGCGGAGCGGGGACGGGACTCGCGGGCGGCGCCAACACCGGCGGCGGTGAGATCAGCCTGTCGGTGCGCGCGATGGACCGCGTGCTCGAGGTGCGCCCCGACGATCTGCTGGCCGTCGTCGAACCCGGCATCCTGAACGCCGACCTCAACACCCACCTCGAATCTCACGGAGTCTGGTGGGCCCCCGACCCCGCGAGCCGGGCCATCTCCACCGTCGGCGGCAACATCGCCACCGGTGCCGGCGGCCTGCTGTGCGCGAAGTACGGCGTGGTGCGCGACGCGGTGCTCGGCGTCGACCTCGTGCTCGCCGACGGCCGCCTCCTCCACCTCGGCCACCGCAGCGTGAAGGGGGTGACCGGCCTCGACCTCACCTCGCTCGTGATCGGATCCGAGGGCACGCTCGGCGTGGTGGTGGGCGCGACCCTCAAGCTCCGCCGCCTCGTCGAGGGCGAGCGCGTGACCCTGACGGCCCTGTTCGACGGCGTGCGCCCCGCCGCCGTCGCCTGCGCCTCGGTAACGGCATCCGGGGTGCAGCCCGCGATCATGGAGCTGATGGATGCCACGAGCCTCGCCGCCGTGCACCGCCTGCTCTCACTGCCCACCCCTCCCGCGGGCGCGGCGCAGGTGACGATCCAGACCGACGGCCCCGTCGCGGTCGATGAAGCACGGGCCATCGCCGCGGTGCTGGAGGCCGCGGGAGGACGTGTGTCGGTCGCGGCCGACGCGGCCGAGGGCGAGGAGCTGCTCGCGGTGCGGCGGGCCATGCACCCGGCGATGGAGACGCTCGGCACCCCCCTCATCGAGGACGTGTCGGTCCCCCGCAGCGCGCTTCCCGACATGTTCGACGAGATCGCCCGCATCGAACGGCAGTACGGCCTCGTCATCCCCGCCGTCGCCCACGCGGGCGACGGCAACCTGCATCCGAATTTCGTCTTCGAGGGGCCCGAGGTCCCCCCGGTGGTGTGGGAGGCGGCGGAGGAGCTGTTCCGCGCGGCGCTCGCGCTCGGCGGCACGCTCACCGGTGAGCACGGCATCGGCGTGCTCAAGCGACGCTGGCTCGCCGAGGAGTTGGGCGACGATCAGTGGGCCCTGCAACGAGACATCGCCCGCGTCTTCGACCCCCTCGGCATCCTGAACCCCGGCAAGGTGTTCGCTCCCTGAGTCGCGCTTCCCGGCCGGCACGGCCGCGTCGCGCCACGGGCGTGATCAGACCGTGATATTGCTCAGGGCAGACGCGCAGTGTGCGCCTCTACCATGGGAAGACTGACTTCCGGGGGGTTTGACTATGACCGACGGCGCACCTGGCACCGACGGCGCGACGTACGCCTGGGCTCCCGCCGAGCCCCAGCCGCGCAAGAACCGCTCCGGCCTGTGGATCGGCATCCCCGCCGGTGCCACGGCCGTGGCCCTCATCGCCGCGTCGCTCGTGCTGATCGCCCCCGGGGCCTCGGTCGCCGGCGTGCAGATCGGCGGTCTCACGGCCGGCGCTGCGGCGCAGGCCATCGAGTCGCGCCTGGCGCAGACGGCCGTCACGGTCGAGAGCCCCGCGGGTGAGGTCGTCGTGACCGGTGCCGACCTCGGCGCGACCGTCGACGCGGCAGCCCTCGCCGACAAGGCCTTCGCCGACAACCCGATGTGGAAGCCCTCGTCGTGGTTCCCGCAGGGGACGGGCGTGTCCGTCCAGATCGACGAGGCCGAGGCCGCCGCAGCTCTCCGCGACAAGGCCCCCGGCGCGTACCGCGCTCCCGTCGACGCGACCGTCGCGTACGACGCCGGGTCGCAGGCCTACGTGACCACCCCCGCCGAGGCCGGCGAGGGCATCGATGTCACCGCCGTCACCGCGGCGCTGCAGTCGGCATTCGACGCCGGCACCGCCGCGACCACCGTCGAGGCCTCGCTCGTGCCCGTCGACGCCCCCGTCTCCACCGACGAGGCCGCAGCCGCGGTCGGCACGCTCAACGGCATCCTCGATTCGGCCGGCTTCTACGTCGGCGACGAGCGCACCGTCACCGTCGACCGCGCCACCGCCGCCTCGTGGCTCACCGTCACCCCCGACGGCAAGGGCGCGTTCGCGATCTCGGCCGACGAGGCCGCGATACAGGATGCGGTCGCCGGGCTCCCCGCCGCGGTCGATCGCGGGGCGATCAACGCCGACGTGATCGTCGACACCGGCGGCGAGGTCATCCACACCAACACCGAGGGCCAGACCGGACGCTCGCTCGGCGACACCGCCGGCATCGCCGCGGCCTTCGCCACGCAGCTCGCCGAGGGCAACGGGCGGTACGCCCTGACCGTGGCCGAGACGCCTTTCGAGACGACGAAGACCGAGCGCCGTATCGACGTCAACCTCAGCACGCAGACCACGACGCTCTGGCAGAACGGGCAGGTGTACCGCACTTACACGATCTCGTCGGGCGCGGGCGACCACGCCACCCACACCGGCGAGTTCCGCATCGGCTGGAAGACGGCCATGCAGGACATGGGCTGCGTCCCCGGCTACGACTACTGCACGAAGGACGTCCCCTGGGTCGCCTACTTCAACGGCGACGAGGGCTTCCACGGCACCTACTGGCACAACAACTTCGGTACGCCGATGAGCCACGGCTGCATCAACATGACCATCCCGCAGGCCAAGGAGCTCTACGACTGGGCCTACCGCGGCACCGAGGTGTCGGTCCACTACTGAGCCCGGATCCCGTTTCGAGGGGCGGGTGCCGGATGGCATCCGCCCCTCGTCCCGTTTCGGAGCCCCTCCCTCGAGTGGGCGTGCGACACCCCGTCCGCGCACGCGGGCGTGACATCGCGCGGGCCGTCCCCGTGGGCGCGACGCACCGCGGGAGTTCCCCTCCTCGGCCGGCCCTTCCGCCCCGGGATCGGGTCCCTCTCGCGCACAACTCCTGCGCTACGGCTCGGCCGAGTGTTCATCGACAGCGGAAGCGGCGGCTCTGCAGGAGCTGTGCACGCCGACCCGGACCGACGGATCGGCCCAGCGGACGATCTCGGGGCGGGGCGACGACGAAAGAGGGGCGGATGCCGATGGCATCCGCCCCTCTCGGGATCAGGCGATCAACGCAGCGCGTCGATGACCGCGTTCAGCGTGGCCGAGGGGCGCATGACCTTCTCGACGAGCGCGGTGTCGGGGCGGTAGTAGCCGCCGATCTCGGCGTGGTGGCCCTGGACCGCGTTGAGCTCGGACACGATGGTCTGCTCCTCCGCCTCCAGCTTCTCGGCGACCGGAGCGAAGACGGCGGCCAGGTCGGCATCCGTGGTCTGCTTCGCCAGCTCCTGCGCCCAGTACAGCGCGAGGTAGAAGTGGCTGCCGCGGTTGTCGATCGTGCCGAGCGCACGGCCCGGCGACTTGTCGTTCTCGAGGAACGTGCCGGTCGCGGCATCCAGCGTCTGTGCGAGCACGCGGGCGCGGTCGTTGCCCGTCGTGTCGGCGAGGTGCTCGAGCGAGGCCGCGAGGGCGAAGAACTCACCCAGCGAGTCCCATCGGAGGTAGTCCTCCTCGACGAGCTGCTGCACGTGCTTGGGGGCGGAGCCACCGGCACCGGTCTCGAACAGGCCACCGCCCGCGAGCAGCGGCACGATCGAGAGCATCTTGGCGCTCGTGCCCACCTCGAGGATCGGGAACAGGTCGGTGAGGTAGTCGCGCAGCACGTTGCCCGTGACCGAGATCGTGTCCTCACCGCGACGGATGCGCTCGAGCGAATACCGCGTGGCCTCGGCCGGAGCCAGGATCTCGATGGTGAGGCCCTCGGTGTCGTGGTCGGCGAGGTACTCGTGCACCTTGACGATGAGGTTGCGATCGTGCGCGCGGGTCTCGTCGAGCCAGAACACGGCCGGAACGCCGGTCGCGCGGGCGCGCGTGACGGCGAGCTTCACCCAGTCGCGGACGGCCACGTCTTTGGTCTGCGTCGCGCGCCAGATGTCGCCCGTGCTCACCTCGTGCTCGAGCAGCACGTCGCCGTTCGAGGCGACGACCTGCACGCGGCCCGGGGCCGGGATCTCGAAGGTCTTGTCGTGGCTGCCGTACTCCTCGGCGGCCTGCGCCATGAGACCGACGTTCGGTACCGAGCCGATGGTCGCCGGGTCGAGCGGACCGTTGGCGATGACGTCCTCGATGGTCGCCTGGTAGACACCGGCGTACGAGGAGTCCGGGATGACGGCGAGGGTGTCGTCTTCTCCCCCGTCGGCGCCCCACAGCTTGCCGCCGTTGCGGATGAGCGCGGGCATCGAGGCGTCGACGATGACGTCGGAGGGCACGTGCAGGTTGGTGATGCCCTTGTCGCTGTTCACGTAAGAGAGACGGGGGCCGTTCTCGAGACCGGCGCGGATCTCGGCCGTGATGGCCTCGCCGCCCTCGACGTTCGCCAGACCCGCGAGGATCGAGCCGAGGCCGTCGTTCGGGGTGAGCCCGGCGGCCGCGAGGGCGTCGCCGTGACGGTCGAAGACGCCGGCGAAGAAGGCCTTGACGACGTGACCGAAGATGATCGGGTCGCTGACCTTCATCATCGTGGCCTTGAGGTGCACCGAGTAGAGCACGTCGTCGGCCTTGGCCTCGGCCAGCGTGTCGGCGAGGAACGCGTCGAGGGCCGCGGCCGAGAGGAACGTGGCATCCACGATCTCGCCCTGGAGGACCTTGAGGCCGTCCTTGAGGGTCTTCGTGGTGCCGTCGGCCGAGACGTGCTGGATGGTGAGCACGTCGTCGTCGGCGATGACGACCGACTTCTCGTTCGAGCGGAAGTCGTCGTGGCCGAGGGTCGCGACGCGGGTCTTCGAGCCCTCGCCGAACGCCTTGTTGCGGTGCGGGTGCTTCTTGGCGTAGTTCTTCACCGCCAGGGGCGCGCGGCGGTCGCTGTTGCCCTCGCGCAGCACGGGGTTCACGGCCGAGCCCTTGATGCGGTCGTACCGGGCGCGGACGTCCTTCTCCTCGACGCTCGACGCCTCGTCGGGATAGTCGGGGATGTCGTAGCCCTGCGCCTGCAGCTCGGCGATCGCCGCCTTGAGCTGCGGGATGGATGCCGAGATGTTCGGCAGCTTGATGATGTTCGCCTCGGGCAGCGTGGCGAGACCGCCGAGCTCGGCGAGGGCGTCGCCCACCTGCTGCTCGGGGGTGAGGCGCTGCGGGAAGGCCGCGAGGATGCGGCCGGCGAGCGAGATGTCGCGGGTCTCGACGTCGACGCCCGCCTGCTTCGTGACGGCCTGCACGATGGGCAGGAACGACGCGGTGGCGAGAGCCGGCGCCTCGTCGGTGTACGTGTAGATGATGGTGGAATCGGGCACGTCAGATCTCTCCGTAGAGGCGGCCAGGGTTGCGAACCAGCCTATCGCACCAGGGCAAAGTCTCTTGATGTCGAGATAGTTCCGCTCGGCGCCCCTCCGTCTTGTCGACCCCGTTCAGGCGCGGATGCCGTGCTCCCGGGCCGTCTTCGGATGCGCCAGGGTGTCGCGAGGAAGGTCGGCGACGCGCATCCACCCCGGCCCCTCGATCCGGGTGCCGTTCGCGACGAGACCGTCGATCGCGGCATCCACCTCACGGGAGATCTCGTCGGCGAGCTGACTGCCGACCACCATCGACACGATGACACGGCACGTCTCCCCCTCGACACGCGCCGTCACGACGACCACGGCCTTCAGGGAGAACGGCCCGATGCGTGTCGTGAACAGCGACAACCCCGTGTTGTCGAGCAGCGCCTCGCTGACGATGTCGCCGCGTTCCCACACCCAGAGGCTCTCGCCCGTCGCCCCCGGATCGGCGGAGCTCGTGCGTTCCGGCGCCGGGCGCAGGTGCGTCCGCGCCAGAGCGGCCGACACCGCGTCGACCGTGGCGCCCTGCGCCTCTCGCGCCACCTGGAGGACGCACGCGCGGGCGATCCTCCACCGACCTGCCGGTCCGTCTTCGGCGCGGGGAGGGCGCGCGGGCGGCGGGGTGGCGGCATCCATCCATCCACCCTACGGCGGGTGTCCCGGGCGGGCCGGCGGGCGGGCGGGGGCGCGAAAGCCGTGACAGCGAACGCATGCGGTGGCATGCGATCTTTGGGCCGGGACGACGGTGCCGCTAGCCTGGGCGCATGGCTGACCTGCGTCTCGTCGAACTGTCCGCCGCCACGATCGTGGCCGTGAACAACCTCTCGCTCAAGCCCGGCCAAGAGCAGTTCCTGGCACCGGTCAGCTACGGCATCGCCGCGACCGTGATGAACCCGTCCACCTCATGGCAGCGCGTGGTGCTCGACGGCGACGAGGTCGTCGGATTCGTCAGCGCCAACTTCGACGGCGAGGCGCACGAGGAGCACTTCCGTTCCGTCCTATGGCGCATCAACGTCGACGCCGACGACCAGGGCCGCGGTGTGGGCAGCTACGCCCTCGGGCAGCTCCTCGAAGAGGCGCGCCGTCGCGGCATGGACCACGTCGACGTCATCTACGAACCCGGCGTCGGCGGCCCCGAGGCCTTCTTCCAGCGGGTGGGTTTCGAGCCCGTCGACGAGACGGAGTACGGCGAGGTCATCGCGCGCGTTCGCGTGTGAGGCGAACCACCTCTGCTTTCCGGGTGAGGTTCTAGCCTCCG
The DNA here is from genome assembly GCF_042958465.1 of Microbacterium sp. NPDC007973. Lineage (NCBI taxonomy): Bacteria > Bacillati > Actinomycetota > Actinomycetes > Micrococcales > Microbacteriaceae > Microbacterium > Microbacterium sp. NPDC007973. The sequence continues at coordinate 674,326 of NZ_JBIBJJ010000001.1, forward strand.
GGCGCACGGAGGACCCGCTTCCTCATACCGTGTCCCCGTGTCGGAACCGTGGTTCTCCATCCCCTTCCGGGTCGCGCTCGCGGTCTACAGCCTCGTTCAGCTGGGCTCGACTCCGCACTGGTGGAAAATCGCCACAACGGCCATTCTGCTTTCCGCTACCGTGACGTCCGTCTCGCGGGGCGTCCTCGACACACGGGCTCGCCGCCGCGGGACGTCTGACTGACGACGGATGCCACGCGCCCCGCGTCAGGCGGGGGCGTGGCATCCGATGTTCTCGGCGCCCGGGGTCAGACGAGCGACTCCCGCCAGGCCGCGTGCAGCTGCGCGAACTTGCCCGTCCCGGCGATGAGGGCGGCGGGGGTGTCGTCCTCGATGATGCGACCGTGCTCCATCACCAGCACGCGGTCGGCGATCGCGACCGTCGACAGGCGGTGCGCGATGATGATCGCTGTGCGGTCGGCCAGCAACGTCTGCAGCGCATCCTGGATGAGACGCTCGCTCGGGATGTCGAGCGACGCCGTCGCCTCGTCGAGGATCAGCACCGCGGGGTCGGCGAGGAAGGCGCGCGCGAAGGAGATCAGCTGACGCTGGCCCGCAGAGACCCGACCGCCGCGCTTGTTCACGTCGGTGTCGTAGCCGTCGGGCAGCTTCGAGATGAAGCCGTCCGCGCCCACCGCACGGGCGGCGGCGCGGATCTCGTCCATCGTGGCGTCGGGCTTGCCGAGCGCGATGTTGTCGGCGACCGTTCCGCTGAAGAGGTACGCCTCCTGGGTGACCATGACGATCGCGCGGCGGAGATCCTTCGGGTGCAGGCGACGCAGATCGACCTCGTCGAGGGTGACGGCACCCTGCGTCGGATCGTAGAAGCGCGAGATGAGCTTCGCGAGCGTCGTCTTGCCGGCGCCGGTGGTGCCGACGAGGGCGATCGTCTGCCCCGCGGGGATGTCGAGCGTGAAGTTCGGCAGGATGACCCGGCCCTCGCTGTAGCCGAAGGTGACCTCGTCGAAGCGGACGTGCCCGCGGGCACTCCACAGGTCGACGGGGTCGGTCGGGTCGGGAACCGTCGGCTCCTCCTCGAGGACGCCCGACACCTTCTCCAGGGCCGCGGTGGCGGACTGGTAGGAGTTCAGGAAGAACGCGACCTCCTGCAGGGGGGAGAAGAAGTTGCGCACGTACAGCACGGCGGCCGTCAGTACGCCGATCTCGAGCGGACCGGCGATGACGCGACCGCCGCCCCACAACAGCACGACGGCCACCGAGACGGCGGCGACCGCCATGATCCCCGGCTCGAACGTTCCGAACAGGCGGATCGAGCGCATGTTGACGTCGCGGTAGTCCGCGGCGAGCGCGCCGAACTCGGCGTCGTTGCGAGGTTCCTTGCGGAACGCCTTCACGGCGCGGATACCCGTCATGGTCTCGACGAACTTGACGATGACCTGCGCACTGATGACGCGCGACTCGCGGTAGATGACCTGCGAGCGCGTGTAGAACCAGCGCATGAGCAGGTACATCGGGATGCCCATGACGGTGAGGATCAGCCCCGACTGCCAGTCGATGAGGAAGAGCGCGGCGAGGGTGAACAGGCCGTAGAGCACCCCTGACACGAGCTCGTTCAGGCCACCGTCGAGCAGCTCGCGGATGGTGTCGAGGTCGCTCGTCTGACGCGAGATGATGCGGCCGGAGGTGTACGACTCGTGGAACTCGAGGCTGAGCTTCTGCGTGTGCAGGAAGATGCGCTTGCGCAGGTCGAGCATGATCGCCTGCGTCAGACGCGCGGCGACGACCACGTACCAGCCGATCAGCACGGCACCGCCGATGCCCGCGAGCAGGTACACGCCGACCACGCCGTAGGTCGGCATCCAATCGCTGCGTTCGATGACGGCGGGCAGGGCATTGTCGATGCCGTAGGCGATCAGCGCGGGGCCCGCCACGCGCAGTGCCGTCGAGACGACGAGCACGGCCGCAGCCAGGACGAGCTGCCACCGCAACGGCGAGACGAGCGATCCGAGCAGGCGGAGGGAGCGCTGCCGGATGGCCTTGCTCTCGGCGCGCGTGTAGTCGGAGCGGTCTTCGCCGCTGGTCCCGGACACGGTCGCGGTGCTCATCGGGTCGTCTCCTTCTCGGTGAGGGCGTCGTCGGTGGGGGTGTCTCCGGATCCCGTGGCCCGGTGCCCGTCCGTGTGCGCGAAGTCGTCGGGGGCGAGGATCGAGATGGCTCCCGTCCGCGCCTCGCGCTCGGCTTCCTCGAGGCTCGAGATGACGTAGCGGTAGTGCTCGCTCTCGCGCAGCAGCTCGGAGTGGGTGCCGACCGCCGTGACGCGCCCGTTTTCGAGCAGCGCGACGCGGTCGGCCAGGGTGACCGTCGAGGGCCGGTGGGCGACGACCAGGGCCGTCGTCTCGCTGAGGACCTCGCGCAGGGCGTCTTCGACGAGGGCCTCTGTGTCGACGTCGAGCGCCGACAGCGGATCGTCGAGCACGAGGACGGCGGGGCGGGCGGCGACCGCTCGCGCAAGGGCGAGACGCTGACGCTGGCCGCCCGAGAGGCTGAGCCCCTCCTCGCCGATGACGGTGTCGACACCGTCGGGCAGGTCGTGCACGAACTGGGCCTGAGCCACCTGCAGGGCTTCGCGCAAGATCTCCTCCGCCTCGGGCGAGCCCGGGACGAGGTCTTCGCGCCCGAGGAGGACGTTATCGCGCACCGTCTGCGAGAACAGGGTCGCGTCTTCGAAGGCCATGCCGACATGGCGACGCAGCTCGGCGAGCGACAGCTCGCGCACGTCGACGCCGTCGAGCAGCACGCGTCCGCCCGTGACGTCGTAGAGCCGGCCCGGCAGGGTCGTGAGCGTGGTCTTGCCGGAGCCGGTCAGGCCCACGAGGGCCATCGTCTCGCCCGGGCGCAGCGTCAGATCGATCCCGTCGAGCAGATCGGGCTCGGTGCCGGCGGCATCCTGATAGCGGAAGTGGGCGCCCTCGAAGGTGAGCTCGCCGCGCGGTGCGGCGATCGAACGCGGGTTCTCGGGGTCGACGATCGTGTTCTGCTCGTCGAACACCTCGAAGATGCGGTCGGTCGCGGTGCGCGCGTCGAGCAGGAACGAGAAGAGGAAGCCGATCGACTCCATCGGCCAGCGCAGCACGGTCGCCATCGCGAAGAAGGCCACCAGCTCGGCGACCTGCAACTGCCCGAGCTGCGTCAGGACGATCCCCGCTCCGAGGCACACGGCGAAGGCGATGTCGGGCAGCAGCACGAGCCAGAACCAGATCCAGCCGACCGCGCGGGCCTTGTCGATCTCGGTCTCGCGCAGCGACTCGGCCTGCCGGGTGAACTTCTGCAGTGCGTGCTTTCCGCGGCCGAAGGCCTTGAGCACGCGGATGCCGTGGACGCTCTCTTCGACGGAGGTCGCGAGATCGCCCGCCTGATCCTGGCTCTGACGGGTGAGGGCGCCGTACCGCTTCTCGAAGCGGAAGCCGACGTAGATCACCGGGGCCGAGGTGACGAGGAACAGTGCTCCGAGCAGCCAGTGCCAGCGGAAGAGCAGGATCGCGCCGATCGCGATCGTGAGCATGTTGACGACGAGCAGGATGACACCGAAGGCGAGCCACCGGCGCAGCATGCTGATGTCCTGCATCATGCGCGAGAGGAGCTGCCCCGACTGCCACCGATCGTGGAAGGCGACGGGCAGGCGTTGCAGGCGCGAATAGAACGACTGGCGCAGGTCGTATTCGACCTTGGTCGCCGGCGCGAGCACGAACCACCGACGCAGCCACACCATCGCCGCCTCGGCGAGGCCGAGCGCGAGCACGGCGAGCGAGCCCCACACGAGCGCGGCGGGGTCGAGGGAGGCGATGGGGCCCGCGACGATCTGCTCGAGGACGAGCGGGATCGCGAGGGCGAGCAGGCTCGCGATGAGCGCCGTGACGGCGCCCGCGATGAGGCGCGGCAGCACCGGCCGCGCGATGGGCAGCAATCGCGCGAGCGCGCGCGGAGTGGAGAGACGTTTCGGAGTCGTCGAGGTGGTCATGATCCTCATGAGGTCGAAGCGGGCGCCGGGATCGGGCGCGGACAGGGGAGCCGAGGGCGCGACGGGTTTCGTCGAGCGGGGCGGAGCGCGAGCGCCGGAGCGCGGACGCGGGCCCTAGGAGCGTCGGCCGGGACGCGCGGCGACGGAGAACGCGGCGGCCGGGGCGACGGGGGCGTCGATCTGGTCCATGGCATCCTCCTTGATCTGGTGAAGCCATCGCCGGGGGAACGACAGCCCTCCAGAGTATCCCTGTGAGAACGCTGAAGGCAAGGGTGTCTTCGCCGCTCAGGCCGCCGCTTCGCGCGCGAGGAGGCTCTGCTTGACCGCGGTACCCCACGCGAACCCGCCCATCGTCCCGTCTCCCCGCAGAACGCGGTGGCACGGGACGAACAGGGCGACCGCATTGCGGGCGCAGACGGATGCCGCGGCCCGCACCGCGGTGGGCGAGCCCAGCGCCGCGGCGAACCCGGTGTAGGTCAACGGGGAACCGGGCGCGATCCGGCGCAGGCCCTGCCACCCGGCGAGCTGGAGGGCCGTACCGTGCTGCGCGACCTCGACGTCGTCGATCGCCGCGACATCGCCCGCGTAGTAGGCGCGGACCGCCTCGGCCGCGGCGGTCTCGCCCGGGGACACGAGGTCGGGACGACGGTCGGGCCGCAGGCGGGCGAGGACGGCGTCGCGGTCGTCGGTCCATCCCGACACGATCACGCGATCGGCGGTGTCGGCGAGGATCGCGAAGGGGCCGTCGGGGGTGTCGACGAACTGCAGGGTGGCCGTGGTCATGCGGGGGTCTCGCTTTCTGCGTCGGGGGCGGGGATCGGTGCGGGGCGGGATGCCGGGGTGGGCCCTGCCGCGGCCGAGGGGGCGGGTGCCGCTGGGGCGGCGGGTGCCGCGGGGGCGGCGTCGTCGACCGCCACGGCGAGACCGTTCGCGACGACGTCGACCCCCGCGCCGCGGCGCCGCGGCCGGTCGACCGCCGCCGCAGCCGCCGTCTCGGCCGGCGAGCGCCAGGCCTGGGTCACCGGGGCGGCGTACCAGTAGTGCGCCATCGCGTAGCTGCGCCACGGAGCCAGGCGCTGCGACCAGGCGGTGAACCCGGCGGGATCGGACGGCAGACCGAGCTGCGCGGCACCGGCGCGCGCTGCGACGTCTCCGGGGAGCAGCACGTCGGGGTCGCCGAGGACACGCATGCGCACGTAGTCGGCGGTCCACGGGCCGATCCCCCGCCGGGCGAGGAGCCGCTCCCGCTGCTCGGCGCCGTCGTCGCCGGGTCCGATCTCGAGCGAGCCGTCGGCCAAAGCTGCGGCGGCCTCGACGATCGCGCGCATGCGCGCGGCCGGCCCCCGCAGCACCTCGAGTCCGCGTTCGGCGATCACGGCCGGCGGGGGGAACAGCGTCATCGGCTCGGGCGCCACGCTCGCGGACTCACCCAGCTCGGCGGCGAGTCGCCCCTGCATGGTGCGGGCCGAGGCGACGCTGATCTGCTGGCCGATCATGGCGCGTAACAGCATCTCGTCGGCATCCATCGCCCCCGGCACCCGGACACCGGGGATCGCGGCGACGGCGGGAGCGAGTTCGGGATGCCGCGCGAGGGCGTCGTCGATCGCGCGCGGGTCGGCATCGAGATCGAACAGTCGCCTGACCCGTGCGATGAGGGTGCCGAGATCGGCGAGCGCGCTCAGCCGCGCGCGCAGGCGCAGCTTGTCGTCGGCGCGGCGCACCTCGAACCACGCGGGGCCACCGGGAAGGCGCACCACCCGTGCGAACGAGCGGTCGTCGCCGACCTCGACGCCCGGGATCGCGTGCGCCCGCATCCATCCGAAGAGCCCGACCGTGTCGATCGGCCCGCGCACCGGAAGCGCCAGATCGATCTCGCCCGCCGCCGCCTCGGCGCGCGCGGTCGCCGAGCGGCGCGCGCGCAGGGCGCTGGGCGTCATCCCGAACACCTCGCCGATGGTCTCGGTGAACTGACGGACGCTCGAGAATCCGGCCGAGAAGGCCACGTCGGCCGACGACAGGTCGGTGCCCACGAGGAGGGCCCGCGCGGTGTGGGCGCGATGGGCTCGCGCGAGGGCGAGCGGACCCGCACCGAGCTCGGCGGCAAGGAGTCGCGTGAGGTGACGCGACGAATACCCCAGGCGGCGGGCGAGGCCCGGGACGCCCTCGCGGTCGACCACTCCGTCGGCGATGAGGCGCATGGCGCGGGCCACGACGTCTCCGCGTACGTCCCACAGGGGCGAACCCGGGGCGGCTTCGGGCAGACACCTCTTGCACGCGCGATAGCCCGCCTCGTGCGCTGCAGCGGAGGTGGCGTAGAAGGTGACGTTCTCTTCGTTCGGGGTGCGCGCCGGACAGCTCGGGCGGCAGTAGATGCCCGTCGACCGCACGGCCGTGACGAACTGCCCGTCGAAGCGTCGGTCGCGCGACTGAATCACGCGGTAGCGCTCGGCGAAGCCCGGTGCGTCGGCGGTGGTGGGGGTCATGGCATCCACCTTGCCATCGACCTCCGACATCGGCTGGCGGAAATCGGACACGGCCGTGGGCGGCTACGAAAGCGCGGGCGGAGACGGAGTGGCGACAGGGGCGCAGGTGGCCCCGGGGCGACGGAGGTGGCCCCGGGGCCACCCTGCGCCCCGACTCGGCGCACCCGACTCCCCCGGGGCGACGGAAGTGGCCCCGGGGCCACCTCGCCGGCCCCGGGGCCATCCAGCGACGAGGCCATCGCCGCAACCCCTCCCCGATGTCGGTGCCCGTCGCTAGCGTGAGGGCATGAGCGAACGCGAATACGACCTGATCGTCATCGGCGCGGGCCCCGTGGGCGAGAACGTGGCCGACCGCGCCGTGCAGGCCGGTCTCACCGCCGCCATCGTGGAATCGGAGCTCGTCGGTGGCGAGTGCTCCTACTGGGCATGCATGCCGTCGAAGGCACTCCTGCGCAGCGGCGCGGCCCTCCGCGCCGCACGTGACGTCGACGGCGCGAAGCAGGCGGTCACGGGCGAGCTCGACGTGGCCGCTGTTCTGCGACGCCGCGACACGATGACGAGCAACTGGGACGACTCGGGTCAGGTGCAGTGGCTGCAGGGCGCCGGCATCGACCTCGTCCGCGGACACGGGCGGCTCACGGGCGAGAAGACGGTGCGCGTCACCGCCGCCGACGGCACCACGACCGATCTCGTCGCTCGGCACGCGGTCGCCGTGTGCACGGGTTCCGCCGCACTCCTCCCCGACATCCCGGGCCTCGCCGACGTGTCGCCCTGGACCAGCCGCGAGGCGACCGCCGTCGAACAGATCCCCGGCTCGCTCGCCATCATCGGCGGCGGCGTCGTCGGTGCCGAGATGGCCACCGCGTTCCAGAGCCTCGGCGCACAGGTCACCATCATCGCGCGCTCCGGACTGCTGGGCGGAAACGAGCCGTTCGCCGGCGAGCTCGTCGCATCCTCCCTCCGCGACCGCGGTGCGACCGTGAAGACGGGGGCGGATGCCGCGTCGGCGCGCCGCGATGACGACGGCCGCGTCGTGCTCGAGCTATCCGACGGCGCGACCGTCACCGCCGACGAGGTGCTCGTGGCGACCGGACGCGTCCCCCGCACCGACGACCTGGGGGTGGAGGCCGTCGGACTCGTCCCGGGCGAGTGGCTCGACGTCGACGACACGCTCCGCGTGCGGGGCTCGGACTGGCTGTACGCGGTCGGAGACGTCAACCACCGGGCGCTCCTCACCCACCAGGGCAAGTACCAGGCGCGGGCCGCGGGCGACGTCATCGCGGCTCGTGCGAAGGGCGACGAGGTCGACGACGCCCCGTGGGGCGCTCACGTCGCCACCGCTGATCACGACGCCGTGCCCCAGGTCACGTTCACCGATCCCGAGGTGGCATCCGTCGGTCTCACCGCCGCGAAGGCGGAGGACAAGGGCCTGAACGTCACGGTGCTGGACTACGACCTGGCCAGCGTCGCGGGCTCGAGCGAGCAGTCCGACGCCTACGTCGGCAAGGCCCGCGCGATCGTCGACACCGATCGCGGCGTGCTCGTGGGGGCGACCTTCGTCGGCCCCGACATCGCCGAGCTGCTGCACTCCGCGACGATCGCCGTGGTGGGCGAGGTCCCCGTGAAGCGCCTCTGGCACGCGGTGCCGTCGTACCCGACGGTGAGCGAGGTCTGGCTGCGCCTGCTCGAGACGTTGGGGCGCGACTCGGCGTGAGACACGGCGCGATGCTGTCGTCGGCCCTCTTCGAACCGACCGCTCGACGGAGGAGGGCCGCGCCATGTCGCGCGTCGTGGCGCTGATCCGCGGGGTCGGTGGCCCCACGGCTCTGAAGATGCCCGCTCTGCGGGAGGCGCTGGCATCCGCCGGCCTCGGAGAGGTCGACACGCTGCAGGTCGCCGGCAACATCGTGCTCGACGACGACGGCCGCGCCGCCGACGATCTCGCGGCGGTGATCCGCGCCACCGTCCGAGACGTCTTCGGCTTCGATCTGCCCGTCCTCGTGCGCACGCACCGCGAACTCGCCGACGCCCGGGCGCGCAACCCCTGGGCCGACGCGGCCGAGGGGCGGTGGGTTCAGACGGTGTTCCTCGACGGGGAGCCGACAACGCCGCTCGAGCTGCCGCCGGGCGTTCCCGAAGAGGCGGTGCTCGACGGCCGTGAGGTCTTCGTGCGCTACCCGCAGGGGATCGGCGGATCGAAGCTGCAGGCCGGGTGGTTCGAGAAACGTCTCGACGTCGTCGGCACCGCGCGCAACAACAACACCGTCGCGAAGCTCATCGAGATGAGCGGGTGAGCTCGGCGGCATCCGTCGCCCCCCGAGCCGGCGCGCTCGCGCGCGCCGTCGATCGCTGGCGGACCGTCACGGCGATCGCCGCGCACGCGATCACCGCGAGTCCCCCCACGACGGTGGGGGCGGTCAGCTGCTCCCCGAGCAGCAGAGCCGCCCACGCGAGGGAGAGCACCGGTTGAGCGAGCTGGAGTTGGCTGACGCGGGCCATCGGTCCGATGGCGAGCCCGCGGTACCAGGCGACGAATCCGAGGAACATGCTCACCACGGCGAGATAGGCGAACGAGCCCCACGCGGCCGGGTCCGCCGTGATCGGCGTGCGCATCGCGGAGACGGCGGTGAGGGCCACCATGACCGGGCTCGACAGCACCAGAGCCCACGAGATCGTCTGCCAGGCGCCGAGCTCGCGAGAGAGCACCCCACCCTCGGCGTAGCCGATGGCGGTGGCGACGACCGCTCCGAGCAGCAGCAGGTCGGAGGCGTGCACACCACCGGCGTCCCCGGCCAGGGCGAAGGTCACGGCGACGACGGCCCCGACCACCGCCGCGATCCAGAACGCCCGCCCCGGCGACTCCCGCGTGCGGATCACCGCGGCCACCGCGGTGGCGGCGGGGAGCACGGCGATCACGACGGCGCCGTGGCTCGCCGGTGCCGTGGTCAAGGCGAACGAGGTCAGCAGCGGAAACCCCAGCACCACTCCCCCGCCCACGATCGCGAGGCGCGCAGCCTGGCGGGGTGACGGGAGCCGCGACCGCGTCGCGACGAGCGCGATCCCCGCGACCGCCGCGGCCACCACGGCCCGCCCCGCGCCCACGAAGAGCGGATCGAGCTGCGCGACCGCGATGCGGGTGAAGATGACCGTGAACGAGAAGGCGAGCACGCCGAGGCCACCCCACACGAGCCCACCCCACACGAGCCCACCCCGCATGAGGCCACCCGTCACGGGGCCCCCGCGCACCACGGAACCAGACGCTCTCTGCATCCGCCCACTCTGCTGGCCGGGTGCCGCGCATCGCGCGGTCCACTCGCCGTCGCGTGGCATTCATCGCCTCCCGCCCCGACCTCGTGCCGCGCCCCGCCGAAGGCGACCGAGCCGGTTCGCGGCGCATACGCGCGTCCGCGGCGCACACGCCCCGCCGAGGGCGACCGGGCCGGTCCGACGCGCGCGCGGGCGTCCGGGGCGCATGCGCCGCGAAGGGCGGCCGAGCCGGTTCGGGGCGTCATCGCGCGTTCGGGGCGGGTACCTTCCGCTCCGAACGAAAGAACACGCCCCCCACCCAGCCCACACCCGCACCACCGCCGCCCGACGCTCACCGCCCGCCGCCACGCTGCCCGCATGCGCGCGCGGCCCCCGCCGGGCGTCCCGCGCGCGGTGCCGCGGTCCGCCCCGCACACGCGACGACGCCGCCGCAACCGGAGCTGCGACGGCGTCGGACGAGGCGCGGGTCAGTGGAAGAAGTGACGCTCCCCCGTGAAGAACATCGTCACGCCCGCGGCGCGCGCGGCGTCGATGACCTCGGCATCCCGCACCGATCCACCGGGCTGGATGATCGCCGAGATGCCCGCGTCGATCAGCACCTGCGGGCCGTCGGCGAAGGGGAAGAACGCATCGGATGCCGCGATCGAGCCGTGGGCGCGGTCACCGGCGCGCTCCACCGCCAGGCGGCACGAGTCGACGCGGTTGACCTGGCCCATGCCGATGCCGACCGTGGCCGAGGCCTGGGCGAGCACGATCGCGTTGGACTTCACCGCGCGGCACGACTTCCACGCGAAGATCAGGCTCTCCATGTCGGCCTCGGCGGGACGCTCGCCCGAGACGAGTTCCCAGTTCTTCGCGACCGACTCGATGTCGTCGGGGAAGCGGTCGGCATCCTGCAGCAGCAGTCCACCCGAGACCAGGCGCACATCCATGCGCTCCTGCTGCCAGTCGGTGGGCAGCTGCAGAACGCGCAGGTTCTTCTTCAGCTTGAACACCTCGAGCGCTTCGGGCTCGAAGTCGGGCGCGATGATGACCTCGGTGAAGATGTCGCGGAGATTCTCGGCCATCTTCAGCGTCACCGTGCGGTTCGCGGCGATCACGCCGCCGAACGCCGACACGGGGTCGCACTCGTGCGCGCGCAGGTGCGCCGACGCGATCGGGTCGAGGGCATTGGGCGCGGCGACCGCGATACCGCAGGGGTTGGCGTGCTTGATGATCGCGACCGCGGGCTTGACCATGTCGAAGGCCGCGCGAAGGGCCGCGTCGGCGTCGACGTAGTTGTTGTACGACATCTCCTTGCCCTGCAGCTGCGTGGCCTGGGCGATGCCGTGCCCGCCGACGCGCGTGTAGATCGCGGCGCGCTGGTGCGAGTTCTCGCCGTACCGCAGGGTCGACAGGCGCTCGGCCTGGATCGTGAGGTGCGCGGGCAGGTCGATGTCGTCGCCGAGGGTGCCCTCGGCGAACCAGGTCGACACCGCGGTGTCGTACGCGGCGGTGTGCGAGAAGGCCCGCGCGGCGAGCTCGCGGCGCTGCACGAGAGTGGTTCCGCCCTGCGCCTGCAGCGCGTCGATGATCGCGGGGTACGACTCGGGCGAGACGACGATGGCGACGTTGGCGTGGTTCTTCGCCGAGGCGCGCACCATGGCGGGGCCGCCGATGTCGATCTGCTCCACGACGTCGTCGCCCTCGGCACCGGATGCCACGGTCTCGACGAACGGGTAGAGGTTGACCACGACGAGCTCGAAGGGACGAATGCCGAGGTCCTCGAGCTGCGCCTCGTGCGACGCGAGACGCAGGTCGGCGAGCAGGCCTGCGTGGACGTTCGGGTGCAGCGTCTTCACCCGCCCGTCGAGCGACTCCGGGAAGCCGGTGACGGCCGACACGTCGGTGACGTCGTATCCGGCCTCGCGCAGCAGCGTGGCTGAGCCGCCGGTGGAGACGATCTCGACGCCGGCGGCGGCGAGGGCCTCGCCGAGGGCGAGCAGGCCGGTCTTGTCGCTCACCGACACCAGCGCGCGGCGGATCGGGACGACGTCGCGGGGACGGTAGTCGGCGGGGTCGTGTCGGGGTCCGGCCATGGCGTTCGGCTCCTGTGTCTCGAGTCGGGTTCGATCGCGGCGGGCGAGCACCCGCCGCACGGTCAGGCGGTTCGGGATGCCGAGTCGGCGAGGTCGAGCTCGCCCTCGGCGATGCGCCGCACCACGTCGATCAGCAGACGTCGTTCGACGGGCTTGATGCGCTCGTGCAGGGCGTGCTCGTCGTCGCCGGGGAGGACGGGGATGCGCTCCTGGGCGAGGATCGGACCGGTGTCGACACCCGAGTCGACGACGATGACGCTCGCCCCCGTCTGGTCGACGCCCGCGGCGAGCGCGTCGCGCACACCGTGCGCGCCCGGGAACTCGGGCAGATACGCGGGGTGGGTGTTGATGATGCGCGGCTCCCACGCGGCGACGAGATCGGCCGGCAGCAGGCGCATCATGCCGCTGAGCACGACGAGGTCGGGGTTCCACACCGACAGCTGCTCCCCGAGCTCCGCGCCCCACTGCTCGCGCGTGGCGAACGAGCGGAAGGGCACGAGGAAGGTGGGGATGCCGAAGTGGTCGGCGTGCGCGAAGCCCTCGGCCTCGCGATCGGCACCGACCGCGACCACGCGCGCCGGGAAGTCGGGGGCGGAGGCCGCCTCGAGCAGGGCGCGGAGGTTGGAGCCGGTGCCGGAGATGAGGACGGCGACCGTGAGCACGGAGGTCAGTCTACGCAGGTGCGCCGGAGCGCGCCGAGCGGGGCGGCGGGAGGCTCAGGAGCGCGGGCTGCGCTCCGGAAGCGGAGCCCACGCTCCTCCCCCGGAGCCGGATCGGCGCGCTCGCGCGCGGGGTCCGGCTCAGCGCCGGGGCTCGTCGTCGTTCGACTCGGCCCAGGCGGCACGGATGCGTGCCCGCACCTCGTCGTCGCCGGCGGTGGACGGGCCGGCGGCGGACGGGTCGGAGTCGTCGGGTCCGCGGTAGGAGCTCGGCCACACGTCGTGCGCGATGCCCGTCCCGGGAGCGGACACGGCCGGGGCGGGACCGGTGGCGTGCTCGTCGCGGTCGAAGGGCGTTCGATCGCGCGGCGCGAACGAGAACGCGGGGGCCTCGTCGCGGTGCGGGGCGAAGACTTCGGCGTCGTCGGGGCGGGCACCGAAGCGCGGGCTCAGCAGCAGGATGGCGAGGCCCACCAGCACCTCGATCCCGAGGGCGAGGGCGAGCGGCCCCGGCTGCGGTCCCGTGTCGGCGAGCCGACCGGGTCCGATGGCCCCGGCGGAGGCCAGAGCGGCGAGGGCACCGACCCCGCCGGTCAACGCGGCGACGGCGAGAGCGACGACGAGACGCGGCGCCAGCGGTTCGGGCTCGACGCTCGACGGCATCCGCGATCGCAGAATCCACCCGGTCAGCGCGCCGACCCCCACCGGCAGCAGCACGAGCAGCAGCAGCCACGACGACGTGGAGTCGGGCACCGCGCCCAGCACCGGGATGCCGGGGAGCGCGCCGACCTGCGTCGCGGCGGGCGTGACGGCGGTGTCGGTGCCCAGGGCGAACCCCGGTCCGGCGGTGAAGGCGACCGCCCACAGCAGGAGGGTCGGCAGGTACACGAGCTGGCCGAGCGCGATGACGGTCGCGCCGATGCCGTCGGCGTTGCTGGCCTGGTAGAGCCCGATCACCTGGGTCGAGCGCGCGATGAGACCCGCGACCACGACGACGCCGCCGACGGCGACAAGACCCAGCGTGGTGAGGGCGAGTCCGCGCAGCACGAGCCCGGGCACGGGCGCCCACGCGGCCGGCATCCGTTCGATCCGGTCGCGGACGGCGTCGACCGGACCGTCGTCGCCCACGCGCCACGCACCGACGACCGCGCCGATGAACGACGGGACGAGGAAGAGCAGCGCCGGCAGCAGGATCGCCAGCCACGTCTCGGATGCCACGAGGGCGGCGTTCGAGGTGAGGGCGACGAGGCTCGCCAGCCCGGCGAACACCAGGGAGCCCGACAACCAACCGGTGACGGCGGCGCCCGCCTCACCGGCGCGCACGCCCGAGCGGGCGGCGAAGAGGGCGGTGAAGGCGGCGAACGCCAACGGGGCGAGGGAGAGGGTGAAGGTCGCGAACGACGGATCGATGCCGGTGGCGGCCAGATACGCGTCGGGCAGCGTCACCGTCACCGGGACGAGGTGCCCGAGATGCCATACGGCCGCCGACGCCGGCCACAGCGCGCCCCAGTCGGGGGCGCCCAGTCCGAAGACCCACAGCAGGGTGAGCGGGGCGAGCACCACGGCGATGCCGCCCGCGGCGGCGAGGACGGCGTCGAGAGCGGCCAGGAGGGCGACGAGGAGGCGATGCATGGGCGAGTGGAACCCTACCCGCGCTGCCCTGGAGCGCCGCTCAGGCGCGGCGGCGAGCGCGCGAGAACAGCGCGAGCAGGCGTGCGCGCGCGCCGCGGGGCGTGCCAGCGGAGGACCCGACGCCCACCGAGGACCCTGAGCCCATCGAAGGGTCCGGGCCCACCGCACGATCGGAGGCTTCGACAGGCTCAGCCGCCTCCGCCCGTGACGCCACCGCACGACCGGCGGCTTCGACAGGCTGAGCCGCCTCCCCCACCGAGGACCCCGAGCCCGTCGAAGGGTCCGGACCCACCGCACCCCCGGCGGCGTCGGGCTCGCCCACCGCGCCGCGCGCGGCCGCCCACCGCTCCCACACGACCGTGGCCAGGCGCGGATCCGCGCCGATCGGCGCCGAGGTCAGGTCGGCCTCGGCCTTCTCGATCACGCGTGAGAAGTGCCCGGGCGCCAGCACGTAGCTCGCGGCCACCGTGCGCCGTCCTTCCGCGCGCGCCGCGTGCACGGCATCCGTGATCCGGGGCTCCGAGGCGGCGGCGTAGGCCGTCACGACGGGGCCGGCGATGCCGGCTGCGCTCATCAACCCGGCCATGCGCTCGACGTCGACGACCGCTCCGGGGCGCGTAGACCCCGCAGCGGCGAGCACGACGGTGTCGTCCGGTCCCGCGCCCGTCGCCTGGACGCGATCGACGAGGATCTCGGCCAGCACGGGGTGCGGCCCCAGCGCGGGAGCGACGGGGAGGCCGTCGGCGGCTTCCACGAGGTCGACCTCGGTGTGATACCCCGTCGACAGCAGCAGCGGCACGATGACGATGTCGTCGGTCCGCTCGCGCGCGGCGGCCACCACGTCCGTGACGTACGGTCCGTGTACATCGACGTAGGCCTCGTGCACCTCGACGCCGGCGGGGGCGGTCGCCTGCAGCACCTCGAGCAGTTCGCGCACGACGACGCGTCCCTCTTCGAACCTCGTGCCGTGTGCGCAGGCGATGAGCACCGCGGTCATGCGTCCTCCTCGTCGACGATGTCGAGCCGGTATCCGCGCTTGTACACGGTGCGGATGAGGTCGAGCCCCCCGAGCGCCTCGCGGGTGCGCGCCACGGCGACCTCGACGGCGTGTCCGCTCGCGTCGGCGGTCGGCAGCGCGGCGATCAGGTCGGCGCGCGAGACCACCGCTCCGGGGTGTCGGGCGAGCGCCCGCAGGATCTCGACGCCGGTCCGCGGCAGGGCGGTGAAGACGCCCTCGAGCACGATGCCCGTCGAGCGGATGCCGAGCCGCCCGGCGCTCGTGCGCAGCACGGCCGCGTCGGGGCCGCCGTAGTGCGTCACGACGGCCCGGACGAGAGCGCCCAGGCGCCCGCGATCGGGGACGAGGGGGGCGATGCCGACGTCGCGCAGCGGTCCGGCGGTGATCGGGCCGACCGCGGCGACGAGCACGCGACCGTCGGCGGCGCGGGCGGCGACCCCCGCCAGGGCGTCGGCGCGATCGGCGGCCAGGACCCACTCGCGGGCCGCGGGCGCCGAGGTGAACAGCACGGCGTCGATCTCGCCGCGGGCGACCTGACGGGTGGAGGCGGCGACGACCTCGGGGTCGGGGGGCGGCCCCCACCGGTAGATCGTCAGGCTCGTGACGCGGGCGCCGGCCGCCTCGAACGCCTCGTCGAGGCCGTCGGCTCCCGAGCCGTGGTGCTGCACGGCGACGTGCAGACCCTGTACGCCCTCGGCGACGAGGAAGTCCCGCAGCTCCGCCGAGGTCTCGCTCTCGGCGACCCAGTCGGCGTCGAAGCCCGCCTGCTGGATCGCCCCGCGTGCCTTCGGACCGCGGGCGACGATGCGCGCCCGGTCCATCACGGCGCTGAGCTCGTCGTGCAGGCCCGCTTCGTCGGCCGTCTCCATCCATCCGCGGAACCCGACCCCGGTCGTGGCGACGACCACGTCGGGCGGGTCGGTGACCAGGCGCCGCGTCTGGGCGATGAGGTGCTCGTCGTCGACGTGCGGCACGATCGTCAACGCCGGCGCGACGCGGACGCGCGCGCCGTGGCGCTCGAGCGCGGCCGACAGCTCCCCCGACCGGCGATCGACGGGAAGCAGCACGGTGCAGCCCTGGAGCACCGTGCTGATCGTACGCGCGGGTGTCGTCACCCGATGCCTTCCCCGCGCGCCCCGGCCGAAGCCGCAGCCGCAGCGGGCTCCACGGCCGGGAGCAGCAGGTCGGGCCGAGCGACCTCGCCGAACACGAGGATCGCGGGATTCGCGAGGCGGTGGGTCTCGGCATCCTGGATCGCCGTTGCGAGCGTCGTGCGGATCGTCCGCTGTGCGGGCGTGTGTCCGTTCTCGACGAAGGCGACGGGGCGGCTCTCGGGAGCCCCCGCGGCCCGGGCCGCCGCGACGAAGCGCGGCAGGGCGCTCACGCCCATCAGCGCGACGACCGTGGCCGAGTCGTCGCGGAGGGCCGCGAGGGTGGCCTCGCTCGGCGTCTCCTGACCGTTCACGACGTGCAGCGTACCGGCCACGCCGCGGTGCGTCACGGGGATCCCCGCGGCCGACGGCACCGCGATCGAGCTCGAGATGCCGGGGACGACCTCGACCGGGATGCCGGCCGCCCGGCACGCGATGACCTCTTCGCCGCCGCGTCCGTAGACGAACGGGTCGCCGCCCTTGAGGCGCACGACCCGCAGCCCCCGGGCGGCGCGGTCGACGAGGATCGCGTTGATCTCGTCCTGCGGCACGGGGTGGTGCTGCGGACGCTTGCCCACGTCGACGAGTTCGACGTCGTCGCCGAGCTCGGCGAGCACGCCGGTGGGGCCGAGGCGGTCGTGCACGACGACGTCGGCCTCGGCGAGCAGAGCGCGGGCGCGGACGGTCATCAGGTCGATCGGGCCGGGGCCGCCGCCGACGAGCGCCACGCTCCCCACGAGCGGGCGACGTCGACGGCGGAGCGGAAGGGCGCCTTCGGCGAGGCGCTGGGCGATGGCGTCGCGGACCGCGACGGTGCGGCGCGGGTCGGCGCCCGCGGTCGAGACGACGCCGACCATGACGTCGCCGCTCGTGGTCTCGGCGGCGAGGCGCGCGGTGCCCTTGCCCCCGTGCCCGGCGTTGACGCACCACACGCGGCGGGCCTCGGCGGCGGCGACGACGGACGCGTCGACGGATGCCGAGCCGGTGGCGGTGTGGCAGAACCAGGCGTCGTCGAGGTCGCGGGGTTCGAAGGGGCGCTCGTGCCACTCGATGGCGCCGGCGACGGCGAGCGCCGTGAGCTCCGCGGTCGCGACCGGGGCGATCAGGCGCACGCGGGCACCGGCGGCGCGGAGCCGCGCGATGCGCTTCTCGGCGACGGAGCCTGCGCCGACGCACACGACGAGACGGTCGGTGAGGTCGAGTCCGGCGAGAGCGATCATCGGGGGTCTCCTTGGATTCGGACGAACACGACGCCGTCGGTCACCGCGACCGGGTGGACCCGGACGCTCAGCGGCTCCTTGCCCTGCGTGTCGAGGCACTGGCCGGTGCGCAGGTCGAACACCTGCTTGTACATCGGGGATGCCACGGTGGGCACGCCCGCGCGATCGCCGACGATCCCCCGCGAGAGCACCGCCGCCCCGCTGAACGGGTCCATCTGGTCGGTCGCGTAGATGCGGCCGTCGTAGGTGCGGAACAGGGCGATCTGGCGCCCGTCGACGAGAGCGGCCGCCCCGCGCTCGACGAGGAGGTCGTCGACGCGGCAGATGCGGGACCACCCGTGCGGGGTGTCGGCCGCGGGCGTCGCGCTCGCGTCGTCGCCGGGCCCTGCGGTCGTTGCCGACGCGGCGGCGGGGGCCGTCACACCGGGGGCGACGGGCGCGGAGCTCGGCGTCGCGGCCGGGGTCTCGGCATCCATCGTCATCGCCTGCGACGTCGCCATGACCGCACCGCCAGCGTCGTTCCGCCGATGAACACGGCGCCGGACGTGCGCTCCTCGTCGGTGGCGGGGCGGGCCTGGCCGCGCTCGGCGACGTAGGCGAGCGAGGGGTCGGCGACCTCGGGCGCGTTCACGAAGCTCTGGAACCGCTTGAGCTTCTCGGGGTCGGCGAGGGTCGCAGCCCACTCGTCTTCGTAGGCGTCGATGTGGGAGGCCATGGCGCGGTCGAGATCCTCGGCGATGCCGAGGGAGTCGTCGAAGACGACGGCCTTGAGCGCGTCGAGGCCGCCCTCGTACTCCGCGGCCCAGGGCGCGGTGCGCTGCAGCCGGTCGGCGGTGCGGATGTAGAACATGAGGAACCGGTCGATCGCGCGCAGCAGTCCCTCGTCGTCGAGACCTTCGGCGAAGAGGACCGCGTGTCGGGGCGTGAAGCCGCCGTTGCCGCCGACGTACATGTTCCAGC
The DNA here is from genome assembly GCF_042958465.1 of Microbacterium sp. NPDC007973. Classification (NCBI taxonomy): domain Bacteria; kingdom Bacillati; phylum Actinomycetota; class Actinomycetes; order Micrococcales; family Microbacteriaceae; genus Microbacterium; species Microbacterium sp. NPDC007973. The sequence continues at coordinate 692,812 of NZ_JBIBJJ010000001.1, forward strand.
CGGCCTCGGTCGCGATCACCCCGATGTCTTTGCCGCGGGCCTCGGCGCACTCGCGCGCGCAGCCCGAGACGCCGAACTTGAGCTTGTGCGGCGAGCGCAGGCCCCGGTAGCGCAGCTCGAGCTGCACGGCCATGCCGACCGAGTCTTGCACGCCGTAGCGGCACCAGGTCGAGCCGACGCACGACTTCACCGTGCGCAGCGACTTGCCGTAGGCGTGGCCCGACTCGAAACCGGCGTCGACGAGGCGCTTCCAGATGTCGGGCAACTGATCGAGGCGGGCGCCGAACAGGTCGATGCGCTGGCCGCCGGTGATCTTCGTGTAGAGCCCGAAGTCGCGCGCGACCTCGCCGATGACGACGAGACCCTCCGGCGTGATCTCGCCTCCCGGGATGCGCGGCACGACGCTGTAGCTGCCGTCGCGCTGGATGTTCGCCATGACGTGGTCGTTGGTGTCCTGCATCGTCGCGAGCTCGCCGGCGAGCACGTGTTCCGAGTAGAGGCTGGCGAGGATGCTCGCGAGCGCCGGCTTGCAGATGTCGCAGCCGCGACCGGTGCCGAAGCGCTCGACGATCGCGGTGAAGGTCTTCAGCCCCGAGACGCGGACGGCGTCGAAGAGCTGCGCCCGCGTGAACGAGAAGTGCTCGCACAGGCCGCTCGAGACCTCTTTTCCGGATGCCGCGAGCTCGGTCGCCACGAGCTTCTTCACCAGCGTGAAGCACGAACCGCACGCCGCCCCGGCCTTGGTGCAGGCCTTGACCTCGGCGGCATCCGCGCACTGGTGTTCGGTCACCGCGCCGCGGACGGTGCCGGCCGTGACGCCGTTACACGAGCAGACGATCGCGTCGTCGGGGAGATCGCCCTGCGGGGCCGGCGCGAGGTCGCTGGGCATGAGGTACGCGGCCGGGTCACCGCCCAGCGTGCGACCGACGAGCGGACGCAGCGAGGTGTAGGCCGAGGCGTCGCCGACGAGGATGCCACCGAGCAGCGTGTGCGCGTCGTCGCTCAGCACGAGCTTCTTGTACACGCCCGACACCGGGTCGGCGTAGGTGACGTCGAGGGCGTTCGGCGTCTCGGCGAACGCGTCGCCGAAGCTGGCGACCTCGACGCCCGAGAGCTTGAGCTTGGCGGAGGTGTCGAAGCCGTCGAACGCGGCCTCTCCCCCGAGCAGGCGGGTCGCGGCGACCTCGGCCATCGCGTAGCCCGGAGCGACGAGACCGATGCACTGGCCGTCGAAGCTCGCGACCTCGCCGATGGCCATGATCGCCGGGTCGGACGTGTCGCAGCCCGCGTCGATCACGACACCGCCGCGCGCGTCGACGGCGAGGTCCGCGGCGCGGGCGAGTTCGTCGCGGGGACGGACACCGACGGTGAAGACGACGATGTCGACGGCCTCCCACGTACCGTCGCGCAGCTCCAGGCCGCACACGGCGCCGGACCTGTCGGCATCCACCCGGGTCGTCACCGCCTGCGTGCGCACCTCGATACCGCGCGCCTCGATCAGTCGCTGCAGCGCCTTGGCGCCGCCGAGGTCGAGCTGTGCCGACATGAGCCGCTCGTTCGACTGGAGCACGAACGGCGAGACGCCCTCGGCCTGAAGCGCTCCCGCGGCCTCGAGTCCGAGGAGTCCCCCACCGACGACGGCGCCGCGCAGGGGCCGGCCGAGCTGCGCCGCGCGCTGAGCGACCCACGCGCGCATCCCGGCGACATCGTCGAGGGTGCGGTAGACGAAGCAGCCCCGGTGGTCGAAGCCGTCGAGCGCGAGACGCGCGGCGAAGGAGCCGGTGGCCAGCACGAGCCGGTCGTAGGCGTGGGTGGAGCCGCCCGCGGTGGTGACGGTGCGCGCCGCGCGGTCGATCCTGGTGACGCGGGCGTCGGTCTCGACGCGCACCCGCTCGTGAGCGAGCACCGCGGGATCGAGCGCGAGGTCATCGGGGGTCTTGCCGCTGAAGATGCCGGTCAGTCCGACCCGGTCGTAGGGCCCGCGGGCTTCGTCGCCGAGCACCGTGATCGACCAGCGGCCGTCGGTGTCGCGGCTGGTCAGGCTCTCGACGAAGCGGTGCGCCACCATCCCCGCACCCACGACCACGACGGATCCGGATGGAGCGGGGTGGAGCATGCCGTCACGGTACGCGGCGGACTTTGCCGACGCGTCAGCGCCGTGTTTCGTTCCGGTTGCGGGGTTCGAGCGGGCCATGCCCCGACGCTAAGCAGCCGAGATTTCCCCCGCCCTCGCCCGGGCGTTACCCCGGGCGAACGTTTCGCTCACGCGGCGGTGGCGCTCGTGTGAGGTTTGGCCGCCGGCATCCGTCCCGCTCTTCCGTGCCCGGCGCGCTCTCGCGCTTCCCACCCGTTGAGGGACACCGCGTCAGTCGACCGGCTCCAGCACGAACAGCTCGATGCGCCGCTCCGTCTTCTTCTGGTACTCGTCGTAGTCGGGCCAGACCTCCGTCGCGTAGCCCCACCACTCCTCGCGCTCGGCACCCTCGGCCTGGTGCGCGTCGTACTCCTTCTTCACGTCGCCGTCCTGGAGGGCGACGCGCGGGTTCTTCACGAGGTTGTAGAACCACGCGGGATGCTCGGGTGCCCCACCCTTGGACGCCACGACCGCGTACTTTCCGTCGTGCTCGACGCGCATGAGGGCGGTCTTGCGCAGGCCGCCCGTTTTGGCGCCGACGGTGGTGAGGACGATGATGGGTACGCCCCGCAGTTCGGCGGATTCCTGGCCTCCCGAGGCCTCGAACGTCTCGGCCTGCTGGCGGGCCCATTCGCTGGTGCTGGGCAGATACTCTCCTGAGAGCGACATGTCTCCCACGATACGTCGGCGTCTTCCCCTCCGGTCCTCACCCTCCCCTGTTTCTCTCCCGTTTCCTGGAGCCTTCATGAGCGCTTCCGCTCCCGAGACCACGGCCACCCCCGCACCGAAGAACGGCCTCGACCGCTTCTTCGAGATCACCGCCCGCGGCTCGACCGTGAGCGCGGAGGTGCGCGGTGGCGTCGTCACGTTCGTGACGATGGCGTACATCGTCATCCTGAACCCGATCATCCTGTCGGGCACCCCCGACGTCTCCGGCAACGCCCTCGGCTTCCCGCAGGTCGCCGCGGTCACCGCCCTCACCGCGGGCGTGATGACCATGCTCTTCGGGCTCGTCACCCGTCTGCCCTTCGCCTTCGCCGCGGGCCTCGGCATCAACTCGTTCCTCGCCGTCGGCATCGTCGGCGAGGTCACCTGGCCCGAGGCGATGGGCCTGGTCGTCATCAACGGCCTGATCATCGTGCTGCTGGCGGTCACGGGCCTCCGCCGCATGATCTTCGAGGCCGTCCCGCTGGCGCTGAAGACCGCGATCACCGTCGGCATCGGCCTCTTCATCGCCTTCATCGGCTTCGTCGACAGCGGCCTCGTCACCTCGACCGGGCTCGATTCTCCCCCGGTCGGCCTGGGCGTGGGCGGCTCGATCGCCACGATCCCGACGGCCCTGTTCGTGCTGACCCTCGTCATCACCGCCGTGCTGCTGGTGCGCAAGGTCAAGGCCGCGCTGCTGATCGGCCTGCTCTCGGGCACCGTCATCGCGGTGATCGTCGAGGCCGTCATGGGCCTCGGCGCGAAGGCCGACGGCAACCCCGGCGGCTGGGGTCTGAGCGTGCCGACGCTGCCCTCGCAGTGGGTGAGCCTGCCCGACCTGTCGCTCGTGGGACAGGTCGACCTCGCCGGATCCTTCGGCCGCATCGGCGCCCTCGCGGCCCTGATGCTCGTCTTCACCCTCGTTTTCACCAACTTCTTCGACGCCATGGGCACGATGACCGGCCTCTCGCGCGAGGCGGGCCTCGCGGCCCCCGACGGCACCTTCCCGCGCCTGCGCTCCGCGCTGGTGATCGAGGGCATCGGTGCCGTGGCGGGCGGGGCGACCTCCTCGTCGTCGAACACCGTCTTCATCGAGTCGGGCTCCGGCATCGGCGAGGGCGCCCGCACGGGCCTCGCCAACGTCGTCACGGGCGGGCTCTTCCTGCTCGCGATGTTCTTCACTCCGCTGACGAGCATCGTCCCCACCGAGATCGCCGCCGCAGCGCTGGTGATCGTCGGCGCGCTGATGATGGCGCAGATCCGCCACGTCGACCTCAGCGACATGTCGGTGCTCATCCCGGTCTTCCTGACCGTGACGGTCATGCCCCTGACCTACTCGATCGCCAACGGCATCGGTGCGGGCTTCGTCAGCTGGGTCCTCATCCAGGCACTTTCGGGCCGCGCCCGCCGCGTCAGCCCGCTGCTCTGGATCGTCGCCGCCGGCTTCGTGATCTTCTTCGCGCGCGGTCCGGTCGAGGCGCTCCTCGGCTGAGCGTGGTGGTTCGCAGGGGCCCGGATGCGACGGCATCCGGGCCCCTTTCCCGTGGCCGCCGCGACAGGCGCCTCCGCGGCGCCGAAACCGCACACGTTTCCCGAGGCCGCACCAGTTGGGCGTCAGTCCGATGCGCTTTCGGCAATCGGATGCGTTCTCGTGCCGCGGCGGCCGCCCCCGCGGCGGTTACGCCGCGTGGGCGGTGGGCAGGGTCGCGGCCGGTCGCGGCGGGGCTTCGTCGCCGAGGCCGCTCTCGTTCGCCGAAGACGTATCCGTTCGGCACGCATCCGATGCGTCCTCGGCAATCGGGTGCGGTCTCGCGCCGCGCCGCCGCCAGCCCCCGGGAACGCGAAGGGGCCCGGATGCCATGGCTTCCGGGCCCCAAAACCGAAACGTCAGAGCGCTTCGATGATCTCGCGCATCAGCGACGCGGTCTCGGACGGCGTCTTGCCGACCTTGACGCCGGCGGCCTCGAGGGCCTCCTTCTTCGCTTGAGCGGTGCCGGCCGAGCCGGAGACGATGGCGCCGGCGTGGCCCATGGTCTTGCCCTCGGGAGCAGTGAAGCCGGCGACGTAGCCGACGACCGGCTTGGTGACGTTGGCCTTGATGAAGTCGGCGGCGCGCTCTTCGGCGTCTCCACCGATCTCACCGATCATGACGATGGCCTTGGTCTCGGGGTCGGCCTCGAACGCCGCGAGGGCGTCGATGTGCGTCGTGCCGATGACCGGGTCGCCGCCGATGCCGATGGCGGTCGAGAAGCCGAGGTCGCGCAGCTCGAACATCATCTGGTAGGTCAGGGTGCCCGACTTCGACACGAGGCCGATGGGGCCCTTGCCGGTGATGTTCGCGGGCGTGATGCCCACGAGCGCCTCACCGGGGGTGATGATGCCGGGGCAGTTCGGGCCGATGATGCGGGTCTTCTCGCCCTTCGACTTCGCGTACGCCCAGGCCTCGGCGGTGTCGCCGACGGGCACGCCCTCGGTGATCACGACGAGGAGGGGCATCTCGGCGTCGATGGCCTCGACCATCGCATCCTTCGTGAAGGCCGGGGGCACGAACGCGATCGACACGTCGGCGCCGGTCTCGCGCATGGCCTCTTCGACCGAGGCGAAGACGGGGAGCTCGACGTCGTTGCCGGAGGCGTCCTTGTGCGAGACCGTGGTGCCGGCCTTGCGGGCGTTCACGCCACCGACGACCTGGGTGCCGGCCTTGAGCATGAGGGCGGTGTGCTTGGTGCCCTCACCGCCGGTGATGCCCTGGACGATGACCTTGGAGTCCTTGTTGAGGTAGATCGACATGTTTCTGTCCCTATCCCTTACGCGTTGGCCAGTTCGGCGGCCTTGTCGGCGCCCTCGTCCATACCGGCGGCGAGGGTGACGAGCGGGTGGTTGGCGGCGGCGAGGATCTCGCGGCCCTCTTCGACCTGGTTGCCGTCGAGACGGACGACGAGCGGCTTGGTCGCGGTGTCACCGAGGATCTCGAGGGCCTTCACGATGCCCTCGGCCACGGCGACGCACGAGGTGATGCCACCGAAGACGTTGACGAAGACGCTCTTGACCTGCTCGTCGCCGAGGATGACGTCGAGACCGGCGGCCATGACGGTCGCCGAGGCGCCGCCACCGATGTCGAGGAAGTTGGCGGGCTTGACGCCGCCGTGCTTCTCGCCGGCGTAGGCGACGACGTCGAGGGTCGACATGACCAGACCCGCGCCGTTGCCGATGATGCCGACCTGACCGTCGAGCTTGACGTAGTTGAGGTCGTGCTGCTTGGCCTTGGCCTCGAGCGGGTCAGCGGCGTCCTTGTCTTCGAGCTCTTCGTGCTCGGGGTGGCGGAAACCGGCGTTCTCGTCGAGCGAGACCTTGCCGTCGAGGGCGATGATGTCGCCGTCCTCGCTCTGGATGAGCGGGTTCACCTCGACGAGGGTGGCGTCCTCGCCCTTGTAGACGTTGAAGAGCTTGACGAAGACGTCGGCCACCTTGGGGGCCAGCTCGTCGTCGAACTTCGCGGCCTTCGCGATCTCGAGGGCCTTCTCGGGGGTGATGCCCTCGAGCGGGTCGACCTCGATGCGGGCGAGCGCCTCGGGACGCTCGACGGCGAGCTCCTCGATCTCCATGCCGCCCTCGACGCTGGACAGCGAGAGGTAGGAGCGGTTGGCGCGGTCGAGCAGCACCGAGAAGTAGAACTCCTTGGCGATGCGGGCGCCGGCGGCGACCATGACGCGCTTGACGACGTGACCCTTGATGTCGAGGCCGAGGATGGCCTGCGCCGCCTCGAACGCCTCATCGGGGTTCTTCGCGACCTTCACGCCGCCGGCCTTGCCGCGGCCTCCGGTCTTGACCTGAGCCTTGACGACGACGACACCGCCGAGCTTCTCCGCGGCCGCCTTCGCCTCCTCAGGGGTGTCGGCGATGATGCCGGCGAGTACCGGCACCTCGTACTTTTCGAACAGATCACGTGCCTGGTACTCGTAGAGATCCACGGACAATCCTTCGCTGGGCGATCGGTGGTGGGAGGAGGCGAGATCTCTTGATATCAAGAGATCTTCACCAGGGGTCAACCCTACTAGACGGGGCTGAATCGCCTCGACGCTCACCCCTTCGATCGGAGGGATGCCCTCGTCCCGGGGTCTCCGCACGATCGTCGGACGTGCGAGGCGCGCGATCCGCCGTCGTTCGATCGCGGTCGCGATGAGTGATCATCGAGGCCGGCGCACAGTCGGGCGCGAACGGTCGATGATGGGTCGGTGAACCGAACCGATCGTCTCTACGGCCTGGTCGAAGAGCTCCGGGCCGTCTCCCCTCGACCGCTGAGCGCCCGCCGCCTCGCAGAACGATTCGAGGTGTCGGTGCGGACGATCGAGCGCGACCTCGCTGCCCTTCAGCAGTCGGGGCTGCCGATCTGGGCGGAGCCCGGCCGGACCGGGGGGTACGTGATCGATGCGTCCGCGACGCTGGGCCCGGCCGGGTTCACCCTCGACGAGGCCCTCGCTGTGCTCATCGGGCTCGGTGCGCTCAGGCGCAGTCCGTTCCGTCATTCCGCCCGCACCGCGGCCCGGAAGGTGCTCGCGGTCATGCCGGACGACGAAGCGGCACGAGCCCGTGTGCTCGCGTCGCGAGTGCATCTCCTCGAGGGCGAGGATGACGGCGATGCTCCCGCGGCATTCGCAGCCGCCCTTCGCGCGGATCGCGTCGTGCGCCTCCGCTACCGCGATGCCGGCGGTGCGGAGTCCACCCGCGACGTCGAACCGCTGGGATCGATCGGCAAGGACGGGCACTGGTACCTCATCGCGTGGTGTCGGCAGCGCGACGGGGTCCGGGCGTTCCGGGGCGATCGGATGCTGTCGCTCGACGTGACGGACGAGCGGCCCCCGCACCGCGCTCTCCGCGCTGCCGACCTCACGATTCCGTACGGACGCCTGCGGTCCGTCATCGACGACTGATCCCCGACCGGGATTCCGTAAACGCCGACAGGACGGTGTCGCCACCGTCGGCGAGGGTGAAACCGTCCGCTATCCCGTCCCCGAAGGAATCCCATGTCATTCACCTCCATCCGAATCGTCACCGACGACGTCGACCGCCTCGTCGCGTTCTATGAGCGGGTCACCGGTCGGCGGGCCGAGCGTCCCTCTCCGGTCTTCGCGCAGTTCAGCGGCCCCGGCGCGAATCTCGCGATCGCGAGCGTCGAAACGGTCGCGATGCTCGACGGAGCCTTGACCGCCGCGGCGAATCGCTCCGTGATCGTCGAGTTCGACGTCGCCGACGTCGACGGTGCGTTCGCCGCGCTCGCACCCATCGGCGAGGATGTCGTCCTCGCACCGACCACCATGCCGTGGGGCAACCGGTCGGCACTGGTGCGCGACCCCGACGGCAACGTCGTCAACCTGTTCAGCACGCCCACCGCCCATTCGGCATGACCGACGCGCACCCCCGGTGACGCGCACGTCGCCGACGCGGACAGCGGCCGGAGCGATGACCCCGGCCGCTGCCCGGCTGCGACGTCGGAGGCGGGCGGGCCCCCGGTCAGCGCCGAGGAGCGGTGCGACCGCTCCGGCGGTTGATCGCGTAGATGATCGGGGTGAGCACGGCCAGGATGGCGAGGGCCCCGATCAGGATGAACGAGGTGTCGTGCTGCGTGATCAGCTCCGCGATGATGTAGCCGATCGCGGCGGCCAAAGCGCTGTAGAACGCCTTCAGCCACTGACGAGCGGGGGACGGGGCGGCGAGGTTGTCGGTCATCACGGACTCCTTCGGTAGGTGCTGCGAACCCTATGGGGGATCGGATCGATCGCACATAGTGCTTGCATAACTGTTCTTGGCTGAGGATAGGGACCGCCCCAGGCGCGGTGAGGGCGCGGCGCCTTGTCTGGAGCCATGCACCCCGCGAACCGCTCCCCCGAGACCGACCCGGCCGGCCCGGCACCCGAGGCCGGCGCGACGACCGCCCCGCCCGCTCGTCGTGTGGCCCGCCGCACGTTCCTCACGGCAGGGCTCGTCGTCGTCCTCGGTGCGGGCGGCGCCGCGTGGTGGGCCGCCGATCGCTTCCTCATCCCCCATGTCGAGGTGACCGACGTCGCGGCCTACGAGGCCGAGCACTCGAGCGTCACCACCACCGACGCGGCCGCCGGAAGCGCGGCCTCCCCCACCGTGACCGACTCCACCTTCGACGACGGATCCACCTCCGTGACGCTCGCCACGATGACGACGGGAACGGGTGCGAGCTCCGTCACGTCCTACGTGGCCGACGTCATCCTGAGCGATGCAACCGCCCTGCGCTCCGCGTTCGCGAACAACCAGTTCGGTGAGAACATCACGCAGACCACGAGCGAGATCGCCGCGGCCAATGACGCGATCTTCGCGATCAACGGCGACTACTACGGCTTCCGCTCCACGGGCATCGAGATCCGCAACGGCGTCGCGTATCGCGACGAGGGCGCACGCGAGGGTCTCGCCTTCTACACCGACGGGCACGTCGAGGTGTACGACGAGACCCAGACCTCGGCGGCCGAACTCGTGGCATCCGGGGTTTGGAACACCCTCAGCTTCGGCCCTGCGATCGTCGCGGACGGGCAGGTCGTCGACGGAATCGACGGCGTCGAGGTCGACACGAACGTCGGCAACCACTCCATCCAGGGCGATCAGCCCCGCACCGCGGTCGGCGTGATCGACGACAACCATCTCGTCTTCGTCGTCGTCGACGGCCGGCAGGAGGGGTACAGCGAGGGTGTGACGCTTCCCGAGCTCGCCGACATCATGTTGTCGCTGGGAGCGACCACCGCCTACAACCTCGACGGCGGCGGCTCCTCGACCATGTACTTCAACGGCCGGGTCGTGAACTCGCCCTCGAACGGCGGCGAGCGCGGCACGAGCGACATCCTCTACGTGGCGGGCTGAACGGTGTACGTGCTCATCCCGGCGTTCGAACCCGGACCCCGCCTCCCCGCCCTGGTGGCCGCGCTGCGACGTGCCGACCCCGATCTCGAGATCGTCGTGGTGGATGACGGCAGCGGCCCGGTCTTCGCCCCCGTCTTCGACGCGAGCGGCGACGCGGGCGCGCGCGTGGTGACCCACTCCGCGAACCGGGGCAAGGGGGCGGCGCTGAAGACCGGCCTCGCGCACATCCACACGCGGGACCCGGATGCCGACGTCGTCACCGCCGACGCCGACGGTCAGCACACGCCGAGCGACGTGGTCCGTATCGCCCATGCCCTCCGCACGGATGCCGCCTCCGCGCGCAGCGCGCTCGTCCTCGGGGTGCGCGCCTTCGACGGCACCGTCCCCCTGCGCAGCCGCCTGGGCAATGCGGCCGCTCGCGGCCTGTTCCGCCTCGCCACCGGACGACGACTCAGCGATACGCAGACGGGTCTGCGCGGCATCCCGTCGGACCGCATCCCGTGGGCGCTGCGCATCCCGGGCGAGGGCTTCGAGTACGAGCAGCGGATGCTGCTGCGCCTCGCTCCTGACCTCGTCGCGACGCACGAGGTGCCGATCGACACCGTCTACCTCGATCGCAACGCGTCGAGCCACTTCCGTCCCGTGCGCGACTCGCTGCGGGTGCTGCTGCCGGTGCTGCTGTTCGCGGCGTCGTCGCTCGCGGCGTTCGCGGTCGACACCGTGGCGCTGCTCGTGCTGCAGGCGCTCACCGGGTGGCTCGTACCCTCGATCATCGCCGCGCGCGTGCTGTCGGCGACGGCGAACTTCGTCGTCAACCGCCGCGTGGTCTTCCGCGCACGGGGCGGGCCGATGCGCGGGCAGGCCGTGCGCTACGGCGTGCTGGCGCTGGCGCTGCTGGCCTCCAACATTGCGTGGATGTCGTTCCTCACCGACAACGGCCTGGCTCTGCTGCCGGCGAAGGTCGTCACCGAGGCAGTGCTGTTCATCCTCAGCTACGGCGTGCAGCGTTCGCTCGTCTTCCCCCGGCCGGATGCCGGTTCCCCGGCCCCGCCGCCGCGGTCCGGAGGCGTCGACGAGCTCAGCCTCCTCCGCCCCGGGTCCCCCGGTTCCTCCCCCGTCACCCCCACAAGGAGTTCCTCATGACCGCCACCGCCCTGATCCTCGCCGCGGCAGATCTGTTCGCCGCCGTGCTGTTGAGCGCCGTGTACTTCCGGCGGCACCGGCGCCGCGACCTCGTCGTCGCCTTCCTCGGTGTGAACGTCGGCGTGCTGGCCGTCGCCTCGGTGCTCGGCACCGCCGAGGTGGCCCTGGGCCTCGGGCTCGGCCTGTTCGGCGTGTTGTCGATCATCCGCCTGCGCTCGAGCGAGATCACGCAGCGCGAGGTGGCGTACTACTTCGCGGCTCTCGCGATCGGCCTCATCTGCGGCCTGCCGCACACCGACCTCGCAACTCCGCTTCTGCTGGTCGGGCTGATCGTGGCCGTACTCGCCGTCGCCGATCACCCGCGCCTGCTCGCCCGCGCCCGGCACCAGACCGTGCACCTCGACCGAGCCATCGCCGACGAGAGCGAGCTGCGCGCCGAGCTCGAGCGTCTTCTGGGCGGCGAGGTCACCGCGCTCACCGTTCAGCAGCTGGATCTCGTCGATGACACCACGCTGGTCGATGTGCGCTACCGCGTCGGTGCCGTCACGCCTCGCGCGTCCCTCGACTCCGGCCTCGGCACGCGGCTCGAGGCGACGCCCGCCGCCGACCGCGACGCCACCTTCGCCGACCTCCTCGGGGGCACCCGATGACCCCCCGCGATCGCGCCGGCGCGGCCATCGCGGCCCTCCCCGCGATCGGGCTCGATGCGCTCACGGCCGACGCCGCCCTGCTCACCCGCGTCGACCGCAAGTACGTCGTTCCGATCGAGGCCACGGCATCCCTTCTGCACGATCTGCAGCGTTCCGCCGACGCCCCGGCCGCCCTCGAGATCGACGGCGAGCGCGAACTGGCGTACCGCTCGGTGTACTTCGACACCCCCGACCTGCTGAGCTTCCGTCTGGCCGCGCACGGGCGACGACGACGGTTCAAACTCCGCACGCGCACCTACGTCGACACCGGGGTGGCGTTCCTCGAGATGAAGACGCGCGGGGCGCGCGGTCTCACCCGCAAGGAGCGCGACGCCTACGCCCTCGACGCGGCCGACCGCCTCACGGTCCAGGCCCGCGGCGAGGTCGCCGAGGCCCTCGGAGCGATCGGCGTCGCACCGGCCCGCGCCGACGATCTCGACGCGCGGCTGCAGACGCTGTACCGCCGCACCACGCTGCTGCTCCCCGGCGCGACACCCTCTCGCGCCACGATCGACCTCGACCTGCGCTGGGTCGGCGCGGACGGCGCAGGCTTCACCCTTCCGCGCTTCGCGATCGTGGAGACCAAGTCGCCGGGCCGGGCGGGGGCTTTCGACCGCGCCCTTTGGCGCGCCGGACACCGTCCGCAGCGCGTGAGCAAGTACGCCACGGGCCTAGCCGCCCTCCGCTCCGATCTCCCCCGCAACCGCTGGACCCGCGTGCTGTCGGGTCCCTTCGCCTCCGCCCATCCGTCTCGAAAGGACACCTCATGCGCCGCCGTCTGATCCCCCTCGCCCTTCCCCTCGCCTTCGCCGGAGTCGTCCTCGCCGGCTGCGCCGTCACCGCGCAGCCCGCCGGAACCGCGCAGAGCGCGATCACCTCGAGCGTCGAGACCATCGGCGACGTCGATGCGACGATCCCCGCGGCTGCCGCCGAGCTGCTCGCGGCGAATGCCGACGGGACCGTCGTGCGCGACGACGAGTGGAGCCTGGCGGATGCCGCGACGGTGACGCTCGAAGGATCCACCGCCACCAGCGACTCGGCAGGGGTGAACGTCGACGGGTCGACCGTGACGATCACCGCGGCCGGCGTGTACCGCCTCACCGGCACCCTCGAGGGGCAGGTGGTGGTCGAGGCCCCCGACGATGCGCAGGTCGTCCTCGTGCTCGACGGCGCCGAGATCGAGAACGTCTCGGGCTCGGCGATCCAGGTGGTCACCGCCGACGACGTCGCGGTCGACCTGGCAGCGGGTTCCACCAACACCGTCACCGCGACCAGCTCGGCGGATGCCGACGCGAGCGCCGCGATCTACGCCGACAGCGACCTGACGGTGTCGGGCTCCGGATCGCTCACCGTGACCGACTCCGGCAATGACGGCATCTCCGCGACGGATGATCTCGCGATCATCGGCGGCACGATCACGGTGGATGCCGCCGACGACGCCCTACGCGGGAAGGACTCCCTCGTCGTGGAGGACGGAACGCTCACCCTCACCGCCGGAGGCGATGCCCTCAAGAGCGACCAGGAGGAGGATGCCGCGCAGGGCTACGTCTGGATCGCCGGCGGCACGATCGACGCCACCGCGGGCGATGACGGCATCGACGCGTGGACCGACGCCCTCGTCACGGGAGGCACGGTCTCCCTCGCGACCGACGACGACGGCATCCACTCCGAGACCTCCCTCGCGATCGCGGGAGGCGAGGTGACGATCAGCCGGTCGTACGAGGCGATCGAGTCAGCCGACATCCGCATCGCGGGCGGGGTGACCCGCCTGACCTCGTCCGACGATGGAGTGAACGCCTCCGGCAACGCGACCTCCGACGGCGGCATGGGCGGGGGCGGCATGCAGGACTCCGGCGAGACGCTGACCATCTCCGGCGGCACCCTCGTCGTCGACGCCGGCGGCGACGGTCTCGACTCCAACGGCACGATCGAGATGACCGGCGGGGAGGTCACCGTCTACGGCCCGACCGCGCAGAACAACGGCGCGCTCGACTCCAACGGCGGCATCACGGTGACGGGCGGCACCCTCGTCGCGATCGGCAGCACCGGTATGGCCGAGTCCCCCGAGGAGTCGTCGGCGCAGGGCTGGCTCGCCGCGACCGCGAGCGGTTCCGCCGGTTCGACGGTGCAGATCCAGGATGCCGACGGCACCGTCATCGCGCAGTACACCGCCACGAAGACCTTCGGATCGGTCGTGTTCTCGTCGTCGGCGATCACCGACGGCCAGTCGTACACGGTGACCGTCGACGGAACCTCGACCTCGGTGACCGCCGGGGTGGCGACCGCGGGCGGGATGGGAGGTGGCATGGGCGGACGACGCTGAGACATCACGGTCGACGGCCGCGCCCCGGGGTCTCCTCCCCTCGGGTCGCGGCCGTCGCGCGGGCGGCGAACGTCCGCTCATGAGTCGTCCCCTCTGCCGACGCCCTCGAAAGGGGACGACGGCGTCGACCGGACGGCTTCTCGCCGCGCAGCGGGTGGGGTGTTCGGGTCACGGAGCGGATGCGCACCAGAACCCGCGGTGCGGCTCCGCCGCCTCATCCTGGAGGTGAGGACCCGACACCGCGATCGCACGCCCGCCGTGCGCGAACACCTCGCGCGCGGGCAGGTCGAGGACGGCCCCGTCGTCCTCCCCTCCCGCGATCTCGATGAGACTCGTCCCCGACAGGGCATACACGACCCGCCCGATGCCGGCCCAGAAGATCGCCCCGCAGCACATCGCGCAGGGCTCGCAGGAGGTGAACAGAGTGGATGCCGGCAACTCCGCGGCATCCATCTGGTTCCACGCGCGGCGCACGAGGTTCGTCTCGGCGTGGGCGGTCACGTCGCGGTCGGTGAGCACGGTGTTCTCCGCCTCGACCACTCGGCCGTCACCGGTGACGAGCACGGCGCCGAAGGGGTGGTTGCCGTGCGCGCGCGCCGACGCCGAGAGATCGATCGCGCGGTGGAGATGAGCGAGGTCGGCGGCATCGAGGGTGTCATCCATGGTGTCGATGATCGCGGATGCCGCGCACGACATGGGAGGTCCGTGGCGGCGCGGCCGGCGCCCTGTCACCGACGGACGCGATCGTCAGCTCGAAGTGTCGGCCGACCCGTCGGTGCTCGTGCCGTCGTCGGTGCTCGAGCCACCCGGGCCGCCCTGGCCCATCTGGGGAGGCGTGCCGTCGCCGAAGTCGGGGCGTTCGCCGCCCATCTGCGGAGGGGTGCCCGTGCCGAAGCCGGGCATCTCCCCCGAGGTCGCGGCGCTCGCGCCGGAGGCGTTGCCGATCGCGAAACCCGCGCCCCCGCCGACGGCGAGGCCGACGACGAGCGCACCGGCACCGATGCCGGCGACGACACGACGAGTGAGCGGGAGGCGGCGCCTCTCCGGGGCGGGCGTCGAGGTGTGCGTCGGCGGCGGCGTCGATGCTCCACCGGTGGGCGGGGTGGTGGGGACGGGGTCGGTGGTGGTCATGCGGCCGAGTGTGGAGAGCGCACCCTCACGCCGCCCTATGCGCGGCTATCCGTTCGCTATGCCCGCGGATCGGGGCGACGGCAGCGCCCGGGCGGGGCCGGGCACGGACGCCTCACCGTCGTGCATTCGACGATCGCTCCCACCGCGAGACCGGCGAGGATGGGAGCGTGCCCTCCCGCTTCACGCTCGAAACGCACGTCGCCGCGAGACCCGACGCGGTGTTCGATCTCGCGCGCGACATCGGTGCACACGTCGCATCGATGCGAGACAGCGGGGAGCGAGCCATCGCCGGGACCACCGAGGGGCCGATGCGCCTCGGCGACACGGTGACGTTCCGCGCCCGCCATCTGGGCGTCTGGTTCACACTGACCGCCCGGATCTCGGAGATGCACGCGCCCTCACGGTTCGTCGACGAGCAGGT
The DNA here is from genome assembly GCF_042958465.1 of Microbacterium sp. NPDC007973. Taxonomy (NCBI): domain Bacteria; kingdom Bacillati; phylum Actinomycetota; class Actinomycetes; order Micrococcales; family Microbacteriaceae; genus Microbacterium; species Microbacterium sp. NPDC007973. The sequence continues at coordinate 708,240 of NZ_JBIBJJ010000001.1, forward strand.
CCGGGGCCCCTTCCGCTCCTTCCGTCATGAGCACCGTTTCGAGGAGACGACGGGCGGGGAAACGAAGATGACCGACACCATCGAGCTCGCCTCGCCCGTCTTCGGGGTCATCGTCGAACGCCTGATCCTCGTGCCGTACCTGCGTCGCCTCATCGCGCGCCGGAACGCGCACCTGGCGGCATCCTTCCCGGAGGCGGGAACGCGGTAGGGCGGTGCGCGTCGACGGCGCCCGTCACCGAAACGGTGCGCGGAAGCGGGCGGCCGGTCGCGGGCTGACAACCGCGGCGGTCGGGGCGTCATCCCGCGAGGGGGCCTCGCGGGGTGAGACGCCTCTCGCGGCCCCCGAGTAGCCTGACTACCCAGGGAGGGCCACTTAGCGCTCTCGATTGACCCGATTTCCTTTCTCGGACTCAGATTCTGTAGTACAACTACCTCTATCGACCCTCAATGGAGATGGAGCCTTGATGAGACCCTCCCCCCGGCTGCGCCGATGCACAGCCCTCATGACCATCGGCGGGGTGATCGCCGCACTGGCCGTCGCCGGGTCGGCGGGCCCCGCCACGGCGGCGGACGCCGCGACCGTCTCGGTCGACACCGGCACCGTGGTGCAGGACGACTTCCTCGGCATCGGCGTGAACGTCATCCCCTCGGCCCTCATGGAGCGCTCACGGGATTTCGGGTACTCCGACGCCGACTGGGCGGTCGATGCGAAGCGCATCGCGACCATCCGACCGAAGGTCGCCCGCGTGTGGTTCCAGATCGACTGGATGGAGCCCGACAAGGGGGTCTACACGTGGGACAGCGATCGGATGAAGGCGTTCTACCGCTACCTCGACGCCTTCCAGGCCGCCGGCACCGACATCGAGCTGAACTTCGGGTGGAAGGTCGGCTCGACCGTGCACGACTGGTTCTCGATCCCCGGGGTCGACCCGTGGACCAGCGCGCCGGCCGACAACGCCGCGTACGCGGCATCCGCGTCCGCTCTGATCGACCAGCTCAAGAACGTGCGCGGCTACGACAACGTCAAGTACCTGACGTATTACAACGAGCCCAACGGCAGCTGGGACTTCGAGGCGCCGGGCGATCAGCAGGCCGCGTACGTGCAGATGGCCCAGGCCGTGCACCAGCGCCTGGTCGCCGACGGCCTGCGCGACGAGGTCGAGATCTGGGGCCCGGAGGAGACCGGCGCCCCCGCGTGGACCACCTACATGGCGCAGAACGGCGGTGATGCGTTCGACCAGTACAGCTTCCACACCTACGGCGACTCGTACGGCTCCGTGCCGGGGAGCATCAACGCCCGCAAGAACGTCGCGGGCGGCAAGCCCGTCAACATGTCGGAGTTCGGCTGGTCGGACGACAATGCGAGCGGGTGGAACTCCGGCTACGCGAACTACGTGATCGCCGGAGCGAACCTGGGCCTGCACTCGATGCTCGTCTGGCAGCTCAACGGCACCTGGACCGTCGACCCCGACGGCGACACCAACGGCACCTACAACATGTGGGACGCCCTCCCCCTCGGGCTCGAACCGCGAAAGACGTTCCTGTCGGCGGGTCTGCTGAACCGGTACATCCCGGCGCACAGCCAGGTGCTGGCATCCACGTCGTCGTCCTCCGACGTGCGGTCCGCGGCCTTCCGCGACGCGGCGGGCGACTACACCGTGCTGGTGGAGTCGAAGGGGGCGGCCCCGACCGATCTGACCGTCGACTTCGGCGGGACGACGGTGGACGCCGACTTCCACCGGGTCGTGTACTCCGATGATCTCGTTCCGGATGCCAATGCGCTCCTGCCCGCGGTCTCGGCCACCCTCCCCGCCGGTTCGAGCTTCTCGGACGACCTCGGGACCGGCTACTCGTTCGCGGTGTACACCACCGCCGACCCCGCGGTGCAGGTGCGGATGGGAGACGTCGAGCCGACCGTGGCGTCGGGCTCGACGGTGCAGCTGACGGCCGACGTGATCGACGGCGCTCCCGGCGTGACGTGGTCCGTCGAGGGTTCGGGCAACGGTTCCGTGTCGAGCTCGGGCGTCTACACGCCGCCCGCGGTCGATTCCGAGCGCAAGATCGCCGTGCGTGCGACCAGCACCGCCGACCCCACGTCGTCGGGCATCGCGCTCGTGACCGTCACGCCCCAGCTGACGTCTGCGCGGGTCGACCCCGTGCAGTTCGACCTCGACAGCGGGGTGTACGCCGGGTCCGAGGTGCTCACGCTCTCGACGGCGACCTCCGGCGCGCAGATCCGGTACACCACCGACGGTTCGGCACCGACCGCGAGCTCCACGCTGTACGAGCGACCGGTGATCCTGGCCGAGAGCTCCACGAAGCTGTACCGCGCGGCAGCCTTCGCGGCGAACAGGCAACCGTCCGGCGTCACGAGCCGGCTGTTCAAGGTCGGCGGGGTCTCGCAAGGCCCCGACGGCTACACCCTCTGCGCGAACGAGGGCGGGCAGTGCTTCTTCTCGGGACAGCAGAGCGTCGCGTTCGGCGGCGACGGGCTCTTCAGCTACCAGGCGAAGACGGGGCCGGTGTCGTGCGACGCCGCGACCCTCGGCGACCCGAACCCCTCGGGCACGCAGCGGTGCTACGTCAGCCCCGAACTGCCGTCGTCGTACCCGCTGGTCACCCTCACCAACGCCGGGTTCGAGAAGCCCGGTGGCACGAAGTCCAAGACCGGGCCGTTCACCAACGGCTGGACGTTCGACAGCCGCTCGGGCATCCAGAACGGTCAGGGGCCCCTCGGCCCGCCGACGCCGCCGGAGGGCCAGCAGGTGGCCTACCTCAAGACCGACGGCGGGGTGCAGGGCACCATCTCGCAGCAGGTGGCCTTCCCCGCGGGGGGCTACCAGGTCGTGTTCGCCCTGTCGGGCCGCTCGGGCTACCCCGCGCAGAGCTTCGACGTGCTCTACGACGACACGGTCATCGGGTCGTTCGCCGTGGGCTCGACGAGCTCGTACACGACGCAGCGCTCGAACGCGTTCACCTCGACCGGCGGGCGCCACACGATCACCTTCCGGGCCACCGCGCCCTCGGGCGATCGCACGGCGTTCCTCGACGCGGTGCGCATCGAGGCCCCCGTCGCCCCGGAGCCCGCGACGCTGTCGAACACGGGCTTCGAGGCGCCGTCCACGACGGGCGTCAAGTCGGCGCCGTTCACCGAGGGGTGGTCGTTCGTGGGCCGCTCGGGCATTCAGCGCAACGGCAGCGCCTTCGGCGCACCGACGGCCCCGGAGGGCACGCAGACCGCCCTGCTGCAGTCGCGCAACGGTGAGCACGGGTCGTTCACGCAGACCCTGAAGATGGATGCCGGTACCTACACGCTGAGCTATCAGGCGTCACGTCGACCCGGGTACAGCGCGGTGCAGACGATCCAGGTGGTGGTCGACGGGACGGTGGTCGACATCTTCGCCCCGCCGACGAACACGTTCACGGCGCACACCTCGCCGACGTTCACGGTGGCGGCGGGCGATCGGCAGATCACGTTCCGCGGCTCGGCCGCGACGGGAGACGCGACGGCGTTCGTCGACGCGGTCGTGCTGACGCCCGTCCCCTGAGGGACGACGAAGGCCCGGGCCTCTCGGTCCGGGCCTTCGTCGTGCAGGCGGCGCCGACACGAGTCGCGATCGCGGGCGGGATGCCGCGGGCGCACCGGCTCCGACGGGTCGGGTCGCTGCGTCGGCGACGCACGGACATCGGTTCAGAGGAGGCGGGTGGGCACCGGTTCGTCGGGCACGTGCGCATCGACGCGGTGCACGCGCCCGCCCGCGCGCTCGGTGACGAAGTCGACGGCCCGGTCTCCCTCGTACAGCACCGCGGTGCCCTCGTCGAGACCGAAGCCACCGGGAAGGATGCCCGCGTCGACCGCCCGCCGCAGGGCCGGCCGCCGCTCGGCCTGCGAGTCGTAGTGCACCCCGAGCGAGCCGGGGATGAACCCGAGGCCGTCGTCGATCGTCCGCACCTCGCCGAATCCGGAGGTGGGGCCGCCCTCGTGCCAGCACAGCGCGCCCGCGGACGTTCCCGCCAGCAGCACGCCGCTGCGCCACGCATCGCGCAGGGCGGTGTCGAGGCCATGCGCCCGCCAGAGCGCCAGGAGGTTGACGACGCTCCCCCCGCCCGTCCAGACGAGGTCGGCCGACTGCAGGACCTCGCGGAAGTCGACGACCGTGCGGCCGTAGAGCCGCAGGTGCACGGCATCCACCCCCGCCGCCATCGCCGCGGCGAGCTCGCGCCCCTCGTCGATCCGCTGGTCGCCGCCGGCCGTGTTGACGAAGACAACGCGGGGCCTGCCCTCGACGCCGGTGAGGTCGAGAGCGTGGTGCAGGAGGGGACCGAAGGCCACGTCACCCCACGACGTGTCGGCCCACCCGCCGCACGTGGCCAGAATCCGGGGGGTGCTCACGCGCTCACCTCCACGGCATCCGCGTTCCACGCGCGCACGCGCGCATCGGGCCAGGTGGCGCCGGCGAGGGCGAACGCGATCGCGCGCTCCTCCCCCGCCTCGAGCCCGAAGGCGTTGTCGTCGAGCCAGGCGCCGGACGCGGTGGGGAACCCGTCGACGAGGACGAGGGGCGCGGGCACGTCGCCGACGTTGCGCACGCGCAGAACGCCGTCTCCCCAGCGGGCCTCGAGCCGCGTGCGCGGCTGCTCCTTCAGCGGCGCCGGGCCGGTGGCGTAGGGCGCGAGGAGCTCCTCGATCGGCCGGTCGGCCAGCTCGTCGAGCGGCAGCGCCTCGATCGCGCTCGCCTCGGCGCTCTTCGGCTGCGCGTTCAGCGCGTACCAGGCCGACGAGATGCGGGCGCCGTCCGAGTCGTAGAGGTACACCGCCAGCACGAGGGGACCGTCGTCGGGAGCCTCGGCGTCGAGGGTGAACGCGCGCGCGTGGGCGTCGGCATCCAGATCCACGGATGCCGACCGCTCGGCGATCACGCCGAAGCGGGCGTCGTAGAGGCGGGCGCTCACCGTCGCCGTCAGGGGGTGAGGCGTGTCGTTGGACGCGTGCACCTCGGCCGAGAGCACCTCGCCCGCGGCGAGCGCGGTGCGGTCGTACACCGCGAACGCCGACTGCGCGGCCCCGAATTGGCGCGCGCGGTAGTACGACAGCTTCGCGCGGCCGTAGTAGTCGACGATCGCCCAGGATGCACCGGGGAAGACCTCGCCGACCTTGTAGAACCAGTACGCCGACGTGCGGGTACCCGCGTGCGCCCGCAGGCGCTCCGAGGCGAACCGCAGCGCGTCGCCCTGGGCGAGCTGGGAGTACTCCACGAACGTCGCCCAATCGGTGAGCGGTCCGTAATGGGCGTAGCGCGCCTGTTTGAACAGGTCGAACAGCGAGAACTGCGCCTGGTGCTGCAGGATCGCGCCGTGCGCGGGCGGCGGCCACTGTTCCAGCAGCGCCGGATCGAGGAAGCGCGCCATGCTGTCGAGGTCGCACTGGCTCGACAGCCCGTACTCTCCGAACACCGGCGGGACGTGCGTCGCGTACGCCTCGACGGGCTGACCCTCGTGGTAGACGCCGTAGTAGTGCTCGCTGCCGCCCCACGGATCGGTGCGGTGGAACGGGCGCGTCGGATCGTACTGCCGCACGCGGGTGCCGATGACGGTGAGCAGGTCATCGCCCGACACGGTGTCGGGGTTCTCGTTGCCTCCACCCCACATCACCAGCGACGGGTGCGAGCGCAGGCGGCGGACGATGCGCGACGCCTGCTCGTCGACGGTGGCGAGCGTGGCGCCCGTGGCATCCAGTCCGAAACTGAGGGGGAACTCCTGCAGGACCAGGATGCCGCGACGGTCGCACTCGTCGTAAAAGGCGTCGCTCTCGACGGTGCCGCCGCCCCACGCGCGGAGCATCTGCAGGTTCGCCCGCACGCACAGGTCGAGGATGTGCCGGTCGATCTCGAACCCCCGACGCGCCATCGGATCGGTGAAGCACCAGTTGGCGCCCTTGAGGAACATCGCGCGGCCGTTGACGACGAACCGCCAGTCGTACACGTCGTCGCCCGACACCTCGGGCAGCGCGCGCATCTCGACGGTGCGGATGCCGACCGTCGCCGCGCGCGAAGACCCGGCGACGCTCGCCTCGACGCGATACAACGGCTGCGCCCCGTACCCGAACGGCCACCACAGTCGCGCGTCCGGGACGTCGATCTCGACCGCGTGCCGGGACGTGCCGCGGGAGGCGACGACCTGCGCCGTGACGTCGGAGACCACCGTCCCGTCGGGGTCGAGCACGCGGATGCGGGTCGGGGCGGCACCGCCGTCGGTGTGAGCGGTCAGGTCCCACTGCACGCGGATCCGCGCCGCCCCCTCGGCGGCGTGCACGGTCGAGACGAACAGATCCTCGAGCTCGAGGTCGGGCACGCGCTCCAGGCGCACCCCGCGCCAGATCCCCATCGAGATGAGGTGTCCGTAGTGCCATCCCCACCCGGGTGAGGGCGTGAGCACCCCGTGCCAGTCGCGCGGGGGCGGGTCGACGCGCACGACGATCTCGTCGGTACCGTCCCCGCGCAGCAGGGCCGTCACGTCGATGTCGGGACCGCCGTACATGCCGGAGTGGCGGGCGATCGGTTCGCCGTTGAGCCAGAAGGATGCCGCGTCGTCGACGCCGTCGAACGACAGGCGCACGCGCTGCCCGAGCCACGACGCCGGCACGTCGAATCGGCGGGCGTACCACCACTGCTGCTCCTCGACGCGGGTGCGCCGGAAGTGCCACGGCCATTCGGCGGGCACGCCGTGCGCGACGAGCTCCGCGTGGGTGTGGTCGTGCAGCAGCGGGTCGGGGATCTCGCCCGCGGCGGTCAGGGCCGCCTGCACCGTTCCCGGGACGGCGGCAGGGATCCAGTCCGAGCGGTCGGTGTCGGGTCGGTGCCAGCCCACCGGCGCCGGCGGCCGCGGACCGGCGAACCACCGCTCGATCGCGAACTCCCGACCCGCGGGGGCTCCGGCAAGCAGCCACTCGCCGTCGAGCGAGACCGCCTCGCGGTCGACGGCGAGCGCACCGCCGCCCTGCGCCGAGACGACCGGCGAGGAGACGGGCAGGGTCGCGTGCTCCTGCACCCAGCGGTCGCCGTACAGCGGCGAGGCCAGCGACCGCGCCCTCTCCCGGTCGTCGAGCGAGGTCATGCCCTCACTTCACCGCCCCGGCGTACAGTCCGCTGACGAAGAAGCGCTGCGCGAAGACGAACAGCAGCAAGATCGGCAGGCTCATGATGAGCACGGCCGCCATGATGTTGCCCCAGTCGGCGAGGTACTGCGCCTTGAAGTAGAGCACGCCCGTCGTCAGGGTGCGCTTCGACGGGTCGGTGAGCAGCAGCTGCGGGACGAGGTAGTCGTTCCACACGCCCACGCCCTGCAGGACCCAGAACGTCGCGATCGCCGGGCGGGCGAGCGGGAGGAAGATCCGGCGGAAAAGGGTGAAGTAGCCCGCGCCGTCGATGACCGCGGCTTCGACGATCTCCTTGGGCACCTGGCGCATGAAGGCCGCCATGAGGAAGACGCCGAAAGGCAGCGCACCGGCGATGTAGATGAGGATGACGCCGGCGTAGTTGTTGATGAGGCCGAGGTCACGGACCACGCGAAACTGCGGCACGAGCGCGAGCTGCATCGGCAGGAAGATGCCCGCCGCGAGCAGCAGGTACACGCCCGAGCCGATGCGGGTCGCCTGGCGCACGATCGCATACGACGCCAGCGCCGCGACGAAGGTGGCGACGGTCATGCTGACGACCGTCAGCAGCACCGAGTTGAAGAAGAGGTTCGCGAACCCGGCATCCTGCCAGGAGGTGACGAAGTTGTCGAAGGTCGGCGCCTGGGGAAGGCCGGTCGGGTTCGTCAGCACCTCGAGGTTCGGCTTGAACGCCGTGATGACGATGATGACGATCGGGTAGATCATCGCGATGCTGAGCACGATCAGCAGCAGGTTGATCGGGAGGCGGCGGGCGAGGCGGAGCATCGACCGGGAATCGAAGCGTGAGCGCGTGGGCGCGTGCGTGGTCATCGGTTGCCCTCCTCGGCGGCGACGCGGTTGTTGAGTCTGTTCTGCACGGCGGCGATCGCGATCAGCACGATCAGCACGAGCACGGCCATCGCCGAGGCGTAGCCGAAGTTGTTGTTGACCAGGCCCTCCTGGAACACCTGCGTCATGAAAAGCTGCGTCGAGTTGCCCGGTCCCCCTCTCGTCATCAGGTAGACGGTGTCGAAGGCTCGCAGCGCGCCGTTGATCGAGAGGACGAGCACGAGGCCGATCGAGGGGATCATGAGCGGGATCGTGATGAAGCGCATCGCCTTCCAGCCCCGCGCGCCGTCGACCTTGGCCGCCTCGAGGATCTCGCCGGGGATGGTCGAGAGCCCCGCGAGGAAGATGACGACGTTGAAGCCCAGTCCGCTCCAGAGGTCGACGAGGATGACGCTGTACAGCGCCAGGTCGTAGTTGCCGAGCCAGTCCTGGGCGAGCCCGCCGAGCCCGATGCTGCGCAGCAGCGTGTTGAACGTGCCCGAGGTGGGGTCGTACATGAAGCTCCACGTGAACACGATCGCCACCGGGGAGATGACCATCGGCGCGAAGAAGATCGCGCGGTAGATGTTGCCGAGCCGGAGCTGGCGGTGCAGGAGCACCGCGATGAGGAACGCCAGGATCGTCTGCACGATGATCTTGAAGAACCCGTAGATCGCGGTGTTGCCGATCGCCTCCATGAGCACGGGGTCGCCCGAGAAGATGCGCACGAAGTTGTCCGCTCCTACGAACTCCCACGCGCGGTTGAACCCGCGGGCGTCGGTGAAGCTCGCGACGATGACCTGTCCCATCGGATACACCGTGAAGACGGTGTAGAGCACCAGCGCGGGGGCGACGGCGATCCAGAACTTGCCCGCGGTGGAACGCCCGGTCCACAGGCGCGTCTTCAGCGAGCGCGTGGTCACCGCCTGCGTCGCGGTGGGGTCGTCCAGGGCGAGGACCCGCGGGTCCTCGACGCGTGTGCTGCTCATAGCGTTCCAATCGAGTCGGAAGAAGGGATGACGACGGTCACGCCCCGGGCGGGCACATAGACGCGCCCGTCCGAGACCGGGGCGCGGCGCCCGTCGAGGTCGTCGGTCTCGGCCGCGCCGAGACCCGTCAGGTGGAGCGACAGGGGTTCGTCGTCGTAGGTGGCCACGACGACGGCGCGGGTGCCGCCGGCCCCTTCCCACACGGTGAGGAGGTCGTGGACCGTGCCGTCGGGGCGGTGGGCGACGACGTCGTGGTCGACGACGAGGCGCCCGTTCCAGAGCAGGTCGCGGTGGCGCTCGCGCAGCGCGTCGGCCGCGCGGGCGAGCGCCACGGTCGCGGGCATGTCGCCCGGTCGACCCTTGAAGTTGTACGGCTCGAGGCTCATCGCGTACCCGTAGAGAAGGCACTGCGCGACCATCGAGCGGTCGTCGAACCCGGTGAGCGCGGTCACGATGCGGGCATCGGGGCGCAGCTGACGGCCGAGCGGGCGGTGCGTCGGCGAGGCGCTGCGGAAGTACGACACGTCGTAGTGTGCGAACTGGTCGTCGTACGCGCCCTCGGCGGCGATGACGAAGGTGTCGGCGCGGTCGCCGAGCGCGGCGCGGATGTCCTCGACGAACTCGGCATCCCACGTGAACGCGCTCGCGCCCACCGGGTGCCCGTGGTCGTCGGCGAAGCACAGCAGCGCACGACCGTGATAGAGCGACTCATCCGCCAGAATGCCGTCGGCCCCCCACGCGGCCATCTCGGCCACCTCGTCGGCGAAGCGGCGGCGCAGCGCCTCGACGCCGAAGCACAGCGGCACGTACCAGGGGGTCGCGATGCCGTAGCGCTTGCGTGACGAGTGGTACACCGGACCGGGCTGCGCGTAGGGCTGCCCGTTGACGTCGCGCGAGACGAAGGGCTCGAGCTCGTCCCACAGCGGGCCGGGCTTCTCGACCCACACGTACTTCACGTACAGCACGGTGGCGACGTCGAGCTCGCGCGCGCGGTCGAGGGCGCGGCGCAGACCTTCCTCGCCGCCGAGCTTCGCGGCGGGCCGGTGCTGGGGCACGAGACCGTCCTGACCGCCTTCGTTCCAGCCGACGATCTGGATCGCGCCGATGCCCTCGCGCGCGCACTCCTCGATGATGTCGAGGAGTGCGTCGAAGTCGTAGCGGGGTTCGCCCTCGGTCGACATGAGCTGCACCTGCAGCCACGAGCGCGGCTCTCGGAGCCAGGATGCCGCGCTCTTCCGCGTCGGGTCTTGCGTGGGCAGGTAGGCCGCGAGGCCGTCCTGCCACTCCCCCGCGTACGGCGCGAGAGCCATTTCGGGAAGCGCGGCCTCGGCGCCATCACCCGCGGGGAAGTGGATGGCGTCGAGGGTCACGGCCGCGTCGTCGGCCGCGGTGCGGCGCAGGCTGTCGGCGAAGCCCGGGACGAGACTCGCCCGCCAGCCGATGAAGTCCAGGGTGCGGGCAGCGGGTTGCACCGTGAGCCCGCCCGTCTCGCTCGCGAGCACGACGAAGGGCGACGTCGGCGTCCCCACCAGCTCGGGGCGCAGGTTGCCACTGGCGTAGTCGGGGTACAGCGTTCCCCAGTAGGGGGCGTTGGAGTCGAACACCGGCAGCAGCGAGACGCGCGTCCCCGTGGAGTAGTCGACGCCGCGGAGTTCGAGTGCGCCCTCGACCGGACGGATGCCGCCGAGCGAGGGGAAGCGGACGGCCTCGACGCCGCCGGAGTCGAGGTGGAACGACAGCGACAGCCGCAGCACCCCGTCGCGCACGCGCGCCCCGACGACGATCTCACCCGTCAGCCGCTCGCCGGCGGAGGTCACGGGATCCCGCCACCTCAGGCGCAGCGCCGTGCCACCCTCCCGCTCGACGTGCGTCAGCGTCTGCGCGGCCGTCTCGACGACGACCGTGCGGTCGCCTCCCCGCGGGATCTCGATCACGAACAGCGACGGACGCCCGCCCGCGAGGGGCGCGAGACCGGTGTTCAGGCCGTCGAGAGCGCGCAATCCGCCCGTCTCGGGGTCGAACGTCGCGGTGATGCGATCGTCGGCGATCGTCAGCAGGGAGGTCACAAGCACATCCTCGTTCTCGTTGTGTAGCCATACTACATCTTCTGGTCGATACTGCCGCAGTGGATGCAAAATCCGTCGCCGACTTCGCTGTTTCGCGTAGCTGCGCTACCGCCCGAGCGGGTGGCATCCCCTCCCGCGCGGGTTTGGGGCGCGTTCTCCCGTTTGGGGCGGAGAATCACGCGCCCCGAACGGAGAAACACGCCCCAAACCCGGGAAGACGGGGAGGGATGCCACGGGGACCGGGGATCCGTCGCGTCTCAGTCGGCGTTCGCGCGGACCTCGACGAGCGCCGCATCGAGCTCGGCGATCACGGTGTCGACGTCCGCGCGGCCCGCGATGAGGTTCTGCATGCCCACGAGGAGCGTCTCCTGCAGCTGCGGGTGCGCGGGGATCACGACGGGGCGGAAGGTCTTCCCCTCCCACGCCGCCGTCATCGCGGGGAAGAGGGGGTCGTTCGCCGAGACGTCGATGCCCTCGGTCGTGGGGAACGCCTTCACCGAGGTGAGGAAGTCGGTGTACACGTCGTCCTGGAAGAAGAAGTCGATGAAGCTTTCGGCCGCCTCGACGCGATCGTTTTCGGGGTTGATCCCCCACGCGACGAGGTAGCTCCCCCACATGTCGGCGACATCGGCATCCAGCGTGGGGAAGTTCATGTAGCCGGGCTCCACCCCCGCCGCTCGCGCATCGGAGAGGATCCAGGTCGCGGGGAACATCGCCGCCTGACCGGTGAGGAAGGCGGACTTCGCCGCCGACTGGTTCGTCCCGAGCGGATCGGGCATGTACGCCGGGACGAGGTCCTTCACGACCTCGAGCGACGCGGCGTAGCCGGGGATGTCCGCGAAGGTCTTCTCCCCGGCGAGCAGCTCCTCGATCGCGCCGGGATCGTCGGGGAAGACGTGCTGCGCCATCGCGTAGTAGGCGACGAACTGCGGCCACCAGCTGTCCTGCGCGCTCATCGCGAGCGGCGTGATCCCCGCCGCCGAGAGCTTCTCGGCCGCGGCCTTCAGCTCCGTGTAGGTCTGCGGCACCTCGGTGATGCCCGCCTTCTCGAACAGGGCGGCGTTGTAGATGATGCCGTTGCCCGACTGCGAGATGGGCACGGAGTAGGCGGCATCCCCGTCCGCTCCCCGACGGGCTTCCTGCGCCGCCGCGTCGTCGAGCCGCGAGAAGAAGTCGGCGCCCGAGAGGTCGGCGGCGAAGCCGTCGCGCACGAAATCGGTGAGGTTCTTCGGGTCGAAGCCGTAGACGTCGGGGCCGGCACCGCCGGAGAGGCGCGTCTTGAGCACGTTGTCGTAGTCGTTCGTGTTGACGAACTCCGCGTTCACGGTGATGCCGGGGTTCGCGGCCTCGAACGCGTCGATGACCGTCTCGTACGCCTTCTGGGTGTCGCCCCCGTCGCCCCACATGAGGAAGCTCAGGGTGGTCTCGTCGCTCGAGGCGGACTGGCATCCGGCGAGGGATGCCACGGCGAGTCCGGCCAGGGCGGTGGCGGCCGCGGCGGTCAAGGGAAGGGAACGGGGCATGAGAGCGCCTTTCGAAAAGGGAACCGCCTCGCCCGGGATCTCCCGAGCGAGGCGGTTCGGATGTTCAGCGGTTGTTGGCGCGGTACTGCTCGAGCGCGAGGTCGAGGTCGCCCAGCACCTGTTCGGTGCTCTTCTGCCCACTGATGATGTTCTGCAGGCCCACCAGCAACGCGTCCTGGATGCTCGGATCGGTCGGCGAGAACGCCGCCACGAAGGTCTTGCCCTCCCACGCGGCCTGCATGTCGGGGAAGAGCGGGTCGACGTCGGCGCCGATCTCCACGCCCTCGGTGGTCGGGAAGAGCTTCACCTTGTCGAGGAACGTCTTGTAGGTGTCGTCCTGGAGGAAGAAGTCGAGGAACTTCTGCGACGCGGCGAGCTTGTCGTCGCCGTTGTTCGGGTTGAGGCCGAAGCGCACCTGGTAGGTGCCCCATAGGTCGTCGGAGGGCTGATCCACCGTCGGGAAGTTCATGTAGCCGAGGTCCAGGCCGGCCTCACGGGCGTCGGAGAGGATCCAGGTGGCGGGGAACATGGCCGCCTGCCCGCCCAGGAACGCCGATTGCGCGGCGGTCTGGCTCGTGCCGACCGGGTTGGGCATGTAGTAGGGCGTCAGGTCGCGCACCACGTCGAGCGACTCGGCCCAGGCGTCGCTCTGCGAGAACGTCGTCTCCCCCGCGGCCATCTGCTCGCCGAGCTCCTCGTTCGCCCCGTGCTCCGCGAGCGCGTAGTAGACGATGAACTGCGGCCACCAGTTGTCCTGCGCGCTCATCGCGAAGGGGATCACGCCGGCGTCGGAGAGCTTCTTCGAGTCGGCGAGGAGCTCGGAGTAGGTCGTGGGCGTCTCGGTGATGCCGGCCTGCGCGAAGAGCGCCTTGTTGTAGATGATGCCGTTGCCCGAGAGCGAGATCGGCAGGTTGTACGTGCCGCCCTCGCGCTGGCTGTCCTTCGCCGCCTCCGGGGTGAGCTTGGAGAGGTAGCTCTCTCCGCCGTCGGAGAGGTCGGCGGCGAAACCGTCGTCGACGAACGTCTTGATGTTGCCGAGATCGAAGCCGTAGATGTCGGGCCCCGCACCGCCGGAGAGGCGGGTCTTGAGGATGTTGTCGTAGTCGTTCGTGTTGAAGAACTCGGCGTTCACCGTGATGTCGGGGTTGGCCTCCTCGAACTTCGAGATGACGTCCTCGTAGGCGGTCTGGGTATCGCCCCCGTCGCCCCACATCAGGAAGCTGAGCTCGGTCGGGCCTCCGCTCGAACCCCCGGCGCACCCGCTGAGCGCGCCCACCGCCGTCAACGTCACGGCTGCGATCGCCGTGTGCTTCAGCCACTTCGTCATGGCTCGTCCCCTCATCTTCAGTGATCGCCGGTCACGCCACTGCGACCGGAGTACGTCGGTAGCGATACTACACAAAAGGGGAACGAATGCCACCTGATTCGAGAGAAATGGGTCGGATTATCGATCTATCGCTAGTCTGACTACGCAGACGACGCCTCTGACTAATAGGGTGTCGCCTCATGGACTTCCCCTCGACGCCGATCGGCCGCCGACTGACCATCAACACCATCGTGCGGCGACACCAGATCGAAGCGACGCGCGACCGCTCCCTGTGGGAGGACGAGACGCCCTTGCACTCCGCCGCCCTCGTCGAGCGCTTCTCCGACGCCGTGCGCAGCGCCGTGCCCGACGCGCGACTCACCTGGGCCCTGTCGTGGGGAGCGCTGACCGACGACTCCCCGCGCTACCGCGACATCCGGCGCACCCTCGCGCGGATCGCGACGGACCACGGCGACGACGTCACCTTCGTCCCGGGCGGCTTCTTCGCCAATCTCTACGGCTCGCGCGACGAGGTGGCCCGCGACATCTCGGATGCCGTGGACCTTCTGCACGCGTCCTTCGACCGGGCCACCACCTCTCTCGTCGCCGGGTTCCTCGCCGCCGAGAACATCTCCCGCGCCCGGGATCTCGGCATCCGCACCGTGCAGGGCAACATCTGGAGCCAGTTCGACATCGACCTCCAGGACGGCGACGGCTCGCTCGCCTACCCCTACTACCCCTCCCGGAACCACTTCCTCGTACCCGGCCGCGGCGATGACCGCATCGACGCGGTGCAGCTCGACGGCTGGACGGTCGACCTCGTCGCCGCCCGTACCGCGGGCATGTCGTCCGAGTACAACTCGCGGCTGGGGCTCGGCCCCATCGAGACGCTGCACCGCCTGCCGCGCGCGGACGCGCTGAGAGAACTGGATGCCACGAGCGAGGCGCACCTGAACGAGCGCAACGTCGCGCGCAACGGCCTCGGATGGCTGACGGTCAACTACGAAATCAGCGAGGTCGCGCGCGGGCTCGAGCACGATCCCACGACGCTCGACGCCTGGGCGGGCTGGCTCGGGGGCCTTCGGGAGCGGTGGAGCGACCTCGAGGTGACGACGATCGCCCGGTTCGGCGACGAGTGGCGCGCCCGGCACGCCGACAACGAGGACCTCGCCTACCTCCTGCAGCAGAGCGGCAGCGGCGTCCAGGCGTCGCGCGCGGGAGAGACGGTGACGTGGTTCATGTGCGCCGACTTCCGCCTCGGCGTCGTCCAGGTCGGCGACGTGGTCGAGGTGTTCGACTTCACCTCCTACGCCGGCGCTTTCGCCGAGCCCGCGGAGCGCGGGGACCGTCGGTGGAGCCTGCTGGGCGAGATCAACCAGAAGCAGACGCGTCCGCAGGACCGCCCCGTGGCTCTGGCCGCCTTCCTCGCGCAGCACCCCGACGTCGACGCCGCCCTCGACCGGCGGTGGGGCGATGCTCCCGAACTCCGCGCACTGCGGGAGGCCGCGTGATCGCCGTCACCGATCTCACCGTCGAGCACGCCGTCGACCCGGTCGGCGCGCCGGCCTCGCCGCGCTTCGGGTGGAGCCTGCGGTCCGACTCCGACGGCGTGCGGCAGCTCTCGTATCGCCTGAGCGTGCGGGCGGGCGGCAGAACGCTCTGGCAGAGCGGTCGCGTCGCGTCGGACCGCAGCGTCGACGTGGTCTACGACGGCCCGCCGCTGGCGTCGCTGCGTCGGTACGAGTGGAGCCTCGTGGTCACCACGACGATCGGCGACGCGGCCGCGACGGGGACCTTCGTCACCGCCGTCCTCGATGACCGGTGGCACGGTGCGTCCTTCATCGGCGCCGCCGACGAGGGCGCGGCCGCACCTCTGCTGCGCACCGAGTTCGAGGTGGATGCCGCCCCCGACGAGGCGTACCTCGTGGTCGGGGCCGGGGGCCTCGCCCACGTCGAGATCGACGGTGCGGTGCCCGACGCGAGCGTCCTCGGGCCCGGCTTCACCGACTACGAGGTGAGCGCGCAGTACACGGTGGTCGACGTGACCGCGCGGATGACCCCCGGTCGTCACGCGATCGGCGTCGAGCTCGGCCGCGGCTTCTTCGGCATGCGCGGGCGCAACACGTGGAATTGGGAGACCGCGCCCTGGCACGCCGATCCCTCCGCACGCCTGCTGCTCGTCCTGCGCGACGCCCGCGGCGAGCGCGTCATCGTGAGCGACGCCGCGTGGAGGACCGCCGCCGGCCCGACGCGCTTCGACGACCTCTACGCGGGTGAGGACTACGACGCCCGCCTCGAACAACCCGGGTGGAGCACCGCCGGGTTCGACGACGGCGCGTGGGCCGCGGCCCGCGAGGTCGAGGGGCCGCGCGGAGTCCCCATCCTCCAGCGGCAGCCGCCGATCGTCGAGGGCGAGCTGCTCGAGCCGACGCGGGTGACTCAGCTCGACGACGGACGCTGGGTCGTCCTCTTCCCCCGCGTGATCGCGGGGTGGGTCGAGGTGGACGCCGCCGCGGACCCCGGTGCCGAGATCGAGCTGCGGTTCGGCGAGAGCCTCCGCGCCGACGGGACGCCCAACTCCGACGACGAGAAGGGGTATTTCGACGGCCGTTTCCAGACCGATCGCGTGACGCTGGCGGATCGGCCGCTGCGGTGGCATCCGCGATTCACCTGGCACGGCTTCCAGCACGTCGAGGTGCGCGCGCGCCGCCTCCCGACCCTGCGCGCGCGCGTCGTGCACACGGAGGCCCCGCGTACGGGCCGCTTCGAGACGTCGTCGCCGATGCTGAACACCCTGCACGAGCTCACGGTGCGGACGATCCTCAACAACCTGCACGGCATCCCGACCGACACTCCGAAGTACGAGAAGAACGGGTGGACGGGCGACGGCATGGTCGGCGCCCGGATGATGCTGCTCAACCTCGACACGCACGAGCTGCTGGCGAAGTGGGTCGCCGACATCGCGGCATCCCGCCACGGCGAGGGTGCGCCCGAGGTGATCGCCCCCCACGGCGGCTGGAGCATGGACTGGACGCCCGCGCCGACGTGGCACTCGGCTCTGCTCCTCGTGCCGTGGGACATCTACGCGTTGCGGGGCGACGCGCGCGTGCTCGCGGACGTGTGGCCCGACGCGCGCGACTACCTGCGTTTCGAGCTCGCGCGCGGTGCCGACGGTCTCTTCGACACGACCCTCGGCGACTGGGTGAGCCCCGAGACCGATCCGGGCGGCGGGAACGCCCCCGAGGACACCCGGGTCGCGGCGACGGCGTTCGTCATCGCGATGTGCGACACCGCGGCCGCGATCGCGCGTGTGCTCGGCCACGATCCGGGCGAGTGGGAGCGGGCCGCCGCGGCCTCTCGCGCCGCGTTCGTCGCGGAATTCTGGGATGCCGAGACCGCCGAGCTGCGCGGCCGAGGAGACGCCGGATACCGCCAGGCGCACACCGCGTTGGCCCTGGCCTTCGACATCCTCCCCGCGGCCGACCGTCAGCGCGCAGCCGACCGGCTCGCCGCCGACGTGGTCGCGCGCGGACATCATCTGTCGACCGGGGCTCTCGCGACGAAGCACCTCCTCCCGCAGCTGACGCGTTTCGGTCACGCCGACGTCGCCGTGGCCCTGGCGCTGCAGACGACGTTCCCGAGTTGGGGTTTCTGGGTCGAGCGGGGCGCGACCTCGCTCTGGGAGCACTGGAAGGAGGAGTCGCGCTCGCGCGGGCACTACTTCCTCGGCACGATCGAGGACTGGTTCTTCGCGGACGTGGCCGGGCTGCAGGCGGTCTCACCGGGGTGGCGCGACGCGCGGATCGCCCCTCGGGTGATCGGCACCGCGCTGTCGTCGGCGTCGGCTGCCGTGCGGACCCCGTACGGCGAGCTGTCCGTGCGGTGGCGCGTCGAGGGCGGCGAGGTGACGCTGTCGTGCGAGGTGCCGATCGGCATCCGCGCCGAGATCGAGCTGCCGGGGTTCCACGGCCGGGTCGAGGCCGGGAGGCACGAGGTGCGGGTGGCGCTGGGCTGAGGGCGGGGCCAACCGGCAGACGAGGAGGTCCCGGCTCGGCCGCGAACGCGATCCGCGCGCAGGAACACGCGGTCGGGCGGCTGATCGCCGGCTCCGGTCCGCCGGTCGCCGCGCTTCCGGCGGCGGTCTGGAGTGCGGCGGCGGCGTCACCCACGCCGAACAACGCCGTCCACCACAGCGATAAACGCTCCCCGTGCTGAGAAACGGTCTCTCCGAGCGTTTCTCGACACGGGAAGCGTTTATCGGCAGCGGGCGGGTGGGCGCGCGGGCGGGGCGGGGCGGCGGCGCCTCACCAGGCGGAGTAACCGCCGTCGATCATCACCACCGAACCGGTCATGTACGACGCGGCATCGGATGCCAGGAACGCCACCAACGATCCGATCTCCTCGGGGGCCCCGAGCCGACCCATCGGCGTGCGCCGCACCCAGTCATCCCACCACTCGTCGGGGACGCCCTGCTTGGTCAGGTCGGTGCCGACATAGCCGGGGGCGACCGCGTTGACGCGGATGTTCTGCTCGGCGAACTCGATGGCCAGCGACTTCACCGCCAGGTGCACGGCGCCCTTCGACGCGTTGTACGCGGCCTGGCGCTGAGGCGCGTTCGCGAGCTCGCCCGACATCGAGCCGATCGCGACGATCGATCCGCCGCGATCCTGCATGTGGCGGGCGGCCTCGCGGGCGCACCAGAAGGTTCCCGTCGCGTTGACGGCGAGCACGCGGTCCCAGGTCTCGCGCTCCAGCTCGAGGGAGGGCTGATGGTTGGCGATCCCCGCCGAGGTCACCAGCACGTCGACGGACCCGAGGCGCTGCGCGACGTCCGCGAAGGCGGCCTCGACGGCGGCGGGGTCGGTCACATCGAGGTGCACGTACGACACCCGACCGTCGGGGAAGGAGGATGCCGCTTCCGTCCCGGCCTCGTCGAGGACGTCGGCGATCACGACGCGCGCACCGAACTCCACGAGGGCGGTCACGACCGCGAGGCCGATCCCCCGCGATCCTCCCGTGACCACCGCGACGCGATCCGTCAGCTCCAGCCGTTCCCGGTACATCATCGTCCCCCTTCGGCACTCCACCATGGAGCGCGAGTCCGCTAAGATGTAGCCATACTACATGGAAGGAGCTCGCGATGACCCTCGACGTCGAGCAGGCCAGCGAAGAGTCCACCGACACTCTCCTCGAGCGCATCACCCGGCAGGTGCCCCACCTGCGCCGTTCCGAGCAGCGGGTCGCCGCCATCGTCCTCGACGACCCCGTCAGCGCCGCGCAGTTCACGATGGCGGGCCTGGCCGAGGCCGCCGAAGTGAGCGAGCCCACGGTCATGCGCTTCTGCAGCTCCGTGGGGTGCGAAGGGTTCCAGGACTTCAAGATCCAGCTCGCGCAGACCCTCGCCCTCGGTCTCCCGGTGACGCACTCGTCGATCACCGCCGACGACTCCCCGGGCGATGTGGCGGAGAAGATCTTCGACCACACCATCTCGAGCCTCGACCGTGCCCGTCGCACCCTCGCACCGGCGGCCGTCGAGAAGGCGATCGCCGCGATCCTGGATGCCAGCGACATCCTCTTCGTCGGCTTCGGCGCGAGCGGCGTGATCGCTCAGGACGCGCAGCAGAAGTTCCCCCTGTTCGGCGTGCCCTGCCAGGCGCCCGAGGACTTCCACCAGCAGTTCATCGCCGCCACCATGTCGGGCCCGCGCAGTGTCACCGTGGCGATCTCGAACACGGGCCACACCGAGCAGACCCTCACCGTCGCGCGCGCCGCGCACAAGGCCGGCGGAACCGTCATCTCGCTCACCGGGCGCACGAGCCCCCTGTCGGAGATGGCCGACGTCCCCCTGATCGTGCGCACGTTCGAGGACACCGACGTCTACACGCCGTCGACGAGCCGCCTCGCCGGTCTCGTCGTCATCGACATCCTCGCCACGGGCGTCGCCCTGCGCCGCTCCCCCGAGCACACCGCGGCCGTGCGGCGCATGAAGAGCGAGCTGGCGGCGATGCGCCAGTCCGACGACACCGGCGAGGACCCGTCGTGACCGCCACGGTCCTGGTGACCTCGCGCTCGTTCGGCTCGGGGTCGTTCGACGCCGCGGGGGCGCTCGCCGACGCCGGGTACCGGCTCGTCCGCGCCGGCTCCGCGCACCGGCTCGACGAGCTCGCCCCCCTGCTGGCCGAGGCGGACGGGTGGATCGCCGGAACCGGGCCGGTCACGGCCGCGCACCTCGACCTCGCGCCGCGGCTGCGCGGCATCGCGCGCTACGGCGTGGGCGTCGACAACGTCGATCTGGTCGCCGCCGCCGCGCGCGGCATCCCCGTCACGAACACGCCGGGTGCGAACTCCGCCGCCGTGGCCGAGCACACCCTCGCCCTGCTGCTCACCGCTCTGCGCGGCATCCCGGCCGCCGACCGCCGGGTGCGGGCGGGCGACTGGTCGGGCCGTTCCGCGCGCGAGCTGTCGGCACTCACGGTGGGGGTCGTGGGTCTCGGGCGCATCGGCCGCCTCGTCATCGAACGACTTCGGGCGTTCGGAGCCACCGTCCTCGGCGCCGATCCCTGGGTCGATCCGTCCGACCCCCTGTTCGAGAGCGTGCAGCGCACCGACGTGGCGGAACTCGCGAGCCGCTGCGATGTCGTGACACTACACGCGCCCGGCGGGCAGACGGTGATCGACGAGCGCTGGCTCGCGACCGACGAGCGCCCCGTGCTGCTGGTCAACACCGCGCGCGCCGACCTCGTCGACGAGGAGGCCGTGGCGCGCGCCGCGCGTCGCGGGCGCGTGATCGCGTACGCCGCCGACACCCTCGCGACCGAGAACGTGGGCGAGACGGGGTCGCCCCTGCTGGCCGACGATCTCGCCGACCGCGTCGTGCTGACCGCGCACCTCGGGGCCCAGACGCGCGAGGGCGTCGACGGGATGGGGCGCATGGCGGTCGCCGACATGCTGGCCCTGCTGCGCGGGGCGACCCCCGCGCACCCCGTGCCCGCATGACTCCCTTCGTCCGGACGGCGACGGGCGACGTCGCCCCCGAGACCCTGGGGCGCGTCGACTACCACGAGCACCTGTTCCAGGTGTCGCCGCTCCTGCCCGGCGACGACCTCGACGACGAGGACGCCGCCCTCGAGGAGACGCGCCAGTTCGCGGCATCCGGATTCGAGACGATGGTGGATGCCACCCCCCTCGGCCTCGGGCGCCGTCCGGCGGCCACGCGGCGCATCGCCCGGGCGGCCGGGGTGACCGTGGTGCTGACGACCGGCCTGCACCGCCGCGAGCACTACCGCGACAGCGATCCCCTCCTCGACGCGGGGGTCGACGACCTCGCCGCCGCGTTCGAAGCCGATCTCGTGTCGGGGGCGGCCGAGCCGGGCGGCGAGCGCGACCCGGCGGTGCGCGCCGGCGTGCTGAAGGCGGGCCTCGGCTATTGGCGCATCGACCTGCACTCCGCCCGCACGATCGAGGCCGTCGGTCGCGCCCACGCCGCGACCGGCGCTCCCGTCATGGTGCACCTCGAGCACGGGACGGCGGCGTTCGAGGCCCTCGCGGCCCTCGATGCCGTGGGGGTCGCGGCCGACCGCGTGGCCCTGGCCCACATCGACCGCAATCCCGACCCCGTGCTCCACGCCGAACTCGCGGCCACGGGCGCCTACCTCGGCTACGACGGTCCCGCGCGCGCCCGGGAGCACCCCGACGCGGTGATCCTCGACTGCCTCGTGCGGGCGGCGGAAGCAGGGGCCGCCCGCCGCATCCTCCTCGGCGGCGACGTCGCCCGCCGCACGCGGTACGCCGCATACGGCGGCATCCCGGGCCTGCGCTACCTCGGCGAGCGCTTCGTGCCGCGCCTGCGTCGCGAGGGCGGGGGCGACCTCGCCGACGCGGTGCTCCGGCGCAATCCCGCGGCCTGGCTCACCTGGCGCTGACGGCCATGCACCCGGGCCGCGCTCCGTTGGGGGGAGCACGGCCCGGGACCGGCGTCACCGCAGCGCGGGCCGCGCGACGGGCACGAGGTCGTTGGCCGAGCGCAGCACGGGCGCGCGGCCGAAGGCCTCCGCGTCGAGGCCCGCGGGGGCGTCGATGCGGAAGACGGCCGACTCCCCCGGGAGCAGGGTGACGAGGGCGCGATCCACGCGCGCCGCGGGGTGCACCCGGTCGACCAGCAGGGTGACGTCTTTCGCGACCGCGCGCGCAACGGCGGTCGCTTCGTAGCCGCCGTCGACGGCCTGCACCGATACGGACACCGGTTCCGGGTCGAGAGCGAGGGCGGGGTCCTCGGCGAAGAACCAGAACGCCCGTTCACCGCCCGGCAGCTCCGCAACGAGCACCTCCTGTGCGGCGTCCTCGGTGGTGCGGAGCTCCTCGGGCACCGCCAGGAGTGCCGCCGAGCGGGCAGCGACGTGCACGGGTCGTTCGACGCGTGCCCTCTCCACGCCGTCGAGGGTCAGGCGCCGCAGCGCGACGGTCCCGGTCCACTCGTCGTCGTGGTCGTCGTGGAGCGCGAGCGCGAGACCCTCCTCGTGCGGCTGGAACGACGCGAACCGGTCGGCGAACACGGCGCGCAGGGCGTGCCACAGCGGCTTCCGGTGGCCGTGGGAGTCGACCGCCGCCCACGAGATGACCGGCCAGCAGTCGTTGAGCTGCCAGACGATCGCCCCCTGATTGAGGGGGTGCAGCGACCGGAAGTGCGCGATGCCGAACGCCACCGCGCGGGCCTGGTTGAGCTGCGTCGCCCAGTGCCAATCGTCGATCGTGCGGGGTGCGGCGATGTGGGCCCCGAGCCCGCGTTCGAGCTTGCCGTTGCCGTCCACGGCCTTCTGATGCACGAGCATCAGGGGACCGTAGGGGTCGGCGGGCTCGTCGTGCACGACCGAGAACAGCGTCGACCACGCCGGCGGGCCCTGGAACCCGAACTCCGACACGAAGCGCGGGCGGTAGTCGCGGTAGACGTCGTAGTCGACCTGGTTCCACACGTCCCAGATGTGCGTGGTGCCGTGAGCGGGGTCGTTCGGGTGCACGTACCTGCTGAACCCGTAGGGGCTCCCCGGCGAGTAGGGGGTCGCGGGCGCGAGGTCGGCGACGATCTCGGGGAACAGATCCTGGTAGTACCCCTCGCCCCACGTGGCACCGCGCAACCGCGGCCGCCACTTCCAGTCCACCCAGCCCCAGATGTTCTCGTTGCCCCCGTTCCACACCACGAGGCTCGCGTGCGGGGCCAGGCGCGTGACGTTGTCGCGCGCCTCGGCGGCGAACTCGTCCCACAGCTCGGCGTCCTCGCTGTACGCCGCGCACGCGAGGAGGAAGTCCTGCCAGACGAGGATGCCGTTCTCATCGGCGAGGTCGTAGAAGTCGTCGGACTCGTAGATGCCGCCGCCCCAGACGCGTAGGAGGTTCATGCCGGCGTCGGTCGTGTCGCGGAACCGCTCGGCGAGCCGTTCGCGGGTGATGCGGGAGAAGAAGGTGTCCTCGGGGATCCAATTGGCCCCGCGCACGTAGACGTCGCGGCCGTTCAGCCGCACGACGAACGGGGCGCCGTCATCGTCGGGGGTCGTGTCGATCTCGACGGCACGGAAGCCGATGCGCTTCTCCCAGCGGTCCGGCCCGGCCGTGACGACGAGCGACGACAGCGCGGGCGCGCCGTATCCGCGCGGCCACCACAGCTCGGCATCCGGGATCACCGCCTCCAGCACGGCGCTCGTCGCCTCCGCTTCGACGACCGCCTCGAGGACGCTCCCCGCGACCTCGGCGCGCACGGCCACCTCGCCCGCGGCCTCGCGCTGCACTTCGACCTCGACGCGCAGGCGGCGCGGGTCGCCGCCGACGCCGGTCTGGGGGCGGACGGCGGCCAGACGGCATCCGCTCCACGCGTCGATGCCGATCAGGCGCCAGATCCCGCTCGTCACCAGCGCGGGGCCCCAGTCCCACCCGAAGTTGCACGCCGACTTGCGGATCGCGTTGAAGGGATGCACGTACGAGTGCGGACGTTCCCCGAGCACGGCCTCGCGCTCGCGGGCGTACGCGATCGGCGAGGCGAACTCCACGCGCAAGCGGTTCTCACCCTCGCGCAGGATGCCGTCGACCCGCCAGCGGTACGTGCGGTGCTGATTGCGGGTCCGGGCGATCTCCACACCGTTCAGGGTCACGTGGGCGACGGTGTCGAGGCCCTCCGCGACGAGGTCGTGCACCGTCTCCCCGTCCGGGCTCCAGGTGAAGGTCGTCTCGTACGCCCAGGCGTTGTGCCCGATCCACGCCAGCAGCGCCTCGTTGTCGTCGACGTACGGGTCGGGGATGAGACCGGCGGCGAGGAGGTCGGTGTGCACGACGCCGGGCACGGTCGCGGGGATCGGATGCGCGGGGATCGCCGCGAACGACGCCGGGACGTCGCCGCCGGCGTGGTGGAGCATCCACCCGTCGGTGATTGCGGAAAAGCTCATCCTCCAGAAGTAGCACAACTACCTGTAGCAGCCCCATGTTGGTATCTCGAGACGAGGAATTGCCCCCTCATGCACCTTTCTTGTAGTCTCACTACTCAGCGACCGTCGCGGTCGCGCGTGAAGGAGATCCACTGATGTGCGCCGCTGCACGACCGGCCGAACCCGCCCGACTGTCGGTGGATGCCGCCCGCGGGCTGCTCGACGGACGGTCCGAGAGATACGAGAAACGTCTCGGCGACCTCGTCGGGGTCTACCGCGACGGGGCCGCGTTCGTCGAAGCGCTCGGCCGCGACACCGGCGAGCCCGTGTACTGGGTCGAGAGCAGTACGCCCGAGACCGGGCGGGGCGCTCTGACGATCGGGCTGAGCGTGCTGCGTCCCGGCCGCATCGGCGACGAGTTCGCGATGACGCGCGGGCACCTGCACGCGCAGTCCGAGTTCGCCGAGCTGTACTACGGCCTGTCCGGATCGGGCGTCATGCTGCTCGAGTCCGTCGACGGCGAGTCGCGCGCGCTGCCGATCGGCCCCGGGGTCGTCGTGCACGTTCCCGGCGGATGGGTGCACCGCAGCGTCAATGTCGGCGACGACACCCTCGTCACCCTCTTCGCCTACGCCACCGAAGCGGGTCAGGACTACGGGCTCATCTCCGACGCCGGCGGGATGCAGCAGCTCGTCGTCGCCGACGGCTCCGGGTGGACCACCCGCGCCAACCCCGACCACGGAGGCTACCGTGCCTGAGACAGACGCCGTCCTGGCCGACCTCGCCCGCCACATCGACATCAGCTGCGTCCAGGCGCAGCACGATCGCGACGACGTCGACGAGCTCGCGCGGCGCGCGGTGGCGGGCGGCTTCGTCAGCGCCCACGTCCTGCCGAACTGGCTGCCCCACCTCCGCGACCGCCTCGAAGGGAGCTCCGTGCTCGCCGGCTCGCCGGTCGCCTTCCCCAGCGGCGGCGCGACCACCGCGACCAAGGTCGCCGAAGCGACCGAACTGCTCGAGCTCGGCGCACAGGAGCTCGACGTCGTCGTCGCGATCGGGCGGCTGCGCTCCGGCGACGGCGCGTACGTGGAGCGCGAGCTCGCCGCGGTCGCCGAGGTCGTCGACGGCCGGGTCCCGCTGCGCGCGATCCTCGAGGTCGGACGCCTCGACGACGACGACATCCGCCGCGGCGTCGACGCCGCCGTGGCGGCCGGCATCCCGTGGATCAAGACGGGAACCGGGTGGTCGGGCGTGCCCACCTCGCTCGCCCACATCCGCCTGATCGCCGAGCGCGCCGCCGGCCGCGCCGCGCTGAAGGCGGCCGGAGGCATCCGCGACATCGACACCGTCCGCGAGATGGCCCGGCTCGGGGTCACCCGCTTCGGCATGAACGCCGACGCCGCCCTCATCGCCGTCTCGGCCTCGAAGGAGAAGCCATGACCTTTCCCACCCTCACCGCCGACACGCTGCGTCCGGCGACCGCGCCGACGCTCTACTTCATCGGCGTCACCACGGGTCGCTCGTCCATCCAGCACGTCTTCCCGCTGTGGGCAGAGCACCTCGGACTGACGGATGCCGTGCTGCAGGGCATCGACCTGCCACTGCACGCGCCCGCCGAGGACTACCGCCGCGTCGTGCGCTTCATCGCCGAGGATCCGCTGAGCCTCGGCGCTCTGGTGACCACGCACAAGATCGACCTGTACGCCGCGTGCCGCGATCTGTTCGACGAGATCGACCCGTTCGCCTCGCTCATGGGCGAGACGAGCTGCCTGTCCAAGCGCAACGGCCGGCTCGTGTGCCACGCCAAGGACCCCATCTCCAGCGGACTCGCGCTCGACGCCTTCCTGCCCGACGGGTTCTGGGCCGGCGGCCCGGCCGACGCGTTGCTGCTCGGGGCGGGCGGCTCCACCATCGCCATCAGCTGGTACCTGTCGCAGCGCGAACGCGGGCTCGATCGCCCGGCCCGCATCGTCGTCACCAACCGCTCGGCCGGTCGCCTCGATCACCTGCGCGAGATCCACGCCTCGCTGCCGACCGACACCCGGTTCGAGTACCACCTGACCCCCACGCCCGCCGACAACGCCCGCGTGCTGGCCGACCTCGCACCGCGATCGCTCGTCGTGAACGCGACGGGCCTCGGCAAGGACGCCCCGGGCTCGCCTCTGCCCGATGACGCGGTCTTCCCGCAAAACGGCGTAGCGTGGGACCTCAACTACCGCGGGGACCTGGTGTTCCTCGACCAGGCTCGCGCGCAGTCCGACGCCCGCGCCCTGCGCGTGGAGGATGGGTGGATCTACTTCGTGCACGGATGGACGCAGGTCATCGCCGAGGTGTTCGACATCGACATCCCCACCTCCGGGCCCGCTTTCGAGCGGCTGAGCGACCTCGCCCTGGCCACGCGCTGACCGATGGGGCCGCTCGCTCTCGCCCTCGACCTCGGCACCGGGGGCTGCAAGGCCTCGCTGTGGTCGGCGGACGGCCGGTCGCTATCGGAGACGGTGGTGACCTACGCCACCTCCCACCCCGCGCCGGGTCGCGCCGAACAGCGACCCGAGGACTGGTGGGATGCCGTGACCGCGGCCACGCGCACCGTGCTGGCGGAGGTACCCGGCGCTCGTGACGCCGTGATCGGCATCGCACTGTCGGGGCAGAGCCTGGGTGTCGTTCAGGTCGACGCGCGCGGCGGACTCGTCTCGCAGACGACCCCGATCTGGTCGGACACCCGCGGCCGCAGCGCCGACGTCTTCGAGCGCATCGACGAGGACGCCTGGTACCTGCGCACCGGCAACGGCTTCGGCCCCGCGCTGTACCCCGTGTTCAAGGCGCGGACCATGCAGCGTGAGGAGCCCGAGAAGTGGTCGCGCACCCGGTGGCTGCTCGGCTCGAAGGATTGGATCACGCTCCGCCTCACGGGTGAGATCGCCACCGATCACTCCATGGCATCCGGCACCGGCGCCTACGACCTCACCACCGGTACGTACGACGACGAGGTCCTCGACGCGACGGGCATCGACCGCTCGCTGTTCGCTGCCCCGCGCGAGGCGGCCGAGGTCGTCGGCACGCTCCGCCCGCAGGCCGCCGAGGCGCTCGGCCTTCCCGCGGAGGTCGCCGTGCACGCCGGCGCGGTCGACAACGCGGCGATGGCGCTCGGTTCCCGCGGGACGCGGGAGGGTCGCCTCTACGCGGCGCTCGGATCGTCGAGCTGGATGACGGTGACCTCCCGCGCGCCGGTGGTCGACGTCGTCACCCGCCCCTACGTCTTCCGCCATGCCGTTCCCGGCCTGCACGTCAGCGCGCTGTCGACCTTCAGCAGCGGGACGACTCTGACGTGGCTGCGCGACCTGCTCTCGCCGGGCAGCGACATCGGCGAGCTCATCGACACCGCCGAGGGCAGCCCGCGCGGCGCGCGCGGGGCGGTCCTCGTGCCGACGCTCGCGGGCGGCACGCCGCTCGAGGGCGGCAGCGAGGTGCGCGGCGCGCTCACCGGTCTCGAGCTGGGCACCGGCACCGCCGACCTCGTACGCGCGTGCCTCGAGGGCGTGGCCTTCGCCCTCGATCGGAGCCTGCGCCACATCCGCGCGCTCAGCGGTCTGCCCGGCGACGCCGATCTGCTGGTGTCGGGCGGCGGCAGCCGGTCGCCCCTGTGGAACCGCATCTATGCCGACGTGCTCGGCACCCCGCTGCTGCGCACCTCCGTCGACCAGCAAGCCGCGACGCTCGGCGCTGCAGCGCTCGTCTTCGTCGGTTCCGGCACGTGGAACTCGTTCGACGCTGTCGACGACGCGCACGAGGAGCTCGAGCGCATCGTCCCCGACCCCGCCGGCGTCGCCGCCTACGACGCGCTCCGCGAGCGCTTCGCCGCCGCGTCCGACGCCGCCGCCCTGTTCGCCCGAACCCTCCCCGCGAAAGAGACCCCATGACCTCCCTCCCCCTCGTCGTCATCACCGGCGCCAGCTCCGGGATCGGCGCCGCGACCGCGCGCGCCTTCTCGGCCGCCGGCCACCCCCTGCTGCTCATCGCCCGCCGCCTCGCGCCGATGGCCGCCCTCGAGCTGCCGGATGCCGAGCTCGCCGAGGCCGACGTGACCGACACCGCCGCCGTGTCCGCCGCCCTCGCCCGCGCCGAGGAGCGCTTCGGCCCGGTCGACCTGCTCGTGAACAACGCCGGCCTGATGGCGCTGTCCGCGGTGGCGGAGCAGGACCCGGCGCTCGTGCAGGAGCAGTTCGACGTCAACTGCGTGGCCCTGGTGAAGAACTCGCAGCTCGTTCTCCCCGGTATGCAGCAGCGCAGCCGCGGGACCATCGTCAACATCGGCTCGATCGCGGGCAAGCAGCTCTACGACAACCACGTCGTCTACAACGGCACCAAGTACGCCGTCCACGCCATGACCGAGGGCCTGCGTCGCGAGAACGCCGCCCACGGTGTGCGCGTCCTGCTCGTGGCGCCGGGCATGGTCGACACCGGCCTGCTCGGCAACACCGGCGAGGGAGACGTGCTCGACGGCTACAACGCGTACAAGAAGAGCATCGGCGGGGGTCTCGTGCCCGACGACATCGCCGCGGCGATCCTCACCGCCTACCAGCAGCCGCAGCACGTGAGCTTCCGCGAGATCGTCGTGGCGCCCACCTCGCAGGACGCGTGAGGTGACGACCATGCTGAACGGCAGTCGCATCGTGCCCGTCGTCGTGCTCGACGACGCCTCCTTCGCCCCCGACCTCGCCGACGCCCTGGCCGCGGGCGGCATCCCGTGCGCCGAGATCACCCTGCGCACCCCCGCCGCCCTCGACGCGATCCGCGCGATCGCCGGCCGCTCGGACTTCGCGGTCGGAGCCGGCACCGTCACCACCGTCGCCCAGGTCGACGCGGCGGTCGACGCCGGGGCGACGTATCTCGTCTCGCCCGGCTTCGACGACGCCGTCGCCGAGCGCGCCGCCGCGCGCGGGGTACCGCTCGTGCCCGGTATCGCGACGGCCACCGAGATCCAGCGGGCCGTGGCCGCGGGCCTGGACCACCTCAAGGTCTTCCCGGCCGCGGCCGTGGGCGGCCCCGCGGCCCTGAGGGCCTTCGCGGGTCCGTTCCCCGACGTGCGGTTCCTCCCCTCCGGCGGGGTGTCGGCGGCCAACGCGGGCGAGTACCTCGCGCTGCCGTCGGTGTTCGCCGTCAGCGGGTCGTGGATGGTTCCCTCGGCGGCCCTGTCTGCCCGGGATGCCGAGACCGTGCGCGCGCTCTCGGCGGAGGCCACCGCAGCGATCGGCGTCCCCGCGGCCTGAACGCGGTTCCGCGCCCTCTCTCGCGCCGATGCCCCGGCGCGCGAGAGGGCGCGTCCGTGCGCCCACACGCCCGCCGCGTCCCGTCAAATACGTAGCTTCACTACCTTCACTACCTCACGCAACGCGGCCTCCTCCGCGTAATTCCGCCACTTGCGTCTCCTGCAAGGAACGCATAGCCTCGCTCTCGTCACCCCCGGCGTAGCAGGACTACATTCTCACGTGGCTCCTCGCGCCATCCCCGCATCAATGGCGATAGGAGATCCCATGAGTCGACGGCGCACAGCCCTCGCCCTCACGGCGGCGACCAGTGTCGTCGCCAGCGCCCTGCTCCTCCCGACCGCGGCGTCCGCGGCCGACGAGCAGCGCACCGTCACCGTCCACCTCGATCAGACGGTGCAGGAGGACTACCTCGGCGTCGGCGTCAACGTCATCCCGTGGAGCCTGCTCGAGGGCACGACGAAGTACGGCTATGACGACGCCGACTGGGAGGTCGACGTCGAGCGCATTCAGACGCTGCGGCCGAAGGTCGCGCGCGTGTGGTTCCAGATCGACTGGATGGAGCTCGAGAAGGGGCAGTACGACTTCGAGAGCCCCGAGATGCAGGCGTTCTATCGCTATCTCGACGCGTTCAAGAACGCGGGCACCGAGATCGAGCTGAACTTCGGATGGAAGGTCGGCGAGCGCGTCCACGATTGGTTCACGATCCCGGGCGCCCCCGACCCCTACATCTCCGCCCCGGCCGACCTGCCCGCCTACGGCGCCTCGGCGTCCGCGCTGCTGCAGAACCTCTTCGACCGCGGCTACGACAACGTCGACTACCTGACGTTCTACAACGAGCCCAACGGCAGCTGGGACTTCTGGGCGCCCGGCGACGAGAAGGCCTACTACGCCGATATGGCGCGCGCCGTGAGCGACCGGCTGACGGCCGACGGCCTGCGCGACGACGTGCAGATCTGGGGCCCGGAGGAGGTCAACGCGGTCGCGTGGACCCAGTACATGGCCGAGAACGCGGGAGACGTGTTCGATCAGTACTCGTTCCACCTGTACGGCGAGTCGTACGACGCGATGGGGGATGCCATCGCCCAGCGTCGCGCGGTGATCGGCGACGCCCCGCTGAACCTTTCGGAGATGGGGTGGACCAACCCCGGCACGAGCGTGTGGGAGACCGGGTACGCCAACTACATCGTCCGCAGCGCCAATGACGGCGTGCACTCGAACCTCATCTGGCAACTCAACGGCGTCATGACCGGCGACCCCGCCGGCGACACGAACGGCTCCTACAACCTGTGGGACTCGCTCATCCTCGGCCTCGCGCCCACGGCCGCGTTCTACGAGGCCGGACCGTTGATGCGCTACGTCCCGGCGCACAGCACCGTGCTCGCCACCGAGGTGTCGGATGACGACGTGCGTGCCACGGCGTTCCGCGCACCGGACGGCGAGCTGACGGTGCTCGTCGAGACGCAGGAGGGTGCCTCGAAAAACGTGCGCGTGCAGTTCGAGGGCGGCGACGCCACCGACGACTTCACCCGCATCCCGTACACCGATGCGATCGCGCAGCCCGAAGACAACGCGCTGCTGCCGGCGTCGACCGGCACGCTCACGCCCGCGGGCAACGCCTTCACCGACGACACGGTCGGCGCCGAGCACAGCTACGCCATCTACACCACGGCGCCGGCGGCGACGCAGGTCGCGATGACCCCCGTGCGCTCCGAGGTCGCCGGCGGCGGCCAGGTGCAGCTCGAGGCGAGCGTGATCGACGGCGCCGGCACGCCCACCTGGTCGGTCGTGGGCGACGACAACGGCAGCGTGGATGCGAACGGCGTCTTCACCGCCCCCGCGGTCGAAACCGAGCGCAGCGTCGCGGTGCGCGCCACCCTCCCCGACGGGGAATACGGCGTCGCCCTGGTCGAGGTGACTCCGGCGAGCACGGCGGGCGTCACCGACGCCCCGGTGTTCAGTCTGCCGGGCGGCATGTACCCGTCCATCGAGGCCGTGACGATCACCAGCGGCACCCCGGGCGCGCAGATCCACTACACGACCGACGGCAGCGAGCCCACGGCATCCTCTCCCGCGTACACCGGGCAGATCTTCCTCGAACCGCTCAAGACGACCTATTTGCGGGCCGTCGCGATCGCCCCGGGCGACAGCGCCTCGGGCGTGACGTCGCGGCTGTACAAGGTGCTCGACGTGCAGAACGCACCCGACGGGTACGCGTTCTGCCAGTACGCCGACGGCGGCACGTGCGTCTTCGACGGCGAGGCGAACGTGGCCTTCGGCTCCGCGGGACAGTTCGTGTTCGGCACCTTCACCGACGGCGTCGACTGCACCGTCGCGTCGTTCGGCTCCGACCCGAACCCGGGCGGCGACAACCGGTGCTTCGTCAACCCCGACGTGTCGGAGGAGCCGCCGCTGGTCAGCATCCTCAACGCCGGGTTCGAGCGTCCCGCGACCGGCGGGACGGCGAACGGTCCGATGGTCAACGGCTGGACGTTCAGCGCTCGCGCCGGCATCCAGCACAACAACAGCGTGTTCGTCCCCGCCTCGCCCGCCCCGCAGGGCGAGCGCACCGCGTACCTGAAGAGCGACTCGGGGCTGGCGAGTCGCATCGACCAGACCGTGGTGTTCCCGGCCGGCACCTACGCGATCACGTTCGCCGCGGCGAACCGCGTCGGCTTCGGCGGGCAACAGGAGTTCGACGTGCAGGTCGACGGGCAGACGCTCGGTCACTACGTCCCGGTGGGCGGCGACTACCAGTACTACGAGACGGAGCCGTTCACCGTGACGCAGGGGGAGCACACGATCTCATTCGTGGCGACGACCACCGAGGGCGACAACACCGGGTTCGTCGACGACATCCGCGTGGTCGCCGCCGACGACACCCCGTCCGACACCACGGCCCCCACCGTGACGGTCAAGCAGGGTGCCGAGTTCACGCAGGGCACGGCCGAGGCTTATGACAAGGTGAGCTTCAAGCTGTACGACGCCGGCAAGATCGATCGCGCCACCATCAACGGTGTCGTGAAAGACCTCGTCGACAACGAGTGGTCCGACGTGAACTTCGTCGCACCGGGCGTCTTCGGCGCCGTCGCGGGCGACAACACGATGGTCGTGCAGGATGCCGCGGGCAACACCACCACGGTGGAGTTCCGCCTGCGCTGACCTGCGCTCGCTCGGGAGCCCGCTCGCGCCTCGGCGCGGGCGGGCTCTTGCGCGACGGCCCCTCGCCGGGGAGACCCGGAGGAACGCCGTCCGCCCCGCCGCTGTCAACGCCCGCGCGCCGACCGCCGATGTCGACCTACCGTGCCGCCATGGCAGTGAACCGACTCTGGCTCGTCCGACACGGTGAGAGCGACGGGAACGTCGCCGCGTCCCAGGCAGAACGCGACGGCTCCCCGGTGATCGCGCTCGACACCCGCGACGCCGATGTGCAGCTCTCCCCGGTCGGACGCGAACAGGCCGAGGCGCTCGGCACGTGGCTCCGCGGGGTCGAGTCGAGCATCGACGAGTACTGGTCGTCGCCCTACCGCCGCGCCCTGCAGACGCTGTCGATCGCGAGCGGATCCTCTTCGCCGCGCGTGCTCGTGGACGAGCGACTGCGCGACCGCGAACTCGGCATCCTCGACCTGCTCACCGCGAAGGGCGTCGAGCAGCTGCATCCGGAGGAGGCCGCGCGCAGACGGCACCTCGGCAAGTTCTTCCACCGGCCCCCGGGCGGGGAGTCATGGGCCGACGTCGCTCTGCGGCTGCGGTCCTTCCTCGCGGAGGCCCTCGATCGGCCCGGGCCGACCGTGCTCGTCGTCGCGCACGACGCGGTCATCATGCTGATGCTCTACGTGCTGCTCCCCCTCGACGAGGCGAAGCTCCTCGCTTTCGCCTCCACGCATACGGTTCGCAACGCGTCCGTGACCGAACTCGTGCGGGGCGACGACGGGTGGGAGCTCGTCACCTTCTCGGCCGTCGACCACCTCGAGAGCGAGGGCGCCGACGTCACCGTGCACTCCGGAGAAGACGATGCCTGACAAGACCGTGCCCGAGAAGACCACGCCGGAGCCCGTCACCCTGGCGTTCCTCCGCGAGTGGGGCGTGCCCGACCCGGGCGGCTCGAAGAAGTCGCGCGGTCAGCTCGTCGTGGTCGGCGGGTCCCGCCGCTCCCCCGGCGGCGTGCTGCTGTCGGCCGAGGCGGCGCTTCGCGTGGGAGCGGGTCGCGTCGGCATCGCGGCGCCCGCCGCCGTCGCCGCCGGCCTCGGCTCCACGATGCCCGAAGCCGGCGTCTACGAGCTGCCCACCGGTTCGGATCCCGTCGACGACGCCCTCGGCTCAGCGCTGGAGTCCGCGGATGCCGTGCTCCTGGGCCCCGGATTCGACGACCCGGATGCCACCCGCGCGGCGCTGCACGCCGTGGCCGAGGCCGAGGTGGCCCGGCTCGTGCTCGACGCGTTCGCGCTCGGCATCCTGCCCTCCTTCGATCGCGCCCTACTGCCGCCCGACCTGCTCATCAACGCGAACGAGGAGGAGGCCGAGCTGCTGCTCGATCGCAACCTCGGCCGCGACCGCGCCGCCGACATCTCCGAGATCGCCGAGCGCTACGACGCCGTCGTGCACTGCTTCGGGACGGTCGCGCATCCCGACGGGCGCTGCTGGCAGGCCGAGCCCGGCGGGTCGGGACTCGGCACGGCGGGCAGCGGCGACGTGCTGTCGGGCGCGATCGTGGGCCTCGCCGCGCAGGGAATGGATGCCGAGCGGGCGGCCGTGTGGGGCGGATGGACGCACGCGCGCGCCGGAGACCGGCTGACCGAGCGCATCGGCATCGGCTTCCTCGCGCGCGACCTGCTGCCCGAGCTCACGGCCGTGCTGCACGAGAGCTGAGGGCGGGGACCCGGGAGGACGGGCCGTCGTCGTCAGTGTCGACCGCTGTTGCGGTCCCACTCGAGCGAACGGTACTGCAGGTAGGTGCAGAGGTTGGAGGCGACGACGATCTCCGCCCCGAGCGCGCCCATCTCATAGGGCGGTGCCGTCAGGTCCTCCGGCCGGGCGGTGAGAGTCATCTCCCACGCCGGGTCGTCGAACCCGCGCGGCTCCATGTAGATGCTGGCGCGCGCCTTGCGCAGTCGCATGATGACGAGGCCCGTGTCATTGGTGCGTTCGCCGTCCTGCTGCGCGACCACGATGTCGGCGCCATTGCTGTTGCCCGCCTCGAGGAAATCGTCGACCCATTCCTGCAGAACGGCGGCGTCGCGTCGGGGCGGAAAAGGGATCTCCTCGGTCACGCATTCATCCTCTCATTGAAACCACTTCGCTGGTATTCGCGCGGGTCGGACCGAGGACCGCCGAACAATCTGCGGGGTCGCACTCCGCGTGCCGGTCCTGCCTCGACCATTCCCGCGGCCCGCTTCGGCCCCTCGGTCGTTACATGTATCGCCGCGATCATCGTCGGCGTCGCCGCCCTCCCCTCACTCCTGCGGCTTCGCATCTCGCTCATACCCTGCAAGGCTGCGGGGATGCGAGGTTCAGTGTGGGGGCTGCTCACGGCGGCGATCGGAATGACCATCATCGTGCTGCTGATCATCGACGGCACCGCGTACGGCATCTGGATCGACGAGATCGGTCCCTCCCTCGACATCGCCGAGCAAGCCGCTGCCCCTACGATCGTGCTCCCCGGACTGATCGGGCTCTTGGCGATCACGCTCATCGTCGGAGGCCTGGCCGTCGGGCTGACGATTCCCCGCGGCCAGAGGGATGACAGGGCTCGCTGAGTCGAGTCGGACCGGCACCGCGCGGGGCTCGCGGCCCGGGGCGGATGCGGTCACCCCGCGGATATCGACCTGCTGCCCGTAAGCGCGGCGATGGGCCGCCGAGCCCCGCACGCGAACGACGCGCATACGGAGCCGGCGGCAGACGGGTCAGAAGAGAAGCAGAGGGGCGATCTTCGTTGCGGTGGGCGCCACATCCTTCACGGCCGGGTGCTCCGTCGACGTCTGCCCCGCGACCGGTGAGATCGTTCCCGCTTCGTCCGTGATGGAGACGGCCGCTACGCCGCCCGGCACTGCGGGCACCGCGGCGCTCATCAGGGCGATGGAGAAAGATGCTGCGGCGACAAGAAGGACCGCTCGGGAACGATTGACCATGTGTGACTCCTATCGGGAGAGCGCCGTCCGCGGCGCCCGGCTCAGTATGGAGCGCCGCGGAGCGCCGACGTCGGCGCACGGGTCCCGGTTCACCTGATGAGGCGGGGCAGCCCACCCGCCACGCGCTCCGCCCATCGAAGCAGCGTGTCTGGGCGGCACATTGGCGCTTACACGGTCGGCACCACCGAGATTGTGCACTCCTGGTTCGACTGCGAACACGAACATCAGGACGGCGGCGCCGCACTTCTCCCTCATGAATGCGTCCGCTCGCCGGAGGCTGCGACGATGGGGTTCCCCGATACCAAGGAGCGCGCGAGCCATGACCGTCGTCGAACCCGGCATCTACGAACATTTCAAAGGGCAGCGGTACGAGGTATTCGGAATCACCCGGCATTCCGAGACCGAGGAGATCTTCGTCTCCTATCGAAAGCTCTACGACGACTATTCGTACTGGGTGCGCCCGGTCGAGATGTTCACCGGATCCGTCGAACGCGACGGCTATTCCGGTCCGCGATTCCGGCGCATCGCATAACGCGTCTCGGCGATATCCCGTGCGAGAGTGACGACGTGAAACTGTATTCCGACTTCGCGGCGCAGCGGGTGCGTCAGGTGACGGTCGACGTCGTCGCCCTCGTTCTCATCGCGCTGAGCGTCGCGACGGGGATCACGGTCTTCTCCACCGTCAGCCGGCTCGCGCAATTCGGGCGCGACATGCAGACCGCCGGCGCGGATTTCCGATCGTCGATGACCGATGTCGGCGCCCGGTTGAGCGGCGTCCCCCTCATCGGGTCGGGCATCAGCGCCCCCTTCGACACGGCCGGCTCCGCGGGCGATACCCTCGCGTCGGCCGGTCAGACGCAGCAGGACCTCGTGCTGCAGGCGGCGACCGTGCTCGGGATCGGCGTCGCCGGCCTGCCGACCCTGATGGTGCTGCTCGTGTGGCTTCTGCCCCGCCTGCGCTTCGTCACGCGCGCGACGCGCACCCGCGCTCAGCTGCGCGCCGGTCTCGATTCCGACCTCCTCGCGCTCCGCGCCCTCACCCACCAGAAGGTGGCCGCCATCGCGAAGATCGACCCCGACGCCCTCGGCGCCTGGCGCCGCGGCGACCGCGAGGTCGTGCAGCGGCTCGCCGGAATGGAGCTGAGGTCGGTCGGCATCCGCGTTCGGTGAAGGTGGACGCTCATCGCCCGCGGCGGGCGCTCGACGTCGCCGGTAGATGGGCATTACACGACCTGATGAACCTGCCGCGGGCACTGTCGACCGTCGCCACCTCCGGCGTAGCATCGCCCGTACGCCGGAGTCCCTCCGCGGCATCCGGTCCCTCCGTCACAACGAGCACTCGGGAGAAGCAATGGACACGATGGCCATGATGAAGTCGATGGACATGGGCGAGATGACCATGGACATGGATGCCATGCAGGAATGCATGCAGTCCCTGAACGCCTGCGCGATGGCCGCGGCGATGTGCGCCGGCAGCGACATGATGCACGGCCCCGAGATGGCCACGTGCTGCGCCATGTGTTCAAACATGGTCGAGATGGCTCAGGCGACGATGCACATGATGATGCGTCCGGCCGGGATGAACATGGACGTGATGAGCGCCATGATGACCGCCTGCATGACCATGGGCAAGGCCTGCGCCGCCGAGTGCCGCGCTCACGCCGACATGGACGAGATGTGCCGCTACTGCGCCATGGCCTGCGACGACATGGTCATGAAGTGCGAGGCCATGATGGCCTCGATGAGCGCCTGAGTTCTCTTCTTCGCTGCGGCCGCTGACGCTTCGTCGGCGGCCGCTCGGCTATGCGGCGCGCGCGGTCGTGATGATCGCGGACGCGCTGAGCAGCTCGGCGACCGGGTGGTATGCCACCGGCTCCCCCACTGCGATGTCGACGGCAGGGCCGACGATCCGCAGCTGCACCGTCGTGCCGTTCAGCAGCGCGACCGTCGCGGTCGAGCCGTCAGCCTCGATGACGAGGCCGTCCCACCACGCCGAGGGGTTCGAGGCCGCCATGCAGCGCTGGATCGGGTGGACTGTCGACGAGATCGTGCGGGACATGGCTTCACCTGCCTTCGGAGGGGTTGGTGAGATGAAGCTACGGGATGCCGTGGGGTCGGGCGATCTGGGGCGTAGTGGGGCGTAACACCGGTGGCGCCCCGCGCTGCCTCAACCGTGGCCGGAGAAGTAGACGACGAGCCCCGGTAGCGACAAGCCCACCAGTGCGGCGATCAAAAGCCACGCACCGATCAATCGTCGGCGTTCGTGTCGGCGCGCAGCTTCCCGCCCTTCGCGCAACACCTGTGAAGCGGCCGCGACGTCTCGACGCGGGGCGTTCACCGGATCCGGGGCAGCAACATCCACGGGGTCTCCTTGACGTAGTCGACATGGCTCGCGCCGAACTCCGCACGAAGGATCTCTTCCTCGATTGCGATGCGGACGACGACGCCGCCCACCAGTGGCGCGATGAACAGCAGACCGAGCACCCCGCCGCCGACCAGCGCAAGACCGCTGAACGCAAGCAGAAGTGCCGCGTACCCGGGGTGTCGGATCACGGCGTACGGCCCGTGTGTAACGAGGCGGGGTGCTTCGCTCACCTCGCGGGGTGTGAGCTGAAATCGCTCACCGAGGACTCGCATCGCGACGACCCGCAAGGCGATCCCGCTCGTCGCGATCCCGACTCCGATCGCCAGGGCAGGCAAGCCCGGCGGAGAACGGCGGATCAGGGCGAGCAGGGGCGGTCCGACGATGGCGACGACTGTCAGCATCTGCACGAGTCGGTCGGTCGCCTCACCCCGCGGCGAGCGCGACCCACTTCGAGCCGGGGCGAACCCGACCTCTGTGAGGGCGAGGAGCAGGGCGAGCACCGTCCATGCGACGAGCTCACTCATGCGACACCTCACGCGCGAGGGCGATGAGGGAGAGCAGAATGCCCACCACTGCGGGGACGATGAGCATTACCAGCAATCCCCACTCGGGGCGCACGCCGAACCGCCCCTCGTTGTGGAAGCCCTCGAAAAGCGGCAGCCCGACGAAGCCCGCAGGGATGACCACGCCGTCAACCGCGGCCCGCGCCGATTCGGACACTCCGACGAAGATGGCTCCGGTGATGACGATCGCGACCCCCCAGAGGGCGATCGAGATCACTCCTGGCCAGATCATGGTGCGGCGGACGATTCGACGGGCGTTAGTCGTCTTCATATGGAGGGACCCCCTTCTTTTGAGAGGACCGGTCGCCAGCGCACGCATTCTGCGATGACGGCCAGCAGGACGGATGCCGCCAGAAGGACGACGCTCAGGGCGACGAGAAGCCCGGGGCGATCGGTACCAATCGGCTGGAGAGTGAGGGAGAGGGCCAGATAAGCGCCGATCGAGGCTCCCCCGCTCAGTCCCTGCCCGAGGACGTTTCGCGGGCCGACCGGCACGACTGCACCCAGGCCTGTCGCGACAGCTGCGCTGACGGCCCACGTCCCGATGAACCGGAGAGCCGACGCGGTCGGATCCGACGAGCCGAGGAAGAGCACAGCGGCGGGCGCGGCAACCAGCATCGCCACGATGACCACGACGAACGTCGTCGAGAGCGCCCAGGACGTCGGATCCATCGCCAGCAGCCGTTGTACGGGAAGCGAGCCGGGGTAGAGTCCGCGGATCGGTCGGGCTGCAGCGACAGCGAAGATGCCGACAAGGAGCAGAATAATGCCCTCGGTCTGCGCGCGCACCTCCGACGGGATCCAGAAGGAGACTGCCACGAGGAAGACGTTCATCAGGGCGGCCAAGGCGACGTTGGCCCGAAGTGACGAGTCGCGCAGGGCGTACAACAGTTCTCCCCAGGCCCGGTGGTGCCCCTTCCACCGCACCCGGAGAACGGGGGCTCGACGCGAGCCGGGCGAGAACAGGAAGAGCATTGCCACACCGACCACTGCCCCGGCGCCCCCGACGATGACCGTCACCGCCGTACCCGTGCTGAGAGTCCCGCGGAGCGTGTCCACCAGGGTCACGGTCAGGGGCAGAGGGACGAGCGGATCTCCGCCCGCCAAGGCACGAAGTGCATAGACCGTCTGCGCACAGAATGCGGCGCCCCACAGGAGGAGGACGGTCGGGAAGCGCACGGCATCCCATCGCGGCGATCCGAGCAGGACGCACACTCCGAGATACGGGATGCCGATGGTGATGAGGCCGGCCCCGAGCGACACGGCCACGAGAAGAAGCGCCTCGGCGATCGAGCGGCCGATGCTGAGTAGCGCTGCCAACGCAGGTGCCAGCGGGACTCCGAGGACGAGTGTGGCGATGGCGAGCGACGGAAAGTGCACGAGGAACGCCGCCTCGCGCTGCCGGACGGGCAAGCCTGCCAGAGCACGCTCGACGCTGCCCGAGCGGTCCCGGGTGGCCTCCATCGCCATGACGGCGGCACCTGCGAGGAGAGCGACAGCGACACCAGCTGCGGGCGGGTAGAGAGCGATCACCAGCGGGTCGTCGGGCGGATGAAACCGGATTACGACGGTACCGACGGCGAATGCGCCGATCGCCGCGAGAAGCAGAGGAAGGTAGAGACGCCACCGCGGCCACGTCACGTGCTGGGTGCGGGTGAGGCGACGTAGCGCGACGGCGCCTATTCCAGGCGCGAGGCGGGCGGTTGCCATCATCGCTCGCTCTCCGGCGCCCGGGCATCCGACAGGACAGCGGTTACGGCCGCTTCCACTCCCTCTCCGAACGACGACACGGGAGAATCGAGCACCATGCGGCCGCCCCGCAACACGATCACGCGGCTGGCCACGCGCGCCGCGAGATCGAGGTCGTGGCTCGAGGCCAGAACGGTGACGTGCTGCTCGCGCAAGCTCATGAGGAGGGCTTCGAATGAACGGGACGCCAGGAAGTCGAGGCCGATGAACGGCTCGTCGAGTACGACGAACTCCGGTGCCGGCAAGAGCGCCGCGATGATCTGCGCCTTGCGCGCCGTCCCCAGGCTCAGCGCGGAGAGCGGCCGCCGAGTTCGGGCGGGGAAGTCGAGCATTCGGGCGTACGCGTCGGCGCGCTCCTCCCACCCGTCGATGACGGTTCCGCGCGCGGACTCGAAGGCGAGGCGGCAGTAATCCCAATACTCCTCGGCAGTGAACTCTCCCAGAACGTCGCGCGGAGAATCCGTGACGTACGCGACCCGGGAGAAAACCGAGCGCGGCCGAGGGAACGCTGACTCTCCGAAGAGACGTACCGTTCCCGCGACTACCCGGGAGTTGAGGCCGAGCAGGGCCGTGATGAGCGTGCTCTTGCCGGAACCGTTCGGCCCGATGAGCGAGACGAAATCGCCCCTCTCGATGCTCACATCAATGGGGCCCAGCTCGAAGCTGCCGACGCGGGTGCGAAGACCCACGACATGGAGAATCGTCATCGTCGATCCACCCCGCCCGCGCGAAGTGCTCTGCCGTCCCCGAAGATCGGGAGAAGGCTGAAAAGGTGCCCCGCCGCTATGACGAGAGTGACGCACCCGATGCTGAGACGGACGTTGTCGATGGCGGCAAGCTGCCACCCTGGCTCGAACAGGCCGAGAAGGAGAGCGCCACAGAGCGCCGCGAAAGTCGCGCCCGCGAACGGGCCGGCGACGATCACGGCCTGCATGCGATCCTTCGGCCCGGGTGCGAGCAGGACGGAGGCCGCTCCACGCCGAACCTGTACCCCGACAACAGGCACACCGAGCAATCGGGCGACGAGCAGATGACCGAGTTCGTGGACGATGGCGCTCGCGAGAATGAGCAGGGCCACGACGGTGGTGATGAGCGCCAACAAAGCCGAGCGGTCAGCCGTGAACGCCGGTGTGAGCGGTATCGAGAAGTCCGTGGCAACCACCGCGACCAGGGCCATCACGACGGCTGACGCGGTCAGATAGGTGAGCCCCTCTACGACCGCGCGGACGACGTTGGCCGGCGCCGGCGCGTAGATGCGCCGCGACGCGAGGCGTGTGGGGGCGAGGGATCTTGTGGCGAGCATGACGATGGCGTCGAAAGGCCACATCGCGAGATCTCGAGCCCACTCCCGCGCGAAGGACTGATGGATCGACAGCAGACGAAGACCGTGCAATCTCAGAACGAAAGCGAACAGCGATTCTTCGACCTGTGCGACCGGCGCCGCAGAGAGATATGCCATCGCCTGGGCGAGTTCACGGGTGGTGACTCCTTCGCGACAGCTCTTCGCGACAATCTCCCCATAGGCATCGACGGGGTACTCGCGCCCTGCGGCATCACGCAAGTACCCCGCCTGGACAGTCACACCGGGAGCCAGAGCAACGGCTGCCCCGGTGTGAACTGCGTCGTTGTGCATGAGTGTCAGCAGCCCCGACCCCAGTAGGAGATCACGGCCGAGTAGCACGCGTTGAACGAGCGAGCCCCGCACACGCTGCAGATGTAGAAGACGACCCCGAGCGCGAGCCCCAAGATGGCGGCGACCGCACCCGCGACGGCCCAGTCAGCTTCAACCATGGCGTCGGAATCGGGCGATAGAACCGTGGGCTCGAACGAAGGAGCGGCGAACGCAGCCTCCAGATCAGAAACGCTCCAATCGACTTCGGCCTGCATGACGGACGTTGTGACAGACATCTGCTTCCTCCTTTGCCTTGAGGGGCTCTCCGCCCCGCGTGGGTTACGGGGACACGTAAGCATGTATACATACCCCCATGTGCACACTTCACCTCACCGAGCGGCGGAGTTAGCCCGACCGGATTCCAACGCACGTGCGCTCAGAAAACGTGAGCGCGCAAGGATGCTCGGACCGAGTGCCGACCTTCGCTCCACCCCGGCGAGCCCCTACCGCCACGCGCGCGACGCCCGACTGACCAACGGTCAGTGACATGGATCCTTCACGGCCGTCGTCTCCGCGTCGCCCGGTCGGATGGGCGCGTTCGGCGCCGACCACCACCTGCGGCAATCGCTGGTGTTCCTTGACATGCCCACCATGCAGCAGCCCGAGCTCTACATCGGCGGAAGCTACGACCTGTTCGGCCAAGACGGACGACTCCTCGACACCGAGATGACGCGACGATTCGCGTCGTACATGGAACGATTTGTCGCGTGGACGACGCGGAATACGAAGAACCCGACGTGACGACGGCGTCTCGTGGACGCCGCGCTCCCGACCAACGCCGCGCGGCCGTCGTCGCCGCGGCCCGCGATCTCTTCCTGGCACAGGGAGTGGACGCGACGAGCGTGGATGCCATCGCCCGCCGCGCAGGAGTCGCCAAAGGCACCGTCTACCTGTCGTTCCCCACCAAGCCGCACCTCGTCCGCGCCATCGAGGACGAGTTCGACGCGCTCATCCTCACCCGCCTCCGAACCGCGACCGCCACGGCCCCATCCGACGCTGCGACCGCCGCCGCCACGTGGTGCACCGCGCTCGTCGAGGCCTCCCTCGAGAACCTCGAGGTGCACGACTTCCTCTTCTACGGAAAGGGGGCGCGCGTGGCCGAGCGGACCGTGGACGCCACGCTGAGCGCCGTCCTTGCGGGCATGCTTCGCGATCGGGGTGTTGCGGATGCCGAGGAGGTTGCGGTGTTCCTGATCGGGGGCGTGACAGCGCTGACGGATCTTGCCATCCTGCGTCGGGATTACGGCCGTGCCGGGCTTCCGGGAATGGTCGAGCGATTCGTCACCGCGACGGTGGGCACCTGACAAGGCGGTCGTGCGGTTGTCGATCGCTAGCCCCTCGCCTCATCGCTGGGCACAGGCCCCATCGTCAACTCTGGTTCAACGCCGGTCGCGAGGGTGAACCACGCGAGGAACGTCACACCTTGCTCGGTAGCGTCAAAACGCGAGATGGTTTGGCCACCCGGGCCATAGAACGTGTCGCCCGCGCGAAGGATGGACTCCTCCCCGGACCCGACCTGGAAGATCACCGCACCTGTCTCGATGACCCCGAACACAGGGCCGTTGTGCGAATGAGCGCCCGGGTGCACGTTCGCGGCGATCGTGATGCGTCGCACTTCGACGGATCCAAAGCTCGGCGAGCCGGCCAGGGTCAGGGTGGCGAGGGTCATGCGCTGAACGGGCGACTCACTCAACCATCGATCCTGGCACTCAGCGCATACCGCAGGAGGTACGCCTACGTTGACGTATGGCCAACCCTTCGGGAGGGAGAGTCCGCGAGCGACCCGCTCCCGCGCTCCGCTCCTCGCGCTGCGGTAGAAGTCACACTGGCAGCCCCCGGCACCCAGCGCGGTCGCCATGACCCTCGCGTAAGCGAGGCGGTTCCGCTCGAAGACGCGGGTGTGCTCGCCCCACTGCCGTTCGGTGGCGTCGAGCACGCAGAGGCTGAGCCCGGACGGTGCGATCGGAGTCTTTGCATAGATACCGATGACGTGCGCCGCGAACCGGCCACCGAGCGCGACCGGCCGACCCAAATCACCCCCGCGAGCGAGGAAGTGGTCACACCCGAGTCGGCGCATGAGCTCGACCCACGCACCCGCGGCGCGCAGTGTCCCACCCCTCTTCGGCGGGCTTATCAGAGGAGGCGTATCCCGGCGGTGCCGCGTGGAACGCGGAGTCTTGGCATCCTGGGCTCGCAAGCTCGTCGAGACCTGACTGACGACGCGTGCCCGCCTGAAGACCTCGCCGCCGCTGTGGACTTACGCCAGACAATCCATATCGCGGCGGCGGTGCCAGTCGTCGGTCTGC
Source organism: Microbacterium sp. NPDC007973 (assembly GCF_042958465.1). NCBI lineage: Bacteria > Bacillati > Actinomycetota > Actinomycetes > Micrococcales > Microbacteriaceae > Microbacterium > Microbacterium sp. NPDC007973. The sequence continues at coordinate 752,564 of NZ_JBIBJJ010000001.1, forward strand.
CTCCCGCGCGACGCCGACGAGGTCGTTGGATGGCTCAGCGCGCGCGGCAGCGCTGTGGTAACGCTCGCCGAGAAGGTCACCGCCGATTGTGACCAACCTGTATTTGCTAACCGCGGCGCAAGAACGCGCATCACCCTCGGTAAACGACGTAAGTTCTGGTGCAGCGCCAACGAGCCTAACGGAGCCGCCACGAAGGTCCGCCACGGCCAGCGATCAGATCGTCGAGTGACTTCTGACGCGGAGTGGCTGTGTCTCGCCTTACGACGATCGGGGACGACTGATAGGCAGCCGATCGTTCCACAACGGGATAGAGGCCCAAATACTCCTGACCCAAGCTCTCGCCCTGGTAGACAACGAGCGGCATCACCGCGATCGCCTCAGCACCCTTGCGTCCATCAAAAAACCCCAGTTCCCACGGCATCCATTTAGACTGTGAGGCGGATTTAGTGGCGGCGTAGATGAGCGATGCGCACTGCACCATACGTTCTCGAAGTCGTGCCGCGGTCAAAGGGGACACCCGGCTCCGGTCGAGCTGAGGGTCGTCAATCCAATCGACGTAAACCCTTTTCCCCGCCCGCTGGAGCACAGAACGCACGCCTAAAACGAGCTCGGCATCCAGGTAGCTGTGGCTGAGGAAGATATCGAACGGGCCCACCAGACCAGCGGACTTGCGGAGCGCCTCCCGAGCTCCCCCGCGCTCCCACCTGGCTTCGGATTGTCCGAGAGCGCGAATTTCATTCAAGGTGTAATTACTCAATCAATGAACTCCAGAGTTTGATCAGTGAACACAACGGCATAAGGTAAATCAGGAGGAGAACACCAACGCCAATCATCGGCAAATAAAACGGAGCGATGGCCCACGACCACCAATCCTTCTTATCCGGCCAGTAATTCACCTTGACGACTCCGGCTGGGCCCGCCACCGTAGGATTCATAGAAAATGCAGGGACGGACTCCCCGCGTGAGACTCGATCGTAAAGTCCACGGAAGGCACGCTCTTGCTTGAGATAATTCGCGTCGAGCAACGCGAAGACAATCACGGCAACAATCCCCAACAGGGCAACAAAGAGACTTTTCTCCACAAACGCGTATCCGAACGCAGCGGTCACAATAGGCAGCAACCAGGTTTTCGCAGATGCCGACGCGGCCGCCATCCGGGAGATGACGCTCTGAATGAAACTCAAGTGTTGGCGCCTGTCGTCCGACGATACAAACTTCAGGTTCTTCGATATGACCGGACCGAGTTCAGATCTGATGGAGGCTGCGTAGTCCCGTCGCTCCAGTGCAGTCTGCTGAGATTTTCGCGGCCACCGTAGCACAAGCCGATCACCACGCCACCGAGGCACGATATGCACGTGCACGTGGTCTACTGTCTGTGTGGCCGCCGCTCCGTTCGATTGAATGAGGTTGAGACCCGCTGGCCGAAGCACTCTTTCCGTCGCACCACTTACTTTGACCACCGTCCGCATGACTGCGTCCGCATCGTCTTCAGTTAGATCCCAGACACGCGCGAAGTGCTTCTTGGGTACGACAAGCAGATGCCCTCGGGCGGCCGGCGCAAGTGGCGGGAACACGATCGTACGTTCATCCTCAAATACAACGATCGCGTTGGCGTCGTCCCCTCGAGCGATCCGGCAGAAGGGGCAGACAGCATCCTCGGTCAGGCTGTCGCTCCGTTCTGCGTCCATGTCTCAATGTTGTCAGCGAGATAGTTGTAGGTCGCTTTCGAGTCGATATCACCGCGCCAGTCTCGTCGGGTGGGGTCGAAGATGGGGATCGAGTCGGCGGGAACATCCGCGCTATCGAATGGGTTAGCGCCTTCTGTGTCAACAGAGCCCATGGAGGAAAGTCCGTGGATTCTGATGCCGAGAAGTGGACGACCTTCGGCCCACGCCTTCTCGATCTCGTACTTCACCCAGGGGCGCGTTGCGGTCTGGCTACCGATCAGCACCACGACCGTACGCTTGTGTTTCATTTGCTCGTCGATCCACTTACGGACAGCGTCGTCCCCTTGGCCCTGGATCTTCTCCCACTCTTGCGAGTTGAGGATCGGCTGCCCCTCAAGCGCACCCATTTTTTCCACGAGCTGCACGCGGTGGACGTCATTCTTGTAGTGAAAACTGTAAAAAACTGTCCTAGCCAAAACTTCCCCCAAACATCTATAGATGCCTGACTCTATGCGCTCGTTCGCAAAATGTCATCATCCCGGTCGATAGCAGCGCACTGCATCCGCCGACCGTTCTTCGCAGACATGTAACGCCCACGTAAATTCCCCCTCTCCCCCACCCCCTCGCCCGGTGAGACAACCGTTACCTCCCCGCCCCCGCTAACGCCCTCCCGGGAAACCCCTCCTCCCTACGCTGACGGCACGCCCCGCCCATGCGGAGCGCTGCACCTCCCCCGCATCGCCCACCGGAGGACCCCGTGACCGTCACCGACCCGCGCCCCGAAACCGCAACGCCGCCCGCGGCCGCAATCGAGACAGCGGAACTACAACACCGCCCCGGCCGCTGGATCGACAACTGGAACCCCGAGAACCCCACCCAGTGGGCCAAAGAAGGCAAAGCCATCGCCTCCCGCAACCTGCGGTGGTCGATCTTCGCGGAGTTCCTCGGGTTCGTCGTCTGGCAGCTGTGGTCGGTCGTCGTCGTGTCGCTGCCCGCGGCGGGCTTCCAGCTGTCGACGGGTGAGATCTTCTGGCTCATCTCGATGCCGAGCCTCGTTGGTGCGACGCTGCGCATCCCCTACACGTTCATGGTTCCGCGCTTCGGCGGCCGCAACTGGACCATCGTCTCCGCCGCTCTTCTGCTCATCCCGAGCATCGGCCTCGCCATCGCGGTGTCGAACCCCGCGACGCCTTTCGGCCTCCTGCTCCTGATCGCCGCGTTCGCCGGCTTCGGCGGCGGCAACTTCGCCAGCTCGATGTCGAACATCACGTTCTTCTACCCGGCCGCGCAGAAGGGATACGCCCTCGGACTCAACGCCGCCGGCGGCAACCTCGGCGCCTCGGTCGCGCAGTTCGTCGTCCCCATCGTCATCACCGTCGGCGCCGCGGCCACCCTCAACCTGCCGCTCGCGGGCCTCATCTGGGTGCCGCTGATCCTCGTCGCGATGGTCGGCGCGTACCTCCGCATGGACAACCTCTCCGCCGCGAAGGCCGACATCACGGCATCCCTCGCCGCTCTCAAAGAGCCGCACATGTGGGTGCTCTCGCTGCTCTACATCGGCACCTTCGGCTCGTTCATCGGCTTCGCGGGCGTCTTCCCGAAGCTCCTCGCCGACACGTTCCCCGACTTCAAGGGAATCGCCATCGGCACCGCGACCGTCACCCTCGCGTTCCTCGGCGCCCTCGTCGGCTCGCTCGCCCGCCCCTACGGCGGCAAGCTCGCCGACCGCTTCGGCGGCACCGTGATCACGATCGGCGCCTTCACGGTGATGGGGCTCGGCATCCTGAGTGTGATCCTCACCCTGCCGATGCAGAACTTCGCGATCTTCCTGCTGTGCTTCCTCGTGCTGTTCGCGGCGGCGGGCATCGGCAACGGCTCGACGTACCGCATGATCCCGACGATCTTCGCCCTCAAGGCCAACGGCGGCGTCGGCGCGCAGCGCAAGGCCGCTGCGGCCCTCGGCCTCATCTCGGCGATCGGCGCGTACGGCGGCTTCTTCATCCCGCAGCTGCTCGGCTTCTCGAAGACGACGTTCGGCTCCTACACCCCCGCGCTCGGCTGGTTCGCACTCGCGTACGTCGCGTTCCTCGCCCTCACCGCGGGCGTCTACCTGCGGATGTCGACCAAGACCGGAACGCGGATCTGACCCCATGAGCTCCGCCGACACCCACTGCCCCTACTGCGCATTGCAGTGCGCCATGACCGTCAGCCACGCGGGCGCCACGACGGTCACCGGCCGCGACTTCCCCACCAACCGGGGAGGGCTCTGCGCCAAGGGCTGGACGTCGGCGGAGCTCCTGGCATCCCCCCACCGACTCCGGATGCCGCTCATGCGGCGTCCCGACGGGACCCTCGCCGAGGTCACCTGGGAGGAGGCACTGGATGCCGTAGCCGCGGCGTTCCGCGACACGAAAGCCACGCACGGCCCCGACGCCAACGCGATCTTCGGCGGCGGCGGACTCACGAACGAGAAGGCCTACCAGCTCGGCAAATTCGCCCGCGTCGCGCTCGGCACCTCGCGCATCGACTACAACGGTCGCTTCTGCATGTCGTCGGCGGCCGCGGCGTCCAACCGGGCGTTCGGGATGGACCGGGGCCTGCCCTTCCCGGTCACCGACCTCGACGACGCGCGGACGATCCTGCTGCTCGGCTCCAACGTCGCCGCAACAATGCCGCCGTTCCTCGCGCACCTCGCCGGGGCTCGTGCCGCGGGCGGCCTGATCGTCGTCGACCCCCGCCGCTCCGCCACCGCGCGCCTCACCGAAGACGGCGCCGGCACCCACCTTCAGCCCGCTCCCGGCACCGACCTTCCACTGCTGCTCGGACTCACGCACATCGTCATCACCGAGAACCTCCTCGACCGCGCGTATATAGAAGAGCGCACGACGGGATTCGACGCGGTGCGGCGGTCGGTCGCCGCCTGGTGGCCCGAGCGGACGTCCTCGACGACCGGCGTCCCCGTGGCGCAGCTCCGCGAAACCGCACGGCGCCTCGCCACGGGCCGCGCGTACATCCTCACCGGACGCGGCGTCGAACAGCACGTCGACGGCACCGCCACCGCAACCGCCGCGATCAACCTCGCCCTCGTGCTCGGCCTCGTCGGCCGTGAGGGGTCGGGCTACGGCACGCTCACCGGCCAGGGAAACGGGCAGGGCGGTCGCGAGCACGGCCAGAAGGCCGACCAACTGCCCGGCTACCGCTCCATCCGCGACCCCGAGGCCCGCCGGCACGTCGCCGGGGTGTGGGGCATCGATCCCGACGAGATCCCGGATGCCGGCATCCCGGCCACCGCCCTCCTCGCCGAACTCGGCGGTCCAGTGAAGACGCTTCTCGTCGCCGGGTCCAACGTCGTCGTGTCGGCGCCCGATGTCGACGCCGTCCGCGCCCGACTTGAAGACCTCGACACCCTGATCGTCTGCGACTTCTTCCTCTCCGAGACCGCGGAGCTCGCCGACATCGTGCTTCCCGTGCTGCAGTGGGCCGAGGAGGAGGGCACGATGACCTCCCTCGAGGGCCGCGTGATCCGGCGCCGACAGGCGCTGCCCGGACCCGAGGGCGCACGCAGCGAGCTGTGGATCCTGGCCGAGATCGCGCGGCGTCTGAGCGCGGCATCCACCTGGTCGACCGATCCGTCGGTGGTGTTCGACGAGCTCGCCCGAGCCTCGGAGGGCGGCATCGCCGACTACTCGGGCCTCTCGCACGCGCTGCTCGACACGGGAATCGAGGCGTATTGGCCGTACCGCGCCGAGGGCACCCCGCGACCATTCACCCAGCGCTTCGCCCGCGCCGACGGCCGCGCGCGTCTGGTGCCGGTGGATGCCACTCCCCCGGCGCCCACCGACCGCGGCGACGAGCTGACCCTCGTCACCGGCCGCTACCTGCAGCAGTACCAGTCGGGCACGCAGACCCGCCGCGTCGCCGAGCTCAACGGCGCCCGCCCCGAGGCGCGGCTCGAGATCCATCCCGCGACGGCCTCGCGGCTCGGCATCCGCGAGAATGCCCTCGTCGCCGTGTCGAACGAGCGGGGCGTGGTGCGGGCGCGGGCGACGGTGACGACCGACATCCGCCACGACACCGTCTTCCTGCCGTTCCACTACGCCGGCGAGAAGTGCGCGAACCGGCTGACCGAGGCGATCGTCGACCCCACGTCGGCCATGCCGGAGTTCAAGCGCACGCGGGTGCGCGTGGCTTCGGAGGCCGCTGTGCCCGTGCCCGCGTTCCCGCGGGGGTCCGTGGTGGTCTCGGCGCATCCGGACCCTGTTCGCACCAAGGAGGGAACCCATGCCTGAACGCGTGGTGCTGGTCGGCTACGGCCCCGTCGGGGCACGGCTCGTCGAGGGGCTGCTGCCCGCCGTGCGCGACGGGCGCATCGACCTGACGGTCATCGGCGCCGAGCCGCACGACGCCTACAACCGCGTGCTGATCGCCGAATATGCCGTCGGACGCATGGATCGCGCCGGGCTCGACCTCGGCGACCGTCGCGTCGCTGAAGAGGCGGGAGTGCGGTTCCTCCTCGGGGTCGCGGTGGCCGGTATCGACCGCTCGCTCCGCTCGGTGCGGCTGGAAGACGGCATCCGTCTGCCCTACGACCGACTCGTGCTGGCGACGGGCGCCCGCGCGAACGTGCCGACGCTCGCCGGGGTGCGACGCTCCGCGGCCCTCGACGGAGACCTTCCGCGCGGTGTCGTGGTGTTGCGCGACCTCGCCGACGCCGAGGTGGTGCGCGCCGCGGTCTCGGCCAGGAGGCGGATCGTCGTGCTCGGCGCGGGGGTGCTCGGCATGGAGCTCGCCATCGCCGCGGCCGAGGCGGGCGCCGCCGTGACGGTGGCGTACCACTCCACCGCGCCGATGAACCGCACGCTCGACGAGAACGGCGGGCGCGTCCTCGCCGCCGCCGCGGTGGCCGCGGGGGTCGAGATGAGGCACCACGCGCGAGCCGAGAGCATCGTGCACCGCTACGACGACCACGGGCAGGCGTGGTTCGACGGCCTGGTCTGCGCCGACGGGCGCGTGCTCGCGGGAGACCTGCTCGTGCTGTCGTGCGGGGTGGGTGCGCGCACCGAGATCGCCGCACGGGCCGGACTCGCCGTGTCAGCCGGCGTGCTCGTCGATGGCTCCTCCCGCTCCTGGACCGACGAGAACGTCTTCGCCATCGGCGACTGCGCGCACGTCGCCGACCCCGCCGACGCGGAGCCCGACGGACGCGTCCCCGGCGGGCCGAGCGGACTGATCGGCCCCGGCTGGCGCCAGGCCGACCGCCTCGCGACGCTGCTCTCGTCCGGAGCCTCGACGCCCGCACCGGCCGAGCGCCCGGGCGTCGTCATGCTCAAGGCCGAGGGCATCGACGTGGTCGCCGGCGGCGCCGTCGACGCCGACCCCTTCGCGCACGCTCCCGGATGCCACGGCCCCCAGGTCACGATCTGGGCCGACCCCGCGCGCGGTGCGTACGTCAAGCTCGTCACCGTCGACGGTGTACTCACCGGCTTCGTCGCGGTCGGGATGCCGCGCACCGGCGCCGAACTCACCCTGCTGTTCGAGCGGGGCTCGGAGCTGCCCGCCGATCGGTCGTCGCTGCTGCGGCTCGACGCGCCCGACGCCGGCATGGCCGTGGTCGCCGATCCCTTCGCGGCCGATGCCACGGTGTGCTGGTGCAACGGCGTGAGCGCGGGCGCCATCCGCGACGCCGCCTCCGCCGGAGAGCCGACAGTGGCCTGCGTCAAGGCCGCCACCCGCGCCGGCACCGGCTGCGGCGGATGCGTCGGCCGGATCACCGAGCTGCTCGCGCGCGAGGCCGTGCCCGCCTAGCGCGCGCAGGCCCGCACCGCGCGTGAGGGGTCAGAATTCGTCGCCTGGCGGTCGCGGAAGCGACGATTTTCGACCCCTCACGCGAGGGGGGCGCCGCCCCGCCCGCCCCCTCACGTGAGCCCGCGTGAGGGGTCGGAAATGGTAGCCGGGCGACCGCGAAAGCGACGATTCTCGAGTCCTCACGCGCGCCTCGCGGGGCGCGGGCGCGGCGGGCGACACAGCCGCGAAACGCGAGGGCAGTACGCTGCGCGCATGCCTCCGATCGAGAACCTCGTCGCCTTCGTGGCCGCGTCGGTCGTCATCATCGTCATCCCGGGTCCGAGCGTGCTCTTCGTCATCGGTCGCTCCATCGCGCTGGGCCGCCGCGCCGGAGTGCTCAGCGTCGTGGGCAACGCCCTCGGCACGGTCCCCGCGGTGCTCGCCGTCGCCTTCGGGGTCGGTGCCATCGTGGCATCCTCGATCGTCGCCTTCACGGTGCTGAAGATCGTGGGCGCGATCTACCTCGTGTGGCTGGGGATCCAGGCCATCCGTCACCGCCACGCGCACGTCGCCGGCGCTTCCGCCGCACCCGCCTCGTCATGGACCCTGCTGCGCCAGGGCTTCATCGTGGGGATGACGAACCCCAAGACGATCGCGTTCTTCGTCGCCGTGCTGCCCCAGTTCGTCGATCCTCACGCGGGTGCCGTGTGGCTGCAGTTGCTGCTCCTGGGCCTGATCTTCCAGGTTCTCGCCCTCACCTGCGACAGCGCGTGGGCCGTCGCCGCCGGCACGGCGCGCGCATGGTTCGCGCGGTCGCCGAAGCGCATCTCAACGCTGTCGGCGACCGGCGGCGTCATGATGATCGGCCTCGGCGGCGCGCTCGCGCTCACCGGCGCGAAGAGCTGAGCGCCCGGCCGGCACAACTCCTGCAGACGGCGGCCGGAACGCGTCGATCCCGCGCGCGAACGCCCCATTCGCCGGACTCACGCTCGCCCCGCGGACGCAAACCGTCGCTCACCCGCGAACGGCGGTACCCAGATCCGCGGATGCCGCGCCCTCGACCCGCGTCCCGTCGGGCGCGTAGCGCGAGCCGTCGACGGGGCTGTCCCACGTGCGCTCGGCGTCGTTCCACGTCAGCGGCGCCGGCGCGGTGACCGCGCGCGTGCGTCCGTCGATCGTGGAGACGGCGGCCGTGCGCAGCCCCTGGCGGGCCACGAGTCCGGCGCCCTCCGCGGGTCTCTTCGTCGGCGCCGGAACCGCTTCGGCGAGCGCCATCGTGGCGACCCGGGCACGCCGCGCGGCCTCGCCGATACCCCGACCGAGATCGGCGGGCACGGTCAGGCGCGTGCCGATCGTCCGCATCCACTCGGGTCGTTCACTGCGCGAGACGCCGCGGATCTCCGCGGTCAGGCGCATCGCCGCCGCCGGGGCGTTGGTCATGCCCCACCCCGCGTATCCCGTGGCGAATCGCAGGCGGCCGAGACCGCGCGGCATCCCGCCCACGAACGGCACGAGGTTGTGCGACTGGTAGTCCTGCCCCGACCAGCGGGCGATCTCCGCGCCGACGGGGAGCGTCCGGCGAGCCCACGCGGCGAGCCCTTCAGCGAGCGCGACCTCCGACGACGCCGACCCGACCGGATGCCGTGCCCCGGTGACGATGAGAGCGGACCGCCCGAACGACGACGGGGCCGCCACGACGCTGCGCCCGTCGACGCCCACCTCGCTCCACACTCCGCCGGGGGCCTCGGCATCCCCGTCGAGCTCGAAAGCGATCGCCCACGAGCGCAGGGCCCGGGTCTTCAGGTCGTACAGGCCGCGGCGGGTGATGGGCGTGCCGGTCGCGAGGACGACCGTGTCGCCGAAGATCGGACCGTGCTCGGTCTCGACGCGGCCGGTGGGCAGCGCGTGCACGTCGGTCACGCGCACGCCGGTGTGCAGGGTCGCTCCGGCCTCCACTGCGGTGCGGGCGAGCGTCCGCGCGAGCAACGCGGGGTCGAGGGCCAGCTGATCGTCGAGGGCGAGAGCGCGCACGGGAGTGCGGCCACCGAGGTCGGCGGGAGCGTCTTCGCGCAGCGCGAGACCGGCCTCGCGGGCCGCGTCGCGCACGGCGTCGAGGGCGGCGTCGGCGGCGATCCCCCGCCCGAAAGTGAAAGCGGTGCGACGGTCGGCAGCACCGCCGGCGCGGTCGGCGAGCCACTCCAGGCCCGCGCGGTTCGCATCGACGTAGGCGCGCACCAGGCTCGCCGGGTGGTGCCTCCGCAGCGACGCGAGCGTGGTCCCCTGCAGCAGGGATGCCATGCCGACGGAGGCGCCGGTGGCCCCCTGCCCCACCCCGCCCGCGTCGACCACCGCGACGTCGAGGCCGGCCTCGGCGAGCATCACGGCGGTGGACAGGCCGGTGAGGCCTGCGCCGACGATCACGACGTCGTGCCGCGCGCCGGACTCGAACGGGGTGCCGTCGACGGGCGTCTGATCGCGGAGCCACAGGGGGGATGTCATGCGGTCCATCCCATCGCGGGGGCCGAGGTCTCGGCATCCACTTGCCCCCGGCGGTGGTTTCGGTTAGCCGCGGGTGGAGGATGCGCCGACGCCCTTGCCGTGACAGCGTGGACGGATGGACCCGCTCACCTCGCTCGTCTTCGTCGTGGTCATGGCCGCCGTCGCCCTCTCCGCGGTCTACGGCGTCGTCCGAAAAGCCGTCCGCGACGAGCTCACCGCCCGCGGTCGGGAATCGCGGGATTCTCCGGCCTCCGACGCCTAGGCTCATCACGTGAGCGAGACCCCTGCCCCGCCGAGCCGGACGGCCGTGGTCGCCGCCGCCATCGACCTCTTCGTCGCGAACGGCTACGACCAGACCTCGGTCGAGCAGATCGCGCAGGCCGCGGGAGTGTCACGCTCGACGTTCTTCCGGCAGTTCGGCGGGAAGGAAGACGTCGTCTTCGCCGACCACGAGGTGCTCCTCGCCGAGACGCGCGCCTACCTGGCGCAGCCGCACGACGACCCGTGGGCCGCAGTATGCGAGGCCTCGGTGCGGGTGTTCCGCCACTTCGCGGCCGACCCCGAGCTCGCCCGCCGTCGGTATGTGATCGTGCGCGAGATCTCCGATCTGCGCGACCGCGAGATCGTCACGGTGTTCCGCTACGAACGCCTCTTCGACGAGTACCTGCGCGAGGCCCTTCCCGGCCTCGACCCCCTGGATGCCGTCGGTTTCGCCGCCCTGGTCACGGCGGTGCACAACCACGTGCTGCGCCGGCTCATGCGGGGCGCCCGGGTGCCGGCATCCGTCCTGCGTCGCGCACTCGACGACGTGCTGCGTCGCTACGGCGTGCACGCCGACGGCGACGACGCGTCGGGCGACGACCTCATCGTGGCAGCGTTCCCGCGCCGCATGCCCGCCGCCGAGGTGACTCGCCGCCTGCGCGCCTCGCTCGGCGACTGACCCGGGGCCGCCTCCCTCGTCGCGGCGCGGCACTGCCCGAGCCCCGGGTCCACCCCACACCCCTGTCGAGTGTCCAAGACACGCCGTTCGCGGCGGCGCCACGCGGCGTGTCCTGGACACGCGAGGAGCGCGTCAGCGCGCACGCGGGGCGAGTCCGACGGGTTGCCGTGAGAAACCCCCACGGCGTGACACCGAGTATCAGCGTGAGCGATACTGGGAACCATGACCATCGACGCCGATGCCCGCGCCCTCCCCGGAGAGCGCGTCGCCCACTACGACCTGCTGGGCCGCCGCGACACCGACTACTACGCCGTCTTCGCCGACATCCCCGACGCCGACCGCGCCGCGTGGAATGCCGCGAAGACCTTCGCCGACGAGGTCGGCGAGCGCATGCAGGGCGAGTGGGATGCCGCCACCTACCCGATCGACCTCGTGCGGCGCATGGGCGAGCTCGAGTTGTTCACCGACGGCATCGAGCACCCCGACCTGCCGCGCACCTCTCCCCTGGCCGCGGGACTGGTCAACATGGAGATCTCGCGCCACGACGGCTCGCTCGCCACGGCCCTCGCCGTGCAGGGCGGCCTCGCGCTGCGCACGCTGGCGTTCTACGGATCACCCGAGCAGCAGCAGCGCTGGCTGAAGCCCCTCGCCGACGGCACCGTCCTCGGCGCCTTCGCGCTCACCGAGCCCGACCACGGCTCCGACTCCGTCTCGCTCGAGACGACCGCCACCCGCACTGACGACGGCTGGTCACTCAGCGGCACCAAGAAGTGGATCGGCAACGGCGCCTCCGGCGGCATCACCTTCGTCTGGGCCCGCGTCGACGACGAGGGCGGCGACGACCACGGCGACGTGCGCTGCTTCCTCGTCGAGCAGGACACACCGGGCTACACGGGCGCCGTCATCACCGGGAAGGTGTCGCTGCGCGGCATTCACCAGGCCCACATCGCGATGGACGACGTGCGTCTTCCCGCGGATGCCGTGCTCCCGGGCACCCGCACGTTCAAGGACGCGTCGGTCGTGCTCTTCGCCACCCGCTCGGGCGTCGCCTGGTCGGCCCTGGGCCACGCGACGGCCTGCTACGAGATCGCGCGGACGTATGCCACCGAGCGCATGCAGTTCGGCAAGCCCCTCGCGAAGTTCCAGATGGTCCAGGAGCGCCTCGCGCAGATGCTCGACGAACTCACCGCGATGCAGCTGTACTGCCGTCGCCTCGCCGACCTCGAGACCTCCGGCGGCCTTCGACCCACCCAGGCCTCCCTCGCCAAGTACCACAACACGCGCGCGGCCCGCCGGGTGGCGTCGATCGCGCGCGACCTGCTGGGCGGCAACGGCATCCTGCTCGAGAACGGCGTGATGCAGCACATGGCCGACATCGAGGCGATCCACACCTACGAGGGCACGGAGAGCGTGCAGGCCCTCCTTCTCGGCCGCGACATCACGGGCATGAGCGCCTTCGTCTGACCCCGGATGCCGAGACCCCGGCGCCGCGATCGCTCTCGGTCGTCCGCGCCGGGGTCTCACGGATCGCCGCCCTAACCGCCGACCCCCACCCGCGCAAGCCGCGCGGACGATGTCGGGACCTCCCGCTAACGTCGTCGCATGGGCCTCTTCTCTCGCCATCCCGCGCCGCGTCGCGCGGTCGAAGCCGTCGCCGAGACCGTGCAGACGCCGCCGAAGAGCCTGTGGGCCGATGGGTTCGGGCGTCTCGCCGTACGCGCGGTGCAGATCATCATCGTCGTCGTGCTGGTCGCGGGTGTCATCTGGGGCATCCGTCAGGTGACGCTCGTCATCATCCCCCTGATCCTCGCGCTCATCTTCGCGTCGGCGTTCGGGCCGGTCACGATGTGGATGCGACGCAAGGGCGTCCCGGCGGTCGTCGCGACCCTGCTCACGCTGCTCGCGGTCGTCGTCGTGCTCGCGGCCCTCGGGTGGCTCGTCGTCAACGCCGTGATCAATCAGTGGGACACCCTGAGCTCGCAGGCCGTCGAAGGATTCCAGAAGGCCCAGGACTGGTATCACACCCTGCCGTTCGCGATCTCGCCCGATCAGGTCGACCAGGCCGTCCAGGCGATCGGCGACTTCGTCACGAGCGCGCAGTTCGGCACCGGCGCCCTCGCGGGGGTAAGCGCCGTGGCCTCGTTCGTCACGGGCTTCGTGCTCATGGTCGTCATCCTGTTCTTCTTCCTCAAGGACGGTCCGCGCATGTGGGAGTTCGTCCTCCGCCCGTTCCACGGCAGCGACTACGAGCGCGCGCGTCGCATCGGCGACAAGACGGTCACCGTCCTCGGCTCGTACGTGCGCGGGACGGCGTCCGTCGCCGCCGTCGACGCCATCGGGATCGGCATCGGCCTGGCCGTCCTGGGTGTGCCGCTGGCGCTCCCCCTGGCCGTGCTCGTCTTCCTGCTCGCGTTCATCCCGATCGTCGGCGCCGTGACGGCCGGCATCCTGGCCGCGCTCGTCGCTCTCGTCACCAACGGGTGGGTGATCGCCCTGGTGGTCGTCGGCATCGTGGTCGTGGTCAACCAGCTCGAGGGCAACTTCCTCCAGCCCGTCCTCATGGGCCGGTCGATGAAGCTGCACTCGTTCGTCGTGCTGGTCGTGCTCGCCGGCGGCACCGCGATCGGCGGCATCCTGGGTACCCTGCTGGCCGTGCCCCTCACGGCCGTCGTCTGGGGCATCATCACCGTCTGGAACGGCTCCGACGAGCCGGCCGAGTGGGCCCGCCGCAAGAAGCGCAAGAATCCCGTGCCGCTTGCAGGCGACGAGAGCTGACGACCGTGTCCTACGACATCCCCGCACCGATGCTGGCGAAGTCGGTGCCCGAGGTTCCCGACCACGCCAAGGTCGACGGGGGCTTCAGCTACGAACCGAAGTGGGACGGCTTCCGTGCGTTGGTCTCGTGGGACGGCACCGACGTCGAGATCGGCAGCCGGGGCGCGAAGCCTCTCACCCGTTACTTCCCGGAATTGGTGGAGGCGTTCGCGCGACTGCTCCCCGAGCCGTGCCTCATCGACGGCGAGGTCGTGGTGGCGCGCGGCGAACCGGGCTCCCAACGGCTGGACTGGGAATCCCTCTCGCAGCGCATCCACCCTGCGGCATCCCGGGTGAACCTGCTCGCCGAGGACACCCCGGCGATGTTCATCGCGTTCGACCTCCTCGCCCGCGGCGAGCGCGACCTGCAGGGCGAGCCGTTCTCCGAGCGCCGCAGGCAGCTCGTCGATCTGCTCGGTGACGTGCCGCACCCGGTGCACGTCACCCGCACCACCGACGATCCCGACCTCGCGCGCCGGTGGCTGGCCGAGTTCGAGGGCGCCGGTCTCGACGGTGTGATCGCCAAGCCTCTCGCGCAGCCCTACGCGCCGAACAAGCGCACGATGTTCAAGATCAAGCACGCGCGCACGGCCGACGTCGTGCTGCTGGGCTACCGCATCCACAAGTCCGGCGAGGGCGTCGGCTCCCTGCTGCTGGGGCTCTACGACGACGACGGTCGACTGCACGGCGTCGGGGGTGCGTCGGCTTTCACCGACAAGCGCCGCCGCGAGCTGATCGACGAGCTCGAGCCGTACGTCGAGCGCGACGACGAGGGCGCCGCCGTCACCGGCGAGACCGACCGCTCGCGCTTCTCGGCGTCCAAAGACGTCTCGTTCGTGCGGCTGCGTCCCGAGCGCGTTCTCGAGGTGCGCTACGACCAGCTCGAGGGCATGCGCTTCCGGCACACGGTGCAGTTCGACCGGTGGCGCCCCGACCGCGATGCCCGCTCGTGCACCTTCACACAGCTCGACACCGTGAGCTCGTACGACCTGGGCGACGTTCTGGACTGACTCGCAGCGAGCCCGGGCGCGGTGCGGGCCGCTCAGCGCACCTCCACGGCATCCGCCCGTCGGGCGATCAGCACGACACCGGCTGCGGCGACAGCGAACATCGCCGCGAGGATCGCCCACCCGGCGGTGCCGAGGTCGATCGCCGTCATCGTCACGACGGCGGGGGCGATCATCGCCCCGACCGCATAGCCCGTGCCGTAGACACCCTGGTAGCTCCCCATGCGCTCCTGCGGCGCGAGGTCGAAACTCAAGCTCCACCCCGCGGCGCTCGAGGTGATCTCGGCGAGCGAGTGGGCGACGGCCGCGGCGAGCAGCACGACGATCACCGCCGTCGCGGGCACCCATCCCTCACCGCCGATCCATCCCGCCCCGGCCCACAGGGCGCACGCGGCGACCATGAGCCACCCGGCGCGGATCATCGCCCGCCCGGCTCCCGAGAACGT
This sequence comes from Microbacterium sp. NPDC007973, assembly GCF_042958465.1. Taxonomy (NCBI): domain Bacteria; kingdom Bacillati; phylum Actinomycetota; class Actinomycetes; order Micrococcales; family Microbacteriaceae; genus Microbacterium; species Microbacterium sp. NPDC007973. The sequence continues at coordinate 767,721 of NZ_JBIBJJ010000001.1, forward strand.
CCCGGTCCCGCGACTCATCCGCACCTGCAGCAGCACCACGACCACCGTGTTGACCAGGAGCAGCGGACTGACCAGGACGTCGGCGGCGATCGTGTGCGCGACGACCCACAGGGGCACGCCGATCTCGAACACCCCGAACTGGATGCCGAACACCCCCATGAGTGCGGTCAGCCACAGGAAGCGCGGGTCGCGGTAGGGGCTCCGCACGGCGGCGACCGGCGCGGAGGCCGGGGTCTCGACATCCGGGTCCTCCCGCCGGACGTCGACGCGCCGCGGGTCGAGACCGGCGACGAGCACGGCGGAGAGCAGGAAGAGCGAGCCCGCGATCGTCATCGTGAGGTGGAACGCGAACGGCGTGCCGAGCGCGAGGGGGACGGCGGCGACCGCGGTGCCGACTCCGATACCGACGTTCGTCACGGTGCGCATCGTCGCGCGGATGCGCACCCGGTCCTCCCCGCGGAACGCCCGCCCGACGACGGAGGAGCGCACGCTCCCCCCTCCCTGCTGCGCGAGCAGCACGAGCGAGGCGACGATCACGAGCGTCGGCAGATCGCGGACGAAGAGGTAGCCGATGAGCGCCGCCCCCTGCACGACGTGCAGGACGATGAGCATCTTCCGCGCGCTGACGCGGTCGGAGAGGTGTCCGAAGGTCAGTGAGCTCGCGACGCCCACCGCCCCGGCGATCGTGAGGCCGATACCGACCGAGACGGGCTCGAGCCCCACGATGAGGGTCAGGTACAGGGTCGTCAGCGTGAAGAACGCGCCGCGGCCGAGCGTGTCTACGAGGGTGACGGTGAGTAGGCGGCGCAGGGTGCGATCCGTCTGCACGAGGGTTCTCAGGGGGACGGTCGGGATCGTGCTGGTCACCATCTCATTGAGGCAGGCGCCGTCGGCGCCCTCAATCAATGTAGCGTAAGGCTTCATGATCCGGTACGAGTTGGAGGCCGCCGACATCTCGGCGATCCGGTTCGGCGTCTCACCGCTGTCGGAGCTCGGGCTGGGGCTGCGCGCCCTCTCCCAACCCGACGGCTTCCCCCTTCAGCGTCCGTGGCTGGAGCGCATCGCGTCGGTGCGCCCCCTGCTCGACCTCGAGGTGCTGCTCGGGCTCGTCAACGACCGCAAATGGACGGCGGACTTCGTGAACCCCCGCCCGTCGTCGCCGCTGACCTCGCTCGACGACGAGCTGGTCGCGCTCGGACGCATCCCCCGGGCGCGCTTCGTCGCCGACCTCGAGCGCCTCCATGGCGAGGTCCCGCCGGTGTTCCGCGGGCGGCACGACCTGGTCGTCGCTCGTCTGCAACGCGCTCTCGCCACCGCGTGGGACCTCTGCTTCGCCCCGCACTGGCCGCGCATGAGCGCCGTCCTGCGGGCCGACATCGCCTATCGAGGACGGATCGCCGCGCAGTCGGGTCTGGGCGCCGTGCTCAACGGACTCTCGGATGCCGCCCGCTACGACGGCCGCCACCTCGACGTGCGGCTGTGGAACCCCGACATCCGCCGTCGGCCCGTGCTCGGCGACGGCCTCACCCTCGTGCCCTCGATGTTCACCGTCCGCGTCTCGACCCCCATCGACGACGATCTCCCGCCGGCGGTCATGTATCCGGCGCGCGGTCAGGGCGCGATGTGGTCGCGCAGCACGCAGCCCGAGCCCGACGCCGTCTCCGACCTGCTCGGACGCACCCGCTCGACCCTTCTCGCGGCGCTGGGTGAGCCGGCATCCTCGACCGATCTCGCCCTGGGGCTCGGTGTCTCGACCTCCGCGGTCAACCAGCACCTGCGCGTGATGGAACGCGCCGGGCTGCTCAACCGCGCCCGGTACGGCCGGGCGGTGCTGTACTACCGCAGCGCAGCGGGCGACGCGCTGGCGGCCGGCGTCTGAGGCGCGGCAGGCGATCAGTCGAGAACCGGACGCCGATCTCTCTCGCCGTCCTGTCCCGGAATGATCTCCTGTTCTCCGCCCTCGTCCGCGCTGCGCCGCGTCACTCCGCGGGCGCCTTCGCCCGCGACGGCTGCACGCGCGGCGGCTCGCCGGGCATCTTGGGGAACTCGGGCGGGAACGGCAGTTCGCCGAGCCCGTTCTCGAGATCGCGCTGCCACCACTCCAGCAACGTGTCGATGCGTCCGGGCTTCTCGGCGAAGCCCTCCCACGGGTCCCCGACGGATGCCAACCGCTCGGGCATCGAGCGCACCGTGAACGCGAGCGGGTCGAGGCCGTCGAGCTCGTCCCAGGCCACCGGGGTGGACACCGTGGCGGTGGGCAGGGCCCTCGGGGAGTACGCGCCGGCCATGGTGCGGTCGCGGTTCGCCTGGTTGAAGTCCACGAAGATGCGCTCGCCCCGCTCCTCCTTCCACCAGCTGGTGGTCACGGCATCCGGCATCCGTCGTTCCAGTTCGCGCGCGGCGGCGATGACGGCGTGCCGCACGTCGAGGAACTCGTGCGTGGGCTCGATCGGGCAGAACACGTGCAGGCCGCGGTTGCCGCTCGTCTTGATCCAGGGCTCGAGGCCCGCCTCGCGCAGCACCACCCGCAGCTCATGCGCCGCCGTGACGGCCTCGGCGATCCCGGTGCCGGGCTGCGGGTCGAGGTCGATGCGCAGTTCGACGGGATGGTCGGGGTCGGTCGCGAGCGAGGCCCAGGGGTGGAACACGATCGTGTTCATCTGCGCGGCCCACACCGCCGAGGCGATCTCGCCGAGGAACAGCTGCGGATGCCGCCGCCCGCTGTTGTAGGTGACCGTCACGGCCTCGACGAACGCCGGCGCCCCCTTCGGCGGGTTCTTCGAGAAGAAGGCCCCGCCGCCCACGCCCTCGGGAAAACGTTCGAGCGACACGGGCCGGTGTCCGTTCGCCGCGATGAACGCGCCGCCCACCGCGATGAGGTACTCGGCCAGCTCGCGTTTGGTGATCCCGACCTCGGGCCAGAGCACCCGGTCGGGGTTCGAGATGCCGACCTCGCGGTCGCCGTCGGGGCCGGGGACGGTCAGGGTGATGCGAGGGGATGCCATGTGCCGACGCTAGTGCGCGGGCCCGCGCCGTGTCTGCCCGTTGCGCGACGGGCGGTCGGCCGCGCGCACGCGGGCGCCCCGCCGCGTCGCTGTCCACCCCGGGCCCCGGCATCCACCCCCGGCCTACGCTCATGTCATGACCACCGCCGCCGCCCGCACCGCCCTCGACATCGCCGACTGGCGCCGCCGCGTGTTCGCGCTCTACGACGCCGTGCGCGAGGCCGACGACCCCGAAGACGCCCACGAGCTCTGGCGCATCGAGCGCGACGCGCTCTTCGCCGATCACCCCGCGACGCCGCTTCTCCCGGAGCAGCGCGACGGGTTCGTGGGCCTTCCCCTCGCCCCCTACGACGCCGCCTGGCGGTTCGAGGTGCCGCTGCTCGACGCCGACGAGGCGTCGTTCGTCGCGACCACCGGCACCGACGGCGAGGTCGGCTTCGAGCGCATCGGTCGCGTGGAGCTCCCCGACACCGGATCACTCGACGTCTGGCGCCTCACGTCCTACGGCGGCGGACTGTTCGTGCCCGTGCGCGACGCGGCCGCCGGTCGGCCGGGCGGCACGTACGGAGGCGGACGCTACCTGCTCGACACCATCAAGGGCGCCGACCTCGGCCGCGGAGCCGCCCCCGACACCCTCGTCATCGACTTCAACTTCGCCTACAACCCCTCGTGTGCCTACGACCCGATGTGGGCGTGCCCGCTCGCTCCCGCCGGCAATGTGCTGCCGGTGGCGGTCCCCGTCGGCGAGCTGTACGGGGTGTGACGGCCGGGCCGCTCGGCATCCCCGCGAAACGAGAGCGGGCCGCTCCCCGGGTGGGGGCGGCCCGCTTCGATTGAGCGCTCAGGACTCCGCGGCGGCGGCGTCCTGCGCGGCGAGGTCGATGAGGGGTGCGAGCTCCTCGCGGGTGAGGCGGATCCACGGGCCCGCCGGATCGATCAGGATGCCGGTGAGCGCGGGGTCGCTCGCGAGGGCCTTCGACAGCTGCGCACGGCTGATGGGCAGCGGCTGATCGCCGCGGCCGAGCGCAAGAAGTTCGAGCGGGTGGCTGAAGACCTCGAGGAAACGCTCGCCCGCGGCCGAACGCGACTCGGCGACGCCGATCGGTCCGCCCTCCTCGGTGCGGTTGACCGCGATCCACATCGGCGCCTCGGCGACGATCGCCTCGACGATCGTGGTCACCGTCTCGTCGGTACGCGTGTCGCACAGGGCGGTCTTGATGCGCAGCTCCGGGTCGACCTCGGCCACCATGCGCTCGAGGAGCGCCTTGGGCAGCACGGCGCGGTTGTCACCGGATGCCGGGTCGAGCACGATTCCGGCGTAGGAGCCCGAGAGGACGTGTCGCAGCAGGGCCATGATGGGCTGGCCCATCGCGGACGTGTCGTGGTCGCCGTCCGCCTCGACGCTCGCGCGGAGCGCCAGGCCCCCGCTGTACGCGAGCACGAGCTGCTCGTCGCCGCGGTTGGCGACGGCGAGCGGAAGGTCTTTGCCCTCGGCCAGCAGCGCCCGCGCATCGCCCTTCACGCGCAGGAACACGTGCCCCTGCAGCAGCTGACGCGCGACGTTGAGCAGCTGGGCCGGCTCGGGCTGCCCCGAGATCTCGGCGAGGGCGTTGCCGAGCAGCGCGTTGTCGCGCAGACCCTGCACCGTCTCGGGCGCCTCGGGGGCCTCCATCGGGCCGGGCTGACGGGCCGACGGGCGTGCGGCGACCGGCGGGGCGTTCGTCAAGGTCGGTGCGGGCTCGGGCCCCGCCCCCACTCCGCGGAACGACGACATCGAGATGCCGACGGTCGGCGCGGCCTCGGCCGGAGCGGCGGGGGTCGCGTCAGCGGCGGGAGCGGCATCGCTCGGGCCGGCGGGGTCGACGGGCTGTTCGCCCGGTTCGATCGTGGTGTCGGGCCGGTCGACCGATGCGTCGTCGGATTCGGACTTCTTGCGGCGCGAGAAGAGAGCCATTCCGCCAGCCTATCCGGGCGGTCCGGGGGCCAGGGCCCCGGGGGGCCCTGGCGGGGCGCAGCACCGTACGGCGCGGCAACGCGCTGATGCGCAGGGCGTCGGGGCGCCGTGCGGGGCGGCGGGTCGGCGTGCGGGGCGTCGGGTCGCCGTGCGGGGCGTCGGGTCGGCGGGTCGGCGTGCGGGGCGTCGGGTCGCCCTGCGCCGCGTGGCCTCCCCCGCCTCGCGCGGACGCGCTACAGCTTCGCGATCGGTGCGATCTTCACCAGCAGCTTCTTCGGACCCACCGTGTCGAAGCGCACATGCGCCACGCGCTTCGCGCCTTCGCCGGTCACGGCATCCACCCGGCCCTCGCCGAAGTCGTCGTGGCGGATGCGATCACCCGCGGCCAGAACCATGTCGCCGTTGTCGCGCACCTTCGCGGGGATGCGGTTCGGGAACTTGCTCGGGTCGGCCGGTGCGCGCTTGGGCAGGGGGACGAGGTCGTCGCCATAGCGATTGCCCCCGCCGGGCTGGCCGGGGCGACGGCCGCGCGCGTTGAGCGCGCGGGACTGCGATCCGCCGCGGCCGTTCACGTCGCCCGGCGACTGACGCCAGTCGATGAGGTCGGCAGGGATCTCCTGCAGGAACCGGCTCGGCATGGCCACCGTGACCTCGCCGAACTGCGCGCGGGTCATCGCGAGCGAGACGTGCAGTCGCTTGCGGGCGCGCGTGATGCCGACGTAGAACAGACGACGTTCCTCCTGCGGCCCGCCCGGCTCGTTGGCCGAGATCCGGTGCGGCAGCAGGTCTTCCTCGACTCCGGTGAGGAACACCGCGTCGTATTCGAGGCCCTTCGCGGTGTGCAGGGTCATGAGCGAGACCGAGCCCGACGCGTCGTCGAGGTCGTCGGCATCCGCCACGAGGGTCACCTCGGTGAGGAAGTCGATGATCGTGCCCTCGGGGTTGTTGCGCGCGAACTCGCGCGTCACGGCGATGAGCTCGTCGAGGTTCTCGAGGCGCGCTTCGTCTTGCGGGTCTTTGCTCGCGCGCAGGGCGTCGAAGTATCCGCTCTTGTTGAGCAGCAGCGTCAAGCCCTCGGTGACCGAGGTGGAGGGGGCGAGTTCTCCGGATGCCGGCAGCATGACCGCCGTGGCCTCGGTGAGCACGGCGTCGAGCTGATCGATCGCCTTCTGCAGCTTGGGGCCGACACCGAGCTGAGCGGAGTTGGCGAGGGCGTCGCGGAAGGTGATGTCGTGCTCGGCGGCATAGCGTGCGATCGCCGTCTCGGTCACGTCGCCGATACCGCGGCGCGGACGGTTCAGGATGCGGCGCAGGGCCATCGAGTCGGCCGGATTGGCGACGGCCACGAGGTAGGCGAGGGCGTCCTTGATCTCGGCGCGCTCGTAGAACTTGGTGCCGCCCATGATCTTGTAGGGCACCGCGGAGCGGATGAAGATCTCCTCCAGCGCACGGGACTGCGAGTTGGTGCGGTAGAACACCGCGACGCCGGAGTAGTCGACGCCCTTCTTGTGCAGTGCCTCGATCTCGTCGGCCACGAACTGCGCCTCGTCGTGCTGCGAGTAGCCGGTGAACCCGATGATCGGGTCGCCCGCGCCGACGTCAGTCCAGAGCTTCTTGTCTTTGCGGTCGAAGTTGTTGGCGATGACCGCGTTGGCCGCAGACAGGATGTTCTGCGTCGAGCGGTAGTTCTGCTCGAGCAGCACGACTTTGGCGCCCGGGTAGTCGCGCTCGAACTCGCTGATGTTGCGGATGTCGGCACCGCGGAACGCGTAGATCGACTGATCGGAGTCACCGACGACGGTGAGGGATGCGGCGTCCTCGCCCGCGGGCTCCGCGTCGAAGATCATCATGCCGCCCGAGGAGAACGGCTCGGCGTCGGAGCCGACGGGGCGCGTGAGCTCGTGGATCAGTGCGTACTGCGCGTGGTTGGTGTCCTGGTACTCGTCGACGAGGATGTGCCGGAACCGCTTGCGGTAGACGTCGGCGACCTGGGGGAACGCGCGGAAGAGGTAGACGGTCTGGGCGATGAGGTCGTCGAAGTCGAAGGCGTTGGCCCGCTGCAGTTCACGCTGATAGGACGAGAAGATCTCGACGAAGACGCGTTCGGCGGGGTCGCTCATGTTGGCGGAGCGGGCGTACGACTCGGCGTCTGCCAGTTCGTTCTTGAGCTTCGAGATGCGGCTCTGCGTCCCCGCGGGGGTGAGGCCGAACGAGTCGCCCTCGTGCTCTTTCACGAGACGCTTGATGAGCGCGCGCGAGTCGCCGGAGTCGTAGATCGTGAACGACTTCGTGAAGCCGAACTGCTCCGCCTCGCGGCGGAGGATGCGCACGCACGCGGAGTGGAAGGTCGAGATCCACATGCCGTCGGCCTTCTGACCGATGAGCTGGTGGACGCGCTCGCGCATCTCGCCGGCGGCCTTGTTGGTGAAGGTGATTGCGAGGATCTGGCTCGGGTACGCCTCGCGCGTGCGCAGCAGCGAGGCGATGCGCCGGGTGAGCACGCTCGTCTTGCCCGAGCCGGCGCCGGCGACGATGAGCAGCGCCTGACCCCGGTAGGTCACGGCCTCCCGTTGCGGACCGTTCAGCCCCTCGAGCAGATCGGCGTCGGGTCGGGCGGCCGACGGTGCGGAACCGCCGACGATGAGGGGCGTGGAGGCGTCGGTCATGGCGCCTTCAAGTCTAGGCGGGGCCTCCGACATCGGCCTCGCGGCCGGGCGGCCTCACGAGCGCGACGCGCGCCGGTGGCCCGGGGTCACCCCCGACGCCCCGGGGCCACGCGCGGTGCCCCACGACCCCGGAACCCGCCCGGCAGCAGTGCGCCGACGTTACGCGCGACCCTCCCCCGCCGCACCCGACGACAGCAGCGACTGCGCGCGGGAGAAGTGCTCGGCATCCACCGTCACGTCCCAGCGCTCGGCCTCGAAGCCCTGCACCGACGAGAAGTCGCGGCGGCCGCCGGTGAAGGCGTGTCCGGCGAAACCGAAGACCGCGCCCCACACGGCACCGAGCACGAGACCCAGCAGCACGAACCCGAGGAACCCTCCGACGCTCAGCAGACCGATCAGCACGCCGATCATCAGGCCGAACCACGCGCCCGACGCGGCACCCAGCAGCGCCGCCCGTCCACGGGTCATGCGCCCCGTCACCTGCTCGACGATGCGCACGCCGTGTCCGACGATGGCGGTGTGCTCGACGGGGAACCCGGCGTCGGACAGACGGTCGACGGCGGCCTGTGCTCCCGTGTAGTCGCTGAAGCTCGAAAGGACGCGGCGTTCGGGGGTGGCGCGGGTGACGTCGGACATGATCGGTTCCTTCCCTCGGGGTGCCCCACGCTAGACCCCCGAGGTGGTGTGCGAAGGGCGCTTGCACCCCCACCGTCGGGCGGTTAGGCGAAGCGGTGTCAAACCCGTCGGGTGCCGCGTTCCGAACCGCGAGGATGGACGCATGCGCCTCATTCTCAACGTCCTGTGGCTCGTGCTGTCGGGTTTCTGGCTCTTCCTCAGCTACCTCGCCGCGGGAGTGGTGCTCTGCATCCTGATCGTGACGATCCCGTGGGGCATCGCCTCGTTCCGCATCGGGCTGTACGCGCTGTGGCCGTTCGGCCGCGAGATCGTGGCGAAGCCGACGGCGGGCGTGGGGTCGTTCCTGGGGAACCTCGTGTGGGTCGTGCTCGCCGGCTGGTGGCTCGCTCTCGAGCACATCGTCACGGGGCTCGTGCTGTGCGTCACGATCATCGGCATCCCGCTCGGTATCGCGAACTTCAAGCTGGTGCCCGTCTCGCTGTTCCCGCTCGGTAAAGAGGTGCGCGAGATCCGACGCGGCGGACCGTTCGATCAGACGCTCGGTCGCTGAACGTCGTCCGCGCGGGCGGGGCGTCCGCAATCGGGCGCTCGAGGGCGCCGAGCCTCAGCGCGTGCGGCGTGCGTACACGCGGCGCGGCAGGGCGAGCAGGATGCCGACGATCGTGGCGATCGCGCCGATCACGGCCGTGACGCTCACGAGTTCCACCGGGAAGGCGCCGTCGCGCATACCGGTGAGGCGCGCGAGATCCCACGGCAGGATGCCGATCTGCTCGTTCCACGAGCGCAGGGCGTCGCCCGCTCCCGCGACGGCGACGGTGGCGGCGGGGAGCGCGTAGCCGATCCCCATGCCCGCGAGGGCGATGCCCGCGGCGCGAGGGCGACCGAGTTGCGGAGCGAGCGACCAGCCCGCGGCGACGAAGACCCACGCCACGAGGGCGAAGGCCACCATCAGGTAGAGGATCCGCACGACCGGCACCGCCCACAGCGACGGCCATACGCCGTCGGGGCCCGACAGGGCGACGGCCAGGAGCGCGACGACGCAGCGCAGCACGAGGGCTCCCCCGACCGCCGCGATGATGGGCCACGGCGATCGGCGGCCGAGCAGGAGCCGCACGGCGGTGGCGAACAGGAGCCACCCCAGGATCGCGACGGCGACGCCGAGGAGTCCGTCACGCGGGGTCTGCACGATGCGCGTGGTGACGAGCAGCCCGCCGGGTACGAGAATCATCAGCCAGCGATCCAACGGCAGCAGACCCAGGCTCGACTCGCGGGCCCGCCAGGGTCGCGTCGAGGCGATCCAGGTCGCGCGCGCGGCCGCGGCGCCGGGCCGACGGACCAGACTCGTGCGGGCGGCGAGCATGCCGATCACGAGCCAGGCGACGCCCAGGGCGAGAAGCACGCGCGCGAGCCACTCGGTCGTGGGATCGACCATCATGGGCACCCGCGCGAAGGGATCCACCAGCACGGCGATCACCGCACCGAAGGCCAGAAGGATGCCGAAGACGCCCAGGGCCAGGATGCCTCGCCCCGCCGTCGTCGCCATGCGTCAACGTTACCCGTCGCAGGCTGGGCGTCCGCTCGGGGCGGTCGGGGCTCGACCGCCTCCCCGGGCCGCTCAGCCGCGGTCGTGGAGGGTGACGTGATAGCCGTCGGGATCGGCGAATGTGAAGGTGCGACCGAAGGGACCGTCGATCGGATCCATGACGATGCGGTGGCCGTCCGCGGCGAGGGCGTCGTGGATCGCCTGCACGTCGCTCGCGAGCAGCCACAGGGCGACGCCCACGCCGGGCTGCGCGACGCCGGAGAGGTCGGTGCCCGGGGCCAGGTCGCGGAGCGCGAAGGCGATGGGGGCGGTGGAAAAGACGACCGCGTGCGGCGGGCCGGCGGGCGTTCGCTCGAGGCCCAGGTAGCGCTCGTAGAACGCGTGGGAGGCGGCGAGGTCGCGCACCTGCAGGGAGACGAAATCGGGACCGACGACAGGCATGAGAGCTCCTTGTGTGTCAGTTATCTGACACCAAGCATATGTCAGAATACTGACATGACGCAAGAGCGGATCGATCTCGACACCTCCCTCGGCTATCTGCTGAAAGAGGCGGCCAGCGCGCTGCGAGCGGCGATGGAAGACGTGCTCCGCCCGCTCGGCATGACGATCACTCACTACTCCTGCCTCGAGCTGCTCGCGCAGCGCCCGGGCCTGTCGAACTCCGACCTCGCGCGCGGGGCATTCGTGACCCGGCAGTCGATGAACGTGCTCCTCCACACCCTCGAAGGCGACGGCATCGTCGAGCGACCCGCGACCCCGACCTCCGGCAAGGTCCTGCCCGCACGCCTCACAGCGAAGGGCCACGAGACGCTCGCCGCGGCGAGCGCGGCCGTGCGAGATGTCGAGCGGCGCATGCTCCACGGGATGACGGATGCCGAGCAGCAGGCCGCCCTGCGCGCGCTGCGCTCCATGGTGGCGGCCCTCCGGACCTGATGTCACGGGCGGATTGTGTAACAATCCACCCATGCTTCCCGCTCTCGCGATCCTCGCTGCAGCGCTGTGCTTCTCCACGACCGGCACCGCGCAGGCCCTGGCCGGGGTCGACGCCTCGCCGATCGCCGTCGGCGCGGCACGCATCGTGGTCGGCGGCGGCATCCTGGGCGTGCTCGCCCTCGCCCGCAGGTCCGCGCCCCGCCCCGCGACAGCGACGCGGGCGTCGACCGCCGCGCTCATCGCGGTCGGTGCGATCGGCGTTCTCGCCTACCAGCCGCTGTTCTTCCTCGGCACGCGCGAGAACGGCGTCGCCATCGGCACGGTCGTCGCGCTCGGGTCGGCCCCCATCGCGACCGGCATCGTGGATGCCGTGCGCCTGCGCCGCACCCCCTCTGCGCGGTGGATGCTCGCCACCACCGTCGCCCTCGCCGGGGTGGTGCTGGTGTCGGGGGTGACCGGCGGCACCGTGGCGCTGGCCCCCGGAGGACTGCTCGGGTCGGTCGGCGCGGGGATGTCGTACGCGCTCTACACGGTGTGCGGCAAGGCCCTGATCGAGAGGGGGTGGGACTCCACGCGCGTGATGGGTACGGTCTTCGGCGTGGCCGCGGTCGCGAGCGTCCCCGTCCTCTTGCTCGCGGGCACGGAGTGGCTGCTCACCCCGAACGGTCTCGCGCTCGCGCTCTGGCTGGGCGTTGTCACGACCACGGTCGCGTACCTGCTCTTCGGATGGGGGCTCGCGCGCCTCACCGCGGTGACGGTGTCGACACTCACCCTCGCCGAGCCGCTCGCCGCGACCCTCCTCGGCCTCTTCGTGCTGGAGGAGCACCTCACCCCGGTGGGCGCCCTCGGTCTCGCGCTCATCGCGGCGGGTCTCGCCGTGGTCTCGGCTCCCGTTCGTCGGCGTCAGGAGGTTCCGGATGCCACGTCTCGCGCGTGACGCCCCCACCCCGGGTCCTCGCGCGGCCGATGTCGTCGCCGACGCCGTCCGCGCCGGCATCCTGTCGGGGGAGCTCGCGCCCGGCGCACCCCTGCGCGAGGAGGAGCTGAGCGACACCTTCGGCGTCTCGCGCCACACCGCCCGGACGGCGCTCGCGCGGCTCACCGCCGAACGACTCGCCACCGCCGAGCCGTACCGCGGCGTGCGGGTGTCGTCGCTCGACGATGACGCCCTCGTCGCGCTGCAGCAGCTGCGGTGCGCCCTCGAGACCGAGGCGCTGCGGATCGTCCGCGACCGCGGCATCCGTCCTCCCGACGTCGACGCGGCGCTCGACGAGCTGGCCGCGGCGGAGGCATCGGGTGACTGGGCGGCGACGCTCGCTACCCACGCCCGCGTGCATCTGGCGCTCGTCGAAGCGGCCGGCAGCGCGCGGATCGCGGAGGAATACCGTCGCCTCGACTCCGAGATGCACCTGCTGCTGACGCACGTGCGGCCCGCGTACGCGTCCGGCGCCCTCACCGAGGAGCACCGCGCCTACGTGACCGAGGCGCTGCGCGACCCCGAACACGCCGTCCGTGCGCACCTGGAGCACTCGACGCGGGCGATCATCGAGCGGCGGCGCGCGGGTTGAGCGACACGCGGCGACACCTCCCGTCACGCACCGCAACGCACCTTCGTCGGGACGGCGGGGCGGGATTAGCGTGGGGGCACATCGCGGCGATCCGGGCGGTCCCGGGCCTCGGCTCATAACCGAAGGCGTGGCGGGTTCGACTCCCGCCGTCGCGTCCACGTCCCCGGCCGCCCCAGTGTCCGCGGCGGCGACCCCGCCCGTGCGGCGATCGCGCCGAGCACTCCGCCGTCACCTGCCATGCTGGAGGAATGACCTCCCCCGCACCCCAGGACGTCTCGGTCGGCAGCGAGATGATCCGCCTCGGCCCGTTCCTGAAGTTCGCGGGCGTGCTGGACTCGGGCGGTGACGTCAAAGAGGCGATCATCGACGGCTACGTCCAGGTCAACGGCGAGGTCGAACGGCGACGCGGGCGTCAGCTGCAGGCCGGCGACGTGATCGCCTTCGAGGGTCGCTCCTTCCGCGTCCAGGCCTGAGGCCCGCCGCCGGCGGAGCGCGCGGCTCTCGCGGCCGCCGGGACACGACAGAGGCCCGCCCTCCCCTCGCGGGGAGGACGGGCCCGAAGATCGGCATCCCGCGCTCGTGACACGGGATGCCGCCGGAGCAGGTCAGTGCTCGTCGTAGTGGTCGCTGTGCAGCGCGTGACGGTGGCCGTCGTGCACGTAGTCGGCGTGGTCGTCGTGCTCCACCTTCTCGTGGCCGCAGTCGTCGCCGTGACGGTGGTCGGCGACCGAGTGCTCGGCCTGGGATTCGTGCTCGTCGTAGTGGTCGCCGTGCAGGGCGTGGTGGTGGGTGCCGTGCACGTAGTCGACGTGATCGCCGTGCTCGATCTTCTGGTGTCCGCAGTCGTCGCCGTGGGCGTGCTCCTCGACGGTGTGCTCGGCGTGGGTTTCGGCGGTGCTCATTGTTCGCTCCCCTGGTCGGTCGGTTCGGTGACGTGGGCGATCGCGTCGAGCACGACATGGGCGACGTGCTGGTCGGCCAGGGCGTAGCGGATTTCCTTCCCGTCACGCTCCGAGGTCACCAGGCCCGCCTGCCGCAGAGTGCGCAGATGCTGCGACACGAGCGGTTGTGAGAGTCCGGATGACGCTGCCAGCGCGCCGACCGTGAGCGGTTCGTGGTTCAGCAGCCAGACGAGCGCGAGGCGCGACGGGCTGCCGAGGACCTTGAACAGCTCCGCGGCCTCGTCGAGTCCCGCGATCTTGTCCACGCCCTCACTTCACCAGACGCATAAACAGATTGCAATGTGTTCGTCATGTCGGGAACGGTTCTCGTTCGCGTTATCGCGGCGTCACTCCTCGTCGGGCGGACGGATCGCGCGAGCCCCTACCCCTGACGCCCCTTGAAGCGCGGGTTCAGCTTGTTGATCACGAAGACCTTGCCGCGCCGACGCACGACCTGCGCGCCGGGCTGCTTCTTCAAGGACTTGATCGATGCGCGGACCTTCATAGCATCCTCCTTTTTGATAACCATTATCAATAACAGGCTAAGGTGTTCACGATCCTGAGACAACCGAGAGGTGGATGCCATGCCCCGCACGATCGCCATCATGGGCGTCTGCGCCCCGGAACGCCGGTCCTACGCCGAGAGGACCGCCGTCGCTCTCGAACGCCCTCTTCACCTTCTGCGATTCGCCGATCTGCGAGCCGCGCACGCTCTCCCGACCCCGCGCCCCCGCGCCTCGGACGACCACGCGGTCGTCGACCTCGGCAGCGACGTCGATCTGATCCACGCGCTCGTGGCTCGCGGAGGAGCGGACGTCGAAGCGGTCTGCGCCGTCGACGCCCGCCACATGATCGGCGACCTGCTCGACGACGCCGCCCTGGTGGCATCCGCCCGCCCCGGCGACACCCGTGGCGACGTCGGCGCCCGCGCACGCCAGGCCGCGCTCGCGCTCGAGCTCGCGACCCGCATCGTGTGGATCAACTGGGAGCAGGTCCCCACACCCGCTCTCGCCGTGCAGATGGCACTCGCCTCGCACCTCAATCCCCGCGCCGTGCTGCGACTGTCGCGTGATCCCGTGAGCGACCTGCGCTCCCCCGCGAGGCACGAGGGCGAGCTGCTCGAGCGCGCGGGATGGGTGCGGGCGCTCAACGGCGAACACGACCCGTTCATGCGGGACAACCGCGTCGCGACGCTCGTCTACGAGCAGGTGCGCCCCTTCCACCCCGAGCGCCTGTCCGCCGCCCTCGACCGGTTGGACGACGGCGCGGCCGGTCGTCTCGTGCGCTCAGCGGGCTTCTGCCGCATCGCCTCGCGGCCCGGCATCCTGGCCCGCTGGGAGCACGTCGGCTCGGCGATGTGGATCGAGCCCCTCGGCGCCGACGACGGCCGCATGGGCCTCGGTCAGGAGATCGCCTTCACCGGTCTCGACCTGTCGGCGCCGCGCCTCGCGCACATCCTCGACGAGGCCGCCCTCACCGACGCCGAGCTCGCGGCCGGCCCGGCCGCCTGGGCGGCGTTCGCCGATCCCCTTCCGGCCTGGCCCGCCACGCAGCCCTCGATCCCGGATGCCGGCGACTGACCCACACGCACGTGTCAAGCCGGTTCGCCCGCACGGCGTCGAGGAGCACGGTGGAGTCATGAGCACTCCTGACATTCCCTCCCGCCACTCCGACGACGCCCACGCCGACTCCGCCGCGCCCACCGACGCCGTCACCGATGAGGTCCGCGAAGACGCCGCCGAGGCGGAGGAGCACGTCGACCTCGACGACCGCACCGGCGACGCCGTCGACGGTGACGCCGATCCCGCCGATGCTCCCGGCTTCCCCGCCGCCGAGGGCCACGCCTGACCGGGACCGCGTACGTCGGCGTCTCGGGGTGGCGCTACCCGCGCTGGCGCGGCGACTTCTACCCGCGCGGGCTCGTGCAACGGCGCGAGCTCGCGTACGTGGCTGAGCGCCTCCCGAGCGTCGAGCTGAACGGATCGTTCTACTCGCTCCAGCGGCCGTCGAGCTATCAGCGGTGGCGCAGCGACGTCCCCGACGACTTCGTCTTCGCGGTCAAGGGATCTCGCTACGTGACGCACATGCTGCGGCTGCACGGTGTGGGAACGGCGCTCGCGAATTTCTTCGCGTCGGGAGTGCTGGCCCTCGGACCCGCACTCGGCCCCTTCCTCTGGCAGCTGCCCGAACGCGTCGAATTCGACCGCGCCGACCTGGACGGCTTCCTTGCCCAGCTTCCCCGCACGACCGGGGAAGCCCTCGCCCTGGCGCGCCGGCACGACGAACGTCTCGAGGGGCGCGCCTGGCTCGAGATCGACGCCGACGTGCCGCTTTGCCATGCGCTCGAGCCCCGCGCCCAGTCCTTCGCCGATCCGCGCGCGGCCGATGTCCTGCGCGCGCACGACGTCGCGCTGGTGCAGGCGGACACCGCGGGGCGGTGGCCCGCTTTCGACGCCGTCACCGCGCACCACGCCTACATCCGCCTGCACGGCTCACGAGAGCTGTACGCCAGCGGGTACGCGGCCGACGAGCTCGACGCGTGGGCAGCGCGGATCCGTGGGCTCCTCGACGGTTCCCCGGACGGCATCCCCCGCGACGTCTACGTGTACTTCGACAACGACGCGCGGGGCCGGGCTCCGTACGACGCCGTGGAACTCGCGGCCCGCCTGCGCTGACGCGTCCGGGCGAAGAGCACAGTGCGGTGAGGTTCGGGACCGTCCACCGCGCAGGCGTCCCTGGCCCTCACGGCGCCCGGCTCCCGCGCTTCTCGCCGCGTCCCGACGACGGCTCAGGATGCCGCGAGCGCCCGCCCGAGCGCATCGCCCGAGGTCCACGCGGTGCGCACCGCCGCGCTCTCGCCCCAGGCGTCGCCGCACGCCGACAGGCCCGGCGAGCGGAAGAACGGCTCCCCGGTCGTCTCGGTCGGACGAGCGAACGTCCACCGGTGCGCGTGGGTGGCGACCGGGTCGTCGTCGATCCGCAGCAGACGCTTCGTCGCGGCCACGACGGGCGCGACCGCCGCGTCCGGATCATCGAGGTGGCGGTGCGCGCGCTCGCCCGTCGTGTGCACCACGAGCACGGGGGCGCCGTCCCCGCGCCGGTCGCCGTCGTCGGCGAGGAACGACACGTCGGCGTCCTCGGCCGCGAAAGCGCCGTGCAGGTCGGCATCCCACCGCCGCTCGTCCCACCGCAGCACCACGGCGATCACGGGCTCCCACCCCTGCTCCCCGCCCGGGGCCTCCCCCGTCAGCCGCGCGGCCTGCGGCGCGGGCATGGCCAGCACCACCTCGCCGGCGTCCTCGCCGTCGACGCGGAAGGGCTCGACGCGCTCGACGACGCGTTCCGCCTCGACGTCCAGCCCCTGGGCCAGATCGAGCGCGAGGGAGCGCAGTCCGAGGGGAGCCGCCCACCGCATCGGTCCGGGCTTCGGAGCGTGCGAGCCGTCGGGCTGGATCACCTGGAACGTGTCGGTCCAGGGGCGCGCGAGCTCGCGTTCCTCCCAGTCGGCCACGACGTGGGCGAACCCCTCCGCCTCGCCGACGACGAAGTACGACGCCCCGAGGTCCACCGCGCGCCCGTCGATGGTGCGGCTGGACAGACGCCCGCCCACGCGGCGACCGCGATCGAGCACACGCACCGACCGCCCGGCATCCTGAACCGCCCGCGCGCAGGCGAGCCCCGACATGCCGCCGCCGACCACCGTCACATCCACCGTCATGCCGTCATCCTCACGCGAACGCGCCGGAGGACGGGCGGGGTTGCGCGCGGAAGAACTCCACGCCCAGGTCGGGGTGGTCGACGAACACGCCGTCCAGGTCGGCGTCGCGCAGCACGGCCCATTCCCGCCGCCAGTCGCCGAGAGCGGCCCTGCCGCCACCCCGGCGGTACCCCGGCAGGAGGAAGGCGTTCTCGGGGCGGCACGTCCAGGTGAACACGCGAAGGCCGCGGTCGTGCGCCGCGCCGACGAACGCGGCGGGTCCCTTCGCACGCCCCCACCGGTCGGGGGCGAGGACGAGCCTCTTGTCGGGGCTGATGCCCTCGACCGCATCGGCGAGCGCGTCCAACCCCGTCCCCGTCAGCATCGAGGCGTAGGTCGCGGCCTCGGAGCCGTCGCGTTCGCGCAGATCCCAGGGAGCCCCGTCCGCCTCGATCAGCTGCACGAGCGGAACCCGGATGCCGCGCTCCCGCAGCCGCGCGAGCACGAGCGGCTCGAACGACTCGATCACCAGCGTGTCCGCGGCATCCGCCCATCCGCTCTCGCGCACCTCGGCCGCGACGAGCTCGGCCATGTCGAATCCGAGACGGGAGAAGGCCGCGGCGTGCTTGACCTCGAGGACGACCCCGACGCCGCCGTCGCGCGCGAGATCGAGGACGTCGCGCAGGCGCAGTACGGGATCGACGTCGTCGTGCGCGGCGCTCGCGGGCCGGATAGCCGGGATGCGCTCGCGGCAGCGGAGCGTCTGCAGCTCCGCCCACGTGAAGTCCTCGGTGAACCAGCCCGTCAGACGCTCTCCGTCGATCACCTTCGACGTGCGCCGCGCGGCGAACTCCGCCCGGGTCGAGACGTCGGTCGTCGCGGAGATCTCGTTCTCGTGGCGCACCACGAGCACGCCGTCCTTCGAGGGGACCACGTCGGGCTCGACGGCATCCACCCCCGCCGCGATCGCCCGCAGGTAAGAGGATCGGGAGTGCTCCGGGAGGTATCCGGGGGCGCCGCGATGACCGATGACGACAGGCACCCCGTCACGGTAGCGAGGGCGGGTGAACAGCGGGTCCGCTCAAAGCAGAATCCCAGTCAGCACAAGGATTCCGGCGGCCCTCTCGGCTAGTGTTGTCTGACAGCACGGTGCTGTGATCACCATCTTTTGGAGTGTGAGTTCCCGTGGCCCTCAACAACCCGGCATTCAACAACCCGGCGTTCCAGGACCCTCGAGCCGGTGGCGCTCAGACGCGCTACAGCCCGCCCCCGGCCGTCGACCCCGCCGCCGCCGCGTCGATCGAAGGCGCGTACGCCGCACCGTCGGCGAGCGCCGTCGACACCGGCCGCATGACGGTCGAAGACACCGTCATGAAGACCTTGGCCCTCTTCGGCATCCTGGTCGTCACCGCCGTCGTCGGCTGGATCTGGTCGATGGCCGGCGTCAGCGCGGCCAACCCGAACCCGAGCGCCGCTCCGATGATCGTCGGTGGCCTCGTCGGTTTCGTGCTGGCCATGGTCGCGACCTTCAAGAAGAAGCCCTCCGTCCCCGTCTTCGTCGCCTACGCGGCGTTCGAAGGCCTGTTCGTCGGCGGCATCTCGGCGTTCTTCGAGTTCATCCTCCCCGGCATCGTCCTCCAGGCGACGCTGGGCACCCTGTCGGTCGTCGGTGTGACGCTCGCCCTGTTCGCGAGCGGCAAGATCCGCGCGTCCGCCCGCGCCACCAAGATCTTCATGATCGCGATGGTCGGCTACCTCGTGTTCAGCCTGGTCAACCTCGGCCTGATGCTGTTCAACGTCCCGATCGCCGGAGGAGCCTTCGGCCTGCGCAGCAACGTCGAGATCTTCGGCATCCCGCTCGGCGTCATCATCGGCGTCTTCGTGGTCATCATGGCCGCCTACTCGCTGGTGCTCGACTTCGACCAGATCCAGCGCGGCGTCCGCAACGGCGCCGCCCGCGTCTACGGCTGGGTCGGCGCCTTCGGCATCATGGTCACCGTCGTGTGGCTGTACGTCGAGATCCTGCGTCTCATCGCGATCGTTCGCGGCAACAACTGACGTCTCCATCCGTCGCGCGAAGGGCCGTCCCATTCGGGGCGGCCCTTCGTCGTTCCCGCGCTGACGCCCCTCTCTCCCGTCGAGTGTCCAAGACACGCCGCGACCGGGAACGACACGCGGCGTGTCCTGGACACTCACGCCCGCGCCGCGCAGGCCGCCGCGCGACACCCGCACACCACCCCCGCACTGCCGCAAGGGGTACGGGCGCCGGATGCCGCGGCACTAGCCTCCCGGCATGAGCCCCGCGAAGACTCCCCCCGAGATCCTCGACATCGACGGCCACGAGGTGCGCGTCACCAGCCCCGACCGCGTCGTGTTCTCCGAGCCGGGCCTGACCAAGCTCGACCTCGTGCGCTACTACCTCTCCGTCGCGGACGGCGCCCTGCGCGGCGCCGGCGGCCGCCCCATGGTGCTCAAACGTTTCTCGAAGGGCCTCGGCCAGGAGCCGTTCTTCCAGAAGCGCGTACCCGAAAACCACCCCGGCTTCATCGATACCGCGACCCTGCGCTACGCCTCCGGCACCTCCGCCGAAGAGACGGTGATCCGGGATGCCGCGGGTCTGGCATGGGTCGTGAACCTCGGCTGCCTCGACCTCAACCCGCACCCCGTGCGGGCAGAGGACCTGGATCACCCCGACGAGCTGCGCGTCGACCTCGACCCGATGCCGGGCGTGGACTGGGCGCAGATCGTGGACGTGGCCTCCATCGCCCGAGACGTGCTGGAAGACCACGGGCTCGTCGGCTGGCCGAAGACCTCGGGCTCCCGTGGCCTGCACATCCTCGTGCGCATCCGCCCCGAGTGGGACTACGCCGACGTCCGCCTGGCCGCCGAGACCCTCGCCCGCGAGGTCGAGAACCGTGCGCCGGGGCTGGCCACGGCCCGGTGGTGGAAGGAGGAGCGCGGCGAGAGCGTCTTCGTCGACTTCAACCAGAACGCCAAGGACCGCACGGTCGCCTCGGCGTACTCCATCCGCGCGCTCCCCGACGCCCGCGTCTCAACCCCGCTCACATGGGACGAGGTGCGGGACCGCCGGCCCGAGGAGTTCACCGTCCTCACCGTGCCCGAACGATTCCGCGCGATCGGCGACCCGCACGCGGGGATCGACGACGCGGCCGGCTCCCTCGACGCCCTCCTCGCCCTCGCCAGAGAGCTCGGCCCCGCCGAGAAGCCCCCGCGCGGCTCCGACGGCTCCGGCCGTCGCGCCTCGACCATGCCGCTCATCGAGATCGCCCGCACCAAGACCAAGCCCGAGGCGCTCGACGCCCTCGACACGTGGAAGACGCGACATCCGGAAGCGTCCGCCGCCCTCCACCCCGCCGACATCCTCGTCGACGGCATGCGCGGCTCGAGCTCGCTCTGGTACCGCGTCCGCGTGAACCTCCAACACATCCCGGATGCCGAGCGCCCGACGCAGGAGGAGCTGATCGCCGACTACGACCCCTGGGCCAGCCGCACCGCGTCCTGATCCGATGTCAACGAACCCACGATGTGACGCATCCCGTAGGCGAACGCTTCGTCCAGGTCGCCACCGAGACGGAAGGCGCCCGTCAGCTCCATCGTGATGAACCCGAGCGCCCAGGAGGTCAGCAACCGCGCCGCATCGAGGGCACGCTCGGACCCGACGATCGCCGCCGTCGCGCGGAGCACGGGTTCACTGGTCGCCGCGAGCCGCTCCGGATCGATCGAAGACGCGAACAGCAGACGGAACGCCTCGGGCCGCTCCTGCCCGAAGCGGCGGAAGACGGTCAGCAGTTCGCCGAGGTCGCCCCCGGCATCCGTCAGCCGACGTGTCAGTTCGTCCGCCGTCGAGATGCCGACCAGTCCGAGGAGCGCCTCCCTGTCGCGGACGCGTTTGTACAGCGAGGGAGCCTTGACCCCGACGGCCGCCGCGACCAGCGCCGGGCTCAGCGGCGCCGCGGGCGCGAGAGCGCGTCGCCGCAGGCTGCGGCGAGCGTCCGCATCGCGCGCGCGGGGCTGAGGGCCGACGCCGCCTCCACGGCCTCCGCCGACAGGCTCTCGCGCGCCTCGGCATCCGTCAGCACCCGGACGAGAGCCGAGACGAGCGCATCCTCATCCCCGTCCGGAACCAGGATGCCGCCGCCTTCGGCCAGCATGTCGCGCGGGCCGTAGCGGATGTCGTAGGCCACCGCGGGGGTCCCGTGCGCGAGAGCTTCGGCGAGGGCGAGCCCCTGACCCTCGAACGCCGAGGTCGACAGGTACACCGCCGCGTGATCGAGCACGGCACCGGGGTCGTTCGTGAGCCCCGGGAGCGACACGGCGCCGGCCAGCCCGAGCTCGGCGATCAGGGATTCCAGCTCGTCCCGCTGGGCACCGGCCCCCCAGAGCTCCAAGCGTGCCGTCGGGACCTCGGCGACGACACGGGCGAACGCGCGAATGGCCGCGGAGAGGCGCTTGCCGGGAGCCAGGCGCCCGAGCACGACGACCAGATCGGCGTCGCGACCCGCCACGGGGACGACCGTCCCGGGCGCGCGGACGGCGTGCGGCGCGACGAGGTCGTTCGCCGCGGTTCCGAAGCGTTCGCGCACGTCGTCGCGCTGGTGCGCCGTCGGCCAGAGCACCGCGTCGAAGCGCGGGGCGATCTCGAACCAGCGCGTCCAGAGCGGGTTGAGCGCGGAGTCAGCGCGGAAGGGCGCCTCGAGGTGGATCGTGTGGACGGTGTGCACGATTCGGACGTCATCGTCGCCCCACCCCACGATCAGCTCGCCGAGCTGCCGGGACTCGCAGATGACGACGAGAGGTCGTGGGTCCTGCGCCCGCAGTTGCTTGCCGAGGTGCGTGAGCCACGCGCGGTAGAGCGCCCCGAACCCGTCGATCACCCCGATGGAACCGCCGGTGGCATCCCGGATGACGATCGGCGCCGTCGTCAGGTGCCAGTCGGGGTCGACGACGTTCGGGAGCGAGACCGCGCCGCCGGCGACGTCACGATACTCGAGCGCGGGATCCGCCTCACCCGCGTGGGTGGCCTCGCGCAGCCACTCCGCCGCGCCGCCGTCCGGCGCGACCGCCTCGTCGAAGAGGTTGCGGAAGATCCCGGATGCCGAGACGGCCCCTCGCTCGACGAAGGTCCGCCTGTGCGCGGCGTGGGCGTCGGCGGTTCCCGGGTCGACGGTCAGCAGCAGAGGCGCCGCTCCGGCATCCGCCATCTGCCGCGCCCGTGCGAGGGTCGAGATCGTGTACCCCCCGTCGAGGTCGGGGATGAGCCGGCTCGACAGGATGAGGTACCAGGCGTCGGGGAACTCGGTCACGAGGCAGCTCCGGGGATGAGGCGGAAGACAGGGAAGCCGGGAGCGATCTCGGCCAGGCGCTCGTCTGGCGAATTTCTATCGACGCCCTCGAAGAAGCGTCCGACCTCCCAGGCCCAGGCGACGAGATACGCGCGCAGAATGGGCGGTTTCTCGGCATCCGGCACCTCTTCGGCGCGGAACTGCTCGATCGAGCGCCCCGTTCGCAACTCGCCCTCGCCGGCCGCGCGGAGGTTCTTCACCCACTGCGTCGCCCCGCGTGGAGCAACGAGATATCGCTCACCCCCGACTCGCAGGGGGTTTACCGGGGTAGTCCGCCACTCGCCGGACGTGCGCCCGCGCACCGCGAGCACACGGCTGCCCGCGAGCGGCAGCCCGAGGCGTGTGACACCCGCGACCAGGGCGTTGAAAACGGTGTCGACGCGCGTGGGCCGCACGAATCTCTCGTTCATGCCCTCATCCTCCCGCATACGCCCCCGCCGTTCCTGGCGACGATCAACCGGATGAGGGTCTCCCGCCGGACCGACAGAGCGCCGCCGTCGCCGGACGGCGCAGGGGCACCGTCTTCGGGTCGATCGGGGTAGGGGCCCCGCTCTCGATTCGAAGGCGGTGCCCCGGAGCCGGCCGACGACGTCGGCGCGGGAGCAGGCTAGACGCCTACTCCCATTCGATCGTCCCCGGCGGCTTCGACGTCACGTCGAGCACCACGCGATTCACGTCGCGCACCTCGTTGGTGATGCGGTTCGAGATCTTCGACAGCACGTCGTAGGGCAGCCGCGTCCAGTCGGCCGTCATGGCGTCCTCCGACGACACCGGCCGCAGCACGATGGGGTGGCCGTAGGTGCGGCCGTCGCCCTGCACGCCCACCGAGCGCACGTCGGCGAGCAGCACGACGGGGCACTGCCAGATCTCGTCGTCGAGGCCCGCCTTGGTCAGCTCGGCGCGCGCGATGGCGTCGGCCTCACGCAAGATCTCGAGACGGTCAGCGGTGACCTCGCCCACGATGCGGATGCCAAGACCGGGCCCCGGAAAGGGCTGGCGGCCGACGATGGCTTCCGGCAGGCCGAGCTCACGGCCGATCGCGCGCACCTCGTCCTTGAAGAGGGTGCGCAGCGGCTCGACGAGCTCGAACTGCAGGTCTTCGGGCAGGCCGCCGACGTTGTGGTGGCTCTTGATGTTCGCCGTGCCGGCACCTCCGCCGGACTCGACGACGTCGGGGTACAGCGTGCCCTGCACGAGGAATCGCACCTGCTCGCCCTCGGCCGCGGCCTCGGCGACGAGGTCGGCCTGCACCTTCTCGAACGCACGGATGAACTCGCGGCCGATGATCTTGCGCTTCTGCTCGGGGTCGCTGACGCCGGCGAGGGCGTTCAAGAACGTCTCGCGCGCGTCGACGGTGATGAGCTTGACGCCCGTGGACGCGACGTAATCGTTCTCGACCTGCTCACGCTCGCCCTTTCGGAGGAGCCCGTGGTCGACGAAGACGGCGATCAGCTGGTCGCCGACGGCCTCGTGCACGAGCGCGGTCGACACGGCGGAGTCGACACCACCCGACAGGGCCGAGATCACGCGACCGGTGCCGACCTGCTGACGGATGCGCTCGACCTGCTCGGCGATGACATTGCCGCTGTTCCAGTCGGCGGGCAGACCCGCAGCCTTGTGGAGGAAGTTCTCGAGCACGTTCTGCCCGTGGTCGGAGTGCTTGACCTCGGGATGCCACTGCACGCCGTACATGCGGCGAGTGTCGTTCGCGAAGGCGGCGACCGGCGTGTGCGCGGTGCGGGCGAGGACCTCGAAGCCCTCGGGAGCACGCGAGACCTGGTCGCCGTGGCTCATCCAGACGTTCTGCTCGGCGGGCTGGCCCTGCAGCAGCGTCCCCTCGGTGACCACGGTGGCGTCGGTCGCGCCGTACTCGCGCAGCCCCGTGTTGGCCACCTCGCCGCCGAGCGCCTTCGCCATGACCTGGAAGCCGTAGCAGATGCCGAGCGTGGGCACGTCGAGGTCGAACACGTCGGTGTCGAGGCTCGGGGCCCCGTCTTCGTACACCGACGAAGGACCACCCGACAGGATGATGCCGACCGGGTTCTTGGCCGCGATCTCTTCCGCCGAGGCGGTGTGCGGCACGATCTCGCTGTAGACGCCGGCCTCGCGGACGCGGCGGGCGATGAGCTGCGCGTACTGGGCGCCGAAGTCGACGACGAGGACGGGTCGCTGGGACGTTTCGGTCTGTTCGGTCACCGGGTGCCCTCCGGGGCGGAGACGGGAGCCGAGGCCGGGGCGGCCTCGCGCTCGGCGAGATAGGCGCGCACGCCGCGGGCGGTGCGCACCTCCAGGATGAAGGAGAGGAACGGCACCACGCCACCGAGGGCGAGGAAGACGAACCGACGGAACGGCCACCGCATCAGGCTCCAGACGCGGAAGCACGAGAAGAGGTAGACGACGTAGAACCAGCCGTGGGCGACGAGGATGGCCAGCGAGACGTTGACGCCGTCGCCGGTCGACAGGATCTCGCACCCACTGCCGCCGGGCACGAAGAGCGAGAACCACTGGCAGTCGGGGCCGGGGACGGCATCCGCGAACCACAGGAAGCCGCCGGATCCGCCCAGGAACAGCTCCACGTGAATGGGCGTGTACTTCAGGATCATCTCGGCGACCAGCAGCAGCAGGCCGACACCGGTGATGATCGAGCAGATCTGGTAGAACTTCAGGGCTCCGCGGATCGCCGGGAACGAGGCGAGCTTGGGGGCGCGGGGCATGGATGCCAGTCTAGTCGCGGGGTTCCGCGGGTTCTGCCGCGAGGGGGTCGGGCTGCTCGCCCTCGAACTGTTCGTCCTCGAGGTCTTCGACCTCCTTCTCCCAGGCGTCGCGCGCCAGGCGGTACCAGAGGTAGAGAGCGAAACCCGCGAAGACCGCCCACTCGGCGGCGTAGAAGATGTTCAGCCAGTTGACGCGCGAGCGCTCGTCGGGTGCCGGCGACGCGATGGCGTCGAGGGGGCCGATGGCCGTCTGCGACGCAATGTACTGCCGGTAGACGTTCAGTCCCGCCGTATCGCTCCAGCGCCCGAGCAGCATGGCCGGCGACATCTTCACCAGCGTCTGCGGATCGGCCCCGGCGGGCGGGACCGAGGGGCCCTCGTCGGAGATCAGGCGACCGGTCACCTCGACCTCGGCACCCGGGTCGGCCTGGGCGTCGGCCTGCAACTGCGCGGCGGCGGCGTTCGCCCGGCCGAGATCGCTCGTCCACCCCGTCGCCACGGCGATCGAGGTCGGCTCGGTCGTCCCCGAGACGCGGAGCTGGCCCGTCACCCAGTAGCCCTCGACGTCGTCATTGAAGCGCGACGCCACGACGATGAAATCGGATGCCACCCACGTGCCGGTCACCTCGACCCTCTGCCCGACGAGCGGCTCGGGCAGGTAGTCGCCCGGCTGCACGACGTCGTCGAGCGGACGCACGACCTCGGTCTGCCCGGGCTCGGGCGGCGACGTGTCGACGGCTCTCCCGAGCTGCCACTGCCCGAGCCACGCGAGCGCTCCCGCCACCACGAGCGAGAACGCCAGGAGGGCGATCCACCGAGGCCGCAGCATGACCTCCCGCAGCGTGGGCGGGAAGATCTGAGGCGGTGCGGGGGCGGTCGCGGGAGTGGACGTCATGCGGTCTCCGGCGTCAGTGACCGTACGGGGCGACGACGACCTCGACGCGCTGGAACTCCTTGAGGTCGGAGTACCCGGTGGTGGCCATCGACTTCTTGAGCGCGCCGATCAGATTGGCGGTGCCGTCGGCGACGGGCGCGGGGCCGTAGAGGATCTGCTCGAGCGGACCCACACGGTCGACCGTGACCCGGCGTCCCCGCGGCAGCTTGGCGTGGTGCGCCTCGGGGCCCCAGTGGAAGCCCCGGCCGGGGGCATCGGTGGCCCGCGCGAGCGCGACGCCGAGCATGACGGCGTCCGCGCCCATGGCAAGGGCCTTCACGATGTCGCCCGAGGTTCCCACACCGCCGTCGGCGATCACGTGGACGTAGCGTCCGCCCGACTCGTCGAGGTAGTCGCGGCGGGCGCCGGCGACGTCGGCCACGGCGGTCGCCATCGGCGCGTGCAGGCCGAGGGTGGCACGGGTCGTCGACGCGGCTCCCCCGCCGAAGCCGACGAGCACGCCCGCGGCTCCCGTGCGCATGAGGTGCAGGGCCGCGGTGTACGTGGCAGCCCCGCCGACGATGACGGGCACATCCAGGTCGTAGATGAACTTCTTGAGATTCAGCGGCTCGGCGACGCTCGACACGTGCTCGGCCGACACCGTGGTGCCCCGGATGACGAAGAGGTCGACGCCGGCGGCGACGACGGTCTCGTAGAGGTCATGCGTGCGCTGCGGGGTGAGGGCACCGGCGACGGTGACACCGGCGGCACGCACCTCGGCGAGGCGGTCGCGCACGAGCTCGGGCTTGATCGGCTCGGAGTACAGCTGCTGCATGCGCCGCGTGGCGTCGGCCTCGGGGAGGGTCGCGATCTCGGCGAGGAGCGGCTCGGGGTCGTCGTAGCGCGTCCAGAGACCCTCAAGGTCGAGCACGCCCAGGCCGCCGAGGCGCCCCAGCTCGATCGCGGTGCGCGGGCTGACCACGGAGTCCATGGGAGCGCCGAGCACCGGGATCTCGAACGGGAACGCGTCGATGGTCCACGCGGTCGAGACGTCTTCGGGATTGCGCGTGCGCCGCGACGGCACGACGGCGATGTCGTCGAAGGTGTAGGCGCGGCGGGCGCGCTTGGCGCGGCCGAGGTCGATCTCCATGGTCACCCGACCAGCCTACCCGCGCCCTCCGACATCCCCGTCGGATCCTCCACCGTCGCGAGAAGCGACCGACGGCGGCGACGACGGCTCATCGGCGCCGCGCAGGAGCCGCGTGAGGGGTCCGTCGAGGGCGAACAGCACGAAACCGATCGACCCGAGCCAGGGGCTGAGCAGCATCGCCGCGCCGCTGATGAGCACCGCACTCAGGCCCGCCCGGCCGAGCCGGCGGGCGTCGTCCGCGGTGAGATCGGCGATGGCACTCGATCTCACCGCCCAGGCCCACTGGCACCACCCCAGCACGATCGCGAGGAAGAAGTTGACCGGCAGCAGGACGCGCCCCAGCACCAGGTCGGAGTACGTCGTGTCGATCGACGACGTGAACGGCACGAGCACGATCAGCAGCAGACGGACGTTGTTGATCCACATGCCCGCATCGTCGATGCGCACAATCCACTCGAACTGCCGGACGTGCGTCATCCACATCACGCACAGGATGAGGAAGCTGATGGCGAACGAGAACACCGGGTGCGCGAGCCCCAGGAGCCCTCGCGCCAGATCGTCGTCGGTACGGACGGTGCCCAAGGACTGATCCGTCAGCCCGAGCACCAGCAGGGTCGCCGCGATCGCGAAGACCCCGTCGGTGAACGCCTCGGTGCGGCGCGTCGACACGGACGCCTCCGGGTGACTCCTGCGCCGAATCATGCGCTCAGCGTATCCGCGTCGCCGAGCACGACGAAGGGCCGGGTGGTCGCCCACCCGGCCCTTCGCGAGAAGCGCGTTACTTCTTGTAGTTCGGAGCCTCGACGACGATCTGCACGTCGTGCGGGTGCGATTCCTTCAGCCCCGCCGACGTGATGCGGACGAACTTGCCCTTGGCCTTGAGCTCCTCGACGGTGCGCGCGCCGACGTAGAACATCGACTGACGCAGTCCGCCGATCAGCTGGTAGGCGACGGCGGAGACCGGCCCGCGGTAGGGCACCTGGCCTTCGATGCCCTCGGGGATCAGCTTGTCGTCGCTGGGCACGTCGGCCTGGAAGTAGCGGTCTTTCGAGTACGACGTCTTCTTGCCGCGGGTCTGCAGCGCGCCGAGCGACCCCATGCCGCGGTACTGCTTGAACTGCTTGCCGCCCTGGAAGACGATCTCGCCCGGCGACTCGTCGGTGCCGGCGAGCAGCGAACCCAGCATGACGGTGTCGGCGCCGGCGACGAGCGCCTTGGCGATGTCGCCCGAGTACTGCAGACCGCCGTCGGCGATGACGGGCACACCCGCCGGGATCGCGGCTTTCGCGGCCTCGTAGATGGCCGTCACCTGGGGCACGCCGACGCCGGCGACCACGCGCGTGGTGCAGATCGATCCCGGTCCGACACCCACCTTCACGGCATCCACTCCCGCGTCGATGAGCGCCTGAGCGCCCTCGCGGGTCGCGACGTTGCCGCCGATGACGTCGATGTGGTCGAACGACGCGTCGGCCTTGAGTCGACGGACGATGTCGATGACGCCGGCGGACTGGCCGTTGGCCGTGTCGACGACGAGCACGTCGACGCCCGCGTCGCGCAGGGCCTCGGCGCGCTGCCACGCGTCGCCGAAGAAGCCGATTGCCGCACCCACCCGGAGGCGCCCGTGGTCGTCCTTGGTGGCGAGGGGGTACTTCTCGCTCTTGTCGAAGTCCTTGATCGTGATGAGACCGGCGAGCTTGCCGTTCTCGTCGACCAGGGGGAGCTTCTCGACGCGGTGCTTAGCGAAGGTCGCGATGACGTCGTTCGCGTGGATGCCGACGTGCCCGGTGATCAGGCCGTCCTTGGTCATGACGTCCTTGACCTTCGTGGTCTGACGTTCGAAGCCCGAGACGAAGCGCATGTCGCGGTTGGTGATGATGCCGACGAGCACGCCGTCGGGGTCGACCACGGGCAGACCCGAGATGCGGTACTGCGCGCACATCGCGTCGACCTCGGCCACCGTGGCATCCGGGTTCGTGGTGATCGGGTTGGAGACCATGCCCGACTCGCTGCGCTTGACCTGGTCGACGATGCCGGCCTGGTCCTCGATCGAGAGGTTGCGGTGCACGATGCCGATACCGCCCTGGCGGGCGATCGCGATCGCCATGCGCGCCTCGGTGACGGTGTCCATCGCGCTGGAGAGCAGAGGGGTGGCCACCGTGATCCGACGCGTGAGCCGCGACGACGTGTCGGCCTCGCTCGGGATGACGTCGGTGTGCCCCGGCAGGAGCAGGACGTCGTCGTAGGTCAGTCCGATGAAACCGAAGGGGTCGTGCTGCTCCATGGATCCTCCTGCGCGCGCGGCGCCTGCTCGATGAAAGGACGTCGTCGGCCGGTGCGCCCGGGAAAGCGCTCCGCCTGGAATTCTAAAGCGTCGGCGACCCCGGAATTGTTCCCGCGGGGCCGGCCGCTGCACGCATGTGGGATGACACGGTTCGCTAACGACAGTGTCTGCGAAACACCGTCGACACATTACGCTCGTAGCGTCGACCGTCGAAGCTGACGGGACGACTTCGTCAGCGCTGCCGAACTGGAGACTCCGTGGGTCATTCCTCCCCCACCGCGATACGATCGCGCACCCTATCCCGACTGGCCGTGATCGTCGCGCTCTTCGCGAGCACGATCGCCGTCCTGAGCCTGTTCTTCGCGACACCCGCGAACGCCCAGACCACGCCCGCCCCCACCCCCTCCGCCTCGGCGGGAACGGGCGACGTCGCCACCCAGTACTCCATCGGCGGCATCATCCGCGCGGGAGACGAACCGGTCGAAGGCGTCGAGATCAGCGTCGAAGGCTCCGGTTTCACGGAGATCGGCACCACGGGCGCCGACGGACGCTGGGCGGTCGCGGTCCCCGGACCCGGCGCCTACACCGCGACGCTGCAGGTCGACACCCTCCCCGACGGCGTCGCCCCGCGCGACCCCGACAACGTCACGCGCGACGTGACGATCGGGACGACCAACACGGTGAACGTCCTCTTCCCCACCGGTGAGGGCACGGCTGCGACGGGCTCCATCTGGGACACGCTCTTCTCGCGCTTCTTCTACGGCCTCAACTTCGGCCTGCTGCTCGCCCTTGCCGCGATCGGCATCTCGCTCATCTTCGGCACCACCGGCGTGAACAACTTCGCCCACGGCGAGATGCTGACCTTCGGCGCGATCATCTTCTACGTCTTCACGGCGATGGGGTGGAACATCCTCCTCGCGATCCTTCTCACGGTCGCCCTCTCGGCGGCGTTGGGATGGACGCAGGATGCCGTGCTGTTCAAACCGTTGCGCAAGCGCGGCGTCGGACTCGTACAGGTGCTCATCGTGACGATCGGCCTCTCGATCGTGCTGCGCTACCTGTACCTCTACTTCTTCGACGGCGGCACGCGCAACATCGACACCGGCATCACCGACAACGTCACGATCGGCCCGGTCACGGTGACCCTGACCTCGATCATCAGCATGGGCATCAGCGTCGTCATGCTGGGACTCGTCGCGTACTTCCTGACCCGCACCCGCATCGGCAAGGCGACGCGCGCCGTCAGCGACAACGCATCGCTCGCCGCGGCGTCCGGCATCAACGTCGACCGCGTCATCCGCATCGTCTGGGTGCTCGCGGGCGCTCTCACTGGTCTGTCCGGCGTGCTGTACGGCCTGTACCGCGGAGTCACGTGGGACATGGGCTTCGCGATCCTGCTGCTGCTGTTCGCGGCGGTCACCCTCGGTGGTCTCGGCAGCGCCTTCGGCGCCCTCGTCGGATCGCTCATCATCGGCATCATCACGGAGTTGTCGACCATCGTCATCCCACCCGACCTGCGGTACGCGGTGGCCCTGATCGTGCTCATCGGCGTGCTGCTGTTCCGGCCGCAAGGTGTGCTCGGTCGTAAAGAGCGGATCGGCTGAGGAAGAACGACATGGACTGGCTTTCGATCTTCAACAACGCCGCGGGCGAGCTCATCAGCCCGACCACCGCGGCCTATGCCCTCGCCGCCATCGGCCTGAGCGTCCACTTCGGCTACGCGGGGCTGCTCAACTTCGGTCAGGCGGGCTTCATGGCCGTCGGCGCCTACGCCTTCGCCATCGCGACCCTGTCGTTCGCAGCCCCGGTGTGGCTCGCGATCCTCGTCGCGATCGTCGCCTCGGTGCTGTTCGCTTTCCTCCTCGGCATCCCGACCCTGCGTCTGCGGGCGGACTATCTGGCGATCGTGACGATCGCGGCGGCGGAGATCGTCCGCTACGTCGTCTCGACCGTGGGTCTGACCAGCGTCACCGGCGGGTCCCAGGGCCTGAACGGGTACAACCGCGAGTTCCAGGCGATCAACCCGCTGCCGGCCGGCACGTACGGGATCGGACCGTGGACATACTCCGCGAACGACTGGTGGGTGCGCCTGTTCGGCTGGGGCCTCGTCATCATCGCGACGATCCTCGTGTTCCTGCTCATGCGCAGCCCGTGGGGTCGCGTGGTCAAGGGCATCCGAGAAGACGAGGACGCCGTGCGCAGCCTCGGCAAGAACGTGTACTCCTACAAGATGCAGGCGCTGGTGCTCGGCGGCGTGATGGGCGGACTCGCGGGCGTGGTGTTCATCCTCCCCCGCGCCGTGCAACCCGGTAACTACGGAACGGCCCTGACGTTCTTCATCTGGACCGCGCTCCTGCTCGGTGGAGCCGCCACGCTCCTCGGCCCGATCGTCGGCTCGATGCTCTTCTGGGTGCTGCTCTCGCTGTCGAACGGCATCATCGTGGGACTGCGCGACGTCGGCATCCTGGGCTTCATGTCCAGCACGCAGACGGGCCAGGTGCGCTTCATCCTCGTCGGCATCGGACTGATGCTCCTCGTGATCTTCCGGCCACAGGGCATCTTCGGCAACAAGAAGGAGCTGTCGTTCAATGTCTGACACGACCGTCACCCATCCTCTCGTCAAGGGAGAGGTCCGACCCGGCTGCGAGAAGGTCGACCCGATCGTCGTCGCCGACGGCGTCACCCGCCAGTTCGGCGGTCTGAAAGCCGTCGACGTCGAGCACCTCGAGATCCCCCGCGGGCAGATCACGGCCCTCATCGGCCCGAACGGCGCCGGCAAGACCACGCTGTTCAACCTGCTCACCGGCTTCGACAAGCCGAACACGGGTCGCTGGAGCTTCGAGGGCTCGAATCTCGCCAGCGTCCCCGCGTTCAAGGTGTCGCGCCGCGGGATGGTGCGCACGTTCCAGCTGACGAAGTCGCTCGGCCGACTCACCGTGCTGCAGAACATGCTGCTCGGCGCCCGCGGGCAGAAGGGCGAAAACCTGTTCCGCGCCCTCATCCCGGGCACCTGGCGCTCGCAGGAGGCCGCCAACACCGAGCGCGCCGACGACCTGCTGCGCCGCTTCAAGCTGGATGCCAAGCGCGAGGACTTCGCCGCGTCGCTCTCGGGCGGCCAGCGCAAGCTTCTCGAGATGGCGCGCGCTCTGATGAGCGACCCGAAGCTCGTCATGCTCGACGAGCCGATGGCCGGTGTCAACCCGGCGCTCACGCAGAGCCTGCTGGGCCACATCCTCGACCTGAAGAAGGAGGGGATGAGCGTGCTGTTCGTCGAGCACGACATGCACATGGTCCGTCACATCTCCGACTGGGTCGTCGTCATGGCCGAGGGCCGCGTGGTGGCCGAGGGGCCGCCCGAGACGGTCATGAGCGACCAGGCCGTCATCGACGCCTACCTCGGCGCCCACCACGACACCGACCTGGGCGACATGACCACGTCGCAGCTCGAGACCATCCAGGCCGAGGCCGCCGCGGAAGCGGAGGCGGAGCTCACCGCCGACGAGAAGGACGGAAAGCTCTGATGACCGACACCACCGCCACCCGCACCCCGGTCCTGCGCACCGACGACCTCGTCGCCGGCTACCTTCCGGGCGTCAACATCCTCAACGGGTGCACCGTCGACGCCTACCAGGGCGACCTCATCGGCATCATCGGCCCGAACGGCGCCGGTAAGTCGACCCTGCTGAAGGCGATCTTCGGCCAGGTGAAGATCCGCGGCGGCGCCGTCCTGCTCAACGGCGAGGACATCACCTCGTTGAAGGCCGACAAGCTCGTCGGCAAGGGCGTCGGCATGGTTCCGCAGAACAACAACGTGTTCCCGAGCCTGTCGATCGAGGAGAACCTGCAGATGGGGCTCTTCCAGCGCCCCAAGGTGTTCGCCGAGCGCTTCGAGTTCGTCACGGGCCTGTTCCCCGAGCTCGGCAAGCGGCGTCGCCAGCGCGCGGGCTCGTTGTCGGGCGGTGAGCGTCAGATGGTGGCCATGGGACGCGCCCTGATGATGGACCCCTCCGTCCTCCTGCTCGACGAGCCCTCTGCGGGTCTCTCGCCCGTGCGACAGGACGAGACCTTCCTTCGCGTGGCGGAGATCAACCGCGCCGGCGTGACGATCATCATGGTCGAGCAGAACGCCCGCCGCTGCCTGCAGATCTGCCACCGCGCCTACGTGCTCGACCAGGGGAAGGACGCGTACACGGGCACGGGTCGCGAGCTGCTCACCGATCCCCGCGTCATCGAGCTGTACCTGGGCACCCTCGCCGCCGACGAGGACGCCAAGCGCGACGGGAAGGGCCCCGAGGCCTGATCCGCCGCCGATACTCCGCGAGTGCGGCGCTCACCCTGGTGGGCGCCGCACTCGCGGCGTGTTCGGGGCCTTCCCCGCCGCCCGCGCCGTCGCTCGAGATCGCCCTCGTGCAGCAGCGCGGCGACATCGCCGTGGACCGCGTGCAGCTGCGCGTGACGAACGCCTCCCCCGTGGCCACCACGCTCACAGCGGCATCTTTCTCCTCCCCCGTCCTGGACGGGCCCGCGGAATGGGATGCCACACGGCCGACGACCCTCGCGGCGGGGCGGACGGTCGACCTCCCCGTCTTCCTCCCCGCCATCCGCTGCACCGACGCCTCGGATGCCCCCGAGGCCACGGTCACGGCCGACGGCGCGACGACGACCGTGACCCTGTCCGACGACCTGGACGTCCTGCAGCGCGCGAGCGCCACCGCGTGCGATCGTGCGGAACTGGCATCCGTGGTGCGGGTGACGGCCACCGGAGCCGCCGTGGGCCCTGACGGCACGATCACTCTGCGTCTGGCGGTGGAGCCGTCGCAGAGCGGGGAGGGGACGGCCGAGCTCGTCGCTCTGCGCGGAACGGTGCTGCTGCGCTTCGCCGCGGGCGCTGCGGCACCGCTCGGGGTGAGCGTGTCCGCGCGTGACGCGCCGTCGGTCGTCGAGGTCGCCGTGGTGCCGCAGCGCTGCGATGCGCACGCCATCGCCGAGGACAAGGTGGGCACCCTTTTCGACCTCGTCGCCCGCGTCGACGGGCGGGAGATCGTGGTGCCCCTGGAGCGCTCGAAGGACGTCGCCGACGCGTTGCTCGTGCTCACCGCCCAGGTGTGCGGCCTGACCCCCGCGCGGTGAGCCGGGTTCCTCTGCCCGGAGAGGAGGGGTGCGCGAGGTCCGGAGCACGCGAAAGGGGCCCGGATCCGAAGATCCGAGCCCCTCGCGTGGAGTCAGGTCACTCGTTGAGCGAGCCGAACTCCGTATTCAGCAGGGTGTACTTGTTGTCGGCACCGTACTGGTAGATGCCGATGTACGCCTCGGTCGGGTCACCGTTCTCGTCGAACGTGATCGGACCGGAGACACCGTCGTAGTCGATGTCCTTGCCGTCGTTGATCAGCGCGAGGCAGTCGGCGAACGTCGTGCACTTCTCGCCGCCCTCGGAGACCGACTGCATGTTGTCGCGGATGGCCGTACCCGAGTCGTCCTTGGCCTGCGCCGCGGCGAGAGCCGCGACGATGACCGCGTCGTACGACTCCGGCGCGTAGCTGTAGTCGGTGAGCGCGGGGTCGACCTCCTTCAGACGCGACTGGAAGTCCGTGTCGGCGGGGTTGCCGGGCAGCGTGCCCTTCGCGCCCTGGAGCGTGCCGGCCGGGAACTCGTACGAGTTCGACAGGTTGCCGTCGACGAAGTACACCTTCGACGCCGCATAGCCCTGCGTGCTGACCAGCTGCGGAATGATCGAGGAGGTCTCCTCGAACGCGATGACCGCGATCGCGTCGGGCTGGGCGGCGAGCAGCTGGTCGACCTGCGAGGTGAAGACCGTGTCACCCGGGTTGTAGGGGACCGCGACCGAGACCTCGCCACCGGCGGCCTCGATGGCCGTGGTCGCGTTGTCCTTCAGGCCGGTGCCGTAGGGGTCGTTGATGTAGATGATGCCCACGTTGGCGGCACCGTCGCCGACCATCAGGTTGCCGAGCACGCGGCCCTGCAGCACGTCGGAGGGCGCGGTACGCCAGTAGTACCCGTCGTCGGCGTAGGTGGTGAAGTCGGGCGAGGTGTTGGCCGGCGAGATCTGGACGATGCCCGCGTTGACCAGCTGGTCGATGAAGGTGAACGAGACACCCGACGACGCGGCGCCGATGACGACGTCGGCTCCGGCGCTGACGAGCTCGGACGCCGACTGGGTCGCGATGTCGGTCGTGGTGTCGCCCGAGTCGCGCTCGGTCAGCGTGGTCGTGAACGGGAATGCGTCTCCCGTGGCCTCGATGTCTTTGATGGCCAGCTTCACACCGGCGACCTCGGGCGGGCCGAGGAAGGCGAGGTTACCCGTGGCGGGCAGGATCGTGCCGACGCTGAACGTGCCGTCGGCCTCGGACACGGCGCCGCCGCCCGACGATGCGCTCGGTGCAGCGGCATCGTTGCCGCCACCGGAGCATCCGGCGAGGACGAGCGCGCTGGCGCCGACCAGGGCGATGCCGCCGAGGATTTTGGCGCCGCGCGTGCGCGAAATGACGTTCATAGTGCTCCTTGCTGTGAATGAACGTTGGGCGACCCTATGGGCCACCTGGTGTCCTAAACCTAATCGGCGGCGCATTTTCCGCGTGTTGCCGTTCGTTAACGATGTGCGTCGAAGCGGTCACGGCCGCATAACGGTTCAGCCCGCGTCTTGACGACGACCCCGAAGGAGCACGGGTCGCCGGACCCGGAACGAAGAAACGGCCGGATCGGGCAGGACGAACGCGGAACGACATCTTCCGCGCCCTCATCGTCCCACCCGCCGCCGACATTGTCTGTCGACCGAATGGAGGACGCGACGGCGGGTCGGACGAGGGGGTCAGACCGGTTCGGCGACGTCGTCCACCGCGAGCCGGTGGCGCCGCGCGGCCACGATCGAGTCGACGCTCAACATGACCAGCGCGACCCACACGAGCGCGAACCCCACCCACCGTTCGAGCGTCATGGGCTCGTTGAGCACCCACACGCCGATGATGAACTGGATGATCGGCGCGACGAACTGCAGCAGGCCGATCACCGTGAGGGGGACGCGCCGGGCACCCGATGCGAACAACAGCAGCGGCACGGCCGTGACCGCGCCGGCGAGGAGGAGCAGGACGGTGTGCAGCACGCCGGCCGTTCCGAGCGTGATGCCCGTCAGGTTCGCCACGAAGATCAGCTGGATGACGGCGACCGGCAGCAACCACATCGATTCGAGGGTCAGCCCGCTCACGGCATCCACCGCGGGACCGATCTGCTTCTTCACCAGTCCGTAGAAGCCGAATGAGAAGGCGAGGGTCAGCGCGATCCATGGGAAGGCGCCGTATCCCACGACGATCACCAGGACCGCGGCCACGGCGATGCCCACCGCGATCCACGGCAGGAGCCGCAGACGCTCGCGGAGCACGACGACACCCAGCAGCACGGTCACGATGGGGTTGATGAAGTAGCCGAGGCTCGTCTCGATGACGTGCCCGGTGAGGGCACCGACGAGGTACGTCTGCCAGTTGACGTAGATGAGCACACCGGCGACCGCGGTCAACAGCATCAGCCGCGGTTGCCGCACGATCGCGAGGAACGGGCGCCACATGCGCAGCACGGTGAGAAGCAGCAGGCAGAAGACGAACGCGAGGAGGATGCGCCAGGCCACCACCTCGAACGGGCCGGTCGGCTTCAGCTGCAGGAAGTAGATGGGCAGCACGCCCCACAGCAGGTAGGCGCCCAGTGCATACAGG
Organism: Microbacterium sp. NPDC007973; assembly: GCF_042958465.1. Taxonomy (NCBI): domain Bacteria; kingdom Bacillati; phylum Actinomycetota; class Actinomycetes; order Micrococcales; family Microbacteriaceae; genus Microbacterium; species Microbacterium sp. NPDC007973. The sequence continues at coordinate 804,767 of NZ_JBIBJJ010000001.1, forward strand.
GCGCCGCGGGTGTTCCCGCCGGTCGGAGCGGAGGGAGCGGGGGTCACCGATACAGCCTACGCGCGCCCCCGAGGCGGCGACGGTCGCGCACCCGCGCATTCCTGCCATCGCGAGGCGAGCGCTCCGCATCGTCCATCGACCCCCGCGCACCCGCCCTCCCCCGAGCACGACGAAGGCCCCGGATGCCGAGCACCCGGGGCCTTCGATCGAGTCACGCGATCAGCGGACGACGACCGCCAGGACGTCGCGAGCCGAGAGCACGAGGTACTCCTCGGCGCCGAATTTGACCTCGGTGCCGCCGTACTTGCTGTAGAGCACGCGGTCGCCGACGGCGACGTCGAGGGGGACACGGTTGCCGTTGTCGTCGATACGGCCGGGGCCGACGGCGACGACTTCGCCCTCCTGCGGCTTCTCCTTGGCGGTGTCGGGGATGACGAGACCACTCGCGGTGGTCTGCTCAGCCTCGACCTGCTTGATGACGATGCGGTCCTCGAGCGGCTTGATGGAAACCGACACGGTCTACCTCTTCTTTCTCGTTACAGAAGACTTGTCAGCACTCACGCGGGGAGAGTGCTAATCCGAGTGTAGAGAAGCGCTGGCACTCACGCAACGCGAGTGCCAGCACACTCGCCCGCCTAGGCTGAATCGGTGGATACCAGCGAGCTGACCGCCCTGCTCACGCCCGACGGCCTGCGCCTGCTCGACGAGCTCGGTCCCATCGCGTCGACCGACGAGGCCGCCCGCGCGGTGTCGCGGCTGCGGGCGGCCGGGCACTCCCCCGACCTCGTATCGGCGGTCGTCGGGCAAGCCCGGCTGCGCGTCCGCGCGACCGCGAAGTTCGGCGCCTTCGCCGACCGCATGCTCTTCACCCCCGCGGGGCTCGAACAGGCCACGCGCCTTCCAATCGCCGCGCGTCACGCGGGCCGCTTCCGCGCCGCGGGCGTGTCGAGCGTCGCCGACCTCGGCTGCGGCATCGGCGGTGACGCGCTCGGACTGGCGGGACTCGGCATCCGGGTGCACGCGGTCGACGCCGACGAGGTGACCGCCGCCATCGCGGCGTACAACCTCGCCCCGTTCGGCGACGCCGCCACGGTGGCGCACGCGCGCGCCGAGGAGGTCGACCTGACGGGGACGGATGCCGTGTGGCTCGACCCTGCACGCCGCACGGCGGGCCACTCCGAGACGCGGCGGGTCGCCTCCGGCGAATGGTCGCCGTCGCTGGACTGGGTGTTCGAGCTGCTGCGGAGCACGCCGGGCGGCGTCAAGCTCGGCCCCGGCTTCGATCGCGCGCAGATTCCCGACGACGTCGAGGCCCAGTGGATCAGCGCCGACGGCTCGACCATCGAGCTCGTCCTCTGGGCGGGGGCGCTCGCGCGCGAGAACGTGCGACGCGCCGCGCTCGTGGTGCGCGGTGCCGACGCGTGGGAGCTCACGGCTCCGGCGGACAGCCCCGACGCCGAGCCGCGGGACCTGGGCGCCTTCGTGCACGAGCCCGACGGCGCGGTCATCCGCGCCCGGCTCATCGGCGAGGTCGCGCGAGCACTCGAGGCGGGGATGCTCTCGCCGCAGATCGCCTACCTCACCTCCGACGCACCGCTGACGAGCCCATTCGTGCAGTCGTTCCGGGTGCGCGAGCAGCTGCCGACCGACCCGAAGAAGCTCGGACAGGCGCTGCGGGCGCGCGGGATCGGCACGCTCGAGATCAAGAAGCGCGGCGTCGACGTCGACCCGGCGGCGTTCCGCCGGAAGCTCTCGCTCCGCGGAGACGAAGCGGCGACCCTGCTGATCACCCGCGTGGGGTCGACGCGCCTGGCTCTGCTGGCCGACCGCGTCTGACGCCCGCCGGGCTCCCGCGCCTCAGCGCACGGCGAGCTGCGAGAAACCCCAGATCAACCACCCTGCGCTGAACACGACCGCCAACAACGACAGGGACAACGCCCACACGGCCACGCGCCGGCTGTCGTGCGCGCGTCGCAGCGACAGGATGGCGAGGATCGCCCCGATCACGCCCAGGGGAAGCAGCCACCCGGTGACGAGCGCGGCGATCAGCGCGAGGATCGCCACGGCGAGCGCCCACGGCGCCAGCGAGGGCGGGGGTTTCGGCGCGGGCGGGACGTACGGGATCAGATGGTCGCCGAAGGCCGCCATCTCCAGCTGCGCGGTGGGGAGGCGTTCGGGGTCGTCATCCGCGATCTCCGGGCGCTCGCCCGCGGGCACCATCCACGGCCGACGGGGATCGATGGGCGCCGCGGCCGACTCGGGGGTCTCCTTGCGCGCACGGCGCGTGGGCGGGGTCTGATCCGTCACGGCGACCGGGTCTCGGCATCCGGAGCGGGGGCATCCGGGTCTTCGGCGACCTGGATCTCGGTGACGGGAAGGGTGGAGTCGGCTCCGAAGGCGAGGGTCGACGGGCGCCGACCCGAGGCGATGAGCTCCGCGGCGAGAGCGGCGATCATCGCGCCGTTGTCGGTGCACAACCGCAGCGGCGGAATACGCACGGCGACCCCCGCCGCCGCCGCGCGCTCGAGGGCGACGTCGCGCAGGCGCTTGTTCGCGATCACGCCGCCACCCAGCAGCAGTCGGGGCACGCCGTATCGCGCGCACGCGTCGAGGGCCTTGGTGACGAGAACGTCGACGACGGCCTCGCGGAAGGATGCCGCGACATCGGCGACCGGCACCGGTTCACCGGTCGCCTCGTGCTGCTCGACCCAGCGGGCGACCGCGGTCTTGAGCCCCGAGAACGAGAAGTCGTAGCGGTGGGATGCCCTGTCGGAAGCGCGTGAGAGCCCCCGCGGGAAGCGGATCGCCGTGGGGTCGCCGCTCGCCGCCGCGCGGTCGATCTCGGGCCCCCCGGGGTAGGGCAGCTTCAGCAGCCGCGCGACCTTATCGAACGCCTCGCCCGCCGCGTCGTCCATGGTCTCGCCGAGGAGCTCGACGTCGTTCGTGAGGTCGCGGACCAGCAGGAGCGAGGTGTGCCCCCCGCTGACGAGCAGGGCGACCGTGGGGTACTCGAGCTCCCCCGCCTCGGCATCCAGGATGTCGGCGGCGATGTGGCCCACGAGGTGATTGACCGCGTAGAGGGGCTTGTCGAGCGCGACGGCGAGGCCCTTGGCCGCACCCACCCCGACCATGAGCGCTCCGGCGAGCCCCGGGCCGCTCGTCACCGCGACGGCGTCGAGGTCGGCGAGCGTCACACCGGCCTCGGCGAGCGCGGCGTCGATCGAGGGCTGCAGCGCTTCGAGGTGGGCGCGCGCCGCGACCTCCGGGACCACGCCACCGTAGCGGGCGTGCTCGTCCATGCTCGAGGCGATCGTGTTGCTCAGCAGTGTCCGGCCGCGCACGATGCCGATGCCGGTCTCGTCGCAGCTGGTCTCGATGCCGAGCACGAGGGGCGCGTCCATCAGCACCATCCCTTTCCGGTGGACGACGAGGTGGCCGGGACCGACGGCGCGTCGGACGCCGCGACACCGGGCGTCGCGCCGCCCGGGACCTCGGCGCGCCGGGCGGCCCACCCCCGCAGGTCGAGCTGCATCACGATCGCGTCCACGTCGTCGGGCTGGTAGTAGCGGGGGCGTCGCCCGACCTCGGCGAATCCCTCCGACGCGTACAGCGCCTGTGCCACCGGATTGTCGGCGCGCACCTCGAGGAACACGTCGTGCACACCGCGCGCGACGGCCTCATCGAGCAGCGTGGTCAGCAGGGCCCGCCCGCGCCCGCGCCCGCGGGCGGCCGCCGAGATCGTGATGGTCTGGACGTCGGCATCCCGAGCCCCCCGCACCGCGCGCAGGCCCGCGTACCCGACGAGACGCCCGGCTTCTTCGACGACGACGTAGAAGCCGTGCGGAGAGGCGAGCTCCTCGCGCATCATGGCCGCGCTCCAGGCGTCGGTGGGGAACGACGTGCGCTCCAGGTCCATGATCGCGTCGAGATCGGCGGCGGTGGCCGCGCGCGTCGACATCAGCTGACCCTTTTCGGCGCGTGGGCGGCGACGACATCGGGGCTGCGCAGGTAGAGCGGCTCCGCGCCGGTGAGGGTGCGATCGGCGTCGAGCGCCCGCGCCGCGACGAGGGCGATCATCGCCGCCGACACGCTCGTGGCGTCGTATCGCCGGGCACCGATCTCGTCGAGGCGTGCGTCGAGGTCGTCACGCGGGCTGAGGGCGGCGTCGGAAAGGCGCACCGGTAGACCGTCGTCGTCGAGGCCGTCGTAGACGCTGAAGGCGAATTCGCGTCGCCTCGCATCGGTCACCACGGCGAAGCGCCCGGTCTCGGTGCCGGTCAGGGCATCCGCGAGCAGGACGCCGAGGGCGACACCGTCGTGGCTGGGCACCGGCACCACCGGGACGCCGCGGCCCAGCGCGTAGACGCGCGCCGTGGCGATGCCGACACGCAGCCCGGTGAACGGACCCGGGCCCATGCCGACCGCCACGTGGGTGGGGGCGGCGTCCACGCCGGACGATGCGCGACGCAACAGTTCGCCGATGACCTCGGCGTGCCCGAGGGGATTGGCGCTCTGTTCGTCGGCGAGCACCTCCCCGTCGCGCGCGATCGCCGCGACGGCGGTGCCGAGCGAGGTGTCGATGCCCAAGATCACCGTTCCAGGGTATCCGCCGCCCTCCTCCCCCGAGCGTCACGGCATCCGCCGGCCCCTCCGCTCCGAAGAAGGGGCATGGATGCCACGGCACTCGGTCTGCGCCGCATGGTCGTCCCCACGGGGGTCGGCCCGGTCGTCGTGCGCGCGGGGAGAGCGTCGGGCAGTCCGGTCGCGACCGTGCTGCTGCACGGCGCGGCGGGGTCGTGGGCCACTTGGGCGCCGATGATCGCGGCGTCCGACGATCTCGGGCTCCCGCTCTCGGACATCGTCGCGATCGACCTGCCCGGGTGGGGCGAGTCCCCTGGCCCGGTTCCCGCGCCCGCCGACCTCGCCGTCGCCGTCGCGGCGGTGGCGCGCGCGCTCGGCTATCCCCGCTGGCGCATCGTGGGCCACTCGCTGGGCGGAGTGATCGCGCTCGACGTCGCCGCGCGCTTCCCCGCCGAGACGGTCGCCGTGGGCGTCGTCTCCCCGAGCGGCGCGGGCGCCCGCGCGGTGATGCAGCGCCCGCTGATCGGCGGGGTCCGCCTGCCCTGGCTCGCGGGCATGGTGCTGGCCATGCGCATCCTGCGCGCACTCGGTCGTCTCGCCCGCCCCCTGCTACGCGTCCTGCGTCGAACGGGGGCGCTGCGCACGCTCGCGCGGCCGCTGTTCCGGCATCCGGAGCGCGTCGACCCGGCCGTGAGCGCGGCACTGGCCGACGAGATCCGCCCGTCGGCCTTCCTCACCGCCGCGCGCATGTCGCGCACGCACGACGACGGCGTCTGGCGCCGCATCGCCTGCCCGGTGCGCTCGGTGCGCGGCGCGCACGATGTCTTCGTCGCCGAGGAGGACTCCCGGGTGTGGGCCCGTCTCATGCGCGACGTCGACGACCGCGTCCTCGCCGACAGCGGGCACTTCGCCCACGTCGAGCAACCCGCCGAGACGCTGCGCGCCCTGCGCGAGGTCTGGGCGGCCGTTCGGACGCCGCAGACTCCGCGACCTCGCCGCCGGGGCACCGAGCCCCGACGCGGGCGCGCGACGCCGGCGACCTGACGAGAACAGCCGTGCCGTCAGGGACGACGCGAGATCGTCACGGTGCGCGGGGCGTCGGCGTCGAGTTCGACGGTGTGCACGGCGATCTCGCCGCACGCGTTGTCGACGCCGCGGCCGCCGGTCTGCCGCGAGATCTCGACCTCCCACCATGCGTCGGCCAGGTGTTCGGCGACGCCACGGCCCCACTCCACGATCACCGCGCTGTGGGCGACGTCGATGTCGAGGTCGTCGAGCTCCACGGCGGCGCCGAGACGATAGGCGTCCACGTGCACCAGCGGCGTCCCGCCGACCAGCGAGGGGTGCGTGCGCGCGATCACGAACGTGGGGCTCTGCACCGGACCCCGAATGCCGAGTCCCTCGCCGATGCCGCGGGTCAGCGTCGTCTTGCCGGCGCCGAGGGGACCCGTGAGCACCACGACGTCGCCGGGCTCGAGCGCTCGCCCGATCCGTCGTCCGAGCTCCTCCATGTCGGCGGGGGCCTCGACCACCCGCTCACCCAGCAGCGCCTCTGGAACGCTCACGCGTGCATCTCCCGTCGAGGGACGCGCGCACCCACGCGCGTGACGATCTCGTAATCGATCGTGTCGGCGGCATCCGCCCAGTCCCGCGCCGAGGGCGCGCCCAGCGTCGGATCGCCGAAGAGCACGACCTCGTCGCCCACCGCCACGGGATGCTCGCCGACGTCGACGACGAACTGGTCCATCGCGATGCGACCGGCGACGGTGAAGCGGCGTCCGCCGATCGACACCGGCCCGCGGCCCGACGCCTGTCGCGGAACGCCGTCGGCATAGCCGAGCGGCACCAGGGCCAGCGTCGTGTCGACCGACGTGCGGTAGTCGTAGCCGTACGAGACCCCGGTCCCCGCGGGAACGCGACGCACGGCCGCGACAGCGCCCCGCAGGGTCATCGCGGGCCGCAGACCCAGGTCGGCCGGAGTGCGGTCGGCGAAGGGCGAGACGCCGTAGAGCCCGATGCCGATGCGCACGCAGCCCAGGCGGGCCTCGGGAAGCGCGATCGCGGCGTTCGTCGCGGCGATGTGCCGCAGCGGCGGCTGCAGCCCCATCGATGCCGCCAGCACCACGCCCTCCTCGAATCGGGCCAGAGCAGCGCGGTCGTCGTCGAGGCTGGTGTTCGACAGGTGCGAGAAGAGCCCGACGACGCGCAGACGGCCGATGCGCTCGAGGCGGGCCGCCTCGGAGAACACCACCCGCCAGTCGGCCGGGGCGATGCCGTTGCGCGAGAGCCCCGTCTCGATCTTGAGGTGGACGGCCGCGGGGCGGTCCTCCGTGGCCGCCTGAGCCGCCCGCAGCAGTTGATCGAGGTCGGAGATCCCCAGCTCGATCCCCTCACGGACGGCCTCGTCGAATGACGCCCCGGGGGCGTGCAGCCAGGCGAAGAGCGGAGCGCGGATGCCGGCCCGGCGAAGCGCCAGGGCTTCGGAGATGTCGGAGACGCCGATCCGCGCGGCCCCGCCGCGCAACGCGGCCACCGCCGACCGGTGCGCCCCGTGCCCGTAGCCCTCGGCCTTGACCACCGCGATCACCTCGGCGCCGGTGAGCGCGCGCAGGTGCCGCACGTTCTCGGTGATCGCGTCGACGTCGACCAGCGCTTCGCGCAGCACACCCGGTGCCATCTTCATGCGGTGTCCTCTCGGGCCGGAACGGGAATGGATGCCGGATGCGAGGGCTCTCCGCCCGCGTGGGGAGTCGTGGCCGGAACCGCCTCGGCGATCACGTACGCCGTCGCCAGCCCCGCGTCGTGCGACATCGAGAGGTGCAGCGCCGTGATGCCGCGCGCGGCGACGGTGGACGCCGTCTCGCCCCGCAGGGCGAAGACGGGGCGCCCCGAGGGCTCGGAGGCGATCTCGATGTCGGTCCAGTGCACGCCGTCAGACCCGCCCAGCGCCTTGATGAGCGCCTCCTTGGCCGCATACCGCGCGGCGAGCGACCGTGGCTTGAGAACCCGCTCCGCGGGCGCGAACAGGCGCACGAGAAGCCGCGGCGTCCGCGCGAGGTGCTCCTCGAACCGCGGCACGTCGACGAGGTCGACGCCGATTCCGACGATCATGCGGCCTCCTCCCGGCATCCTGTCCATTCTGCCGGTGTCCGCCGACGTCGGTCGCCCTCGGCGGCGCCGGACGCAGGGCGATCAGCGTCCGATGCAGCCTGCGGCGGGGCGGACGCCTCGGACCCCGTCGACGGAGACGACGAGGGGGCCGGATGCCACGGCATCCGGCCCCCTTCCATCGGCGGTCCTACTCGACCGTCACCGACTTCGCCAGGTTGCGCGGCTGGTCGACGTCGAGGCCCTTCGCCTCGGCCAGTCCCATCGCGAAGATGTGCAGCGGCACGACGGCGAGCAGCGGCTCGAAGAGGGGAGCCGCGAGCGGGATGCGCAGCACCTCGTCGGCGGCGGGGAGCACGGCGACGTCTCCCTCTTCGGCGATCGCGATGACGCGGGCGCCGCGCGCGCGGATCTCCTCGATGTTCGAGACGACCTTCTTGTGCATCTCGCCCGAGCCGCGGGGGCTCGGCACGACCACGAAGACCGGCTGCCCGGGCTCGATCAGGGCGATCGGCCCGTGCTTCAGCTCGCCCGCGGCGAAGCCCTCGGCGTGGATGTACGCGAGCTCCTTGAGCTTCAACGCTCCCTCGAGAGCGATGGGGTAGCCGACGTTGCGGCCGAGGAACAGCACCGAGCGGGTGTCGGCCATCCAGTGCGCGAGCTGCTCGATGCGGGCCTGCTCGGACTCGAGGACGCGCGCGATCTTGCCGGGCACCGCTTCGAGCTCGGTGACGGCCTCGACGGCGACGACGGGGTCGATGGCTCCGCGCACGCGACCCACGTGCAGGGCCAACAGGTAGAGCGCGGTGATCTGCGCGACGAACGCCTTCGTCGAGGCCACGGCGACCTCGGGGCCGGCGTGCGTGTAGACGATGGCATCCGACTCGCGCGGGATCGTGGCGCCCTGGGTGTTGCAGATCGACAGCGTCTTCGCGCCGCGCGAGCGGGCGTACTTGACGGCCATCAGGGTGTCCATGGTCTCGCCCGACTGGCTGATGGACACCACCAGCGTGCGGGACGAGAGCACCGGGTCGCGGTAGCGGAACTCGTGCGCGAGCTCGACGTCGACGGGCACGCGGGTCCAGGTCTCGAGCGCGTACTTGCCGACCATGCCGGCGTACGCGGCAGTGCCGCACGCGATGACGAGGATGCGGTCGATGTCGGCGAGGAACTCGTCGAGCCCCTCGAGCTCGGGGATCTCGACCCGCCCCTCGTGGATGCGACCGCGCAGGGTGTTCGCGACGGCCTCGGGCTCCTCGGAGACCTCCTTGGCCATGAACGACGACCAGCCGCCCTTCTCGGCCGCCGACGCGTCCCACGTGACCTCGAAAGCCTCGACCTCGACCGGGGCGCCGGAGAAGTCGGTGACCTCGACGCCGTCGGGGGTGATCGCCACGATCTCGTCCTGCCCGATCGCGAGCGCGTTGCGGGTGTGCTCCACGAAGGCGGCGACGTCGGATCCGAGGAAGTTCTCGCCTTCGCCGAGGCCGATCACCAGCGGCGAGTTGCGGCGGGCGCCGACGACGAGGCCGGGGTGGTCCTCGTGCATCGCGAGCAGCGTGTAGGCGCCCTCCAGGCGCGAGACGACGGCGCGGAAGGCGGCGACGAGGTCCTTCGACCGCGCGTACTCGCGGCCGATCATGACGGCGGCGACCTCCGTGTCGGTCTCGCTGCGGAAGCTGAAGCCCTCGCCCACTAGCTCGCTCTTGAGCTCGGCGAAGTTCTCGATGATGCCGTTGTGGATGACGGCGAGCTTGTCGTCGTCGGCGAGGTGGGGGTGCGCATTCGCGTCGGTGGGTCCGCCGTGCGTGGCCCAGCGGGTGTGCCCGATGCCCGTCGTGCCGTTCGCCATCGGCGAGGACTCGAGATCGTCGCACAGCACCGCGAGCTTGCCGGCGCGCTTGCGCATGCCGAGAGCGCCGTCGCCGTCGATCACGGCGATGCCCGCGGAGTCGTACCCCCGGTACTCCAGACGCGACAGGCCCGCCAGAAGGATGTCCTGGCTCTGCCGAGGACCCACGTAACCGATGATTCCGCACATGGTCAACGAGTCTACGCGGCGGGGCTGAGCGAACCCCTCCGCGCCGTGGCCTCGCGCGGCGGGGCCGGGCGCGACGCCGCCCGCCGAAGCGCAGGAGCCGCGGTCAGAGCTTGCGCAGCAGCACCGACTCCACGGTGTGATCGGCGCCCTTCTGCAGCACGAGCTTGGCGCGATGCCGGGTGGGCAGCACGTTCTCCTCGAGGTTCGGCAGGTTGATCTCCCGCCAGTAGCCGAGGGCCCGCTGCACCGCCTCCTCGTCGCTGATGTCGGCGAAGACGCGGAAGAACGAGGTCGGGTTCGTGAAGGCGTTGTCGCGCAGCGCGAGGAACCGGTCGACGTACCAGCGCTCGATGTGAGCGGCGTCGGCATCCACGTAGATCGAGAAATCGAACAGATCGCTCACCGCGACCTCGTTCGGAGACGGCGGCGGCTGCAGCACGTTCAGACCCTCCACGATCACCACGTCGGGCCGATGCACGCTCACGTGAGCGTCGGGCATGATGTCGTACCGCACGTGCGAGTAGAACGGCGCCCGCGCCTCCTCCGCCCCCGACTTGACCTCGCTCAGGAACTCCACGAGGGCCCGACGGTCGTACGACTCGGGGAATCCCTTGCGGTCCATGAGCCCTCTGCGCTCGAGCTCCGCGTTGGGGTAGAGGAACCCGTCGGTGGTGACCAGCTCGACCCGCGGGGTGTCGGGCCACCGGCTCATGAGCTCGCGCAGCAGGCGGGCGATGGTCGACTTCCCCACCGCCACCGATCCGGCGACGCCGATGACGAAGGGGGTCGTGGCATCCGGTTCGCCCAGGAACTCGCTCGTGTCGGCTCCGAGTCGCCGCGTGGCCCGGGCGTACAGGCTGAGCAGACGGCTGAGCGGCAGATACACCTCGGCGACCTCGCGCGGATCGAGGCGGTCGCCGATGCCCCGCAGCTGCACGATCTCGTTCTCGGTCAAGGGCTGCTCGAGACCCCCGGCCATGCGGGCCCAGTCGTCGCGGTCGATCTGACGGTAGGGGCTCAGCGACGGTGCGGAAGCGGTCGTCTCGGCGGCGGACACCCGCTCATGCTACCCGCGGGGGCCGCACCACCCGGCGACGCACGCCCGGCGCCGTTCGCTACGCTCGGACCGTGCGCTTGGGAGTCCTCGACATCGGCTCGAACACCGTCCACCTCCTGGTGGCCAACGCCCGGGCGGGAGGACGGCCGACCGCGACGAGCTCCCACCGCTCGGTGCTCCGTCTCATGCGCTATCTGCTGCCCGACGGATCGATCTCGCCCGAGGGCGTCCAGGGCCTCGTGGATGCCGTGACCGCCGCCTGCGAGCGCGCCCGCGCCGAGGGAGTCGACGAACTGCTCGCCACGGCGACCTCGGCCGTGCGCGACGCGACGAACGGCGAAGACGTGATCGCGAGGATCGAGGAGGTGCTCGGGCAACCGCTCCAGGTGCTCGGCGGCGAGACGGAGGCGCGCTTCACCTACCTCGCCGTCCGACGCTGGTTCGGGTGGTCGGCGGGGCAGATCCTGCTGTTCGACATCGGCGGCGGCTCGCTCGAGATCGCGGGCGGCGCCGACGAACTCCCCGACCTCGCCGAATCGGTGCCGTTGGGCGCCGGGCGCTCGACCGTGCAGTTCCTCCCGCACGATCCTCCGAGCGACGCCGAGATCGACGCCCTCCGCCAGCACGCGGCATCCGTCCTCGCTCCTGTGGCCGAGCGGTTCGCCGCACTTCCCCGTCCCGACCACGTCATCGGGTCGTCGAAGGCCATCCGCTCGCTCGCGAAACTCGCCGGTTACCCGGTGCCGGGGTGGTCGGGCATCGACCGCATGGTGCTGCCGCGCAAGGAGCTGAAGGACTGGATCCCCCGGCTCGCCCGCATCCCGGCCGACGCACGCGAGGCCCTGCCGGGCATCACCGCCGATCGCACCTTCCAGATCGTCGCGGCGGCGGTCGTCGTCGAACGTGCGATGAAAGCGATGGACGTCGAAGAGCTCGAGGTCTCGCCCTGGGCGCTGCGCGAGGGCGTGCTCCTGCGCTACATCGAGTCGCTCGAGTACTGACCGCCGCGGCGCCCCGCGCCCCGCCACCCGCCACCGATACCGAGGCCCCTGAGCCTGTCGAAGGGACCGGGCCCCGCCCGCGAACCCACTCGCACAGGCGACGAAGGCCCAGGCACCCCGCACGGGGCCCCTGGGCCTGTCGAACCGACCGGACCTACAGCGCCAGGCGCTCGCGCACGACCTCGGCGAGACGGTCGGCGTGGGCGCGGGCGACATCCTCGGATGCCGCCTCCACCATCACGCGCACCAGCGGCTCGGTCCCCGAGGCGCGCAGCAGCACGCGACCGGAGTCGCCGAGTTCTGCGGTGGATACCGCGACCTCGCGCTGCACGACCTCGTCGGCGACGCCGTCGCGGTCGACACCGCGCACGTTGACCAGCACCTGCGGGTACACGGTCATGAGCGAGGCGAGCTCGCCGAGCGTCTTGCCCTGGCGCGCCATCTCGGCCACCAGGTGCAGACCCGTGAGCAATCCGTCGCCCGTCGTGGCGAACTCGCTCATGATCACGTGACCCGACTGCTCGCCGCCGAGGGAGTAGCCGCCCTCGTTCATGGCCTCGAGCACGTACCGGTCGCCGACCGCGGTCTGCAGCACCCGGATGCCGTGCTCCTGCATCGCGCGATGAAGACCGAGGTTGCTCATGACCGTCGCCACGAGAGTGTCGTCGACGAGAGCGCCGCGCTCCTTCATCGCCACCGCGAGGATGGCCATGATCTGGTCGCCGTCGACGACGTTGCCCTGCGCGTCGACCGCGAGGCACCGGTCCGCGTCGCCGTCATGGGCGATGCCGACATCGGCGCCGAGGCGCACCACCGCCTCCGCGAGCACGTCGAGGTGGGTCGAGCCCACGCCGTCGTTGATGTTCAGACCATCGGGGTCGGCACCGATGACGGTGACCTGCGCGCCGGCGTCCTTGAACGTCTCGGGAGACACCCCGGCCGCCGCGCCGTGGGCGCAGTCGAGCACCACGTGGATGCCGTCGAGCCGGTGCGGGAGCGAGCCGAGCAGGTGCAGCACGTAGCGGTCCTCGGCATCGGCGAAGCGTCGGATGCGACCGACACCGGCACCGGTGGGCTGCAGCCGTTCCCCCTCGAGGGCGCGCTCGATGCGCTGCTCGACGACGTCCGGAAGCTTGGTGCCCCCGCGCGCGAAGATCTTGATCCCGTTGTCGGGAGCGGGGTTGTGCGACGCCGACACCATCACGCCGAAGTCGACGTCACGGTCGGCGATGAGGAAAGCGGTGGCGGGGGTGGGGATGACTCCGGCGTCGAGGACGTCGACACCCGACGAGGCCAGACCTGCGGCGACCGCGGCCGCGAGGAACTCCCCCGAGACCCGCGGGTCGCGCGCGACGACGGCCGTGAGTCGGCGACCCTCGGCCTTGCGCGCCTCCGCAGAACGGCCCTGGCCCAGGACGACAGCGGTCGCCTGGGCCAGGTGCAGCGCGAGTTCGGCGGTGAGGAGGCCGTTGGCCAGCCCCCGCACCCCGTCCGTGCCAAACAGAGGCATACGGAGGATCGAACTCAGCGCTTGGAGTACTGAGGCGCCTTGCGGGCCTTCTTGAGACCGGCCTTCTTGCGCTCCTTGACGCGAGCGTCGCGCGAGAGGAAGCCGGCCTTCTTCAGGGTCGGGCGGTTGTTCTCGGCGTCGATCTCGTTGAGCGCACGGGCGATGCCCAGGCGCAGCGCGCCGGCCTGGCCCGAGGGGCCACCACCGGAGATGCGCGCGATCACGTCGTACGAGCCCGCGAGCTCGAGCACCGTGAACGGGTCGTTGATCAGCTGCTGGTGCAGCTTGTTCGGGAAGTAGTCCTCGATCGTGCGGCCGTTGACCGTGATCGTGCCCGAGCCGGGAACGAGGCGCACGCGGGCGATGGCCTGCTTGCGACGGCCGACGGCTGCGCCGGGGACCGAAAGCACGGGGCGCTCGGCCGCGACGACCGACTGCTCGGCCGGCGTCTCGGTGCTGTAGTTGCTGGAGTCGATGTTCGACACTGTTTCGTCCTTATCCGGCGGCGCTTACTGGGCGACCTGGTCGAAGGTGTATGCCGTGGGCTGCTGGGCACCGTGGGGGTGCTCGGCGCCGCGGTAGACCTTGAGCTTCTTGAGCTGCGCCGCGCCGAGGCTGTTCTTGGGCAGCATGCCGCGGATGGCCTTCTCGACCGCGCGGACGGGGTTCTTCTCGAGGAGTTCGTCGTAGGTGACGGACTTGAGGCCGCCCGGGAAGCCCGAGTGGCGGTAGGCCTTCTTGTTCTGGAGCTTCTGACCCGTGAGCGCCACCTTCTCGGCGTTGATCACGATGACGAAGTCGCCGGAGTCGATGTGGTTGGCGAAGGTGGGCTTGTGCTTGCCGCGGAGGAGGACCGCCGCGTGCGAGGCCAGACGGCCGAGAACGACGTCGGTGGCGTCGATAACGACCCACTCGCGCGTGACCTCAGCGGCCTTGGGGGTGAAAGTGCGCGTCACAGTAGTGCTGCTTTCTTGATCGAACGGAGGAGTTCGTGAATCCCGCTCCGGTGGTCCGTTGCCCCGCCGATGACGGGGGAACAGGGCCGGTGGAGGGCTCACGTTCGGGCGACCCGCTCGCAGGGAGGCGGGCACCAAAGAGCAAGACTACGGCATTCGGATGCCATCGCCAAACGCCGACGGGCCCCCGACGGCGGGGCGCGTGCGTCCCTACGAGAGCAGGGTGCCCGCAGCCACCAGCGCGTACCCCGTGGCGTTGAAGACCATGTGCACCGCGACGGCCGGCCAGATGCGCCCGGTCGCCACCACGAACGCCCCGGTCACGGCGCCGACCGCGGCGAGCGCGATCGGCGCGAGATGGTCCTGTCCCGCCGCGAACTGATGCGCGAGCACGAACAGCGCCGTCGAGAGGGCGACGGCGGCGATCGCCGCCGGGACGCGCCCACTCCGCTCCCGCAGGAGCACGTACGCGCAGACGAGCACGACCCCGCGGAAGAAGAACTCCTCCACCATCGCGGCGCCGATCGTGTCGGCGAGCGCCTCGGCGAGGAACGCTTCCGGCAGCGATCCGTCGGAGGAGAAGGTGGAGGGCCACGCGGCCGGGGCGCCCCCGATTCCGGCGACGGCGCCCTGCATCGCGCGGAGGGCGACGCCGAAGACGATGCCGTAGAGCACGTCGACCGGACGGAGGCGAAGCAACCCGCGCGGCCGGGAGCGGGAGAAGGCGACGCCGACCGGCACACCGAGGGCCACCCACACCATGGCCCGCGCGCTCGCCTCGGCCGTCTCCGGCGGGAACAGCGCGGATGCCGCCCGCTCGGCCAGAAGGCCCGCGCCGAGCGCGCACACGGCCCAGGACAGCAGACCGAGGTCCCAGCGGCGGGTCGTCGACCGCCCCTCCCGCCAGAGCCGTGGCCGACGGCGTCGACGCCGTGACGATTCCCCGGTCGAGGCGTCGGCGGCGTCGGACATGGCGGTCAGGCTAGGTCCGGTCTGCGCCTGCTCAACCTCCTCGCCCGGCGGATGTGGACGACTGACCGCGTGTTTCACCCCCGCCCTCATCACGCACCGATGCCCCGTCACCGGGCGGCGACGGGGCATCGGTCGGATCGGACGCGTCCCCCGCGGGTGCGGGCGAGAGTGGGGCGCGTCGACCGGGTCAGCGCTTCAGGAAGTCGATGAGCACGCGGTTGAACTCGTCGGCATGGCTCACGTTGACGCCGTGCGGCGCCCCGGCGACCACGTGCAGCTCACTGCCCGCGATGGCCTCGTGGGTCCGCTTTCCGGAGCCCTCGAACGGCACGGTCGCGTCGCTGTCGCCGTGGATGACGAGAGCGGGCACGGTGACGTGCGGCAGGTCGTCGCGGAAGTCAGTGGTGGCGAACGCCTCCATGGACTTCAGCGCCGCGTGGTGATCGGCCTGGTTCGCGAGACGCTCTGCCTCGACCTGCTCCTCGGGCGCCACGGCCAACTGGCCGTCCACCGAGAAGAAGTCCGTCGTGAACTGGTGGTAGAAGGCCTTCTCGTCGTCCTTGAGCCCCTGCTTCATTCCGTCGGCGGTCTCGTCGTCGAGGGGGCCCTCGGGGTTGTCCTCGGTCTTGGCCAGGTACGGCGGCACCGCGGCGGCGAAGACGACGCTGTGGATGCGATCGGCGCCGTGGCGCGTGAGGTAGCGCGCCACCTCGCCGCCGCCCATCGAGAAGCCCACCAGAGTGGCATCCCGCAGATCGAGCGTCTCGATCACGGCCTGCAGGTCGTCGGCGAACGTGTCGTAGTCGTACCCGGTGCGGGGCTTGTCGCTTCGGCCGAAGCCGCGGCGGTCGTAGGTCACGACCCGGTGGCCGGCCGCCTCGAGGGCCGGGACCTGGTGCGCCCACGACTCGCCCGACAGGGGCCACCCGTGGATCAGCACCACGGGGCGACCGGCGCCGCCGGTGTCGTCCACGTGGAGGTCGATGTCGGTCAGAAGTCCATGGTGTGCGGTGATCTCGCTCATGGCCGACATCGTTCGCCCGTCGCCTGAACGGAAGCCCGCCGTTGACGACCGCACCGAGTCTTGGTAAGTCCCCGGTCGACGCACAGGCGTCGCCGCGACGCAAGCTCTCCGCGGGCCCGTTCGCACCCGGCTAGCCTCGCGCCATGGCCTCGACCCGCTCCTTCGCCGTCGCCCTGCTCGCCGCATCGACCCTCGCTCTCAGCGCATGCTCGCCCGCCGCCGGTGGGGGCGGATCCCTCACCCCCACCGATCAGGATGCCGTCCGCGCGGTGACCACCGCCGAGTCCGATGCCGGGGGCCGCGCCTTCGAACTCGACAGTGACGACGATCAGTGGCAGGTGCACGTCGCGGTCGGCGACCGGGAGGTCGAGGTCCGGGTCACCGCCGACGGAACCCGCGCGGAATCCTCCGACGACTCCGAGCAGCTCGACGCCGACGACGACGCCGCCCTCCAGGCCGCCACGACCACCCTCGCGGATGCCATCCGCATCGCCGCGGCGCGCGCCTCCGGCGGCGCGCGGGTGGAGGAGGCCGCTCTCGAGCAGGAGGACGGCACCCCCGTGTGGAAGGTCGAGATCGCCGGAGGCACGACGGTCCGCATCTCGGGCGTCGACGGAAGTGTGCGCTGAGGCAGCAGAAGCACGGGGCGTGCGCAAGCCCGGGGCCGGCATCCACGAGGCTCGCCCCGTCTCATTACACTCGGCGCATGCGCCACGCTCTCGACGCCGACGGACATAGTCCGAGCGCCCGGGTGACCCCGGGTCACGGACGCATCGCGTGGGAAACGGGCGGGCGATGAACGATCTCGCGCTCAACATCGTCCTGGTCGTCGTCTTCGTGCTCATCGGCGGAGTGTTCGCCGCGACCGAGATGGCCCTCGTCACCCTGCGCGAGAGTCAGGTGAACGCGCTCGCCGCGCGCGGGCGGCGCGGCCAGAAGGTGGCCGATCTCGCTCGCAACCCCAATACGTTCCTCTCCGCCGTTCAGATCGGCGTCACGGTCGCCGGTTTCGCGTCGGCCGCGTACGGCGCGTCCTCGATCGCGCCGTCGGTGACCCCGCTCTTCACCGCCTGGGGGCTGGAGGAGCCGGTCGCGGCCACGGTCTCCACGATCGCGCTCACCCTGGTCATCGCCTACCTCTCCCTCGTCCTGGGCGAACTGGTGCCCAAGCGACTCGCGATCCAACGCAACGCGGCATTCGCCTACGCCGTCGCCCCCGTGCTGAACGGCTTCGCGAAGCTCATGCGGCCCGTCATCTGGCTGCTGTCGATCTCCACGAACGTGCTGGTGCGCCTGCTCGGCGGCGATCCCGACAAAACCGGCGAGGAGCTCACCGAGGAGGAGCTGCGCGACATCGTCTCGAGCCACGAGGGGCTCCCCGCTGACGAACGCCGCATCCTCGACGACGTGCTGTCCCTGCGCGATCGACATGTCAGCGAAGTCATGCGTCCCCGCCCGGAGGTCGTCACCCTGGATGCCGGCGGCTCGATCGCCGAAGCCGTGGAGCGCGTGCGGGACCTGCCGTATTCGCGCTATCCCGTCGCCGAGCACACGATCGACGACGTCGTCGGCTTCGTGCACGTGCGCGACCTCTACGAGGACACCGCGCGCCCCCTCGCCGCCGTCATGCGCGAGATCCGCTACATCCCCTCGACCGCGCGGGTGCTGCCCACCCTCACCGCGATGCGCGCCGAGGGCAGCCACATCGCGGTCGTGGTCGACGAGTACGGCGGCACCGACGGCATCGTGACCCTCGAGGACCTCGTCGAAGAAGTGGTGGGCGAGATCTTCGACGAGTACGACGTCGCCGCCGAGCAGCCCCTGGCCGAGGGCGAGCACGGGACCGTCGAGGGACGCCTCAATCTGCAGGACTTCGAAGAGGCGACCGGAGTGGTCCTGCCACGCGGTGCGTCCGACACCGTGGCCGGTTTCGTGGTCGAGCGGCTCGGCCGTCTCGCCCGCGTCGGCGACACCGTGGAGGTCGACGGCGCCACCCTTCAGGTCAGCGCGGTCGACCGTCGCCGCGTCGCGGAGCTGCTCGTCACGCGGCATCCGGTCGACCACGACGAGGACACCGCGGCCCGCGACTGAGCGCTCGCGGACCGTCCCGGCCCGCTCCGGGCGCACGACTGGTCGCCGGCGGGGCGTCGCCCGCCCGCGGGTGGGGAGGCTCAGGCGAGGTCGCCTCCGAGCGGGGCGACGGAGTCCCCCAGCTCGAAGTGATGCCCGTTGATGGCGAGCAGATCGCGGTCGCCGTCGGGCAGGAAGCCCGACGGCGCCGTGAAGCTCGCGTCGCTGCGGCGGATCATGCGCCCATCGTCGCCCGGGAGCGGGAGCGATGGCAGGGCTTGACAGGATGCCGGAGCCGACCTCCGTCGATTGAGTTGTGCACAACTGAATTGTGTGCAACAGTTCTCTCATGCCCGCCGTCGACGCCCTCGTGTGCTTCGCGCTCTACGCCGCCAACCGCACCACGACGCAGGCCTACCGCGTGCTCCTCGAGCCGTGGAACCTCACCTACCCGCAGTACATCGCCCTCGTCACCCTGTGGGCCGACGGCGACCAGACCGTCAAGAGCCTCGGGGAGGCGTTGCAGCTCGACTCGGGCACCCTCTCGCCGATGCTCGCCCGGATGGAAGCGGCGGGATACATCGAGCGGAGCCGTCGCTCCGACGACGAGCGCGTGGTCTCGGTGTCCCTGACCACGCGCGGTGCCGCGCTTCGCGAGGAGCTGGCTCATGTCCCCCGTTGCATCGCGGCAGGAGCGGGTCTGTCCGACGCCGACACCGCACGTGAGCTCATCGATGCTCTGCACCAGTTGACCGAGGCCATGAAAGACCTGCGCGACCACCCCGACACCGTTCTGTCGGCGGTGGGCGCCCCTCGCCGCCCGGCATGATGCCGCAGCTCCCCCTCGTCCCCAGAAAGGAACACCCATGGACGTTCTCTACACCGCCGAAGCCGTCTCGACGGGCCACGGCCGCACCGGCCACGTGACGGCCGGTCCCTACATCGACCTCGAGGTCGCGCCGCCGAAGGAGATGGGCGGATCGGGCGCGGGCACCAACCCCGAGCAGCTCTTCGCCGCGGGTTACGCGGCCTGCTTCCACAGCGCCCTCCACGCCGTCGCACGCGGTCGCAAGATCGCGCTGGAGGACTCGTCGGTCGGCGGCCGTGTTCACATCGGGCCGAACGGCCAGGGCGGCTACCAGCTCGCGGTGCTGCTCGAGGTGGTCCTTCCCGGCATCGAGCACGACCTCGCCCAGGAGCTCGCCGACCAGGCGCACCAGGTGTGCCCCTACTCGAATGCCACGCGCGGCAACATCGAGGTGACCGTCACGGTCTCCGAGGACTGACCTCTCGACTCCCGGGGCGGGGCGCTGAGCCCCACGTATCGCGTCCCGTCCTGGGTCTGCTTCCGGCAGCGTGCGACGCCGCCCGTTCCGTGCGGGCGGCGTCGTCGTATCCGCCGACGCCACCCTCGATGGTCAGGACAGCTGCAGCTCGGCCTCGGTCTTGGGGTAGGAACGGCGCAGCCACTGGCCGAATCCCGGCTGGGCGAGACAGGCCGATTCATCGGCGCACGTGACGACCGGGTCCTCGGCCGCATAAACCTGGTAGACCCCGACCTTCGCATCCAGCGGAGCACCGATCACGTTCACCGGCTGACGCTTCGACGGATACCCGATGTAGTACGTCACCGCGTCGGCCGACACCCCCGCGGACGGCGCGACGGCCCGCACGAGCGAGCCGACGCACGAGTGATCGGGATGATCGCCGCGGGCGAAAGCGCTCTCATGCGGGATGTTCGTCGTGATGTGGTCGGGCCGCCCCGCGTGGATGAGCTCGGCGACCGTATCCGAGAGACGGGCGGCGTCCAGAGTGGGGCCGTCATCGATGGGGGCCAGGGCCGGCACGATGCCGTTGATGAGCTGCGTCAGCCCGGCGCCGCCGGTGGCGGGGAAGCCTTTGGCGCTCAGATTGCCGTCCGGCAGTCGCAGCACGGTGATCGACAGACGCGACTCGTCGCTGGGAACGAACCGCGTGACGCGGGCCCCGCTCAGGAGGGTGATCTCGCTCGTCCGCCACGGGGCCTCACTGCCGCGCATCCGGTCGTAGGCCGCGCGGATGCCGGCCTCCCTCTGCTGCGCATACGCGAGGCCGCGTCCGGCGTCGCCCGCGGTGATGAAGATCGTCCGCAGCGTCGCCCCCGAGGCGATGACGTCGCCGAGGTGCGGATTGGCGAAGATGATGTCGTCATCGGCATGCGCCCACACCGCCACCGTGGTGTCGGCGCCCGGCTCCTCGAAGGCGGGCGACGCATCACGGGGCGCGTCACGGGGCTGGGGCACGATCGGGCTCAGCTTCACCCACGTGCCGTCGGGACCGTCGGAGCGTCGCATCTCCCGGTAGACCAGCGCACCCCCGCCGATCGCGGCGAGGCCCCCGACGGCGAGGCCCCCGAAGACGAGCGAGCGGCGCGAGATCGACGCCCGGCGGGCCGCGCCCGACCCATTCCGCGCGTCGCGTCCGACGGCGTCGTCGCCGCCCGAAGGCTCGTCGATGTCACTCACGGCGACTCCGTCCTGTGTTGCGCCCCCCGGCGACGGATTTTCGGGTTCCCCCTCGCCCTCGGGCGTACCTCGACGGTATCGCGATGCACGCCGCTCACCGCACACGAAACCCCGCGGCGGCGCGACGTCGCGGGCAGAGCGGACCGGTCACCGCATCGATCATCCCTCGGGTGACACCGCCCGGCGGAGCGGTCCACCCCACACATGGCCGATGCTCAGCCCGCGCCTAAGAACGCTCACGAGACTCGCCCCATGCAGACGTCCTCACCGCCGCGGTCTCTGTCGCCCGTCGCCCTCCGCATCCGCGCCGTCCTCAACGACTGGGACCCGATCGGAGTCCATCTCATCGGCCGGGGATGGCCCGACGACGAGTACGACGACCTCATCCAGCCGATCCTGAAAGCCCTCGAGTTCGCCCCGAGCGTCGACGAGCTGGCCGACGATCTGCGGGAGGTCGTCGAGGTCGACTACGGGCTCCCCTCCCCCGACGGATGCCACGACGCGGCCCGCTCGCTCCTCGCCCTGTCCCGCTGACCGCTAACCCTCGGCGATCCGGGGCGCAAGCCCTGCCGACCGGTCAGGACCGGGTCCTATCGTGCGGTTCATGGTCGATCTCTCCCGCCCTCAGACGCCCGATCCGTACCCGCTCCTTCCCGCCGCCGCGTCGTTCGACGTGGCCAGCGACGACATCGGCGACGGTCAGCCGCTGAAGGACGACCAGGTCGCCGAGAAGGGCAACACCTCCCCCCACCTGCGATGGTCGGGCGCCCCGGAGGGCACCAAGTCGTTCGTCGTCACCTGCTTCGACCCCGATGCGCCCACGCCGAGCGGCTTCTGGCACTGGGTGCTCGTCGACATCCCGGCCGACGTGCACGAGCTCGCTACGGGGGCCGCTGCGGACGACCTGCCCGGCGCGGCCTTCCACGTGCGCAACGACGGCGGCGAGAGCGGGTTCATGGGCGCCGCTCCCCCGCAGGGCGATCAGCCCCACCGGTACTTCTTCGTCGTCCACGCCGTCGGCGAGGAGACGCTCGGCGTCGACGCGGACGCGAGCCCCGCCGTCGTGTCGTTCAACCTGGCCTTCAAGACGCTCGGCCGGGCCATCCTGTACGGCACCTACCAGCACTGAGGCCGGGCGATGACGAAACGCAGTGAGGGCTTCGACAAGGACGAGACGATCGCGGACGTCGAGGAGCGTGTGAAGGTGCGCTTCCCCGACGCCTCGCCGGAGGTCGTGCACGACGAGGCGGTGGCCGCCGTCGACAAGTACGCCGACGCCCCCGTGAAGGATTTCGTCGACATCATCGCGGAGCGCGACGCCCGCGCGGCCGTCGAGGACGCCCTCGGTTCCGAGGCGTGATCAGCCGAGCTGCAGTTCCGCCTCGGTCTTCGGATACGAGCGCTGCAACCATTCGCCGAACTTGCGGGTCTTGAGGCAGTTGGCCCGGTCGGCGCAGCGGATCACCTTGTCCTGCTGCGTGTAGATCCGGTAGGTGTCCACCTTGCGGTCCAGCACGGCGCCGTCGAGGTTGCGCGGCAGGTTCTCGGACGGGTAGCCGACGAAGTACCGGATGCCGGGCGCCACCGCCGCGTCCGACGAGAGCGCTTCACGGACGACGGTGCCGACCACCGAGTGATCCGGGTGGTCGCCGGGGGCGAAGGCGCTCCCGCGCGGAATGTGCGTGAGCGTCGCACTCGGCCTCACGGCGTCGCCGAGCTCGCGCAACGATGCGACGAGTTGGTCGCGGGTGATCGCCGGGCCCCCGTCCACCGGGGCCAGCGAGCCGATCGAGCCGTCGATCAGCTTGCTCAGGGTGGCGAAGCCCGTCGCCGCGAAGCCGCCGTCCGTGATGTTGCCGTCCGGCAGCCGTACGTAGGCGACCGAGATGCGGGGATCCCCGTCCGGGCTGAGACGGCGGATGTGCAGGCCGGTGTCGAGGGTGATGTCGTCGGCGTGCCAGAGCCCCTCCTGCTCGCGCATGGCGTTGTAGGCGCGCAGGATGCCGAGCTCCCGGGCCTGGACGTACTCCATGCCCTTGCCGGCGTCGCCCGCCGTGAGGAAGACGGTCCGGACGCACTGACCCGCGGCGATGGCGTCGGAGATCGTGGGGTTGGCGAAGATGATGTCGTCGTCGGGATGGGCCCAGACGGTGAGGAGCGTGGGCGCCCCGTCGCAGACCTGTGCGGCCGGAGACGTGGGCGGACCCGGGGTCGGCGTCGGGGTCGGAGTCGGCACGGGAGCCGGGGCCGGGGACTCGGGGGCAGACGCCGACGGAGAGGGCGACGCCGCGGTCGGCGAGGTGGTGGTGTCGATCGCAACCGGATCCCCGGCGGGCCGTAGGAGGGCGAAAGCGAAGATTGCCGCCACGGCGACGAAGAGCACAGCCGCGATCGCGATCGCGGCGATGAGGCCCGCCGACCCCTCGCGTCGCGCGCCGGTGAGAGGCGGGGGGACGCGGGTCATCGTGTTCCTCCGGGCGGCGGGTGTGGCATCCCTCCCGCGTCGCGGGGGTGGTCTTGCAGGTGGCCGGTATCGGCCGATCCGCTGCCCGAGTGTAGGGGACGCATCCCTCACGAGGCCACCTGTGCCGCCCTCCGCGCCGACGCGAACCACCTCACATGGTGAATCCATGCCGCACGACGGGCGAGTTATGGAGTGAGTACTGGGGTGTTTCAGGCTCATGACAAGTAACGCAGGGTGACTTACCGGGTGACTTTGGCCTGTTATCGTTCACGGGGTAAGCCGACAAGCTCGCCGGTGGGGGGAGGAGCTGTACATCGTGACGTCCGACCTGCAGGTGAGTGCTGCTTCTGCTGACGCGGAACCGCTCGACGCGCGGGTGCCACGGGAGGCCGCGGCACCGACTCCGATGTACCGCCGAGATCCGTGGCGGCGGCGCTACCGGCTCAATCTCGCGCTCACCGACCTGTTCTCCCTCGTGTGGGTCGTCTACGGCACGCAGCTGCTCTGGTTCGGTCTCGGGAACGCTCAGGTCGCCGCCGGTCGCGACAGCCGGATCAGCGACCTGTCGTACTGGCTCTTCTCGGCGATCCTCATCATCACCTGGATGTGGGCGCTGTCGTTCGTCGACTCCCGCAGCGACCGGGTCATCGGCACCGGTTCGCAGGAATACGTCCGCATCGCCGACGCCAGCTTCCGCCTGTTCGGGACGGTCGCGATCATCGCGTTCCTGACGCAGATCGACGTCGCTCGCGGCTACCTGCTCATCAGCCTCCCCCTCGGCATCCTGGTCCTGATCTTCACGCGCTGGATGTGGCGACAGTGGCTGGTGGCGCAGCGCTCACGCGGTCTCTACTCCGCGAACGTGCTGCTCGTCGGGTCGCTGCCCTCCGTCACGCAGTTGGCGCGCGAGTTCGGTCGCTCGCCGAGCGCGGGCTATCGCGTCGTGGGTGCTTGCGTCCCCAACGGCAAGATCGCCGACGTCATCCCCGGTACCTCGATCCCGGTGATGGGGCACGTCGGAGACGTCACCCGCGCCCTGCAGGTGACGGGCGCGGACACGGTCGCGATCACGAGCGCCGATGACCTGCCCGCCGACAAGGTCAAGCAGATCTCGTGGAGCCTCGAGGCCGGCCGTCAGCACCTCGTCCTGGCTCCAAGCATCATCGACATCGCCGGCCCTCGACTGCACACGCGACCCGTGGCCGGACTCCCCCTCATCCACGTGGAGACGCCCAAATTCTCCCGCGGGCAGAGCTTCCTCAAGCGCAGCGTCGATCTCGTGGCGGCGTCCGTCGGCGTCGTCCTGCTGAGCCCCCTGCTCATCTTCCTCATCATCGCCGTCCGTCTCTCCAGCGACGGTCCCGTGTTCTTCCGCCAGACGCGCGTCGGGTTCCGCGGACGCGAGTTCACGATGATCAAATTCCGCTCCATGGTCGTCAACGCCGAAGACCTGCTCGAACAGCTCGCCGCGCAGGAGCGCGACTCGGGCAACGAAGTGCTGTTCAAGATGAAGAACGACCCGCGCGTGACCCCCATCGGGCGCATCATGCGGAAGTTCAGCCTCGATGAGCTGCCCCAGTTGTTCAACGTGATCGGAGGGTCGATGTCGCTCGTCGGCCCCCGCCCGCCGCTGCCCTCCGAGGTGGCCGTCTACGCCGATCACGTGCACCGCCGCTTCCTCGCCAAGCCCGGGATCACCGGCCTCTGGCAGGTCAGCGGGCGCTCCTCGCTCTCGTGGGAGGAATCGGTCCGCCTCGACCTCTCGTACGTCGAGAACTGGACGCTCCTCGGCGACTTCGTCATCCTCGGCAAGACCGCCCGCGCCGCCCTGGCGCCGGGCGAGACGGCCGCGTGAGAATCCTGCGCTCCCTCGCGGGTCCGCGAACCGGCGTGTCCGTGTCGCGTCGATGTGAATCTGAAAGGCTCTGATCGTGCGTTTGTCTGTGGTGGGTTGCGGGTACCTGGGAGCCGTGCACGCGGCTGCGATGGCGTCGATCGGGCACGAGGTGGTCGGCATCGACGTCGACGAGCGCAAGATCGCGTCGCTGTCGAAGGGAGAGGCGCCGTTCTTCGAGCCCGGTCTGCAGGAGATCCTCACCGAGGGCATCGCGTCGGGCCGCCTGTCGTTCACCACCGACATGTCGGCCGCGCAGGGCGCGAAGGTGCACTTCGTCGGCGTCGGGACGCCCCAGCAGGCCGGCGGCCACGCCGCCGACCTCACGTACGTGGATGCCGCCGTCGACGGGCTGCTCCCCTTCCTCAGCGAGGGCGACATCGTCGCCGGCAAGTCCACCGTGCCGGTGGGGACCGCGGCTCGCCTCGCCCCGCGCGTGGCCGAGCGCGGCGCCGTGCTCGTCTGGAACCCGGAGTTCCTGCGCGAGGGCTGGGCCGTCCAGGACACCGTCGACCCCGACCGCCTCGTGGCCGGCGTCCCGTCCGAAGACGGCAAGCCCACCGCCGAGGGCGAGCGCACCGCCGAGGTGCTGCGCGAGGTCTACCACCCGTCGATCGCGAAGGGCACCCCCTTCATCGTCACCGACTACGCGACCGCGGAGCTGGTGAAGGTCTCCGCGAACGCGTTCCTCGCGACGAAGATCAGCTTCATCAACGCCATCGCCGAGATCGCCGAGGTCACCGGAGCCGACGTCACCACCCTGGCCGACGCCATCGGGCACGACGCCCGCATCGGCCGCCGCTTCCTCGGCGCCGGCATCGGCTTCGGCGGCGGGTGCCTGCCGAAGGACATCCGTGCCTTCTCCGCTCGCGCCGAGGAGCTGGGCCGCGGCGAGTCCGTCGCCTTCCTTCGCGAGATCGACGCGATCAACCTCCGCCGCCGCGACCGCGCCGTCGAGCTGACCACCGACGCCCTCGGCGGCAGCGTCTTCGAGAAGAAGGTCGCCGTCCTCGGCGCTGCCTTCAAGCCCCACAGCGACGACATCCGCGACTCCCCCGCGCTCGACGTCGCCGTGCGCCTGCACGGCCTCGGTGCGCGGGTCACGCTCACCGACCCGGCTGCGATCGAGAATGCCCGTCGCATCCACCCCCAGCTCACGTACGAGGCCGACCTCGACGAGACCCTTCGCGACGCCGATGCCGTGATCGTCGTGACTGAATGGGACGAGTACCGTCGCGAGCTCTCCCCCGAGCACGCCGCTTCGCTGGCCCGGGGGCGCGTCGTCGTGGACGGACGCAACTGCCTCGACCCCGTCGCATGGCGTGCCGCGGGCTGGACGTACTTCGGCATGGGTCGCCCCTGACCGCAGATGCCGCACTCACGAACGCCCCGGCCATCGGCCGGGGCGTTCGTCGCACGAGGAGGGGAGCGACGTCAACGGTCGCGACGCGGCGGGCTTGCACGACCTAGACCGGAGGGACCCCTCCGTGCGAAAGGCCCGCCTCATGTCATCCCCCACCGCGAAGCCCGACTCCCCCACCGATCTGCACCCCCGTTCCTGGAAGTACGTCCTGCGCACGAGCGTCCGCGAGTTCGGCGCCGACCAGTGCACCGACATCGCGGCGAGCCTCGTCTATTACGGCGTCCTCGCCCTCTTCCCCGGGCTGATCGCGGTCTTCTCCCTCCTCGGCGTCGTGGGGCAGAGCGACGCCGCCGCCGACACGGTTCTGGACATCCTCAGCCAGGTGGCCCCGGGAGGCACCACCGACCTCCTGGCCCAACCCATCCGCGACCTCGCCTCATCGCCCGCGGCGGGCTTCGCGCTGGTCTCCGGTCTCGTCCTGGCGATCTGGTCGGCATCCGGCTACGTCCGCGCGTTCAGCCGAGGGATGAACCGCATCTACGAGATCGACGAGGGGCGCCCCTTCTTCGCCCTGCTTCCCGCCCAGCTCCTGCTGACCGTCGTGACGGTCGTGCTGGTGGCGTTCTCGGTGCTGCTCCTGGTCGTGTCGGGGCCCGTCGCCGAGGCCGTCGGATCCGCTCTCGGGCTCGGTGGCGCCGTCGTGACGACGTGGAACATCGTCAAGTGGCCGGTCCTCCTGGCCGTCGTGGTCGTCATCCTCGCCGTGCTCTACTACGGCGCACCGAACGTGAAGCAGCCGCGCTTCCGCTGGATCAGCGTGGGTGCGATCGTCGCGATTGTGATCCTCGCGGTGGCGACGGTCGGCTTCGGCCTCTACGTGACCAACTTCTCCTCCTACGACCGCACCTACGGCTCGCTCGCCGGCGTGATCGTGTTCCTCCTCTGGCTCTGGATCGCCAACATCGCCATCCTCTTCGGGGCGGAGCTGGATGCCGAGCTCGAACGCGGTCGCGAACTGCAGGCCGGAATGCCGGCGGAGCGCCGGGTGCAGCTACCCCCACGGGGCACGGCGAAGATCGAGAAGGCTCGCGAGAGGAAGGAGAAGGACGTCGCCGAGGGACGCCGCATCCGGCTGACCCGTGGCGAGGATCGCGACTGACCGCCGCGCGAGCGACCTCGCATTTCCTCCTCGGGCGTGACGAACACGCCCCGCGACGCGTCTGCGTAGTGACGGTCCGGAAGGGATCACCGCCGGACCCCGTGCAGAAGGAGGATGCCATGCGCAACAAGATCATCCTGATCGGCGCCGTCGCGCTCGTCGCCTATGTCGTGGGAACCCGCACCCCGCGCGTGCAGGTCAAGAAGCGGGAGTCCGTCGGGCACCAGATCGTGCGGCTCTGGGACGACCCCAAGGCGCGCCGCCGTCGGCACAAGGCGGCGAAGAAGGCCGCCCGCGCCGCGCGCAAGCGCGCCCGCCGCACCTTGCACGACCTGCGCTCCTGACCCGACGCCACCGAGAGAGAAGGGAACATCCCACCATGGGACGCACCGCCTCGAGTCGGACGCTGATCCGCTCGCGCCACAGCACCGCCGCCGCGCTGATCGGCGCGGGAGTCGTCGCCGTCATCGCGCTGATCGGCTTCCTCCCCCTCGTGGGCTTCCTCGCGGGCGCGACGGCGAGCACCGCCGGATTGGTGCCGTTTCCCGCGGTGAGCGTCTCGCTGGTCACGCTCGTCGGGCTGCTCGTGACGATCGCGCTGCTCGCGGCGTCCGCGACCCGCCGCCGGGCACCCGCGGCGTGGGCGTTCTCGGCGACGGCGGTGGTCGTGGCCGTCGTCGTGACGGCGTTCCCGCTCATCGCCGTGGTGGTGGGCTCCGTCGAGCGCGCGGGCGACCTGGGCAGCGTCGTCGAGCAGCTCGTGCAACGGTTCGGCGATCAGGGCTGATGCACGCCTGTGGATGACGCCCCCACACCAGGGCATGCGCATGCAAGAATGCTGCCGCGAGGAGGAGCCATGAACCCATCCCTTTCCGAGGTGCTGCACGACGAGAGTCACGACGACGACGACCTTTCGGCCGGCTTCCCGCCCAAGTGCCCGGCATGCGCGACCACGATGCAGCCGCACTCCTCCGGCGACGCGCGCGAGTGGTGGCGGTGCGGCGAGTGCGCTCTCCCCCTGATCGTCTGACCGGGCGGCTACGCTGAGCCCGTGGGGGCCACCATCCTGATCTCGATCTCCGCCGTCGTCTCGGCGGTGCTGGTCGGCTTCGTCGCTCGGCGCATCCTCGGCACTGCTGTCGGGTGGCCGCGCAGCATCGTGGTCGGCCTGCTCGTCTTCTTCCTCGGTGTGCCCTCGGCCCAATGGACGCTCCGGCAGACCGGCCTCACCGATACGGCCGCCCCCGTTCCGGCGAACGACGTCTGGCTGTGGGTCGGACTCATCGCCCTGTCGCTCGCGTGGGTGTTCGCCCTCGGCGTCGCCGCGCTCGTCGCGAGCGAGGCGATCTTCCCCACGCGCCCTCTCCCCAACCCGATCGACCTCGTGCGCGCCGCCCTGCGCCAGCGCAAGCGCACCCGCCGCTACCTCGAGATCCTGACGATCGCTTCCCGGCACGGCGTGGGATGGCTGTTCCACGGCGGTCACTCTCGCGTCGAGGAGGAGCTCAGCACCTCGGAAGAGCGCGCGAACGCGATCGTCGCGACCATCAACGACGCGGGAGTGAGCTTCGTCAAGCTGGGCCAGGTCCTCTCCACCCGCCGCGATCTCATCCCCGAGCCGTACCTCTCCGCCCTGTCCTCCCTGCAGACGAACGCCACCACGCTCGCGTGGGACACCGTCCGCGGGGTCATCGAGGCCGACCTGGGCGTGGCCATCGACGAGGTCTACGCGCAGGTCGATCCGGTCCCCCTGGCCGCGGCCTCGGTGGCGCAGGTCCACCGTGCCGTCCTGCGCGACGGCACCCCCGTCGTCGTGAAGGTGCAACGTCCCGCCGCCCGCGCCCAGGTCGAAGCGGATGCCGACATCATCGGCCGTCTCGCCCACCGGGCCGAGATGCGCACCCGCGTCGGCCGCGATCTGCGGATCGAGTCGGTCGCGCGGGGTTTCACGAGCACACTGGTGGAAGAGCTCGACTACCGGATCGAGGCCCGGAACACCCGGATGATCCTCTCCACCCTCGACCTCATCGACCGCGCGGAGCCCTCCCGCCGCGGTGTCGTGACGGCTCCCCGGGTCTTCGAGACGGCTTCGGGGCAACGCGTGCTCACGATGGACCTCGTCGACGGCGCGGCACTGAGCGACAGCGTCGATCGCCTCGCGTCCTTCTCCGCCGAAGAACGTGATCGTCTTGCTCAGACGCTGATGTCGACGGTCATCGAACAGATCCTGGTCTATGGCGTCTTCCACGCCGACCTGCACCCCGGCAATGTCCTCCTCAAGGACGACGGGACTCTCGGGCTCATCGACTTCGGTGCCGTCGGGATCATCGAACGCAGCCGCCGGCAGCACATGACCGCCTTCCTCCTCGCCGCATTGAGCGAGAACGACGTCGCCGCCACCGACGCGCTCCTGCTGATCGTCGATCCCCCGGACGGTCTCGACATGGACGCGTTCCGCCACGACGTCGGCGTCGTCCTCACGACCGAGCACCTCCGCACCGACGGCCAGGGGTCGATCTTCACCCGCATGGTCGACGTGATCCGCCAACACCGCATCGCTCTTCCCGGCGAGCTCGCCTCGGCTTTCCGCAGCTTCGCCACCCTCGAGGGGTGTCTTCGCGTCCTGGTCGACGACTTCGACATGGTCGGTCGCGCTCTTCCTCTCATGCCGACGCTGCTGCGTCGGACCCTGTCGCTGAAGCGCATGGCCACCGATCTGCAAGCGCAGGCCGTCATCTCGCTGGCGCGCCTGGAGCGGATGCCGCAGCGTCTCGACGCCCTGCTGTCGGGTGTCGAGAAGGGGTCGATCGGCGTCACCCTCCGCAGCGACGACGGGAACGACGTCAGCGGGATCCTCGGTCGCGTGACGGCCGAGGTCGCGTCGACGCTCGTGTCGATCGCCGCCGTCGTGATCGCGGTCGTCCTCGTCATCGCGGGAGGCGGTCCGGTCCTCGGCGGGTCGGTGACCCTGTTCGCCGTCCTCGGCGCGGTGATCGGTCTGTTCGGGTTCCTGGGGCTCCTTCGCATCGTGCGGAGGACGTTCACCCGACCGCGGTGAGGCGTCGGCGCGCCGTGCGCGATGCCGACCGCACCTCGGCAGTACGGTGAGCGCACCACCGACCGGTGGACGGGCTCCGAAGGAGAAGTCCCATGATCGCTCTCGCCGTCGTCGTCATCGCCGCAGCCGCCTGGGCGCTCACTGCGCTCGCCACGGGGATCGGACTCGGGCGGGTCATCGCCCGCGCAGATTCGGAAGAGGCGAAGGGGTCGTTGTCCGCAGCGCCGCGCCTGTCGGGAACGGTGCCGTCGTGAGCGGAGACCCGCCCCTCTGACGCCGGCCCGGCGCCTGACCTCCCGGAGCCGTGCGGCCGCATACCGGGCGTTCTCCCGCCTGCCGCGCCGAGGAGGGGCTACGCGTCGGCGCGCGGGAGCCGATCGTCATCCTCGGGGTACGCATCGTCGTCCACCCGGCGCCCCTCCTTGCTCGCGTCTTGCTTCTGCGCCGCCTCGCCCGCGCCCGCAGACCGAGCGGCGTCACCGCTCTCGCCGAATCCTCTCGAGGCTTCACCCGCGGCCCCACCCGAATCCTCGTTCGGCCCTGCGGTCGGAACCGCTGACTCGGTCGCCCCCGAGGCGATGTCTTTCAGGATGCGACGGGGGTGCAACGGCCGGGGGTCGTATTCCCGCCAGTCCGGTGCGAGCTCGTTGAGCTCGTCGACGACCTGAGCGCGACCCTGCTGATACATCGCGTGAAGGCGGCCGATATGGCGCGGAAGCGCCCGTCGTAGCTCGCGCAACCGCTCGGGTCCCATGATCAGACCGACCAGGACGGCGACGACGATCATCTTGTCTATCCCGAGGTCGAACACGTCAGCTCCTTCCGCTCGAATCGGCGCCCCGCAGGGCGTTCTCCCGCGCGTGGCGATACTCACGCCGACTGAGGGGACGTGCCACGGACGACCCTGCGGCTGACGGCGCCGGGAGGGCCGTCAGGGCCGCGAGGATCGACGAGACCGCCTGCGTCGCCTGCCGTTCGAAGGCGAGCCACGCGGCGTCGGTGCCCCCGACGGGGTCGAGCATGTCGTCCTCCTCGGCATCGCGCGGAGGACGACTGAGCCGTGAGCGCGACGCCGCCTGGACGAGGGCCGCCCAGCTCGGAGCTCGACCGGGAACCGTCTCCACCAGACGCGAGAACTCGCGGATGGTGAACACCGACGAGATGAGATCGGGGCGCAGATCGAGAACGACGCGACGGTGTGCGCGCTCCGCACACAGCACGGTATCCGCCGTGCGCAGGAAGCCCTCGTCCAGCCGCCGTGCGCGATGCCCCTCCAGGCTCAACCCGTAGGTGCGTCCGAGAGCGACGACCTTCTCGTCGGCAGGGCTGGAGGGCCGGGCGAGCGTCCCGGCGCTGTCGAACGTCAGGTGAGCCCGGTGCCCGTGGGGCGACCGTGAAGACAGCAGGGCTGCGACGAAGGCCGAACGGATCACGTTCGCGGTGCAGATGATGACGACGCGGTCGGCGCTCACGGTCACCTCGTCTCCTCGTGGCACGGTCGCCCCGTCGAAAGGAAGCACGGGGGTGAGCCCAGTAAAGCGGTGCTGCGGGATGCCGCCGTGCCATCCCTCCATCTCGACCCCGACGGCGATGCTGGTGAAGTCACGCCGGGGACCGGGCGAATGTCGAACGCCTCCGGAGCGACACGAGAGCGTGGACCGGAGCATGAGAGGACGGTCCTCCTCGAAAGGTCACCTCATGGGCATTTTCGGCAATGCATTCTCCGGCTGGCATCTCCTCCTGATCCTCGCCGTCGTCCTGCTGCTGTTCGGGGCGTCGAAGCTGCCGGGTCTGGCGAAGAGCGTCGGCGAGTCCGTTCGCATCCTCCGATCGGAGAGCAAGACGCCCGACGACGACGCCGATGACGCCGCAACAGCCGCTTCGCCTGCGGTGACCGATCGCGCCGCCGACAGCGGGCGCACATCGCCGTCGGCGTGAGCCGCGACGTGCGCGAGCGCCGTCGAAGCGAACGGATCCGGTCGGATGGGAGAGGAGGGGCGATGCCCCTCCTCTCCCATCTTTCGGAGCTCCGGCGCCGACTGATGATCGCGGCCGGCGCCATCCTGATCGGGGGCGTAGCCGGGTTCCTCCTCTCCGACCTCGTGATCGGTGCGGCCGCTGAGCCGCTGTCGCACGTGCACGGCCCCTCGGTCGCCACTTTGAACTTCACCCGACTCGGCGAAGCCTTCGACCTTCGATTCAAAATCGCTCTGACGCTGGGCATCGTCTTCGCCGCCCCGGTCTGGATCTGGCAGGTGTGGGCGTTCCTCGTACCCGGACTCACGTCGCGCGAGCGGCGGATCGGCGTCGGTTTCGTCTGCGCCGCCGTCCCCCTGTTCCTCGGAGGCGTGGTCTTCGGATGGCTGATCATCCCCCAGGTCGTGAACCTGCTGGCCGGGTTCGCGCCGGCGGCATCGACCACGATGCTGACCGCGGGTCAGTACTTCGACTTCCTTCTCAAGCTGGTCGTGGGCATCGGGATCTCCTTCGTTTCGCCTCTGGCCCTCGTGGCCCTGAATGCCGTGGGGGTGCTGAGCGCCCGGGCGATCATCCGAGGATGGCGGGTCGCCTTGGTGGCGATCATCGTCTTCTCGGCCGTGGTGACCCCCGCCTCGGACGTCATGAGCATGCTGCTCGTCGCTCTGCCCCTGTGCGTGCTCTACGTCGGCGCCGCGATCTGGACGTGGATCCACGATCGACGGAAGGCCCGCCGCGCGCGCTCAGGCGCCTGACGGACGTCCTCCGACGAAGTCCCGGAGGTGACGGTCGGCGCAGACGGCATCGACGAGTGCCCTCGTTGCCTCTCGGGACAGGGCGATCGACACCCCGCGGGGCGCCTCGACGACGAGCCACGTCTCGGCGTCGGCGGATCGACGGATGAGGCCGATCTCCCATTCCTCGAGGTGACCGCGATCGCGAGCCGTCGCGGCTCGCGTGCGGAGACTGACCGCGACGCCGCCGCTGCGATGGTCTTCATCGTCGGGATGCACGGTGCGACCGTGCTCCGTCGCGCACCAGTCGAACGCGCAGGGACGGGGGTCGGAGTCGAAAGCATCTTGTCGATTCATGGCGCACACCTCTCTCAGAGGACCGCCCGAGAGGGCGGACCGAACGGGGGTGGGCACGACACCAGTCTGCCGCGAACCTCCGACACTGCCGTCAGCGCCCGGGCGCGAGGCCGTCCGGCGGTGTCGGGACGAGGTCGCGAAGAGGAACATCGAGGACCTCCGACAGCAGCACCAGGGTGCGAAGCCGGGGATTCGCCGCCGTTCCCGGGTTCGACTCGCCCTTCTCGAGCTTCCGGTAGGTGAAGGTCGCGAGTCCGGCCGCATGCGCCACCTGCTCCTGAGACAGGTGCTTCCCGGCCCGCGCGCGGAGAAGTCGCACTCCGAGCTCTCGCGCGAAATCGGTCCAGGAGTCGGGCGCTTCGCTCATGCTTCCAGCTTGATCGGCGACCAACTCTCACATGAACATGTGAACATGCTGCCCTGGTACGGATTGCAACTCCGTCAGCGCCAGGAGGACATGGTGAGCGGGAAGGCGCTCGGGGTGATGGGGCGAGCGATCCGCGTGCGGGCCGCGACGTTCCACCGATCGCGCCCCACCACCTCGTGCCGCGTCCGCCCGCGCTCACGGACGCGGCTGCGCGCCTCACCCGCGCACTGCTCCTCTGCGGCCGACCGTTGCGCGCGCACGCGGGTGGGACATTTCCCGCGCCCACCGTCGTTTCCACACCCGGGCGGCGGTTTCTTCACGACCTCGGGGCGCGGTCCGCGGAGCACAGATGAACCCTTCCGTCTCAATTGTCGACTCACCCCCCACCTCGGATGACGTCACCCCTCTCACGGCCGAGCGACGCATTCCCTGGCAACGCCGGTACGCGCGACTCGTCCTCGCGATCGACACGATCGTGGTCGCGGTCGCCGTCTTCGGGTCGCAGCTCTTCTGGTTGGGCCCGCACGCGGTGGACGTCGCATCCTCTCCGCTGGACTACACCACTCTCTCGCTCGTCCTCTCCGTCGCGTGGCTCGCGGCCCTGACCGTCTGGGGAACGCGCCATCCCCGGGTGATCGGCTACGGGGTGACCGAGTACCGCGTGACGCTCGCAGCATCGTTCCAGTTGTTCGGCGCACTGGCGATCGTCGCCTACCTGGCAGGGGCCGACGTCTCCCGCGGATACTTCCTCCTGAGCCTCCCCATCGGGACCACCGCCCTGCTGACCGGGCGGGCGGTGTGCCGCCTCTGGCTGCGGAACCGCCGCCGTCACGGCGTGATGAACGCCCGCGTGATCCTGGTGGGCGGAGCAGACGAGAACGCCCGCGTCGCAGCGGAACTGGCGCGACAGCCCGCCGCCGGACTGCAGGTCGTCGGCATCCACGAGCTCGCGGGCGATGCAGCCGCCGCGTGGGACGACGCGCAGGCGGCGTCTCTGCGACGGCTCCTGACCGACCTGCGGGCCGACAGCGTGCTGATCTCGGGGGGCGCCCAACTCGAGGCGCGCGACATCCGACGGATCGGGTGGAGCCTCGACCCGGGCCAGCAGCATCTCATCGTGGCCGTCAACCTCACCGACGTCGCGGGACCCCGCCTTCATACGCGCCCCGTCGCCGGGCTCCCCCTCGTGCACATCGAGACGCCGCAGTTCTCGGCGACGCAGCGCCTCCTCAAGCGCGCCTTCGACATCGTCGGCGCCGCGACGCTCCTGCTCGCACTGTCCCCCGTATTCCTCGTGCTCGCGCTGCTGGTCCGCGCATCCGGCCCCGGTCCGGTGTTCTACCGCCAGGAACGCGTCGGTCAGGGCGGCACGCACTTCGGCATGATGAAGTTCCGGTCGATGGTCGACGGCGCCGACGCCAAGCTCCAGACCCTTCTCGCCGAGCAAGGGCGGGAGGGGACACCGTTGTTCAAGGTGGTCGACGACCCCCGCATCACGCCGGTGGGTCGCTGGCTCCGCAAGTACTCCCTCGACGAACTGCCCCAGCTGTTGAACGTGCTCGCAGGTCAGATGAGCTTGGTGGGCCCCCGCCCGCAGCGCGACGCCGAGGTGGAGTTCTACGACGACGACGCCCACCGCCGCCTCATGGTGCGCCCCGGCATGAGCGGCCTCTGGCAGGTCAGCGGTCGGTCCGCGCTCGCCTGGGACGATGCGATCCGGCTCGACCTCTTCTACGTCGAGAACTGGTCACTGGTGGGAGACCTCACCATCCTCGCGCGGACGTTCAAGGCGGTCCTGGTTCCGGGCGACACCGCTCACTGACTTCGACCGACGAGAAGAGGCGCCGACCATCTGGCCGGCGCCTCTTCTCGTCTTCGATGCGCGTGCTCAGATCGTGCGGCGGCGTCGACGCCCCGTCGCGGACGAGACGGGAGTCACGAGGGTCTCGTTTTCACTCGACGAGTCACCCTCGACCGGGACGGAGGTCCTGCGCTGCGAGAGGGTTCGCAGCCCGCTGACGTTCTCCGGGGGCAGCTCCGATGTCCGCCGACGAGGGCCGGTGGTCTCGTCTCCGTCCACGACCTCCGCGACCCGGCCCCTCCGACCGAATCGCCACCAGGACGCCTTCACCGCGCCGCGCGGCGCCCCGTATCCGTAGTACCCGCCGTACCGGCCCCCGTAGTACGACGAGTCGACGCCACGGAGGGGAGCCCGGTTCAGGACGACCCCGAGGAGATGTCCTCGCGTCTTGCCGATGTTCTCGGCGGCCCGGGAGAGCATGTCGTCGGTCGTCCGTCCCGCGGTCACCACGAGGACCGCACCGTCGGCCCAGCTCGCGATGACGGCGGCGTCGGCCACCGCGAGCGTGGGCGGGGAGTCGACGATGACCACGAGGTCCTCGGCCAGCTTGCGCGCCAGGGCCTGCATCCGCTGCGACCCGACCATTTCGCTCGGGTTGGGCGGGGTGCGCCCGGCAGCGACGACGAAGAGTCGACCGTTCTCGTCCACCTGGTGGGCGACCTGCTCGATCTGGGCGCGCCCGGCGAGCACGTCGGACAGCCCCACATCGTCGGAGAAGCCGAACATCCCACCCAGGACCGGGCGACGCAGGTCGGCGTCGACGAGGATGACGGCCTGCCCGGTCGCGGCGATGCTCACGGCCAGATTCGCCGCCGTCGTCGACTTGCCGTCACCGGGGAGCGGGCTCGTGATCACCATCACGCGCGCGGGCCTGTCGACGTCGACGTACTGCAGGTTGGTGCGCAGCTCGCGCATCGCCTCTTTGTGCGCGAACGAACCTCGGCCGTCACGGATGTCGTCGAAGGAGAAGACCGCGCGCCCCGACGCCAGTTCCTTGTCGACGGGCAGGATGCCGACCACGGATGCCGCGATGGTGTCGGTGATGTCCGAGGCTGTGCGTACGCGGCGGTCGAAGGCCCGGCGCACGAGGGCGAACACGACTCCCGCGAGCGCCCCGACGAGGGCGCCGATCCCGATGTCGAGCTTCACGTTCGGAGAGGAGGGCGAGGTCGGCAACCGCGCGGAGTCGCCCGCGATCAACCGCACGGCGCTCTCGCCCCCCTTCCCCGTCTGCAGCTGGTCGACCTGCGTCGTCATCCCCCGGATCCAGGCCTCGGCGAGGTCGCGGGCCGACTCCGGCGTCGGGCCGGTGGCATCGACGCGCACGTTCACCGTGTCGACGGGGTTGGAGACGCGGACGCGTTGCACCAACGCTTCCGGACTGTCGGTCAACCCGAGCTCGGACTTCGCCGTCTCCGCGACGCTGCGCCAGTAGCCCATGTCGATGAAGGACTTCACCTTCGACAGCGCGAGCTGATCGCCGGCGAGCGCGGCACCCGTCGATCCGTCCGAGGCGACGGCGGCGACGTACCCGCTGGCGTCCGCGGTGTACACCCGGGGTTGCACGGCGCTCCACGCCAGTCCCACCAGGCCGCCCGCGATCGTCAGGGCGACGATCGCCTTCCAGTACGCGCGCAGGATGCGCACCACTCGCTGCATGTCCACTCGTGTCCGCCTTTCCGCGCCCGCCGGATAGACCCGTCGGACCGCCCGCAGCATAGGCATGCGCGACGCGACGGCGGGACCGGCCCCTCCCCCGCCGCGACCGGGCGAGGAACCGAGCGGGTCGCTCTGCTGCCGTCGGAAAGGGTGACGCGGATGGGGTGATGAGGGGATGACGAGGAGGATGAAAGAGCCGCCCTCGATCCATCTCGTCCTCCCCCTCACCTCCAGGATCATTCCTGCGCGGTCGGCGACCCGTCGCGCGCACGAACGCGTCCGACCGGAGGCGTTCGGTTCCTGAACAGGAGGTACCGATGCTGATCGATGTGGACAGCCTGCCCACGAACGCGCGCTCCACCCGTCGCACGAGCCGCTTCTGGGCGCCCCGCGACGGCACGCTCGCTCGTCTGCACGACGCGCTGAGCGGCGACGTGGTGCTGGTCCGTGGTCCGGCCGGGGTGGGGAAGACCTCCCTGCTGCGCCAGTTCGCCGCTTCCCTCGAGGACGACCCGGAGCGCGGCGTGCAGCTCATCGATGCCGCCCAGGTTCCGGCGATCCCCGTCCCGCGCATCCTCGAGGCCTTCGCCGAGGGGCCGCCGGTCCACGTGCTCCTGATCGACAACTTCGTCGACGAAGCCGGGGTGACGACCGAGCACCTTCTCGGCATGCTGCGCAGCGATCCCACCCTCCGCCTCATCGTCGCCACTCGCGTGTCGACGGGGCTGGAGAGCCCGCTCGTGGCTCTGGAGTTCGACGTGCAGGTGATCGCCGCCGACGACCTGCGCATGACCCGCGACGAGTTGACCACGGTCCTCTCCCTGAACGGCGTCCCGTGGACGGACCCCGCCGTCGACGTGCTGACCGAGCTCACCTACGGCTGGCCCGCCCTCGTGCAGCTCGCAGGCACGCGTCTGCGCCTGGAAGGGACGTCGCTGCGGACGCAGGACGACGCCGTCGGTGCGGCGCGTTACGCGGTCGCCGCCCTGACCAACGACATGGAACAGCGCCTCGCCCTGCCCATCACCGACGAGATGCGCCTCCTCGCCGTCGCGCCCTACATCACCGCCCCCTTGGCCGAGGCGATCGGGGTGGACACCACGACCGTCCTCTCGCGCGATCTCCTGAATCGCATGCAGGCGGCGGGCCTGGTCTGGCCGGGCTCCACGCGCGTCACCCTCGCCGAACCGATCCGCGAGCAGTGGTCGGGGGTCATCACCGCCCGCAGCCCCCAACTCGTGTCCGCCGCCCGGCTCCGGCTCCTCGATCACCTCGTCGAGGGAGGAGAGCCTCTCCTGGCCGCTCAGCTCGCCGCCGACGCCGGCCAATGGAACACCCTCGCGGGAGTGCTCCGATCGTCGGGGCCCGAGATCTGGGCACGTGATCACGACGCCTTCACCCGTCTCGTCGCCGCCCTCCGCGCGAGCGGGCCCGCGGACCCGAAGGTCGTCGGCACCCTGCTCGC
The DNA here is from genome assembly GCF_042958465.1 of Microbacterium sp. NPDC007973. Classification (NCBI taxonomy): domain Bacteria; kingdom Bacillati; phylum Actinomycetota; class Actinomycetes; order Micrococcales; family Microbacteriaceae; genus Microbacterium; species Microbacterium sp. NPDC007973. Next base: position 843,949 of record NZ_JBIBJJ010000001.1, read on the forward strand.
TCTCGACACCGAGACGGCGTCATCGCCCGAGACCCCGGCGCAAGCGGTCAGCGCCCTCGGCCGTCTCACGGATGCCAAGAGCGCCGCCGCGGCCGACCTCGATGCGCTGATCCTCCGCGTCAGCCTGCTTCGCGCTTCGGGCCGCTTCGCGCTGGCGACGGAGGCGGCGACGCTCCTCTCCGACGCCCTGCGGCGCCGCCATGACCTCACCGGCGAGCCGGTGCACGAGGGGTGGTACCAGATCGGGATGACGGCGTTCGCGATGGGCAAGCTCCGCGAGGCGACCGTGGGGCTGGGACAGGCCGAGCGCACGGCGCCTCCGGCACGGCGCATGCGCGTCCGCGGAGCCCTCGCCGTCATCGCCCTTCTCGAGGGCGACGTGCGCGGCGCTCGGCGCATCATCGAAGGCAATCGCGAGGACCCCTGGCTGAGGTCACCCTGGGGCGAGGGCATGCGCGTCGCCGAGGCCTGGCTGCTCCTCGAGACCGGCGACGCCGCGAAGGCCAGGGAACTCTTCGACGGCATTCCGGCGACCGAGGGAGCCCGCGAGCTGTGGCCTTTCGCCGCAGCGGCGCACACCCTCTCGTTCCTGCTCTCGGGTGCGGCACCCGATGCTCTCGGACTGCTGCGCGCCTGGACGGGGCGCGCGCGCAGCACGCCTCCCTCGCACTTTCAATCCACGCAGATCCTCACCGCACGAGCGAAGGTGCTGATCGCGCTCCGTCAAGCGAGGAAGGCGCTGGCGCTGTTCGAAGGACCCTTCGCGCTCTCGCCGGTGACAGCGCCCGCGATCGCCCTCTCTCAGCTGTATGCGGGACGCACGCATGAAGCCTTCGTCATGAGCGTGAAGTGGGGCCTGCACCACGAGCCGTCCGCTCGTGCGGCGCTGGAGAGTCTCGTCGTGAGCGTCGTCGCGGATGTGCGGCTCAACGGCGTCGACGCTCACCGTACGGCGGTGCAACGAGCGGAGGCACTCAGCACGCGTCACGATCTGTGGGGTCCGTGGAGCGCCGTCGCACCGGAGGATCGCGCTCTGGTGCTGCGGCTGCTGTCTCCCGCCGCGCGTGCGCAGGTCGCCGAACGTGCGTCGTTCTTCGCATCGTCGGTGAGCGTGCCCCATCTCACCAAGCGCGAGCAGGTGGTCCTCGCGCATCTGACACCCACGTCGACCATCGCGGACATCGCCCGCGCGCTCGTCGTCTCGCCCAACACGGTCAAGACGCAACTGCAGAGCCTCTACCGCAAGCTCGAGGTGTCGGACCGGTCGAGCGCGATCCGTGCGGCCCACGCCTGGGGACTCATCGAGGGCGACGGCGAGGGCTGACCGGGTGGTCGCGCCGCCGTCGACGCGACCACCCCACCACTGCGCGTCCGACGAAGAGCAGGACGAACACGACCACGACGCCGGGAACGGTCAGCGGGATTCCGGCCCCTCGCAGGACCATCAGCACGACGACCAGAGCCGCGACGGGCAGGAGGACGCCCGCCGCCCGCTTCAGCTGGCGAACCGTCAGAAGACCCTTCGCTCGGCGGCGCGGAGGGCGGGACCCCACGTCAGAACCCGCGTCCATCGGGCGTCGATTTCCGCAGCTCGCTCGCGATCTGCGATCCGAACACGCCGAACCAGGCGATCGCCAATGTCGCGGCCGTGAACTCCAGGTTGCCGCCCAGCACGGTGTCGCCCCGGAACAGGGCGAGCATCGCGCCGGTGAGAGAGGTCGCTCCGACCGCGACGAGGATGACGACGCTCGCCCCCCGCATCCACGGGCGCCGCCGCACCAGGGCGACCTGCCCCATCGCGACGATCGCGAGCAGGAAGCCGATCACGGCGAATGTGATGTGCACGAGATCCTGTGGGAGCGCTCCGGGCGTGAAGGGAACCGGACACCCCGGCGAGCAGGTGACGGCCGACGCGACACCGAAGCACAGGCCGCACAAGAGAAGAGTCGTGGCGATGGGCCACCCGACACGATAGGCGCCATCCGGGATCCGGTGGAGAGCCCGGTCGACGAGGACGGCCGCGACGGCCAGCAGCAGCAGCGCGAGGTTGAACACCGGGGCCGTCGGCATCCCGGTCGCCCCGAGCTGACTGACGTAGTGCACGCTCGGGTCCCACAGGCGGCAGACCCAGATGAGCGCCGCACTCGCGAACGCGGCGGCGGCGCCGCCCGCGGCCTGGGTGACGTGTCGGCTTGCGATCGCGGTCGGGCGGATGCCGGCCAACCGGTCGACGGTCTCGGTCATCGGCTCCTCCTGGATCGGGCTCCGCCACATTACCGTTCGACCGGTTCCCCTTTCGCAGGGTGGGGGTGATGTGCGCATCATCATGGGTGATTTTCCGGGGGCGGTCCGCGGATACGCTCCCGTCCGCGTCGGATGCTGGGCGTGCGGGCAGAGCGACAGCGTCATCGTGCGTGCCGGGGGGCCGCACCGTCGGACCGTCGCTCTGCCCGCACCCCCTGCGCAGGCCGGGCGGCGGCTCGCTCGGGCCCGCCGGCGCGACGCTCATGAGGCCTCCACCGACAGGCGAATCCGCGGGTGAGAAACGGTGCTCCCACGCGGCACGCATCGTCTCCGGCTGGGAGGCTCGGAGGGAGCGGATGCCGAGTGGCTCTCCCCCAGAACCTCACTCTCCCGTGGCTCTGCTCGCTCACGGATGCGCGGCCCCGGTCACGGCACCCGGCCGCAGGGCCGCGCATCCTCCACCCCCCAAATCCACGACCACCGTGACCGACGAGGTCGGGTCGAGGCGCGGGTGGCGATCATCAGGAGGAAGACGTGACCGAGCGACCCGACCGCAGCCCCCACGCCCTCGGCGACGACCGCCCGTCCGAAGCCGCAGCGGACGACTCCGCGCTCGACGCGCTGCTCAGGGCGGTCGAGGGCGACGCCGGTCCTGTCTTCCCCGTCGGGTTCCGCGGATACGACCGGGATTCCGTGGACGAAGCCGTCCGCGAACTCGGCGAGCGCGTGCGGCGCAGTGCCGAGGAGGCGCACGATGCGCAGCTCCGGGCCGAGTCGAGGTTGGCGCAGCAGCGGGCGGAGCACGACCAGGAGCTCGCGGAGGCCATCCGTCGGCACACGGAGGAGAACAGCGCGCTCCGCGAGCAGGTGCGCGAGGCCTCTGCCCGCGCGGCGGCGGCCGAGACGCAGGTCTCCGCGCTCTCGAGCGAATTCGCGGGCCGCCGCAGCGACGACGACCCCGAGCAGGGCCGCCAGCAGTTCGACGCGATCCTGCGCGTCGCCGAGGAGCAGGCGTCAGTCCTCGTGCAGAACGCCGTCGGGCAGGCGGAGCGGCTGCTCGCGAGCGCGCACGCCGAGGCCGCGGCGATCCGCGACGACGCGGTCACCGAGCAGGCCCGCCTCCGCGCGGAGGCGCAGCACGATGCCGATCAGATCCGTCTCCGCATCGAGACCGAGGCGACCGCGCACGCGGCGCGGCTGGAGCGGGAGGCGGCTCACGCAGCCGAGCGCGTCTCGCAGGCCGAGCGGGAGGCCGTCGCGGTGCGCACCGAGTCGGAGAAGGGGGCGGCCGCGCTGCGCTCGCTCGTGTCGCGGGAGACCGCCGACCTCCGAGCCAAGGCCGAACGCGACGTGCGGGAGATGACGGCGCGGGTGCTCGAGTTCGAGGAGTCCCTCACCCGGCGGCAGGACGAGGCCCAGCAGGAGTTCCTCGTGCTGCACGACCAGGCCGTGGCCCACGCCGAGCGGATCACGTCCGACGCGAGCGAGCAGGTGGCCGCGGCGCTGGAGCACGCGCGACGCATCGCAGCCCGGGCCGACGACTACGAACGTCTCGCTCGCGCACAGGCCCAGCAGGTCGAAGCCGATGCGCAGGTACGGGCTCGCGAGGTACTCGATGCTTCACGCGAACGGGCGCAGACGATCGCCGACACGATCACCCAGCACGCCGCCTCGGTTCTGCGCGATGCGGAGGACCGCACACGCGACCTGCGCTGGCAGCAGCAGCAACTCGGCAGCTTCATGGCCGAGATGAACGAGCTGCTTCGCGCCGTTCCGCGAGGCGGATCGGGCGGGCGCGACCTCGGCGACGACGACGGCACGAACTCGGCCGGGCCCGATGACACCGACGGCGATGCGGCCGACGCGGACGAACACACGGAGGGTCTCGCGGCATCCTCCGATCACGGAGAGTGAGCGCCGAGCCGCTCCTGCTCCGACTAGCGTGGAGCGATGCGCACCGTTCCCCTCGGCTCCTCCGGTCTCTCCGTCCCCAATGTCGTGGCGGGCATGATGCGGATCGACGACAAGAGCGACGCGGAGGTCCGCGCGCTCTACCAGGCGTCGCGTGACGCCGGCATCGACTTCTTCGACCACGCCGACATCTACGCGCGATCCCTCCACTCCGCGGAGGAGCGGTTCGCGCAGGCCCTGTCCCTGACCGGCACGGAGCGCGCCGAGATCCGCCTGCAGACCAAAGCGGGGATCGTGCGGGAAGGGCCGTACTTCGACTTCTCCTACGAGCACCTCGTGTCGTCGGTCGAGAGCTCGTTGCGGGCCCTGCGTACCGACTACGTCGACGTTCTGCTGCTGCACCGGCCCGACGCGCTCGTCGAACCCGACGAGGTGGCCCGGGCGTTCGATCACCTCGAGGAATCCGGAAAGGTGCGGGCCTTCGGAGTCTCGAACCACACGCCCCGCCAGATCGACCTCCTGCGGACGGCGGTCCGCCAACCGATCGTCGCCAACCAGATTCAACTGTCCATCGCGCACGCGCCCGTCATCACGCAGGGGCTCGCGGCGAACATGGAAAGTGCTCGGCAATCGGTCGTCCTCGACGGCGGCGGTCTCGTCGAGTACTGCCGCATCGAGGGCATCACGATTCAGGCCTGGTCTCCGCTGCAGGGGACGCGCGGAGGCGGCGGTGTGTTCCTCGGACACCCCGAGTACCACGAGCTCAACGCGGTCATCGACTCTCTGGCCGACCGATACGGTGTCACGCCCTTGGCGATCGCGGTGGCATGGATCACGCGGCATCCGGCGGGGATGCAGGTCGTCCTGGGCACGACGACACCGGGGCGGGTCACCGAGGCTGCGGAGGGCTCGGACATCGAGCTCACCCGGGCGGAGTGGTACGCGCTCGTGCGTGCCGCAGGTTACGTCGTTCCCTGAGCGCGTCGCTCGTCAGTCACCGCGGCGACGGCGTCGGCCTCGGGAGATCACGACGATGGCGCCGATGACGACGACGGCTGCGCCGAGGAGCGGGATCAGGACGAACGCGAGACGCCCGGCTTCCGCCTCGGAATCCGGTTGAGCCTGCTCGGCGACGACGGCGGAGGCCGAGGAGGCCGTGACCGCGACGTCGCCCTGCACGCTCGCCGACCCGGTGGGTGCGGCGAACGCGGGCACGGGTGCGAAGGCGATCGCGGTGGCGAGCACCGCCGAGGTGATCAGAGGGGATTTTCCGGTGCGCACAGCGTTCCTTCCGTCGGGTCGCCCAGGCTACGCACGCTCCGGCCGGTCAGCCCGGCGGTAGACGAGAGGGGCCGGGGAGGATATGGAGCACGGCCTGTCGCCTAGGCTGGCACCGACCGCCGACGAGACGAGGCCCACGAATGGCGCGATCCCGACGCCCGTGGGGCGCCGTCCTCAGCGGCGTCGCAGCGGTGATCCTGGCGGCGCCGACCCTGGTCTTCCCCGCGGATTCGCCGACGGAGCCGAAACTCGGTTTCCTGGCGGTCGGAACGGTCGTGTTCGCTGTCGCTGTGGTGAGGATCCGGTCGGAAGGGATCGAAGGCACCACCGCCCCGCCGGAGGAACCCGTCACCGAGGAGTGAGCGCCTCCAGGGCATCCGCGGTGATCACAGAGATCGGTTCGGTGGGCAGTTCCCACGACGCGAGGGGTTCCATGCAGTTCTTCCGTTCGTGGGTGTCCGAGTAGGGGCGGCCGTCGCCGGTTGACGAGTGGAGCGGAGGTCAGGCTGCGCGAGCGAGGCTACGCGCGACCTTCTGCCCCTGAGGGGCAGGGCGAGCGGACGCGGATGCCGTGGCGGGCTCGGCGAGCGCGACGTCGAGGCTGAGCCCGCGCGAGGAGTTGGCGTCGTTCGCCAGGCGCTTCAGGAGGTTCTGGTCGAGCGCCTCGGGCTGCTCGGAGTCGAAGACGAAACGCAGCGGGATCGAGGGCTGCAGCCAGATCGTGGACCGGCCGACAGGCTGATCCGGACCATGCACCCAGGACAACGTGAAGCTCTCTCCACGGCGGAGCTTGGTCGCGACGACCACCTTCACGTGCGCCAGCATGCGGTCGTCGATGTCGATCGGCTCCGTCGAGGTGCCGTAGAAGAGCTTCGCCATGATGATTCCCCTTTGCTCGTTGCTCACGGATGAACTTACTAGGTAGACTAGCGAATAGGCAAGCGAGATATTAGGAGAGCGATGACAATCGAAACCCCATCGCCCCCGTCGTATTGGTACAGCGAGAGCTCGGACGACGAGCGTGGCGCACGGATCATGGAGGCGATGCGGGCATATCGTTCCGCCGAGATGGCGATGCGCCGGCGCACCCAGGAGTCCATGGCGATGGGCGAGAACGAGCTGCTCGTCCTCCGCTTCCTGACACGATCGGCCGCAGCGAACTCCGCCGTCACTCCGATCGACCTCGCCCGGCATCTCGGCGTGTCGACGGCATCCATGACCGCCCTCCTCGACCGGCTCGAGAAGTCGGGGCATCTCCAGCGCCGCCCCCACCCGTCCGATCGGCGGAAGGTTCTCGTCTCGAGCACGACCCATGCCGACGACGAGATGCGCGACACCCTGACCGGCATGCACGCGCGCATGATGCAGGCCACCCGTGGCATGACGGAGGAGGAGACGGTCGCGGTCACGGGCTTCCTCGACCGGATGCGGTGCGCCGTCGCCGACCTCTGCGGCCGAAGTGGGACGTGCTGTCCGCCGGCACGGGCTCAGCACTCCTCCCCCCTCTCGTCGGACGCTGCCGCGTGAGGACCTCCGTCGGTGTCGAGATCGTCCTGCACACCGAGGCCGAGGCGTTCGTCGTCCTCTCGATCACCCCCGCGGACGGGTGGGCCCACGACGAGACCCTGACGGTCGACACGGACGGACGGGCGATCCCCGTGGTCGAGGTCGCGGACGCGCACGGTACTCGCGCGCATCGCGTCGTCCTCCCCGCGGGGCTGACCCATGTGACCTATCGCGGTTCCGTCTCCCCTCCTCGCGCGCCCGCCCCCTCAGACGAGATCGACCCCGTCCGCTACCTGCGCCCCAGTCGCTACGCGCCGTCGGACGATCCGCGCTTCTCGGACCTGGCGCCCTGGCGCTCCTCCTCGGCGCGGGAGCGCGTACGCGAGATCACCCAATGGGTCTCGGAGAGGCTCGACTACGTCTCCGGCGTCAGCGGCCCCACCGATACCGCTTCTGACACGCTCCGCCAGGGCGCCGGAGTCTGCCGCGACTACGCGCACGTGACCATCGCCCTCCTGCGCGCCGCGGGGATCCCCGCGCGACTCGTGTCCGTCTTCGCCCCGGGACTCGACCCGATGGACTTCCACGCCGTCGTGGAGGCGTTCGTCGACGGACGGTGGGAGGTCGTCGATGCCACCCGCCTCGCGCCCCGTGCGCACTTCGTCCGCATCGCGACCGGTCGTGACGCCGCCGATACCGCCTTCCTGACGACCGTGTCGGGCACGGCGACGTTGGAGTCGGTCGAGGTGACGGCGGTGGCCGACGGCGGTCTCGTCCCGGACGATCCCGACGCGTCGATCCTGCTGCGCTGACTCCGTCTCGAGACGGAGGCACGGTCATGCCACCCCTGGGTAGCGTCGGGGCATGGACCTCATCGTGCGGTCGCCTCGCCTGCTCCCCCGTCTCGTCGTCGGGCTCGTCGGCCTCGCTGTCGTGGCGCTGGGCGCGATGGCCGTTCCCGCGCCGGCGCGCGCAGACGTCGGCGACTTCACCTTCGACTCGTTCTCGGCCGACATGACGCTCTCCCGAGCCGACGACGGGCACGCGGAACTCGCGGTGACCGAGACCTTGGTCGCACGTTTCCCCGGCGAGGATCAGAACCGCGGCATCATCCGCTCCCTGCCCGATGATTACGACGGGGTCCCCCTGCACACGCGGGTGGTCTCGGTCACCGATGCCTCCGGCGCTCCCATCCCCTACGACGTCGAGACGGACCGGCGCGAGGTCCGGGTGCTCACGGGCGACGACTCCTTCGTGCGCGGCGTGCAGACCTACGTCATCTCGTACACCCAGCGCGACGCCATCCGTTCCTTCGCCGACACGAACGCCGACGAGTTCTACCGCGACATCAACGGCACGCAGTGGGAGCAGCCGTTCGGTTCGGTGAGCGCTCGCCTCCGGGTCGACCCCGCTCTGACGGATGCCGCCCTCGACGGCGCCGCGGCGTGTTACGTCGGGGCGCAGGGATCATCGCAGACGTGCACCCTCGACCGCACGACGGACGGGGGCGGCCTCGTCTTCGACGCGGGGGCCGAAGGGCTGGCCCCGGGAGAGAACGTCACGATCGCCGTCGGTTTCGCGCGCGGCACCTTCGTCCCGGGTGAGGTGGTCCGCACCCCGCTCGAGCAGTTCTCCGTCGATGCGGCCCCGCTCCTGGCCGGTTCGTCGCTCGGCGCCGTGGGTGTCGGCGCCGTCGGTGTGGCCGCAGCGGTCATGGCTCGGCGTCGCGGACGCGACGCCGAGGGGCGCGGCATCATCGTCGCGGAGTACGACCCGCCGGCGGGAGTCGACGTGCTGCAGGGCGCGGAACTGGTGGCGCGTCGCGGAACCGGCATCCCCGCCGCGATCGTCGACACCGCGGTGGCGGGGCACCTTCGCATCGTCGACGACGGCGACGCGCGGAGCCTCTCGCTCGAACTCGTCACGACCGAGGGAGCCGATGCGCTGCACGGGGCGGTCCTGGAAGCCGTCTTCGGGGCGCACGCACGGCCGGGCGCTCGCGTATCGCTCGGCCCCGACCGTCAGGACATCGCGAAGGCCCTGCAGCGACTCCCCCTCGCCGCCGCATCCGAGCTGCGCGCTCGCGGGTGGAGCGAGAAGCAGCGTCTCGGACGCTCCCTCGCCGTGACGGGTGTCGCCGTGGCCGCGTTCGTCGTCGCGGTGCTGGCCCTCATCCTCGCCGCGATGGGGACGACCCCGGCGTGGTGGCAGATCGCTGCGATCCCGGTGACGGTGGTGCTCGGCATCCTGAGTTTCACACTGCTGCGCTACCGCGATCGGATCACGGATGCCGGGGCCCCGGCGCGCGACCATCTTCGGGGGCTGCGCGAGTATCTGCAGCTCGCGGAGGCGGACCGGCTGCGCGTGCTGCAGAGCCCCGAAGGGGCGGAGCGACGACGGATCGACGCGGACGACGCGCGCCAGGTGCTTCACCTCTACGAGCGCCTCCTGCCGTGGGCCGTCGTGTGGGGCGTCGAGAAGGAGTGGTCCGAGGCGCTCGACACCCGGGTCCGCGAGAGCGGCGACGACCTGCACTGGTACCGGGGCGGCGGCGGATTCTCGTCCGCCGCTCTGATGTCGACGATGGGGACCCTGCGCACGGCGAGCACCCCGGTCACGACGACCACGAGCGGCTCGGGGAGTTTCTCGGGCGGCTCCTTCGGGGGCGGATTCTCGGGCGGAGGCTCGGGCGGTGGCGGAGGCGGCGGACGCTGAATCGACCGGTCACTCGGCGACGCGCACGACCTCTGCGATGACGCGCGGGTCGGCGAGCACGCGGAAGTGCCCTCCGCTCGCCAGTTCCACGTTCCGGGCACCGGCGAGCTCGCTGCCCTCGGGGATGTGCGGGTCGAAGGGGCCGTAGACCGACACGATCCTCGCGTTCGCGTCGGCCGCGGCCGCGAGCGCGCGCATGGTCGCATCCCCCGAGGCGAACGCGCGCAGCGAGGGCGTGGGCATGAGGCGGCTGTACCGAGACCCGCCGAAGGGCGTCGCGACGGCGACCATCGCCCGCACCCGAGCCCCCTCCGGGTCGAAGGCCATCAGGTGCTTGCCGATCAGTCCGCCCTTGCTGTGGGCCACGAGGACGACGTCGTGCAGGTCGCGGGACGACAGGAGAGCCGCGACGCGGCCGGCCGACTCGGCGATGGGACGACGGTTGTCGCCCAGCTCCGTGACCACGTGGACCGGGTGTCCGCGGCCGTGCAGCGCGCGGGCGAGCGGCTCCATGAAGCGCCACGTCTCGTAGATCCCGGGGAGGAGCACGAGGGGGCGGCCCGAGCCTTCCCGGAGGTCCTCATCGACTGCACGCCCCCAGGCCGCGCGCACCTGCGCTCGCACGGCGTAGGCGTAGTCCTTCGCCCACCACGAGAGGTCGCGTGCTCCGGTCCGCACGGCGGTCACGGCATCCATCGGCATCCCCCCATCCTGCGGGCACGGACGCGGACCGTCTGCGGGGTTGCGGCGATGGTGCCGCACACCCGCACAGCGGACGCAACCCCGGGATCTCGTCGCTCGAGGCCGCCCTAGGCTCGGGCCATGGACATCTCTGACATCCGCTGGAACGAGCCCGCACGGCAGAAGATCCTCGACGACGCCGACAACGTGCTGCGGGAGGCCGTCGTGGCGATCGCACGCGAGAGCGACGGGATCTCGTCGGACGAGGCCTTCGCGCAGATCAACGCGCGGATCAAGGACCGCTTCATCGACTACGAGCCGGGCCCCGATATCCGCACCTACGCCGACGCGATCGCCGCCGGGGAGATCCCCACCGACGACGCCGGATGACCCGCGGCACGATCCTGCCACCCGGGCGCCAGTTCGTCCTCACCTGGGGCGTTCCGCACGAGTACGGCGGGCTGACCGCCGCGCTGCTGCAGCGGTCCCGCCTCTTCGCCGGTCGGGGGGCGACACCGGTGCACGTCCTGACGTGCGACGATCGCGACGACCGCGCCGCGGTCACCGCCGAGCTGACCCGCCGCGACGCCCTCGGCGCCGGAGTGCGCGTCACCAACCTGTGGGATTGGCTGCGCGAAAACGAGCTGCGCGGGCGTCCGGTCTCGAGCGGCGCCGGATTCTCGCCTCTCCCCTCCGACGCGGAGGAGGAGTTCACGGGCGATGTTCTCGTGCGCCGTCTCCGCAGGGATGCCGACGGCACGGTGCTGCAGATCGACCACCTGCGCCCCGACGGAACGCTCGCGGCGAGCGATCGTCGGGACGTCCCGCACTCATCCTCACGACCGCGACGGATCATCGTGACGTGCGACGCGAGCGGCGCCCCCCGTGCCGCGTGGCGCGGGGTGCGCCAGCTCTACGCCGCGTGGCTGGACCGCCTCACGGCGGGCGAGCGATCCTTCCTTCTCGTCGACAGCAAGGCGATGGCGCGATTCGCCGCCGGCTACCGCCGGCCGGGGGTCATCGTGCTGCACGTCGTGCACGGTTCGCACCGCACCGACGACGGCACGGCGATCCGCCCGTCCCGCGCCGAGGTCTTCTCGCGGTTGAGCGCCTTCGATGCCGTCGTGTTCTGCACCGCGCGGCAGGCCGGGGACGTGCGACGCGAGGTCGGCCCCGCGCCCCTCCTGGCCGTCGTGCCCCACCCCGTCGTCGTCGCGGGAGACGTCGATACGCGCAGCCCGCGCCAGGGCGCGGTCGTGCTCGCGCGATTGGAGCCCATCAAGCGGGTGGAGCATGCGATGGATGCCGTGTCCCGCGCCCGCGAGCGCATGCCGTCCCTGACGCTCGACGTCTACGGCGACGGCCCGGACCGCTCGCGCCTGGAACGGGGCGAGGCCGAGGGCGTCCGTTTCCACGGCTTCGAACCCACGGCGCGTGACGCCCTTCGCCGGGCATCGGTCCTCCTGCTGACGAGCCGCTCGGAGGCCTTCTCGCTCGTGGTCGCCGAGGCGATGGCGGCGGGATGCCTGCCGATCGCGTACGACGTGCCCTACGGTCCGCGTGAGTTGATCGTCGACGGCCGCACGGGGTGGCTGGTACCCGCCGGCGACGTCGACGCCCTCGCCGAGGCGGTCGTGCGGGCGGCATCCCTCGATCCGACGACACTCTCGCGGATGCGTCGACAGGCGGTCGAGCGCGCGCGGCTGTACGACGAGTCGCGGGTGCTCACCAGGTGGGCTGTGACGCTTTCGCGCGCCGCACGGCGTCACCGCCTTCGCGAGGCGACCTGGCGAATCCGCGAGGTCGTGCGGCGCCGCCTTCGGATCGGCTGAGACCCCTGCCGAACGCGCCTGAGCGGGCGTACGCTGCCTCTACCCGGCCCCGGCATCGCCGGCGCGGATGACGCCGATCCGGCGTCCCCGACGACTCCCGCCCGTCGAGCCCGTCCCCCACACGGCTCCGGACGGGAGTCGTCGTCCGGGTCAGCGGTCCTCGCCGTAGCCGCGGATGCTGCGGAGGTCGTCCTTGAGGTCCTCCTTCGAGGCGTCGCCCGGGACGATGTCGTTCTGCGGCGCGCCGTCCTGAACGGCCGCGTCCGCCGCCTGCTGTTCCTGCGCGCCGTCCTTCTTCTCCTCGACGCCCGCGTCCGTGGCGCCGTCCATGATGGGGGCGTCCTGCGTCTCTTCGCGATCGGTCATCGTCGTCCTCCTCGGTGACAGTGTTACGGCATCCTGACCCCTACCTGCCGCCCGGAACCGGGGCTTGCGCCGCTCGGCCCGGAATGCTCAGACGCCGTGGTGCGCGGGGTGACGCCGCTCGAGGGCTGAGCCCTCGACATCGACGTTCGGCGCGATGCGGTCGAGCCAGCGCGGCAGCCACCAGACCGACCCGCCGAGCACGTGCATGAGCGCCGGCACGAGCAACATGCGCACGACGAACGCGTCGAACAGCACGCCCAGGGCCAGCCCGAGTCCCATGGACTTGATGATCACGGAGTCGGAGGCGATGAAGCCGGAGAACACCGCGATCATGATGATCGCGGCAGCCGTCACGACGGTGCGGCCCGCGCGGAAGCCCTGGGCGACGGCCAGGCGCGGCGCCGCGCCGTGAGCCCAGGCCTCGCGCATCCCGGATGCGAGGAACAGCTGGTAATCCATGGCGAGCCCGAAGAGGATGCCGACGAGGATCACGGGCAGGAAGCTCAGGATCGGGCCGGGATTGTGCACGCCGAACAGGTCGCCGAGCCAGCCCCACTGGAACACCGCGGTCACCGCACCGTAGGTCGCGAACAGCGACAGCACGAAGCCTCCTGTGGCGATGAGCGGCACGAGCAGCGAGCGGAACACCGCCACCATGATGAGGAACGACAGGCCCACGACCACGACGAGGTAGATCGGCAGGACGTCGGCCAGCCCTTCCGAGATGTCGATGTTGATCGCCGCCGCTCCGGCCACGCCGAGGGCGATATCGCCGTTCACGGGCGGCAGCGCGCGAAGGTCGCGGACCAGCTGCTCGGTCGACACGGCGTTCGGCCCCTCGGCGGGGATGACCTGGAACGCGGCGAGGGTGCGGTCGTCGGAGACGGCGACGGGGGCGACCGCCGCGACGTCGTCCTGCGCGAACAGTTCGCGGGCCACGTCGAGCTGCAGGCCCTGGACGTCGGCTTCGGCGGTGCCCGCGGGCAGGGCGGCGGTGACGAGCAGCGGCGCGTTCGCGCCGGCGCCGAAGGCATCCTCCGTCCACGTGAACGCCTGGTAGGCGGTCGAGTCCTCCGCCTCGGACCCTCCGTCGGGCAGCCCCAGACGCATCGACAGGGCGGGGATGGCGACGACGAGCAGGGCGGCCGTGGCGACGAGCATCGTGACCACCGCGCGCACCGTCGACATCGGCCGAACCGGGCGACCGGTCGTCGCGACGGATCCGGTCTCGATCCGGGCGGCGCGCCGGGGGTGCTCATCGGCGTCGATCGCAGCGGTACGGGCGGTGCGACGGGGGTGCTCCGCGGCATCCGCGGCGGCGGCGGCGCGGGCACGGGCCGCGCGACCGAGGACGCGCATCCTCGCGAGACCCAGGAGGGCCGGCGTCAGCGACACCGCGATCAGCACGGCGACGAGCACGCTGACGGCGCCCGCGGTACCCATGAGCCCGAGGAACGGAATGCCGGTGATGTTCAGCGCGAGCAGCGCGACGATCACCGTCATCCCGGCGAACACGACCGCGTTGCCGGCGGTGCCGTTGGCGAGACCGATCGATTCGACGACGTCCGCGCCCTGGAGCAGCTGCCGTCGGTGGCGGTAGAGGATGAACAACGCGTAGTCGATGCCCACGGCGAGGCCCAGCATCACGCCGAGGATCGGGGTGACGGATGCCATCTGCACCAGGCCCGAGAACGACAGCGTCGCCATGGCGCCGATGGCGACCCCGACGAGCGCCGTGATGATGGGGAACGACGCCGCCAGGAGCGACCCGAGCACGACGACGAGGACGATCGCCGCGATCGCGACGCCGATGGCCTCACCGACCCCGAGGATCTCGGGCACGCCCTGGGAGATCTCCGTGTTGAAGGCGACGTCCACGCCCGCGACGGGGTCGGCGGTGAAGTGCTCGACCACAGCCTCCTTCGATGCCTCGGCGAGCTCGAGACGGGGCTGATCGAACGAGACGTTCACGATCGCGGTCGATCCGTCATCCGATACGAGCCGGATGGCGTCCGCGAAGGAGAGGAGTTCGGCGCCGTCGTCGAGCTGCGCCTCCTGCGCGGCGATCTGCGCGAGACCGTCGGTCACCTGGGTCTGCTGCTGTTCCAGGGCGCTGCGCTGCTGATCGAGCTGCGCCTGCTGGCCGTCGAGGGCGTCGAGCTGCGCCTGCTTCTGTGCGGCCGGGAGGGGCGCGGCCTCGAGCTGCGCGCGGGCCGAGTCGAGTTGCTGCTGACCGGCGTCCAGCTGCGCAGCGCCCGCGTCGAGCTGCTGCTGGCCGGACTCGGCCTGCGAGCGCGCATCGGCGAGCTGCGCGCGGCCGTCGACGACCTGCTGGCGCTGATCGTCGAGCTGCTGCTGGGTCGCGAACGGATCGGTGACGCGGGCGACGTCGGGGAGGTCCCCCGACGAGTCGACGAGAGAGGTGATGGCGCTCTTCTGGTCGGCCGTCAGAGCCGAGCCGTCCGTCGTGCGGAACACCACCGCTCCGGAAGCGCCGCTGAAGTCCGGCAGCTCGTCCTGCAGTTCCGCGATGACGTCGCCGGATGCCGTGCCGGGGATGTCGAAGCTCGAGCTCAGGCCTTTGAAGCCGACGAGGAACCCGCCGACGACGACGCCGAGGATCACCACCCACACGACGATCACGGCCCAGGCACGCCGGGCGGCGAAGGTTCCGAGACGGTGCAGCAGTTCGGCCATGCGGTGTTCCTCTCGTGCGGTGCACGCGGAGGAGCACCGTCGGCTCCGACCAGTCCCGGCAAAGATAACACGGACCGTCTCGTCTTGTTTTGCCGCGCCATCCCCCAGAATGAGGGCATGGTTCTATCGCGAAGCGGACCGGTCCGAAGCGAGGCGGCGCATCAGGCGATCCTTGACGCCGCGGTGGCCCTCTTCGCCGAGCGCGGCTACGACCACCTCACGATGGAGGGCATCGCTCGGCGGGCCGGGGTCGGAAAGCAGACGATCTACCGGTGGTGGCCGAGCAAGGGCGACGTCCTCGCCGAGGCGATCCTCGAGGGACGGCTGCTCGGCCGCGAGCGCGTCCTGCCCGACACGGGAGACGCGCGCAGAGACCTGGCCACCTGGCTGAACGGGCTGTTCACGCTGCGGGCCAGCGCCGACGGCGAGGGATTGCTGCGCTCTCTCGTCGCCGCGGCCGCGGGGAGCGCCGAGACGGGTCGACGGCTGCGCGCGGAGATCCTCGCGGCACCGCTCGTCGAGCGACTCTCCACCGCAATGGCCGGAACGACCGGACCTCGACTCGACGCGGCGGCCGATGCGCTCCTCGGCGCCGTGATCCTGCGCGCGCTCAGCCGTGAGGAATTCGACTTCGACGACATGCTGCACCTGGTCGACGCCGTGATCGGCACGCCGACACCCCGCCGCTGACGCACTCCGCTCGCCGCCTCGGGGTCGTCAGCACCCTGACCTCTACCACGCGGCGCTGACCGGCGTCCAGACCGGGAACGCTCAGCCGCGTCGCGTACACTGGAGAGAGCAAGGGGAGTACTCCCACCGCGACGATCTCGTCAATACGGTCCACGTCATCGTGAACCCGGGACGTCGGCCCATCTCGCCGGGTGGAGGAGACCTTGGTGTCTTGTCGTACACCTTTCTCCCTTGGAGGCCGCCATGGGCGTCACCCCCCTCATCTGGATCATCACGATCGCGATCACGGTCGCGTTCTTCGTCTTCGAGTTCTTCGCGCACGTGCGGAAGCCGCATGAGCCGTCGATCGCCGAGTCCGCCCGCTGGTCGGCGTTCTACATCGGGCTCGCGCTGCTGTTCGGTGTCGGCATCGGCGTGGTGTCGGGCTGGACGTACGGCGGCGAGTACTTCGCCGGGTACCTCACCGAGAAGGCCCTGTCGATCGACAACCTGTTCGTGTTCCTGATCATCATGACCGGGTTCGCGGTGCCGAAGATCTACCAGCAGAAGGTGCTGATGATCGGCATCGTCATCGCACTGATCATGCGCGGAGCGTTCATCGCCGTCGGCGCCGCGCTGATCGAGAACTTCTCGTGGATCTTCTACCTCTTCGGCGCCCTCCTCCTGTTCCTCGCGTACCGCCAGGCGTTCTCGCACGGCGAGAGCGACCCTGCCAACGGCAAGTTCATGCAGTTCGTCCGCCGCGTGCTCCCCGTGTCCGAGGAGTACAACGACGACAAGCTCACCGTCCGCAAGAACGGCAAGCGCTTCGTGACGCCGATGCTGCTGGTCATCATCGCGATCGGCTTCATCGACCTGGTCTTCGCTGTGGACTCGATCCCCGCGATCTACGGTCTGACGAACGAGGCGTACATCGTCTTCACGGCGAACGCCTTCGCCCTCATGGGCCTGCGCCAGCTGTACTTCCTCATCGGCGGTCTGCTCGAACGCCTCGTCTACCTGGCGCAGGGACTGGCCGTCATCCTGGCCTTCATCGGTGTGAAGCTCGTGTTCCACGCCCTGCACGTCAACGAGGTGCCCTTCATCAACGGGGGCGAACCGCTGCTCTGGGTGCCCGAGATCCCGATCTGGTTCTCGCTGCTGTTCATCGCCGCCACGGTGGCCGTCGCCACGATCGCGAGCCTGCGCAAGACCCGGAACGACGACGAGAAGAAGAAGCGCGAGACCTTCGACGGCGAGAAGGTCATCCACGCTCCCGAGGACTGACCCTCCGAACCGATGACGGGCTCGCGGCGTTCGCCGCGGGCCCGTCGTCGTCTGCCGCATCCGATCGACGAGCGCAACCCCGGCGAGACGCTCCGGTGGTCGTCCTACCGTGGCCGACATGACGCGATTCGGCTACACCCTCATGACCGAGCAGAGCGGCCCGCGGGCGCTCGTCGACTACGCCGTCGGTGCCGAGCGCGCCGGCTACGACTTCCTCGTCTCGAGCGATCACTACTCGCCGTGGCTCACCAGCCAGGGCCACGCCCCCTACGCCTGGACCGTTCTCGGCGCGGTGGCGCACGCGACCACCGACGTCGAGCTGATGACCTACGTGACCTGCCCCACCGTCCGATACCACCCCGCGGTCGTCGCACAGAAGGCGGCGACGCTGCAGCTGCTGTCGGAGGGCCGCTTCACGCTCGGTCTCGGATCCGGCGAGAACCTCAACGAGCACGTCGTCGGCGAGGGATGGCCCGCGGTCCATGCCCGTCAGGACATGCTCGTCGAAGCGATCGAGATCATCCGCGCGCTGCACACCGGCGACCTCGTCACCTACGACGGCGAGTACTTCCGCGTCGACTCCGCCCGCGTGTGGGATGCCCCCGACGGCGGCGTCCCGATCGGTGTGGCCGTTTCCGGCGAGCACTCCATCGAGCGCTTCGCCCCCCTCGGCGATCACCTCATCACCACGGAGCCCGACGGCGACCTCATCAGCGGGTGGGATTCCCACCACGACGGAGAGTCGCGCAAGATCGGCCAGATCCCGATCAGCTGGGATCCCGACAAGGATGCCGCGATCGCGCGCGCTCACGACCAGTTCCGCTGGTTCGCGGGGGGATGGGCCGTCAACGCCGACCTCCCGACGCCGGCGGGCTTCGCGGGGGCTTCGCAGTTCGTCCGGCCGGAGGACGTCGCCGACTCGATCGCCTGCGGCCCGGATCTCGACGAGCTCGCGGAGAGCGTGCGTCCCTTCATCGATGCCGGCTTCACCGACATCGCCATCGTCCAGGTGGGCGACGAGCAACAGCAGCGATTCGTCGATGAGATCGCCGCTCCGCTGCTGGAGAAGCTCCGCGCCCTGTGACCGACGGCGGGACGCGCCCGACGGCGCGTCCCGCGGCTCACCGGCCGAGGCGTCCCGTCTCGGCGACCCACTGTTCGAGGCGCCAGACGGGGAGGCGGAAGACGCGGGCGACTGCGACCGCCGAGAAGCGTCCTTCGACGACCGCGGCGATGGCGAATTCCCGCAGCGACGTGAACTCCCGACCGGCGAGGGCCCCCTCCCGCAGTTCCGCGAACGTGCGGGGCTGGCGCGTCGCGACGGGTCCCGAGGCATCCAGGACGTAGGGCGACCCCGCCTCGACGGCTCGGCGACGCGTATGCGGATGCTCGGACGCTGACGAAGCCGGTGCCGGCGCGCCGGTGGGCGCGGCCCCGATCCCGACCGGACCGCGGGTCTGCGTCCACGGCGCCGGCGGGAGCTCGCCACCCCAGGTGACCTCCGTCGCCGGCACGACGGCTCCTGCCTGCTCGCGCAGAGGCCGACCCTCGGGAGGGGCGATGACGCTCGACTCTCCGATCGGTTCGGGCATCGTCGGCGCGGCCCTCGCAGACGTCCATGGCGCTGCGGGGAGCTCACCGCCCCAGACCACCTCGCTCGGCACCACGTACGAGCTCGCGACGGGAGGGGCCGGCGCGGTCTCGAGCCAGGGAGCCGGAGGCAGGTCTCCGCCCCACACCACGTCGCTGGGAACCACGTAGGCGCTCTGCGGGGCCACGGACGGCTCGGCGGGGGCGGGGACGGCATCCCCGAACAGCTCGCCGACCTCGACCTCGAACGTCTCGGCGAGCGCGACCAGCGTCGCCAGCGACGCCGTCGTGCGGCCCGCCTCGATCGCCCGCACGCGGGACTCCGACAGCCCCGCCTCGAACGACAGGGTCAGTACCGTCAGGCCGCGCTCTTCGCGCAACCGGCGCACGTGTCGGGCCAGCGTGCGCAGCACCTCGTCGAGACGCCCGTCGAGGGGTGCCTGTGTCATCCGGTCCTCCCGTAACCGAGGATGCCAACCTGTGTCCGGGGGAGACAGTGAACAGTACCGCGTTCACGGCGGGCAACGCGGCACGCCGTCGACGGCGCGCCGCCCGCCCGTCAGCCCCGCAGCCCCGCCGAGCCCAGGACGCGCTCGACGGAGATCTCCAGCACGACGCGCTCGGGGTTCACACGGGGTCGGCGATACCGCGCCGCGTAGAGCTCGACGGCGTGGGCCACGGCATCCGGATCATCACTCACGCGGGCGGTGCCTTCGAAGCTCATCCAACGGGCGCCGTCGACCGAGCACACCGAGGCGCGCCCGCCGCGGACGGCGTTGACGAACTTCTGCGTCCCCCGCGATCCGATCACGCGCACGATGCCGTCCTCATAGGTGAAGCCGACCGGGACGGCGTGGATCCGTCCCGACCGACCGAGGGTCGAGAGGGTGGCCAGGTGGTATTCGCTCAGGAAGGCGAGGGCGTCATCGGTCAGCACCCCTCCAGCGTGCCACGCGAGACGACCTCCGACACGGTCTTCGTGGCCGTCTCCCATCGACGGATGCCGACGGCTCGGGCCGTTCTCTCGAGGGGGGCGTGGTCGGCGAGCACCCGCAGCGCGTCGCCGAGGCGCTCCAGCGGAACCCGGCGGGCGAGCGTGACGTGCGGCGTCCACGCCCCCGGTCGCGTGTGGTCGCCGTCGTCTCCCGCCCCCGCGAGGTCGTGCACCCGCGCGTGAAAGTCCAGCAGCGCAGCCGAGGGGACCACCGAGCGCGCGATCACCCGCGTGCGCCCCGTGCCGAACAGCACGGGAGCCCCGAGGGTCATTCTCAGGGGAAGGGCGTCGGCGAGCGGTGCGCCTTCCGTGTCGGCGAGGGTCGGCCGCACCAGCAGCGTGATGTGGGGACGATTGCTCTCTCCGGTGTGGCGCGCCTGACTCGGCAGGTCGGCCGCGACGAGGGCATCCCATTCCCTGCGGATCGCCGCGTCGGATTCGTCGTCGAAGACGAGCTCCAGGCTGACGATGTCGCTCACGGTCGGATCACCGGGTCGACCACCACGCCGCCGCCACCAGTGCCGGCTGGAAGAAGAGTCGTCCGAACCGCTTCTGGTCGGTGTCGAGGCCGAAGGCCGACCGCCCCTTGCGCCATTGATCGATATTCCCCGGGAAGATCGCGATGAAGAAGGCCGCCAGAGCGGCGCCGACACGTCTACGCTCCCTCGGTAGCGCGACGAGAGCGAGCCCGAACGCCGCCTCCACCACTCCGGAGGCCACGACCACCGCGTCTCGATCGAGCGGGCCGTGCTCCACGAGGGCATCCGGCACCTGCGCCTGGAAATCCCGCCGAGCGAACGTCAGGTGCGAGATTCCGGCGAACATCATTGCCAGGGCCAACGCCCAGCGCACGAAGGTCTTCATGGCAGCACGCTAGATCGCGATCGTTCTCCCCCCGGCGGGCTTGACGACGCACGTCCGGGCTCTTCGCCCCCTCGAACCGGGCGCTACGACACCGGTCCGGTTCACGCAACCCCCGGCCGCTGACGACGCGTCGCGCTTGACTGGGAACACGTCAGACGAGGAGGTGCCCCATGACGATGACAGACGCCGGATCCCCATCGATCCGCGAGGAGGATCTCGACGCGCTGCTCATTCGGGCCGCCTCCGGCGACTGCGACGCATTCGTCGCCTTCTACGACGCGACGGCGCCGCGCATCTACGCCACCCTGCTCGCGCTGACGGGTGTGGCCGCGAAGGCCGAGCTGCTGCTGGAGGGGATCTACGTCGAGGCGTGGGAACGCATGCGCGGCCGTGACGCTCCCCCGTGCCCGGGCATGCAGTGGATGTCGGCCATCGCGCATCGGCACGCGTCCGGGCGGGCCTGAAGCCGCGGCAGAGAGCCGGAGCCAGGTGGACCGCCGCTGTTCAGGAAGCGTCGACGGGGGTTGCGATCACGTCGCGCGTCTCGAGGTCGACGGTCAGGCCGCTCGAGGAGTTCGCGGAGTTCGCGTACGTCTGAAGGAGGGCGGGATCGAGCATCTCGGGCTCGACCGCTCCGAAGACGAAGCGCAGCGGGATCGACGGCTGGATCCAGATCGTGCTGCGACCGGCCGCCTCACCCGATGGATGCCGCCACGACATCGTGAAACTCTCCCCGCGACGCAATTTCGTGGCGATGACGACCTTCACATGAGCGAGAACACGATCGGGGATCTCGATCGGGCGCTCGGAGGAACCGTAGAACAGTGAGCCCATCAGCTCCTCCTTCCGAGGATGCCATCTTCGATTATTTTACTAGGTTGGCTAACTATCGCCAAGTGAATTCACGGAGAATCTGCGGGAAATCGGATTGTTGGACGGGGGCGCGAATTAGTTCGGTCCTCTGGAATCTCGGAGACCGAACTACAATGGCGCCACGGGGGCCCGACCCGGAGGAGACGTATGACGATCGAGACCGCGCACGACCCCGCATCCACCGCCGCTCGGGCGGTCGAACGCCTCCGCCTCGCCGAAGCCCGTCTCGCGCGACGGCGTCAGACGGAGTGCGGTCCGAGTGAGAATGCGCGGGCCGCGATGCGCCTCATCCTCGAGCGCGCGGACGCCGGCGCACGCATCACCCCGACGGAGATCGCCCAGTCGCTCGCCATCTCCACGGCATCCGTCACCGGAATGCTGGACCGCCTGCATGCCGGCGGACTGATCTCCTTCGAGGCGAACCCCGCCGACCGACGCAGCAAGTTCGTGATGCCGTTCGATCGGGACGCCGATCCGGATGCCGTCGACCCCGTCACGGCTCGCATCCGGGAGTTCGCGCTCGATCTGCCCACCGACACCGCCGGTCAACTCGCGCAGTTCCTCGACCGCGTTCGCGAAGTCGTCGACGCCGAATGTCGCTGACGGCGTCAGGTCGCCGCGACCGCCTCCGGCTCGGGCTCGTTCGTGATGCTCAGGCCCCCGGGCGAGCTCGCCTCGTTCATGAGGTCGTCGATCCATCGACGATTCAGCTGCGGGGATCGGCTGCCGTAGAAGTGGAAGACCAGCGGGATCGACGGCGAGATCCACAAGCTGCGCGTCCCGCTGCCGTCACCGAGCGGGAAGTGGAACATGAAGGGCTCGCCGCGACGCAGCTTGTTCATGAACACCATGCGCAGGTGGGACAGGGTTCGATCCTCGATGTCGAACGAGTGACCCAGGGTGTTGTAAACCAGTTTTCCCACCATGACAGCGTACCGCGCTCCACCCGGTTAACTACTGCTCGACAGCTTCTCTCGAGCCTCAACTAGAGTGCTCAGCGTGCCCCGACTCCCGCGTTCCCTCCGCACCCGGCGCCGGGTTCCCCGCGCCGTGCTGGTGGCGCTCGCCGTGGTGGCGGCTGTCGCCGTCATCGCCCTGATCGCGGTCGTCGGCAACCTCGTCACGACCCTCTTCCAGACGTTGGCCGCCCGCCCGCCCGCCGTGGACACGCGCATCGTGGCGCCCGACGAATCGAAGGCCGCGCAGGCGGCGAGCGCCCCCGACGGCGACGCCACCGAGCAGGCCGCGGCGCAGTGGCTGGCCTCGCAGCCGACCACCTACTGGCTCACCCCCGAGATCGACCCCGTCGACGAGGTGTGGGACCGCGTCGCACACCTCGCCGCAGAGGCCCGCGATCAGGATGCCGCCCTCTCCATCGCGGTGTACGGCCTTCCCGATCGCGACTGCGGCAACCACTCCGCCGGCGGTCTCGACCCGGAGTCGTATCGCGCGTGGACGCAGCGCATCGGAGAAGCGCTCGGCAACGCGTCGGACATTCAGAAGATCGTGGTGCTCGAGCCCGACAGCATCGCCCTGTCGTCGACGTGCGGTACACCGTCCGACCGCGCCGGCTACCTCAAGGAGGCCGTCGACAACATCCGCGGGACCAACACGTGGATCTACATCGACGGGGGCCATTCGTCCTGGCATCCGGTGAAGGAGATGGCCGACCTGATCCGCGCGACCGGCCTTCTGTCCGACGTGCGCGGCGTCGCCCTCAACGTCTCCAATTACCAGGACACGGCGGCCGAGTTCGACTACGCCCACGCATTGTCCGACGAGCTGGGCGGCACGCACGCCGTGATCGACACGTCCCGCAACGGCGCCGGCCCGGCGGGGTCCGAGTGGTGCAACCCGGCCGGTCGTCTCGTGGGCAGCCCCGGCGGCTCGTTCGGCGACGGCGTCGTCGACACGAATCTGTGGATCAAGCCGCCCGGCGAGAGCGACGGCGAGTGCAACGGAGGGCCCACCGCGGGCACCTGGTGGCCCTCGGCGGCCGTGGAACTCACGCGCGACCAGCGCTGACCGCGCACCCGCAGTCCGCGCCGCGCGCAACCCGTCGGTCGTCATCGTCGGGAAGTGTGTCAAGATTGCGCTCGTCGCTTCGCGACACCGCGTCTCGGGGGAGTACGCGGGCACGATCCCGTGCGAAGCCGGAAGAGTGGGTGAAATGAGCGACAGCTCCGAGTTGCTGAAGACCGCGGTCATCGTCGAAGACGATCCCGACATCCGTCACCTCCTCGTCGAAGTGCTCGAGTCCGCCGGGTTCTCGACCGTCTCGGTCGGAAACGGCATCGACGGTGTCCGCGCGGTCCTCGCCTACCAGCCGTTGATCACCACCCTCGACGTGAACATGCCCGGCATCGACGGGTTCGAGGCAGCCCGCCGCATCCGTCAACAGAGCGACACGTACATCATCATGTTGACCGGCCTCGAAGAAGAGGCCGACGTGGTGCTCGGACTCGGCGCCGGCGCCGACGAATACGTCGTCAAGCCGTTCCGTCCGCGCGAACTGCGCGCTCGCATCGAGGCGCTCCTCCGGCGCCCGCGCGGCGGGGAGTCCCCCGCGAACACCGCCCCTCGGCAGGACAGCGTCGGCCGCTCCTTCCCGAATCCCCGCCCCGAGGCGACCACTCCCCCGGTGACCTCCTCGGCACCGAGCGCTGCGGTGATCGTGCCGTCGTCGCAGGGACCCGAACCCCGTGCCGAGGCGCAGGTCGCGGCCGCTGCTCGGACGGAGCTCGTGCCTCGCCCCGCCGCCGGCGACCTCACTCCCACCGGTGGAGCGTGGATCGCGCACCGCGACCTCCAGCTCGACCCCGACAGCCGTCTCGTCCGCGTCGGCGGCGAGGAACTCGAGCTGACGCGCACCGAGTTCGACCTTTTGGCGACCCTCATGGAGTCCAAGCGCCGGGTGCGCAGCAAGGCCGATCTCACGCTCGTCCTCCGCGGGGAGTCCTACGTCACGAGCTACTTCGTCGGCGAGGCCGACAAGAGGGCGATCGAGGCGCACATGACGAATCTGCGCCGCAAGCTCGGCGATAATCCGGCGAATCCGCGCTACATCGAGACCGTGCGCGGCGTCGGCTACCGGCTGACCTCGGAGCTGTTGGCCACGCCCTGAGCCCCACGTGAATAACGGATGCCTCGGCCCTCCCCAGGGCCGAGGCATCCGTGTCTCTGATGCGTTCGGGCGCGATCAGATCCTGTGTCCGTCAGACCTTGAAGCCGTGCTGGCGACGAACGAGCTTGGAGAACATGAGGAGGGTCTGCAGCACGGTGACCACGCCGACGATGGGCCATCCGATCCACAGGATCGAGGACTGCACCATCGGTCCGACCATGACCCAGATCACCGCGAGGGCGATGGCGACGGCGATGAGGACCACCATCGGGGTCCAGTGGCCCAGTCCACCACCGCGCTCCGCCTTGGCCTGCATCGCCCAGTTGTCGACCTTCTTGCGCGAGAGGAAGCGGGTCCACGAGCGCACGAAGTGGCTGATGCGGATCCACATGAACAACTCGGCGGGGAAGAACAGCACGGCGAAGAGGACGTCGCTGCGGTTGCAGTTCTTCATGGTTCGCGCGATGCGCAGGTTCAGCAGCATGGCGATCACCGGCGGGATCAGCCACAGGGGCGAGAACACGAAGGCGCCGATCGACAGCGAGCCCGCGAGCAGCGTGAGGAACGCGACGCGCACGAACAGGTTGGTCAGCATGCCGAAGTTCTCGAACCAGCGCAGACGCAGGTTGGGGTGGAAGGGCTGGCCCTTGGTGTCACCGCGCTGCCCCGGCCACATGAGTTCGATCGCGCCGTAGGTCCACTTGACCTGCTGGGCGTCGTAGCCCGACAGGGTCGTCATGCCGCCCACGTCGGCCCGCGCGTATGGGCTGATCTTGGTGAGGTAGCCGGCGCTCTTGATCTGCAGCGAGAGGAGCGAGTCCTCCACCTCGGAGTCCTTCACCCAGGGGGTCGACTGGTGGTTCTGCTTCATGGCGTCGCGCAGGGCGTTCGTCGAGAAGATCGAGAACTGTCCACCGAGGACGGCCATGTTGCGCCCGCGCAGCATGTTCTGCAGGTTGAACGCGGCGAACTGCGTGCGCTGCCCGGCGGTCAGGAAGCGGGCGATGACGCCCTTGATCGGCTTGTCGTCGATCGTGTAGATCGCCGAGATGCCGCCGATGCGGGAATCCGACACGGCCTCGGTCTCCAGGTACTCGACGGCCTTGGTGTCGGCGATGGTGTCGCCGTCGACGCCGAGGAGGTAGTCGTATCCCTCGACGAGCGAATACCCGTAATTGAGGGCACCCACCTTCTTGTCGGGGTTCTTGCCGATGTCGTGCACGAACACCTCGGTGAACTGCTCGCCCAGCTCGGTCTGCAGCTCGTGCGGCCCGCTGTACTCGGAGGCGATCTTGACGGTCGCGTCGGAGGTGTTGTTGACGACGACGTGGATGACGTCGGGCACACGGGTCTGCGCGAGCAGCGCCTCGATCACATCGGCGATCGACTCCTCCTCGTTGTACGCGGGGATGACGCAACCGATCGTCGAGCGGTGCACCGAGGTGTGCTCGAGCACCGCGGCGAAGTCGTCGGCGAAGCCGTGATCCTCCGCCGACGCCGACGCCGCCAGCTCGCCCTGGTGGAGGTTGAATTCCCGGGCGGTGGGGGTGAAGCTTCGCGCATCAGTCATGGCGGTGTCTTCCTGTCGGTGTAGCGGCGGATCGGCCATGTCCCACTCTGGTAGGTTCACCGCAAGGCGACCACCGCACACGACCACCGTCCCCGCAAGATTTCCGCAAGATTTGCGACGGACACCCGAAGGAGACGCGCCCCGTGATCTTCCTGGCGCTGCTGGCATCCATCGTCGCTGCGGGCATCGCGCTGACCATGCTGTTCCTCACCCATGGTCGACCGGACGACGACCGCGGCGGCCAACGCGCCGACATGGTCCGCTACTTCGGGATCGCCGCGGTCGCGGCCCTGCTCTGCGGCACCATGAACGTCCTCGAGACGGCCGGAGGCGGCGAAACGGCGGCGGCGGTGGGCAACGCCACGAATCTGGTCGCCGTCGGCCTGCTCTGGGCGGGCGCGCGGCGGCTGAACCATCGCCGCGCGATCGGGGCGGTCAGCACCGCCGCGGGCGCCGTGCTGATGCTGGGCTTCACGTTCCTCATCCCCCTGGAGGATGCGACGCTGCTGAAGACCGCCGGCCTGACCGTCTACGGCGCCCTGAGCGCGCTCGAGCTCTGGCGGCGGCCCCTCGGCGCTCTGTCCGGCGCACAGATCCTGTCGTGGACGCTGGGCTTCTATGCGGCGTACAACCTCTGCCGACTCGTGGTCGCCGCCGTCATGGGGCTGGAGCCCCTCGTCGGGAGCGGCCCCGTCTCGGCCGAGGCGACCGCCGCCGTCAGCGCCGTGGCCATCGTCCTCGTCTCCGTCGCGGCCGTGCGCTTGGGACGCCAGCTCGACGACGCACCGGCACCCGGCACACGTGCGCACGACCGGGGCTCCCTCCGCCGCGAGGCCGCCCGGATGATCGCGGCGGACTCGCCCGTGCGGGCCACGCTCGTCCGCGTGCCCGAGATCGACCTGATCCGCGCCGCCCACAGCACCGAACGAGCCGAGACGATGCTGCGCACCGTGGCGACGGCGCTCGAGGACGCGATCGACGACGCGGCGTGCGGGATGCCGTCACGCGACACGGTCTTCGCCGTCGCTCCCGCCGTCCTCGACGCGGCGGAGCTCGAGCAGGCGGTCCGCCGCGCCTTCGCGGGGCGCATGCCCGGGATCGACTACGACGACGTTCCCGACCTCGTCTTCGAGCACTACCTCGTGCGCGACGTCGATGACCTCTCCCTCCTGATGGAGAGCAGCCGCCAGCGCCCGCGGCAGGAGCACCGCGACGACTGAGGCCCGGCCCGTCGACGGCGTCAGTTCGAACCGGTGCTCTGCCCCCACCCGGGGGCGCGGCCGGTGCTCGACGACGTCCCGGTCGCCCCGGCACCGGCGCCCTGGCCCTGATCGGAGAAGATCGCGATCGGCAGGTACTGGTAGACCGTCTGCTGCGAGAACGACGAGTCGGTGTTCGCGGTACCTTCGACGGCCACGTTGAGCGCGAACTCGAGGGTGATGCCGTACGTGTCGTTGGGCAGTTGCCGGATGGAGGTCGTCGGCACCAGCAGGCCGCCCTGGAAGCTGTTCAGAAGCAGGCCACGGTCGGAGCGCAGGGTGTCCGAGGGAACCAGGGTGCGGGGATCGGCAGTGAACTGGAAGGGGTTCGAGACCTGGCCGCCCGTCTGCGCGGTCTGCGACGAGATCGACACGGAGGACAGGTAGACGCGGCGCTTCTGCGTGAGGACGGCCTTCTCGTCGACGCGGTTGTCGACGACGTTGATCGCGAAGCCGAACTGCTTCTCGTTCGTCGACGACCACTCCATCGTGCGCTTGGGGTTGACCGCCCAGACGTCCAACCGCACCTCGAGCCCGTCGGCCACCTCGGAGGTGAGCGAGACGGATCCGTCGTAGGTGAACTGCGAATCGAACGGCTTGGATGACGCCGACGCAGCCGGTTCGGGGGTGGCGACGACGACGGCCTGCCCGCCCGCTCCGCCGACCTGGCCGGGGAGCGAATTGAGCACATCGGCGATCTGGGCGCAGCCGGTCAAGGTCGCGGGAAGAACGACGGCCACGGCCAGGGCCGCGGCGATCGCGCGCGCGCGACGGTGAGAGGTCTTGCTCACGGGATTCTCCTGAGGTTCAGCGCGGGATCGCGCAGAGGTCGATGAACGACCATCACGCTGCGGGATGCAGGCCTCAGGGGGAATCTGACCGGGCGTCGTGACACGTGTGCACGCGCGGCGAGCAGAGACAGGATGGCGCGCTGAACACTACACCACTCTCTATACACTCGATGACATGGCATCCGCGAGGAGCGTCCCCCCGGCGGTTGTCGCTGGAGGCGCACACGACGAAGACGGCGCGAGCCCCAGCAGCCGTACGCGCTCCATCTGGCTCCTCCAACTCGTGCTCGGTGCCAGTGTGGTCATCACCGTCCTACTCGTCCAGGCGCTCGAGCCCTCCCTGTTCTCGCTGTGGTCGTTCTCGTCCGGCGTCGGCGTGGTCATCGCGCTCACCGCGGTCGCCATCGTCGTGCCGTGGCAGCGACTCCCCCGGGCGGCGGTGGCTGTCGTCCCGTTCGGCGACATTATCGGCATCGGATTGCTGAGCTTCGGAACCGACCTCCGGTTCGGATTCTTCTGGGTGTTCCCCATCATCTGGATCGCCACCCACTTCGCCCTCGCGTACCTCGTCTCCGCCCTCGGCACCGTCGGTGCGCTGATCGTCATCGACGCCGCCGTGAACGCCTCGGGGCCTGTCACGGCTCTGCGCCTGATCGTGGTGCTCCTGTCGCTGACGTTCATCGCGATCACGTCTTTCCTCTCCGCGCGTCAGACGCGCGCGTTCAAACAGCTCCTCCGCCGCCAGGCCAGCCGTCTCCAGGGCACGCTGCAACGCGTGTCCGGTCAGGAGCGGCGCGTCTCGCAGATGCTCAACGGTCTCGACACCGGCATCGCCCGCCTGTCCGTCGACGGCGAGGTGCTCGCGCTGAACGACACCTATGTCGACCTGTACGGCGTGGAGCGGGACGAGCCCCAGCGTCCCGGCGGTGCCGTCGAGTACGCGAACCTGCGCGGCGAGCCGCTGCCGGAGTCCGAGCGGCCGTTCGCTCGCGCAGCACGAGGCGAGCAGTTCGACGACGAGAGGGTGTGGCTCTTCGACACGCACGGCGAGTGGCACGCCCTGTCCGTGTCGACCCGTCGCCTCATCTCCTCGGACGAAGCGGAGAGCACGCTGCTGATCGTGCACGACATCACCGCGCTGATCGAGTCGGAGCGTGCACGTGAGCGACTCGCGGCCACCGTCTCGCACGAGCTGCGCAATCCGCTGACGGCCATCATCGGACATGCGGATCTCGCCCTCGACGACCCCGAGCTGCCCCCGAAGGTGCGAGACCAGCTGGAGGTCATCGCGGGAGCCGGCGAGCGCATGCAGGCGCTGATCTCGGAGATCCTCGCCAACTCGCGCGGTGTCTTCAAGGACCAGAACGGCCCTGCGACCGCGGACGCGAGCCGCATCATCGCGTCGTCGCTCGCATCCTTCCGTCCCGCCGCCGCGGCTCGTCGCGTCAATGTGATCGACGAACTGCCCCCGTCGGCCGAGGTCCTCGGTGACGCCTTCCGTCTGCGCCAGGCGTTCGACAACATCCTCAGCAACGCCATCAAGTACACCCCTGCCGGCGGCACCATCCGCATCTCCGGCGAGGTGTCCCCCGACGATGTCATCCTGCGCTTCGCCGACACGGGGATCGGCATCCATCCCGATGATCTCGCCCGTGTCTTCGATCCGTATTTCCGCGCTCAGAGCGTGCGCGACAGTTCCACCCCGGGCACGGGTCTGGGAATGGGGATCATCCGCACCATCGTCGAGGACCAGGGCGGCTCACTGTTCCTGGACAGCGAGCTCGGCGCCGGCACCACGGTGACCGTCATCCTTCCGGTGCGCAGCGAGGCGGAAGCCGCGTGATGCCCGACGACGTCCTGTCCAATCTGGGCCTGGCGCAGGCGACGGTGGCCACGCTCGGCACCGTGATGATCATCGGGCTGGGGTTCCTCCACCGCCCCTCCCGCTCCGCGTTGCTGTGGTCGCTCGCCTTCGTCCTGGCGATGACCAGTACCTGGGTCTCGGTGACCGGCGCGATCCTCGACGACGAGACCGTGCGGAGGGCGGGTCTCGGGCTCATGCTGGGCGCCCCGGCACTGATCTGGTCGGGGTTCCGCGCGCGTCGTGGGGTCGCCTCGCTGCCGTGGATCGGCGGCCTGCAGGCCGTCGTCACGGCGATCGTCTTCGTGTCCGTCGTCGATGTCAGCGCTTACGGGCTCGCGTTCCGACTCGCGTTCCTCGCCGCGGCGGTGTTCGCCGGACTCACGCTCGGCGAGCTGCGTCGCGCGGCCGATCGGCTCGAGCGCATGGCCCTGCCCCTCACGATCGTCTCCGCGGCATTCGTCGCCCTGGGCGCCGGCATCCTCATCTCCGGGCTCTCCGCCCCCGCGACGATCGGCGACCTCGCCCTCCCGCGCGTGCTCAACGGCCTGGCGATGCTGGTCTTCCTCGTCTGCGCCACGGTGTCGCTGCTGTATTTCACGTCGGTGTCCCCCAGTGGGCGGCGGGCGGCGTCCTCGTGGCCCCACTTCGTGGTCACCGCGTCCGACCGCCTGCGCCGCGCGGCTCAGGCCCGGGAGGAGTCCTGGGCGGTCCTTACCGTCCGGTTGGACGACCCTCAGCAGTTGCGCAGCGCCGCCGGCGAGAACGCCTGGATGCGACTCGTCGAGGAGTTCGAGAGGGTCGTCGCCGAAACGTTCCCCGCCGAAGCCGATCTGGGCCGAGAGACGCGCGGCCGGGTGGTGGTCGTCCTGGCGCGTCCGGACTCCGTCCTCCGCGAACAGGTGCGCACGGTGCTCCGACGCATCACCGAACTCGATGGATCGACCTCCGTCGGCGTCCAGCTCTCGGCGAGCGTGGGATGGGTCGCCGCGGAGATGGGCGGCTTCGACCTGCCGACCCTCATCGCGGATGCCGATCGCGCGGCCGCCGAGGCGACCCTGCAGGGCGGGGATCGCTGGCAGCGCGTGCGCGCGTGATCAGCCGCCGGATCCGGCCTCCCCGCCACCGGCGATCGCGACGGTGAGGGTGTCACTGGCGGTCTGCTTGGCGAACTCGTTCGATGTCGGGGTGGTCTGCACCAAGAACTCGAAGGTGAACTGGAGGGTGACGAACGTCGCCTCCGCCGGCACCTCCCCGACATTGAACGTCTGCGAATAGCTGTACGGAGACAGGACCAGATAGCCCGGGGCATCGGTCTGATCGGTCTGCGCCGCCAGCGGTGAGAACGACTGCGCCGCGTTGCCGGGGACCGCCGTCATGGTGGCCCGTTGCAGGTAGACCTTCTGTCCGTCATCCGGGGAGACCGTGGTCACCATCGACAGGCTCACGGGCTTCAACGCCGTCGGCGTCCAGCGGTCCATCGACAGCGTCGACCAGTAGTCGACCGTGGCGCTGACGGCCCCCGCGGTCAACGGCCGCTGCGTCGAGCCGCTGGACAGGTCGTTGCGGACGGGCTGCGGAGCGGAGGATGCCGTGGGCGTCGGCGAAGCCGAGGCCGTCGCCGGCGCTCCTCCCTGGGCCCACGGAGGAGCGCCGCATCCGGCGAGAGCGAACGCACCCGCGACCAGCAGTGCCGCGGCACCGATGAGCCTGCCGCGCCTCGTTGCGAGCCCCATTCGTCCTCCCCCGGATCGTTCCCTTCAGTGTAGGTGTCCGAGGACGGGCGGCTGCCGCTGGACGCCTAAGGTGTGCGCGTGAACCGCTCGTCCCCCTCGGTCCCTCCCCGTCGCGCCCCCGCCGTCTTCGCAGCCGTGGTGCTCGGCGTGTTCATCGTCGGTCTCGGCTGTGCCGTCTGGATCGGGCTGCGGGGCGCGTCGGCCGTGCAGCACCTGCGGTCAGCCCAGGCGACGGTCGGCTCCGCGACGACCGAGGTCGCCGATCCGGCGGGAGCGATCGAGCGCCTCGGCGAAGCCGCCTCCGACACCTCGGCCGCGCGCGCCCTGACCGCCGACCCGGTGTGGAGGGGCGCCGAGATCCTGCCCTGGATCGGACCGCAGCTCGCCGCCGTGAGGACCGTCGCCGCGTCGGTGGACGACGCGGCATCCACCGCCGTGCGCCCGCTCCGAGCCGCCGCCGCCGTTCTCGCAACCGGCGCCCTCCACACGCCCGATGGGGCCATCGACGTGGCAGGGATCGCCGCCGCGCGGCCCGCGGCCGCCGATGCGGCGGAGCGTTTGCGGACGGCCGCCGACCGCATCGGCGAGATCGACCGCACGCCTCTCCTTGGGTCCGTGTCCACGGCCGTTTCCTCGACCTCCGCCTCGCTGGATCGGGCGGCCACCGCCGCCGAGGCGCTGGAGCGCGCGACGACCCTGGTCCCTCGCATGCTCGGAGCCGACGGCCGACGCTCCACACTCCTGCTCTTCCAGAACAACGCCGAGTGGCGGTCCCTCGGCGGGGTGGTCGGGGCCGTGGCCCAGGTGGATGCCGATGCCGGGCGCCTCGCCCTCGTCGCTCAGGCGTCGAGCGCCGATGTCACCGCCTTCGTCGACGACCCGGTCCTGCCTCTGCCC
Organism: Microbacterium sp. NPDC007973; assembly: GCF_042958465.1. NCBI lineage: Bacteria > Bacillati > Actinomycetota > Actinomycetes > Micrococcales > Microbacteriaceae > Microbacterium > Microbacterium sp. NPDC007973. The sequence goes on from NZ_JBIBJJ010000001.1 coordinate 876,697, forward strand.
GACGATGTGCGCGGCGTCTTCGACACGCGTCCGGCCCGGTACCTGCAGAACACCACCCAGGTTCCCGATTTCGCCGTCGGTGCCGCTGTCGCCCGTGAGATGTGGCGCCGCACGCACGGCGAAGAGGTCGATGCGGTCGTCGCGCTGGACCCGGTGACGCTGTCGTATCTGCTGCGGGCGACCGGACCCGTCACCCTCCCCACGGGCGAGGTGATCGACGGCGACGATGCCGTTCCCCTCCTCCTCGACGAGGTGTACCGCCGCTTCGGTGATCCGCGCGAACAGGACGCCTTCTTCCAGAGCGCCGCCGCCGCGGTCTTCGGGGCTCTGGCGGAAGGACGCGGCGACGCGACCGCTCTCGTCGAGGCCCTGACGCGGGCGGGCGACGAGCGCCGCCTCCTGGTGTGGAGCGCGGATGCCGCCGACCAGGCCGTGCTCGACGGATCGACGCTGCAGGGCGCTCTTCCCGTGTCCGATGACACCCGCACAACGGTCGGGGTCTATCTCAACGACGGCACGGGCTCGAAGATGGACTACTACCTGCACCCCCGCACGGCGATCGGATGGTGCGCAGACGGCCTGGCGACCCTCCGGGTGAGCCTGCGCAACGACGCGCCCGAGCCCTCCACGCTCCCGCCCTACGTGACGGGTGGGGGCGAGTACGGCGTCCGTCCCGGCGACGCGCTGACCGGCGTGTACGTCTACCTTCCGCCGGGGGCCGAGGTCGTCGACAGACGCACATCGTCCGACGGTGCCGTCGCCCCGGGCTTCGCGGGCGGCACGCACGACGGGCGGGCCGTGGTGAAGTGGTCCGTACAGCTGTCCCCCGGCCAGACGGGCGTCCTGGACCTCGACATCCGGATGCCGACCACCCCCCGCCTCGAGATTCTGTCCACGCCGACGCGGGATCCACGCGAGACGCCCGACGTGGGGGCGTGTCCGTCCGGTGAATGACCCTTCTTCGGCGGCCGCGGGTGAAGTCGGGAGGCGCGGGGCGTGAAAGGAAGCGGGACACGCCGCACCACGCACTCCTCCTCCGCGAGACTCCCCGGTGGAGCGGCGCGTTCCGCTTTTCGAACACCGGCTCGACCACGCCAAGCGAATGGGGCACACCATGAAGACCACGATCATCCGGGCCGTCGCGGCGCTCTCGCTCGCCGCCGCCGCTGTGCTGGCGCCCACGGCCGCCAATGCCTACACCGACCCCGCCGTGATCTCGGTGACGCCGCCCGTCGTCGCTCCGGGCGGCAGCGCGACGTTCACGACCGATCGCGAGGGCTTCGACGGTGACGAAGACGTGGCCATCTCGATCACCGGTGTGGCCGCGAAGGGCGTGACCCTCGCGTCCATCGCGACCGAGACCAACGATTCGCTGCGGACGAAGGCCGTCGATGGCAAGATCCACGCGCAGGTTCGCTTCCCGGCGAATGCGAAGGGCGTCTACTCGCTCACCTTCACCGGCGCCCGCAGCGGCGTGGTCCTCCACTCGAGCGTGACCGTCACCCCGGTCGGGGCACCGAGCGCCCCCGCCCAGGGCGGACTCGCGGTCACCGGCTTCGATGCGGGCAGCACGACGGGCCTGTGGCTCACCGGGGCGGCGCTCCTGGTCGGCGGTTCGGCCGTCGGCATCGGAACCGTCATCCGCCGCCGCCGCGCCTCCAAGAGCTGACCCTCCCGACGACAAGAGGGGGCCGTCCTCGGACGGCCCCCTCTTGTCGTTGCCGAGCACTCAGTCGAGGGCACCCGCACGCGATGGGGTGACCTCCGCTGTGATGAGGATCGGGAGGTGGTCGCTCTGTCCCTGGGGCAGCGTCTTGATGTGGGCGATGTCGAATCCCATCGACGTTGCGAAGTCGTAGTGCCCGCGGAAGAAGCGGTACCGCGTGTACGTCCGTGTGTCGCTGAGCGTCAGCTCGTAACCCTGATCGCGCACCTTCTGCCCGAGGTTCTCCTTGAAGACGGGGTAGTTGTAATCGCCGACCATCAGCGCGGGCAGCCCCGGGCCGAGGTTCTGCAGCTCCGTGAGCGCCGTTCGGATCTGATGGCGGCGGAGCGAATTGAGCGCGGTCAGGGGTGCGGCGTGGAAGGAGGCGACGATGACGTCTCGCCCGTGGTCGATGTCGCGCAGGCGCACACCGAGCATCCGTTCCTCGGCTGGTTTGAGCACGTAGTCGTGAAGCGACTTCTTCAACGCGATCGCCCGAACCTCCTCGGCACGGAACGTGTTCTCGCGGTAGTACAGCGCGAGACCGAGCCGGTTGCGCTGGGTGGCGTCCGCCAATCGGAGGCCGCCGATCCGCTCTGGGATGTCGGTGGAGTCGCACTCCTGCAGACAGAGCACGTCGACCTCGTGTTGCTCGACGAGCGCGGCGAGCTCACCCGCAGCGCGGTGCTTGTTGAGGTTGTACGAGATGACCTTCATGGCGGAGCCAGCCTACGACTCGCGTTGATGCCGCTCCTGAGGGGTTGCGCAGCAGCCGTGAGGTCGATTCAGGATGCCGACTCGTCGGCGTCCCGTCGGTTCCGTGTCTGCTCCGCGCGCGCCGCGAGCAGATCGTCGACGGGGTATCCGACCTCGGCGAGCACGAGCCCGCGGGCCGCGAGGACCTTCGTCTCCGGGATCCTCATACGTGCGTCGCGGATCGCCACCACGTCGTCGATCGCGATGCGCCCCTCCCCCACCGCGACGCACGCGCCCACGAGCGCGCGGACCATGCTGTGGCAGAAGGCATCGGCTCGCACGTTCGCCACGAGGACGCCGTCGTCGCCACGGTGCCAGTCGTATTCGAGCAGGGTGCGGATGGTGGTCGCTTCTTCGCGGGCCTTGCAGTAGGCGGCGAAGTCGTGGAGCCCGATGAGGCGACCGGCGGCGGCATCCATCGCCTCGACATCGAGGGCGCTGCGAACGGTCGTCGTCCGCAAGCGATCGAGCGGGTCGTAGCCCGTTGCCGCGTCTGCCAGCCGGTAGGAGTAACGACGCCATACCGCCGAGAAGCGGGCGTCGAAGCCCTCCGGCGCGAGAGACGTGCGACGGACCGTGACATCCGGATGGGCGCCGAGGACGCCGCGGACACGACCGGCCAGGGCGGCGACCGCGTCAGCCTCGTCGTTGTCGCGACGCCGTCGCGGCAGGCGGGCGATCTGCGCATCGTCGAGGTCGAGATGCGCCACCTGGCCGGAGGCGTGCACTCCCGCGTCGGTCCGCCCGGCCACGATCAGACGGGGCGAGCCGCCGATGATGCGTTCGAGAGCGCCTTCGAGTTCGCCCTGCACCGTCCTCAGGCGCGGTTGCCGCGCCCATCCTCGGAAATGCGTGCCGTCGTAGGCGATGTCGAGACGTATGCGCACACGTCCAGCCTACGAGCGCCGCAGCCGGGGAAACGACGGGTCCCCCGGTCGGGGATGGCCGAAAACGACGGAGCCCCCACCCTGATGGGGTGGGGGCTCCGTACGAGCAGGAAGCTCAGGCCTTGGCGTCGTCCTGGACGGCGTCATCGGCGGCGGCCTCAGCAGCCGCGCCTTCCTCGGGCGACTCGGCGCCGGCGTCGGCGGCCTCGTCGGTGGAGGTCTCCTCGACGGCGGGCTCCTCCGCAGCGGGCTCCTCGGCGGCCGGGGCGGAAGCGGCAGGAGCCGCAGCGGCCTTCGACGACGCCTTCTTGGCGACGGGCTCGAGGACGAGCTCGATCACGGCCATGGGGGCGTTGTCACCCTTGCGGTTGCCGACCTTGGTGATGCGGGTGTAGCCGCCGTCACGCTCGGCCACCAGGGGCGCGATCTCGGTGAAGAGGGTGTGCACGACCTCTTTGTCACCGATCACGCTGAGCACGCGACGACGCGCGTGCAGGTCGCCGCGCTTGGCGAAGGTGATGAGACGCTCGGCGAGCGGACGCAGGCGCTTGGCCTTCGTCTCGGTCGTCTTGATGGACTTGTGCGTGTACAGGGCTGCCGCGAGGTTCGCGAGAAGCAGACGCTCGTGGGCCGGGCCGCCTCCGAGGCGGGGACCCTTCGTGGGCTTAGGCATGTCGTGTTACTCCAGTGAAAGGTTCGGTCGGGTCCGACCGGGGTCAGACGGTCTCTTCGTCGTAGCCGCTGTAGAACTGGGCGCCGTCGAAACCGGGCACCGAGTCCTTGAGCGACAGTCCGAGCGAGGTGAGCTTGTCGCGCACCTCGTCGACCGACTTCTGACCGAAGTTGCGGATGTTCATCAGCTGCGTCTCGGAGAGGGCGACCAGCTCCGAAACGGTGTTGATGCCCTCGCGCTTGAGGCAGTTGTACGAGCGGACCGACAGGTCGAGGTCTTCGATCGGCATAGACAGCTCGTTCGAGAGGACGGTCTCGACCGGCGCGGGGCCGATCTCGATGCCCTCGGCCTCGACGTTCAGCTCGCGAGCGAGACCGAACAGCTCGGTGAGGGTGCGGCCGGCCGAAGCGACGGCGTCGCGCGGCGCGATGGACGCCTTCGACTCGACGTCGAGGACGAGCTTGTCGAAGTCGGTGCGCTCACCGGCACGGGTGGCGTCGACGCGGTAGCTGACCTTGAGCACCGGCGAGTAGATCGAGTCGATCGGGATCTGACCGGCCTCGGCGTACTCGTTGCGGTTCTGCGTGGCCGAGACGTAGCCGCGGCCACGCTCGATCGTCAGCTCGAGCTCGAACTTCGCGGTGTCGTTGAGCGTCGCGATGACCAGCTCGGGGTTGTGCACCTCGACACCCGCCGGAGCGGAGATGTCGGCGGCGGTGACCTCACCGGCGCCGGTCTTGCGCAGGTACGCCGTGATGGGCTCGTCGCGCTCGCTCGAGACGACCAGCTGCTTGATGTTCAGGATGATCTCGGTGACGTCTTCCTTCACGCCCGGGATGGTGCTGAACTCGTGCAGGACGCCGTCGATGCGGATGCTCGTGACGGCCGCGCCGGGGATCGACGACAGGAGGCTGCGGCGCAGCGCGTTGCCGATCGTGTAACCGAAACCGGGCTCCAGCGGCTCGATGACGAAACGGCTGCGGAACTCCCCGATCTTCTCCTCGGTCAGAGTGGGACGCTGTGCGATGAGCACTATGTGTTCCTTTCGATCACGTGCCCGCTATATGACACGTGTAATGGGGTGAGGTGTTGAGTTGTACTCGCGGGATGACGCTCGACCTCGGCGGTTTCGCGGCATCCGGAAGTCTGAGTCGCGCGTGAGCGCGGCGTTCCCGGGGAGCGACGAGCACTCCCCGGGAACGGACGCGTCAGACGCGGCGGCGCTTGGGCGGACGGCAGCCGTTGTGGGCCTGCGGCGTCACGTCCTGGATCGAGCCGACCTCGAGACCCGCAGCGGTCAGCGAGCGGATCGCGGTCTCACGACCCGAACCCGGACCCTTCACGAAGACGTCGACCTTCTTGACGCCGTGCTCCTGCGCCTGGCGAGCGGCCGACTCCGCGGCCATGCCGGCGGCGTACGGCGTCGACTTGCGCGAGCCCTTGAATCCGACACCGCCGGACGAGGCCCAGCTGATGACGGCACCCGAGGGGTCCGTGATCGAAACGATGGTGTTGTTGAACGTCGACTTGATGTGGGCCTGACCCACGGCGATGTTCTTCTTCTCCTTGCGGCGCGGCTTGCGCGCGGCGGACTTGGCCTGTGCCATGTGCGTTCTCCTGAATCCTGACGCTCAGCCCGCGGCTTAGCGCGCCTTCTTCTTGCCGGCGACGGTGCGCTTGGGACCCTTGCGGGTACGCGCGTTCGTCTTCGTGCGCTGACCGCGCACCGGGAGGCCGCGGCGGTGGCGCAGGCCCTCGTAGGAACCGATCTCGACCTTGCGGCGGATGTCGGCGGCGACCTCGCGACGGAGGTCACCCTCCACCTTGTAGGTGCCTTCGATGTGGTCGCGAAGCGCGACCAGCTGGTCGTCGGTGAGGTCCTTGACGCGGATCTCCTGGCTGATGCCAGTGGCGTTCAGGATCTCGACGGAGCGGGTGCGGCCCACGCCGTAGATGTAGGTAAGTGCGATCACCACGCGCTTGTCGCGCGGGATGTCGACGCCGGCGAGACGTGCCATGCGGCTCTCCTCAGAGTGTCGTGGAGGTGTGAAGCAGGATCGGTGCTCGGGCCTCCGCCCCGAGGTGTCCCCCACCCGCCTGCGCGGGAAGGATCTGATCCTGCCGATATGTATTCAGTTGGAAAAGGTGTCGAGCTGGAAGCTCAGCCCTGGCGCTGCTTGTGGCGCGGGTTGCTCTTGCAGATCACCATCACGCGCCCGTGACGACGAATCACCTTGCAGTGGTCGCAGATGGGCTTGACGGAGGGGTTGACCTTCATGATGTTCCTGTTTCGCTGTCTTCGAGACCGCGGGTGCGGCTCGTTACTTCTCGGCCGGACTCAGCGGTAGCGGTAGACGATACGACCACGGGTGAGGTCGTACGGGCTCAGCTCGACGACGACGCGGTCCTCGGGGATGATGCGGATGTAGTTCTGTCGCATCTTGCCCGAGATGGTGGCGAGCACCTTGTGACCGTTCGTCAGTTCGACACGGAACATCGCGTTGGGCAGTGCCTCGGACACCGTGCCCTCGATCTCGATGACACCGTCTTTCTTCGCCATAAACTCGCTCACGCTCAGTTGCAGACCGGCCGGTCTGCGGTGGATGGGGATTCGGTGCCTCGACACGCCAAGGAAGGCGCAACGCACCAAAGATCAAGCATACGTGGTAATACTCGCCCCGGCAACTCGCGGGGCGCGCGTCAGCCGTTCAGTCGGCCGACGATGTCCTTCTGCGGGTCGCCGGTCAGGTCGGACTGGTTCGACAGCACGGTCCCGTTCACGGCGATGGTCGGCGTGGCGATGCCGCTCTGCCCGGGCTGCACCGGGGTTTTCTGCGTCATCGCCGTGACGAACTTCGAGTAGGTCCCGTCGTCGATGCACGAGGTCACGGCATCCGATGCACCCGCCGATGTCGCGATCGACGCCAGTGTGGCGTTGTCGAGACCCGAGGTGTTCTCCGTGGGCTGCTGCGCGTACATCGCCTTCACAAAAGCCGGGATGTTGGAGGCGTCGTCGACCGCCACGCAGTACGCGGCATTCGCGGAACGCGTGGAGTACTGCGTCCCCTGCGATGCGCGGTCGAGGATCGAGATCGGGTGGATGTTGAGGGTGATCTCGTTGTCGGCGACGAGCTGATCGAGTGTCGGGCCGTAGCTCTGCTCGAACTGGTTGCAGATCGGACACATGAAGTCGACGTAGGTGTCGACCGTCTTCTCCCCCGTGCCGACGGAGATCGCGCCCGTCTCCGTGTTCACGGCCGACGACTGCGGAAGGGTTCCCGGCGAGGTCGCCTGGCTGTTGGCGAACCAGACCACGCCGCCCACGACGAGCACGACCACCACGACCGCGGCCGTGATCCCGATCGCGAACCAGTTCGTGGACTTGCGGACAGCCGCCATCATCATCAGTCGATCTCCTTCGGCACCACACCGAACGGCGCCAGTTTCTCGGCACCGCCGTCGTGAGCGGTGAGGACCCAGATGCCCCCATCATGCACCGCGACGCTATGTTCCCAGTGGGAGCCGTCTGTGCCGTCGACGGTGGACACGGTCCACCCGTCGTCCTCGACCAGGGTGGCCTGGTTTCCGATGACGACCATGGGCTCGATCGCCACCGCCAGACCGGGGCGTACTTCCGGACCGCGGTCCTCGACCGCGTAGTTGAAGATGCTGGGCGATTCGTGCATCTTGCGCCCGATCCCGTGGCCGACGTAATCGCGCAGGATGCCGTACCCGCCCTCGGGCGCGTGCTCCTCGATGTAGGACTGGATCGCCGCGCCCACCTCGCCGAGGTGGGTCGCACGGCTGAGAGCGGCGATGCCGGCCCACAGCGAACCCTCCGTGACCTCGGAGAGACGGCGGCGGGGGGCGACGAGCGCCTCCGGCGCGTCGCCCGGCACGATCACCGTGAAGGCCGAGTCACCGTTCCACCCCTGGAACTCCGCACCGGCGTCGATCGAGAGGATGTCGCCGGCCTGAAGAGGTCGTTCGTTCGGGATGCCGTGCACCACCTGCTCGTTGACCGACGCGCAGATGGTGTGGCGGTAGCCGCGCACCATCTGGAAGTTCGACTTCGCCCCCCGTGAGCCGATGAGACGCGCGGCCTCCGCGTCGAGCTGCAGGGTGGTCATGCCGGGCTCGATGAGACGACGGACGGCATCCAGCGCGTCCGCCGTGATCAGCCCGGGCTCGATCATCGAGCGCAGCTGCGCCGGCTTCTTGTAGATCGAGGAGCGCAGTCCCACGTCAGCGAGCCGAGATGCCGCGCGCGTCGAGCGCCGCGAAGATACGAGCCGTGACCTCGTCGAGGCTGCCGACACCGTCGATCTCGTCGACGATGCCGCGCGTGCCGTAGACGTCGAGGATCGGGGCGGTCTCCCGCTCGTAGATCCCCAGACGCGTCGCGATGGCTTCCTCGGTGTCGTCCGCTCGACCCTGTTCCGCCGCGCGCGCGGTCAGGCGCGACAACGACTCCTCGCGGGGGACGACGAGCGCGATGACAGCGTCGAGCGCCTCGTCACGCCCTTCCAGGAACTCATCGAGGTGCAGCACCTGCGCGAGGTTGCGCGGGTACCCGTCGAGGAGGAATCCCTCAGCGGCATCCTGTTGCGCAAGGCGGTCGCGCACGACCGCGCTCGTGAGCTCATCGGGGACCAGATCACCGGCGTCGATGATCGACTTCACCTGGAGGCCGAGCTCGGTGCCGTCTTTGACGTTGGCGCGGAAGACGTCGCCGGTGGAGACGACGGGGATGCCCAGGGCCTCGCCGACGCGAACGCCCTGCGTTCCTTTTCCGGATCCCTGCGGTCCGACGATCAGAAGACGCGCGGTCATCGCAGCAGCCCTTCGTAGTGACGCTGCTGGAGTTGCGCGTCGATCTGCTTCACCGTCTCGAGACCGACACCCACGATGATGAGGATCGAGGCCCCGCCGAACGGGAAGTTCTGGTTGGCACCGACCGTCGCAAGCGCCACCAGGGGCAGCAGCGCGATGAGGCCGAGGTAGATCGAGCCCGGGAGCGTGATGCGGGTCAGGACGTAGTCCAGGTACTCCGCCGTGGGGCGGCCCGCGCGGATACCGGGGATGAATCCGCCGTACTTCTTCATGTTGTCGGCGACGTCGACCGGGTTGAACGTGATCGCGACGTAGAAGTAGGCGAATCCGATGATCAGGAGGAAGTAGATCAGCATGTAGAGCGGGTGGTCACCGCGCGTGAGGTACTGCGAGATCCACGTCACCCACGGCTGCGGCTCCTGGCCCGCCTGCGGCTGGTTGAACTGCGCGATGAGCGCGGGGATGTACAGCAGCGACGAGGCGAAGATCACGGGCACGACGCCGGCCATGTTCACCTTGATCGGGATGTAGGTGTTGGTGCCGCCGTAGGTGCGGCGTCCGACCATGCGCTTGGCGTACTGCACCGGGATGCGCCGCTGCGACTGCTCGACGAACACGACGAGCGCCACGATGACGATGCTCACCGCCAGCACGAGGAGGAAGACCTCGACTCCGCGGGCGTTGAGGATGGAGATCATCGCGCCGGGGAAGGTCGCGGCGATCGAGGTGAAGATGAGGATCGACATGCCGTTGCCCACGCCGCGCTCGGTGACGAGCTCCGCGAACCACATGACCAGGCCGGTGCCAGCGGTCATCGTGATGATCATGAGCAGCTGCGCCCACCAGATGTCGTTGGTGAGCAGCTGCTGGCACTCGGGAACGCCGGCCGAGCCGAAGAGCTGACCCGAGCGGGCGACGGTCACGAGCGTGGTCGACTGCAGCAGCGCGAGCGCGATCGTCAGGTAGCGGGTGTACTGGGTGAGCTTGGCCTGCCCTGCCTGGCCCTCTTTGTACAGCGTCTCGAAGTGCGGGATCACCACGCGCAGCAGCTGCACGATGATCGTCGCCGTGATGTACGGCATCACACCCAGCGCGAAGATCGACAGCTGGAGCAGCGCGCCACCCGAGAACAGGTTGACCAGCGAGAGCAGGCCCTCGGTGCCGCCCGACTGGTTCAGGCACTGCTGAACGTTGGGGAAGTCGACGAAGGGCGTCGGCACGTGGGCACCCAGCCGGTAGATGGCGATGATGCCCAGCGTGAAGGCGATCTTCCGCCTCAGGTCGGGCGTGCGGAAAACCCGCGCGATGGCGCTGAACAAGGGAGAATCCTCCAGAACGATCTCGGCGCGCGACAGGGCGCACACCAAATCAGACTAACCCAGAAGGGGCCGACGGCCGTAAGGCCGCCGGCCCCTGTGGGGTCGGGCGTCAGTTGACGGAGCCGCCTGCGGCGACGATCTTCTGCTCAGCGGAGCCGGAGACCTTGTCGACCGAAACGGTCAGCGCGACCGAGATGTCGCCGGTGCCGAGCACCTTGACCTTCTCGTTCTTGCGGACGGCGCCCTTGGCCACGAGGTCGGCGACGGTCACGTCGCCACCCTGCGGGTAGAGCTCGGCGAGCTTCTCCAGGTTCACGACCTGGTACTCGACGCGGAACGGGTTCTTGAAGCCGCGGAGCTTCGGGGTGCGCATGTGCAGCGGCATCTGCCCACCCTCGAAGCCGACCTTGACCTGGTAACGGGCCTTGGTTCCCTTGGTACCGCGACCGGCCGTCTTACCCTTCGAGCCCTCACCGCGACCGACACGGGTCTTCGCGGTGTGAGCGCCCGGGACGGGACGCAGGTGGTGGACCTTCAGCACGCCGGGGCGCGCCGCGGGGGCTTCCTTCTTGGCGGCCGTCTTACCGGCCGTCGCCTTCTTCGGGGCGTCGACCGTAGCGGTCTCGTCCTTCTTGGCAGCCATTAGTCGATCTCCTCAACCTTGACGAGGTGGGCGACGGTCTTGACGTAGCCGCGCGTCTGCGCGTCGTCGGGACGGACGACCGAGTCGCCGATCCGCTTGAGACCGAGCGAACGCAGCGTGTCACGCTGGTTCTGCTTCTCGCTCACCTTGGACTTGATCTGCGTGACCTTCAGACGCTCGGCCATCAGGCACCTACCTTCTGAGCGGCGGCCTCGGCGCGCACGAGGCGGGCCGGGGCGACCTGGTCGAACTCCAGGCCACGGCGGGCGGCCACGGCGCGGGGCTCCTCGAGCGCCTTCAGAGCCTCGACGGTCGCGTGCACGATGTTGATCGTGTTCGACGAGCCGAGCGACTTCGAGAGGACATCGTGGATGCCGGCGCACTCGAGGACGGCGCGGACGGGACCACCGGCGATAACACCGGTACCGGCGGCGGCGGGGCGCAGGAGCACCACACCGGCAGCGGCCTCACCCTGGACGGGGTGCGGGATGGTCGAGCCCGAGCGGGGGACGCGGAAGAAGTTGCGCTTGGCCTCTTCGACACCCTTCGAGATCGCGAGGGGGACTTCGCGGGCCTTGCCGTAACCGACACCCACGACGCCGTTGCCGTCACCCACGACGACGAGCGCCGTGAAGCTGAAGCGACGGCCGCCCTTGACGACCTTCGACACGCGGTTGATGGTGACGACGCGCTCGAGGAACTGGCTCTCGTTGCGGTCGCGCGAACCACGGTCGCGCTGGTTGGTGTTGCGCTCGCGACCACCGCGACGGGGCTCGCGCTCGCGCTCGGCGGGGGCCTGAGCCGCAGCCGCACCCTCAGCCGGTGCAGTCTGCTCGGTCACTTCGGTCTCCTTGTTGTCACTCACAGGTTCAGCCCTCCTTCGCGAGCTCCGTCGGCGATCGCCGCGACGCGTCCCGCGTAGCGGTTGCCGCCACGGTCGAACACGACGTCGGAGACGCCCACGGCCTTGGCACGCTCGGCGACGAGCTCGCCGACCTTGCGGGCCTTGGCGGTCTTGTCACCGTCGAAACCGCGCAGGTCGGTCTCGAGGGTCGAGGCGGAGGCCACGGTGTGGCCCTTGCTGTCGTCCACGACCTGGACGAACACGTGGCGCGCCGAACGCGTCACGACGAGACGGGGGCGCAGCTCGGTGCCGACGACCTTCTTGCGAAGGCGCGCGTGACGACGAGCACGAGCGACAGACTTTGTCTTGACAGCCATGGTCACTTACCACTCTTTCCGGCCTTGCGACGCACGACCTCGCCCGCGTACCGCACACCCTTGCCCTTGTACGGCTCCGGCTTGCGGATCTTGCGGATGTTGGCGGCGGCCTCGCCGACGGCCTGCTTGTCGATGCCGCTCACGGTGACCTTGTTGTTGCCTTCGACCGTGAGGGTGATGCCCGCGGGCGGGTCGATCAGGACGGGGTGCGAGAAGCCGAGGGCGAACTCGATCGAGCTGCCCTTCTGCGCCACGCGGTAACCCGTGCCGACGACCTCGAGGCCCTTGGAGTAGCCCTGGGTGACACCGATGATGTTGTTGTTGATGAGGGTACGGGTCAGGCCGTGGAGCGACCGCGACTCGCGCTCATCGTCGGGGCGGGTGACGAGAACCTGGTTCTCCTCGACCGACACCTCGAGGGGCTGGGCAACGGTGAGCGCGAGCTCGCCCTTGGGGCCCTTGACGTTGACCTCCCGGCCGTTCACCGAGACGGTGACTCCGGCGGGGATGTCGATGGGAAGACGTCCAATACGCGACATGTCAGATCACCACACGTAGGCGAGGACTTCCCCGCCGACGCCCTTCTGCTCGGCCTGACGGTCGGTGAGGAGACCGGAGGAGGTGGACAGGATGGCGACGCCGAGTCCGCCGAGGACCGTGGGGACCTCGGTCGACTTCGCGTACACGCGAAGACCGGGCTTGGAGACGCGCTTGATGCCGGCGATCGACCGCTCGCGGTTCGGACCGTACTTCAGCGTCATGTTGAGGGTCTGGCCGACGCGGGCGTCTTCGACGCTCCAGTCGGCGATGTAACCCTCCTGCTTGAGGATGGCGGCGATGTTCGTCTTCAGCTTCGAGCTCGGCATCGACACGGAGTCGTGGTGCGCCGAGTTCGCGTTGCGCAGACGGGTCAGCATGTCTGCGACCGGGTCTGTCATCGTCATGTGTTGCTTCTTTCTTTCATGAGGTTTCGGCTGCCGTTACGCGACAGCCGACCTTCGATGACGGGCCCCCGGAAACCCGGGGGCCCGAGGGGTCAGGCCTGCTGGTCGGCCGACTGGAAGGGGAACCCGAGCTGGCGGAGCAGCGAACGGCCTTCGTCGTCGGTCTTGGCGGTGGTGACGATGGTGATGTCGAAACCACGCACGCGGTCGATGCGGTCCTGATCGATCTCGTGGAACACGGACTGCTCCTGGAGACCGAAGGTGTAGTTGCCGTTGCCGTCGAACTGCTTGGCCGACAGACCGCGGAAGTCGCGGATGCGGGGCAGGGCGAGGTTGACGAGACGGTCGATGAACTCCCACGCACGGTCGCCACGGAGGGTGACGTGCGCACCGATGGCCTGGCCCTCACGCAGCTTGAACTGCGCGATGGACTTGCGGGCCTTGGTGACGACGGGCTTCTGACCGGTGATCTTGGTGAGGTCGTCGACCGCACCATCGATCACCTTGCTGTCGCGAGCAGCCTCGCCGACACCGGTGTTCACGACGACCTTGACCAGGCCGGGGATCTGCATGACGTTCTCGTAGCCGAACTCGTCCTGCAGCGCCTTCTTGATCTCGGCGTTGTACTTCTGCTTCAGGCGGGGCTGGATCTTGCCAGCCACCGCGGCAGTGTCGGTGCTCATATTCAGAGGTCCTTGCCGCTCTTCTTCGCGTAGCGCACACGGACGGTGCGCTTGACGCCGTCCTTCACCTGCTCCTCGACACGGTGACCGACACGGGTCGGCTTCTTGGTCGAGGGGTCGACGAGCGCGACGTTGGAGATGTGGATGGGGGCCTCGAACGTCTCGATGCCACCGGTCTTGGTGCCGCGCTGGGACTGACCCACGCGGTTGTGCTTGGTGACGTAGTTCACGCCCTCGACGATGACGCGGTTCTGCTCGGACAGGACCTCGAGGACCTTGCCCTGCTTGCCGCGGTCGCCGCCGCGCTCGGGCTTGGCGCCCGAGATGACCTGAACCAGGTCGCCCTTCTTGATTTTCGCCATGATCAGATGACCTCCGGGGCGAGCGAGACGATCTTCATGAACTTCTTGTCGCGAAGCTCACGACCGACCGGTCCGAAGATACGGGTGCCACGGGGCTCCCCGTCGTTCTTCAGGATCACGGCGGCGTTCTCGTCGAACTTGATGTACGAGCCGTCGGGACGGCGGGTCTGCTTCACGACACGGACGACGACGGCCTTGACCACGTCGCCCTTCTTGACGTTTCCACCCGGGATCGCGTCCTTGACCGTGGCGACGATGACGTCACCCAGGCCGGCGTAGCGGCGGTTGGAGCCGCCGAGCACGCGGATGGTGAGCAGCTCCTTGGCGCCGGTGTTGTCGGCGACCTTCAGCCGGGATTCGTTCTGAATCACTTTTTACTCCTTGGGTTCCAAGCAAGCCGCGAGGCTTACTTGGCCTTCTCGAGGATCTCGACCAGGCGCCAGCGCTTGGTGGCGCTGAGCGGACGGGTCTCGTTGATGACGACCAGGTCGCCGATGCCCGCCGAGTTGGTCTCGTCGTGCGCCTTGACCTTGGAGGTGCGGCGGATGACCTTGCCGTAGAGCGGGTGCTTCACGCGGTCCTCGACCTCGACGACGATTGTCTTGTCCATCTTGTCGCTGACGACGTAGCCACGGCGCGCCTTGCGGTAACCGCGGGCGTTCTCGTCGCGAACATCGTTCTCGGCGTGCTCGTGACCGGCGACCTGCGCCTCGGCCTTCTTCGCGGTAGCCATTACTCCGCCTCTTCCTTCGCGGCGTCGTCAGCGGCATCCGCCTTCTTCGCCTTGCTCTTCTTCGCCTTCGCCGGAGCCTCGACCGGAGCCGGGGTGGCGCGGATGCCGAGCTCGCGCTCACGGATCACGGTGTACAGACGCGCGATGTCGCGCTTGACTGCACGGATGCGACCGTGGCTCTCGAGCTGGCCGGTGGCCGACTGGAAGCGCAGGTTGAACAGCTCTTCCTTGGCCTTGCGCAGCTCCTCGACGAGGCGCTGGTCTTCGAACGTGTCGAGCTCGCTCGGAGCGAGCTGCTTGGTGCCGATCGCCATTACGCGTCGCCCTCCTCGCGCTTGATGATGCGTGCCTTCAGCGGCAGCTTGTGGATGGCACGGGTGAGTGCTTCACGAGCGAGTTCCTCGTTGACACCCGCGACCTCGAAGAGGACGCGACCCGGCTTGACGTTGGCGACCCACCACTCGGGGGAACCCTTACCGGAACCCATGCGGGTTTCGGCCGGCTTCTTGGTCAGCGGACGGTCGGGGTAGATGTTGATCCACACCTTTCCACCACGCTTGATGTGACGCGTCATGGCGATACGAGCGGACTCGATCTGACGGTTCGTCACGTACGCGGGGGTCAGCGCCTGGATGCCGAACTCACCGAACGACACCGTGGTGCCACCGGTGGCCTGACCCGAGCGACCGGGGTGGTGCTGCTTGCGGTACTTGACCTTGCGGGGGATGAGCATTACGCCGACGCTCCTTCTGCCACGGGGGCCTCGTTGCGCGGGCCACGACGACGGTCGCCACCGCGGTCGTCACGACCGCGCGACTTGGGCGCGTTGGCCTGCTCGCGGGCGAGCTCCTTGTTGGTGAGGTCGCCCTTGTAGATCCAGACCTTCACGCCGATGCGGCCGAAGGTCGTCTTGGCCTCGTAGAAGCCGTAGTCGATGTTCGCGCGCAGGGTGTGCAGGGGCACACGGCCTTCGCGGTAGAACTCGGAGCGGCTCATCTCGGCGCCGCCGAGGCGGCCCGACACCTGGATGCGGACACCCTTGGCGCCGGCGCGCTGAGCGCCCTGCAGACCCTTGCGCATCGCGCGACGGAACGCCACACGAGCAGACAGCTGCTCGGCGACACCCTGCGCGACGAGCTGAGCGTCGGCCTCGGGGTTCTTGACCTCGAGGATGTTCAGCTGGATCTGCTTGCCGGTGAGCTTCTCGAGGTCGGCGCGGATGCGCTCGGCCTCGGCGCCGCGGCGACCGATCACGATGCCCGGACGGGCGGTGTGGATGTCGACGCGGACGCGGTCACGCGTGCGCTCGATCTCGATGTTGCTGACACCGGCGCGGTCGAGCGACGTGGTCAGCAGGCGACGGATCTTGATGTCCTCGGCGAGGTAGTCGGCGTAACGCTGACCGGGCTTCGTCGAGTCCGAGAACCACCGCGACACGTGGTCGGTGGTGATGCCGAGGCGGAAGCCGTACGGGTTGACCTTCTGTCCCATTACTTGCTCGCCTTCTTGTTGGCGCGAGCCGGGGCTGCCTCAGCGGCCTCGGGCGTCGCGAGCACGACCGTGATGTGGCTCGTGCGCTTCTTGATCTGGAAGGCGCGACCCTGAGCGCGGGGCTGGAAACGCTTGAGCGTCGTGCCCTCGTCGACGTACGCGTTCTTCACGTACAGGTCGGCGTCATCCAGGTATTCGTTCGTCTTGTCGGCGGTGACGCGAGCGTTCGCGATCGCCGAGGCGACGAGCTTGTAGATCGGCTCGCTCGCGCCCTGCGGCGCGAACTTCAGGATCGCGAGGGCCTCTTCGGCCTGCTTGCCCTTGATGAGCGCGACGACACGACGAGCCTTCTGAGGGGTCACGCGGATGTGTCGCACACGTGCGATGGACTCCACCATTTCTCTCTCCTCCTCGGTCGCCTTAGCGGCGACGGCCCTTCTTGTCGTCCTTCACGTGGCCGCGGAAGGTGCGGGTGGGCGAGAACTCGCCCAGCTTGTGGCCGACCATGGTCTCGGTCACGAACACGGGGATGTGCTTGCGACCGTCGTGCACGGCGATGGTGTGTCCCAGCATGGCGGGGATGATCATCGAACGGCGCGACCAGGTCTTGATGACGTTCTTGGAACCGGCTTCGTTCTGCGAGACGACCTTGCGAAGCAGGTGCTCGTCGACGAAGGGGCCCTTCTTAAGGCTGCGAGGCATCTTCCTCTACTCCTACTTGCGCTTCTTGCCGGCGGTGCGACGGCGGACGATCAGCTTGTCGCTTTCCTTGTTCGCGTGGCGGGTGCGGCCCTCGGCCTTACCCCACGGCGAAACAGGGTGACGACCACCGGAGGTCTTACCCTCACCACCACCGTGCGGGTGGTCGACCGGGTTCATGGCGACACCACGCACGGTCGGGCGGACGCCCTTCCAGCGCATGCGGCCGGCCTTGCCCCAGTTGATGTTCGACTGCTCGGCGTTGCCGACCTCGCCGATCGTGGCGCGGCAGCGCACGTCGACATTGCGGATCTCGCCGGAGGGCAGACGCAGCTGCGCGTAGGGGCCGTCCTTCGCGACCAGACGCACCGAGGCGCCGGCCGAACGGGCCATCTTCGCTCCGCCGCCGGGACGCAGTTCGATCGCGTGGATCACGGTACCGGTGGGGATGTTGCGCAGCGGCAGGTTGTTGCCGGGCTTGATGTCAGCGCCGGCACCCGACTCCACGACGTCGCCCTGCGACAGCTTCGCGGGGGCGAGGATGTAGCGCTTCTCGCCGTCCGCGTAGTGCAGCAGCGCGATGCGCGCGGTGCGGTTGGGGTCGTACTCGATGTGAGCGACCTTGGCGTCGATGCCGTCCTTGTCGTTACGACGGAAGTCGATCAGACGGTACTGACGCTTGTGGCCACCACCGATGTGACGCGTGGTGATGCGGCCCTGGTTGTTGCGGCCACCGGTCTTCGACAGCGGGCGCAGCAGCGACTTCTCAGGCGTCGATCGGGTGATCTCGGCGAAGTCGGCCACCGACGAGCCGCGGCGACCGGGGGTCGTGGGCTTGTACTTGCGAATAGCCATTGTTCTTGTCCTCTATCCCGACCGTCAGCCGACAGACGTGAAGATGTCGATGGTGCCGGACTTCAGCGTGACGATGGCACGCTTGGTGTCCTTGCGCTTGCCGATGCCGAAGCGGGTCCGACGGGCCTTGCCCTGACGGTTCAGCGTGTTCACCGAAGCGACCTTGACGCCGAAGATCTTCTCGATCGCGAGCTTGATCTCGGTCTTCGACGAACGGGGGTCCACCAGGAAGGTGTACTTGCCCTCGTCGATGAGCGAGTAGCTCTTCTCGGAGACGACCGGCTTCAGGATGATGTCGCGCGGGTCCTTGTTGACGGTGGTCATGCCGAGACCTCCTCGGTGGCAGCGCTCTTCGACGCGACGAACGCGTCGTAGGCGGCCTTGGTGAAGACGATGTCGTCGGAGACGAGCACGTCGTAGGCGTTCAGCTGGCCGAAGGTCAGCACGTGGACGTACGCGAGGTTGCGCACGCTCTTGATCGTCAGCTCGTCGTCGCGGTCGATGACCACGAGGACGTTCTTGACGGCACCCAGGGCGGTCAGCGCGGTCGCGGCGGCCTTGGTCGAGGGAGCACCCTCGATGCCGAAGCTGTCGACGATGTGCAGACGCTGCCCACGAGCACGGTCGCTGAGCGCACCCAGGAGGGCGGCGGCGATCATCTTCTTGGGGGTGCGCTGGCCGTAGTCGCGGGGCTTCGGGCCGTGGACGATGCCACCACCGGTCATGTGCGGCGCGCGGATCGAGCCCTGACGGGCGTTACCCGTGCCCTTCTGCTTGAAAGGCTTGCGGCCGGCACCCGAGACCTCGCCACGACGCTTGGTCGAGTGCGTGCCCTGGCGAGCCGCGGCGCGCTGCGCCACGACGACCTGGTGGATGAGGGGGATGTTCGTCTTGACGTCGAAGAGCGCGGCGGGCAGCTCGACAGAGCCGGCCTTGTTGCCGTCGGC
This sequence comes from Microbacterium sp. NPDC007973, assembly GCF_042958465.1. Classification (NCBI taxonomy): domain Bacteria; kingdom Bacillati; phylum Actinomycetota; class Actinomycetes; order Micrococcales; family Microbacteriaceae; genus Microbacterium; species Microbacterium sp. NPDC007973. Next base: position 895,448 of record NZ_JBIBJJ010000001.1, read on the forward strand.
CTTCACGACGTCGAGCGCGAGAGTCGAGTCAGCCATGATCAGGCACCCTTCACTGCGTTGCGGACGTAGACGATGCGGCCACGAGCACCGGGGACGGCGCCCTTGACGAGCATCAGGCCCTTCTCGGCGTCGACGGCGTGCACCGTGAGGTTGAGGACGGTCACGCGCTCGCCACCCATACGGCCGGCCATGCGCATGCCCTTGAAGACGCGGCTCGGGGTCGACGAGGCGCCGATCGAACCGGGCTTGCGGTGGTTGCGGTGCGCACCGTGCGATGCGGAGACACCCTTGAAGTTGTGACGCTTCATGACACCGGCGGTGCCCTTGCCCTTGCTGGTGCCGACGACGTCGACCAGCTGGCCGGCCTCGAAGAGACCGTCGACGGTGAGCTCCTGGCCCAGCGAGTAGTCGGCGGCATCCGCGGTGCGCACCTCGGTGAGGTGGCGGCGCGGGGTGACACCGGCGGCGTCGAAGTGAGCCGTGAGGGGCTTGTTCACCTTGCGGGGGTCGATCTGGCCGTAGCCGATCTGAACGGCGTTGTAGCCGTCCTTCTCGAGCGAGCGCAGCTGGGTCACGACGTTCGGGGCGACCTCGATGACGGTGACGGGAACGAGCTTGCCGTTCTCGTCCCACACCTGGGTCATGCCGAGCTTGGTGCCGAGGAGGCCCTTGGAGATCTTGGAGTTGATGTCAGCCATGTCGAACCTCAGAGCTTGATCTCGATGTTGACATCGGCCGGGAGGTCGAGGCGCATCAGCGAGTCGACGGCCTTGGGCGTCGGGTCGATGATGTCGATGAGGCGCTTGTGGGTGCGCATCTCGAAGTGCTCGCGGCTGTCCTTGTACTTGTGGGGCGACCGGATGACGCACACGACGTTCTTCTCGGTCGGAAGGGGAACCGGGCCCACCACGGTGGCGCCGGCACGGGTCACGGTGTCGACGATCTTGCGCGCCGACGAGTCGAGCCCGGCGTGGTCGTACGACTTCAGGCGAATGCGGATCTTCTGTCCCGCCATTGTCTGCTCTCTCTCTTTCAGCGTCTTACCCGACCTGGGGCATTGGACGCACGGTGGTGCTGACGCACCCTGGCACTTCCCCTCGCTCGCGCGAGAGATGCTGCACCGCTGTTCAGCTGTCAAACCGGATGCCACGTCGTGGCCTCCGGCCCGCCCCGCGCACGCACGCGTGCGAATCCCGTGAAGGATGAGGGGTTCGGTGTGGTGTTCTGCTGCCCGCGGCCCAGGACCCTGCGCTTCCGCGCCGCCTGTGCACTGCCGAGACAGTGATCCTGGCGCGCGCCGAGCGCACGCCGGAATGTGGAACTGGACTAGTCTACGGACCCCCGGCACGTGTCGCAAACCCGGGCGTGTCGCGTGCGGCGGATGCTCAGGATCACCCTTCGAACCCATCCCGAACCGGCGGAGCTGCGCCATAGGATGGTCGCGCCTGGGGGGCGACCACAACGACCATCGCGCGTCTCCGGCCGGACAGGAAGGCACGGATGAGTCCTGCTGACGACGGGTCTGCACCCGCGACCGTATGCACCGTCGACGCGATGGGCGTCGTCGTCGACATGCGCACCGACGCCCCCCTGCCGGACGGGATGCGCTCCCGCATCCTGGAGGCGTGGCGCGATTGCCGCGTCGGGGCCGAGGACACCCGCGGTCGTCGCGTGCTGAAGCTCCACCCCGACGCGTTCGTCGACCCCGACGGCGGGCTCTCGAACCTCTCCACCCTCGTCACCCTGGAGGCGCTCGACGCCCTCCGCGGCACGCGGCTGCTCTTGCACGCTGCCGGGGTGGCCACCGAGGACGGCCGCACGATCGCGCTGGTGGGACCCTCCGGCCGCGGCAAGACCACGGCATCCCGTCATCTGGGACAGCACTTCAGCTACGTGAGCGACGAGACCGTGGCCGTCGCCGACGACCTCGCGGTGAGCCCCTATCGCAAACCGCTCTCGGTCATCACCGAGGGGCTCGTCCACAAGGAGCAGATCGCGCCCAGCCACTTCGGGCTGAAGGGTCTGCCCGCTGTGCCGCTCCGGCTCATCGGGCTCACGCTCATCGACCGCCGGCCCGAATCCCCGACGGTCGGCCCCGAAGTCGTCGACCTCATCGACGCCGTCTGCGAGATGACCCCGCAGATCAGCTACCTGCCGGAGATGCCGGCCCCGTTGCAGCGGCTGGCGCGACTGTTCGACACGATCGGCGCCCCCACCCGGTTGATCTACCGGGATGCCACCGAGCTCCCGGCCCTCGTGCAGCAGATGTTCGATGCGCCCCCGCCGCGCGCCGAAGCCTGGACGCTCCCCCGCCGCACGGACTCCGTGGGTCCGTGGCGGGCCACCGCGTACGACGACGCGATCCTCGTGGACGGCCGCGCGTGCATCCTCCGCGACGGTGTGGTGACGGCGCTCGAGCAGCTCGGACGCCTCGTGTGGACGCTGTGTCTCGCGGGGGCGTCCGAGGAGGCGATCACCGAGGCGGCGGAGGCGGAGTTCGGCGAGCCGGCGGAGGGGAGCGCGTCGGCGGTGATCCGTTCCACTCTCGACGAGCTGCGTACACGCGGGTTCATCGAGGCCGCATGACCGATCGGACCTCTCCCCCGGTGCCGCGTGCGCGCGGATGGCGACGGGTGCGCCGGTCGCCCGTGACCCACGTGATCGCGGCGTTCATCGTGCTGGCCCTCGTGCAGCTGTTCCTGGTCAAGCCGTTCCAGGTGCCGTCGGAGTCGATGTCGCCCACGCTCGAGACCGGCGACCGCATCGTGGCCGACCGGATCTCGCTCGCCGTATCCGACCCGGCGCAGGGCGACGTCGTCGTCTTCTCGCGCCCCGACGCGTGGAAGACGGATGCCGCGCCGCGCGGAGCGCTGCGGACGGCGGCGGGGTGGGTCGGCGACCTCGTCGGGTTCGGTCCGAGCAACCTCGATGCGCTCGTGAAGCGCGTCGTGGGGACCCCGGGGTCGACGGTGCGGTGCTGCAGCGCTGAGGGGCAGGTCGAGGTCGACGGGGTCGCGCTCGACGAGAAGTACGTTCGCAACGACCTGCCCTTCATCGCTGGACAGCTCGACTGCGAGAGCGCCCCCACGTCCTCGCGATGCTTCGGCCCCATCGACGTTCCCGAGGGCCAGTACCTCGTGATGGGCGACAATCGGGCGAACTCGGCCGATTCGGTCGTCGGATGCCGAGGAGCCCCGGCATCCACGGACTGCGCACGCTTCGTCGACCGCGCGGACATGATCGGCGAGGTGCGCGCGATCGTGTGGCCCCTCGACCGCGCGTTCGGCCCGCTGGACTGACGGCGGGCGGGCCGCCGCTCCCCCATCCGCGGCGTCCTAACGACGACGGCGCCGCCCCCGAGGTGGGAACGGCGCCGGCGCGAATAGGTGTCAGGCGTTGCCGATGTGCTTGTCGACGTTCTGACGGACCTCGTCGACCTTCGCGTGCTGCTCGGCCGGCACGACCTTCTTGATCGCGTCGGCGGCCCCGTCGAGGATCTTGTCGCTGACCTCTTCGGCCTTCTCGCTCTTGAGCGCCTCTTCGATCTTGTCGCGGTTCTCGTCGAGGAGCTTCTTGCCCTTGTTGATGATGTCGTCGACGCCCATGGCGTTCCCCCTCACTCGGTCGATCCGGCCGGAACGCCGGGTCGATTCACCGCTCATTGTGGCGCGCGTGGTCATCGCGGGGGAAGACGTTGACGCGCACGGACGACGAAGGGCGCCGCGCGGTGTGCGCGACGCCCTCGTGTCACCGGTGGGTCAGATGGTGACGCCGCTGTCGATCGTCTCGAAGTTGACGGCAGAGGCCTCGACGACGGCGCGCGTCGGCGGCAGCGTGTTTCCCGAGGTCGGGCGGAGGATGACGTACGGAGCCGGAACGCGGTTCGCCGAGCCGTTGAGCAGCTGGCCGGAGTACGAGAACGTGATGCTGCCCGACGTCCCAGACGCGACGGTGCCGCCGGACTGGGTCCAGCCGCGCAGGTTCTGGAGGATCGGGGTGTAATCGCCCGATCCCGACCACTTCACCGTGATCGTGGGCGCCGACGCGTAGTAGGAACCGGCCGGGTACTCGTCGCCGTTTCCGTCGTAGATGAAGAACCCGAAGCCCGAGGTCGACTGGTTGATACGGATCTCGTTCGGGTTGCCGCCACGGTAGGTGGAGATCGACGTGCCACCGTCGAGCGTGCTCGCGGACCCCGACGGCACAGGCTGCGGTCCGGTCGTGCTGGCGGAGGCCAGCGGCGCGGCGACGGCCACGGCGATGACGGGCGCGGCCCAGGCCGCGGTCTTGATGACGGCGCGACGGCTGACGGAGCCGGTCGCGGTCTCGGAGTTCTCGGTGCTCATGTGTGCCCCCCAGGGGTTTGATCGGATGTCTCGTCCGTCATCGGGTGAGGAACGAGGTGACAACACGGCGATGATCTCGACGCGGGGAGGTGAGCACGCGGGTGAGTGGCGGAAGACGGCGTCTCGGGTATGAGAGATGGCGCGTCAGGCGCGAACCGCGTGCGGGCGGCGCGCAGCGCGCACGCGCGTCGGAGAGGGATGCCCCTCAGCGGCGAACGCCCGAGCAAGAGACGAGCCGTTCGCGAGACCGCAGGTGTGCGCCACCCGCTCGATCGAGAGCGAGGAATAGGCCGGATCGCGCAGCAGTGTCATGGCGTGCCGAACACGCGCGCCCCGGATGCTGCGGTCCATCGTCGTGCCGCGCGCCGTGAACTGCCGCTGCAACGTGCGCAGCGATGTGTTCAGCTCCGCGGCGACGGACGCCGCCGACAGGTCGGGATCCCCGACGCGCGCGGTGATGACCGACAGGGCGGCCGCGTGCAGGTCCGCCGCGGGCTTGTCGTGCCGGGCTTTCAGCGACGCCACGACGACGCCGACGATCATCTCCTGCAGCAGTCGCTCCATGAAGTAGAGCGAGAGCCCGGTCTGCCGGTCCCGCGTCGTCGCGCAGGTCCACGCGAAGGTCAAGAACGGCCAGAAGAGGGCGGATTGCGTGTCGATCGCGTGCGCGAAGGGAGCCTCGATGCCGATGCCGTTCAGCACCTGAGCGGGGAACGTCAGCACGAGGTGGCACTTGGCCGCCGGGGGCGTCGCCGCCTGCGCTCGTGAGGCGAGCAGCGCCGTGCTCGGCCCCTTCTCGGTTACCGCCCCACGGATGGACGGAGGGCGATCGAGCGCGATGAACAATGAGACCTCGTCGTCCGCGGCTCCGGATGCCACGGACACCGGTCGCGCGTGAACACTCGCGCGAATACGCACGCTGCCGAATCCGGCTTCGATCGGAGCGGTGTCGTTGAGCGCGATGACCACCGACGCCCCCCGACGCAGTACGACAGGACCGCACCGGATGCGCGATCGTCGCGCCGGATCGCAGCCCAGCGCGTCACCCATGCAACCGGGAGGACCGCAATGCTTTCGCGGTGGAACGTCAAGGGATTGTCAAGATTGCGCTAAGACTTGCACAATTCGCGCAGCCGGGGGCCGCGAGCGGTGAAGCTCACGGCATCCTTCCTGCCTCAGAGCCCGGCGGTGGCTCGAAGAGATCGAGGATCGTCAGCTGGAGAAGCCGGCGACGAACGGGTCGCACGACGGATCGATCGTGACCGGGGTGTCGCTCGCCGTCGGGGTGTGGCGCAGATCGAGCGGTCCGAGCGGGCCGGAGGGCAGCTGCACGGTGTACGAGACGGTGCGGGTCTCGCCCTGGCCGAGCGTGACCATACGGCTCTCGCCGGTGTTGCCGTTCTCGTTGCCGCTGCGCGACAGTGACGCGATGTCGCCCTGCCCGGGATCCATCGCCGTGATCGTCGCCCCGGGAGGTGCGAAGAACAGCGTGTCCAGCATCATCGTGCGCGGAGGCAGGCCGTAAGAGCTGTTGCGGAAGCCCAGCGTGTAGGCGTTCGTGATGTCATCCGTGATGCCGTTGCGCATGTTCATGCTGACGTTCACGGTGCGATCCGCTGCGTTGCACGAGGCGAAGACCTCGGTTGAGAGGTGGTACTCCAGCTTGCTGACCGAGAAGTCGTTCAGGTAGATGCCCAGCTGCGTCGACGCGGCGTTGTCGCCGCGCAGACCGCCGTCGAGACCGACCTCCGTGACGAGGGACTGGGCCTGCTCGTCGGTGAACCAGAGGTTGATGCGCTGCTCCTGCGCGCTGCGCGTGAGCTGGTCGAACATGGCGATCGGGTTCCACTGCCCGGCGGCGAGGCGCGAGAAGACCGTCGACGACACGGCCGCGAAGAACTCGTCGGACGAACGTCCGTTGTCGCCGGCGTCGCCGTAGCGCTGGTAGGCGTCGCTGAGCACGAGCTTCACCGCGTTCTCCGCGGTGATCTGCTCACCGGTCGGCAGATCGACGGGTCCGAGAACCTCGAGCATGTGCGCGAGCACGACCGGGTCGATCGAGATCACACCGTCGAACTGCGAGCCGTCGGTGCGCTTCCACAGCGATTCGAACAGCCGTGCCGTGGTCGGGAAGTCCGGTGAGAACGTGAAGTCCTGCGAGTACCGCGTGAACGTGTCGGGGTAGAGCGCGAGAGTGCTCTCGGGTAGGTCGAGCGCCGAGCGGCCGGCTTGACCGGCCGCGTAGAACGCCATCGAGTCGGACTGCTCCTTGAGCTCTATGCGTCCGTTGTCGACGACCATGACGCTCGATGCGGCGGGGTTGCCGCCGGTTGCGCGGATTTCGGCGTTGTTCTGGAAGAGCACCAGGTACGTCTTCGGTCCGTCGGCTCCCGCGGCAGCCAGCAGCGACGGCAGGTACTTCTGCACCAGCGTGAGCGAGGGGGCCGCCTGATCGACGATCTGGGCGACCTGGTCGAGCGGCTCGGTGACGATGGGCAGCAGGTTCGTGCGGTCGATCCCGTCGGTGACCACCTTGGCATCCGTGAACGCGGCGGTGATCTCGGGCAGAGCGCCCTCGGCCGCGCGGAAGGGCTCGAGGTTGATGCCCCCGCCTTCGACGGCGAGCGACGAGAAGTCCGAGGCCGACAGCAGCGCGACCGTCGGCGGGAGCGCCCGCGCGGTCAGCTCTCGCGTCATCGCGGTGAGGCTCTGCACCGCCTCGGTGTTGTCCTTGACGAGAGGAAGGGAGGATGCCAAGTCCCAGAGCGGTCCGGACGAATTGGCGTCCGCCCGATTCGTCTGCTCGAGCACCTCGCCCGAGACCTGGTTCAGACCCGCGATGTCGCGGTTGGCGACGATCTGCGGAACGAAGGAGAGCTTCGCCTGCGCCCCGAGGAGGTCGGTGCGCACGACGCCCGCCTGGTGGGCGAACGCGAGGGCGACGGCGGCCACGCCGAACACGGCGAAGCCGAGGGCGCCCAGGGTCCAGCCGGTGATGGCGGCGGCGAGGGAGGCCCGCGGGGAGGGCTTGAACGTTTCGTTGGCGCCGGGGCGGCGTGAGCGGTCGCGCCGCGAGCTTGTGTCAACAGAGCTCATAGATACGTCCCCGAGGCGTTGCTCGCGTTGGTATCGGTGTCGTCCGGGTTTTCGGTCGAAGGACCTTCTGGCGTCTTCTCCGGCTGCGGAATGGAGGGAGTGGTGCCTGAAGGCGTCGGCGTCGGCGTCGGCGTCGGCTGCGGCTGCGGCTGCGGCTGCGTGGATCCACCCCCGGTGTTCGATCCACCCGAGCCCGGGTTGCGTGTCGGCTGCTGGGTGGGCGTCCGCTCGCGTTCGGCCTCTTCGAGAGCGAGCACACGCTGATTCTCCGCGCGAAGAGCGTCGACGGCCGCGGCGTAAACGGGCATCTCGGCGAGACCGTCTCCGCCCGCCTGCTGGGCCGCCGTCACGCGTGCGGCCGCGTCGGTGACCGCCGAACGGAAGGTTTGAGCCGCGGAGTCGTTCTCGACGACCAGCTTGTCGGCCTCCGTCTTGATCGTGGATCCGAGCGCCGTGAGCTGCGACTTGAAAGCCGACACCGCCGCGGTGATCTGCGTGCGGGCGTCGCGCGCGTCGGTGATCAAGGTGGGCAGTGATTCGCGGGCGAGGCGAACGCCGTCGATCGCCTTGCCCACGTCAGCAAGCGACTTCTCGTCGATCGACGCGCGCTGGTATTCGGGGATGGAGACGGGCGTCGCCGTGGCGGACGCCTGCAGCAGCGTGCCCCGAGCCGTCTCGGCCGCGCCCAGGGTTGCTCCGTCGACGCGGCCCTGCAGAGCTACGAAGACCGACTCACTGGCCTGAGCCAGCGATGCTGCCTCCGTCACCGAAGCGTCGTAGAGGTCGGCCGCGGTCTGCAGCACCTTCGTGTCATTGGCGAGCTCCGCCTCGCGCTCGCGAAGACTGACCATCGCGTCGTCGGCGGGGTTCGCCGTCGCGCGCTGTACGACCGCGAAGGACGCCGTGCCGACGATGGCGAGCACCGCGACCACAGCGGCTGCCACGCTCAGATAGTTGACCGCGCCGGCCTTGCGTCGTCCCCCGAACAAGGGCCGCTTGCCGACTTGCGCCAGTTCCGGGGCCTGCCAGCCGGCATCCTCGGCGGACTTGCCGCCGGCGCCGACGAGCGCAGACAGAGCGGCGCGAGAGTCGGGTGTGGATGCGGGGCGGGAGCCGCCGACGAGGGCCTTCAACGCGCTCGGAGAATCGTCGGACGACGCCCGCGGCGACCCGCCGGTCAGGTCGGAGAGATCCTCCGATTGGGAGGGCGCGGAGTGCGGGGCGCTCTCGCCCACGAGGGCGCGCAACCGCGCCGATTCCGAAGCGGCTCGCGCGTCGACCGAAACAGCAGCCGCAGCGCCCACCAGGTCGCGCAAAGCGCTGTTTTCTGTCGGGGCCTTCGCCGCCGAACGTGCGTTGCCTTCTGATTCGGTCGAGGATCCGACGAGCTTTCTGAGATCGTTCATGGCGTCTCCTCGGCGCATCTCCGGCGCCGTTCTGCGAATGTCGTAGGGTAGTCGAGGGGGCGCCGGGTACGGCGCGGATTGTCTCGGGCAAGAATAGCCGCAGAAATCGCGCGCATCCGCCGGGCACCTACTCACCTACACGACGGGCGAATGGACGAGGCTTGGAACTGCGCGACTATCTCCGGATCCTGCATCGCAATTGGATCCTCATTCTGGCGCTGACGGTTCTCGGCGGCGCGGGTGCGTACGGGTACTCGCTGGTACAGACGCCGACCTACGAGGCGAGCACTCAGCTATACGTTTCCGTTCGTTCAGACAGCACGGGGGTCAGTGAACTCGCGCAGGGTACGAACTTTGCTCGCCAGGCTGTCGTCAGCTTTGTCGACGTCGTGGACAGCGCGCTAGTGCTCGACCGCGTGATCAACGACCTCAACCTCGACACCACCGCCCAGGATCTGGCCCGCTCCGTCGACGCCTCGTCTGCCACCAACTCGGTGATCATTTCGATCCGGGTCTCAAGCGAAAACGCAGAGCAAGCTGCAGCCATCGCAAATTCGGTCGGCTCTAACTTCGCGGACGTTGTCGTGAACCGGCTGGAAAAGCCGGACGGAGATGCCGCAAGCCTGGTCCGTGTCGAAACTATTGCGCCCGCTCTAGTCCCCACCTCCCCCGCATCTCCACGAATTCCCGTGAATGTTGTTCTGGGCATCGTTTTCGGCCTCGCGCTGGGGCTCGGGGTAGCGGTTCTTCGATCATTCCTCGATACCCGAATTCATTCTCTGCACGACATCGAGGCCGCCACCGAGGCCCCTGTACTTGGTGGCATTGCCCTCGACCCGGACGCGAAGAAGCGACCACTCATCGTTCACGCGGACCCTCGAAATCCGCGTGCCGAGTCGTTCCGCAGCCTGAGGACGAATCTCCAATTCGTCGACGTCGATGGCTCGTCACGCTCCTTCGTCGTGTCGAGCGCAGGGCCGGGCGAGGGGAAATCGACCACGACAGCAAATCTGGCTATCGCTCTCGCTGAAACCGGAGCACGAGTCGCGCTGGTGGATGGCGATCTGCGTCTGCCGCGTGTTGCGGACTACATGGGCATTGAGGGTGGCGTCGGTCTCACCGATGTATTGATCGGCCGGGCGGAACTCGTAGACGTTCTTCAGCCATGGGGAACTGGCAAACTCTTCGTGTTGCCCTCCGGGCGGACCCCTCCGAACCCCTCGGAGCTTCTCGGAAGTCAGGCAATGCAACGGACGCTCACCGCCCTGGCCGACGCCTTTGACTACGTACTGGTCGACGCACCTCCCCTCCTTCTCGTAACCGACGCGGCGGTGATCTCTCGCTTCACAAGTGGAGTACTGATGGTCGCAGCCTCGGGCACGACGAAGAAGCCCCAACTGACCGCGGCAGTCGAGAAGCTCGGCGCAATTGGCACGCGCCTCTTCGGAGTCATCGTCACGATGCTGCCCGCGAAGGGGCCCGACAGCTATGGATACGGGTCCTATTCCTACGCTGAATCTCTCGCAGACCCTTCAGAGCGCACGCGCGCTGGTCGCAAGAAAGCGAAGGCGAAGAAGTCATGACTTTCCGCGTCCTCATGGTTTGCACCGGCAACATCTGCAGGTCACCCACCTCTGAACTCCTACTCGCTCGCGAACTCGCTCATGTAGACGGCATCGAGGTGGCGAGTGCCGGCACCGCAGCGCTTGTTGACGGCAGCATCCCGACGCCCGCCCTGAATCTGCTTGCGGAGTCCGGAGTGGACGGGTCAGCGCACCGAGCGCAGCAGTTCACTCCCGAGCTACTGCGCTCGTCGGACCTCATACTGGCAATGGCCCGCGAGCACCGCCGCGCGATAGTCGAGCTCTCGCCCGCAACCACCCGACGAACCTTCACCATTCGCGAATTCGCTCGAGTCATCGGGCACCTAGGGCAATGGGACGGAAAGTTAACCCACGCCAGCGCGGACGACCGTCTGCGCTCTGCGGTGAATGTGGCCGCTGGCCACCGGGGGCTAGTCCCGCAACCCTCGGATCCAAGCGAGCTCGATGTTGTCGACCCCTATCGGCGATCGGACGATACATACCGGCTCTCCTACTCGCAGCTTCAGCCGGCCGTTGAGACCGTTGGAGATTTCCTGGCCCGCGCCGCCGGCTCCTGACGAAACATGTTGCTCACTTCGTGGTCATCCGCCGCTAGAAAGAGCCTGTTACGTTCGGGCCTTGGGAAGAGCGGAGGCTCTCGACCCCGGTGGTCAGCTGCGTTTTCGACCGCCAACGCCCTTCCTTTCATTGATCTCCTATTTTCGATCAACCCCCGATTTTGGAGTACGCACTAATGACTACACCCCGTCGCGCACTGGTCACAGGCATCACTGGCCAGGATGGTGGACACATTGCAAGCCTGCCCCACTCGAAGGGCTACAAAGTATTTGGCCTCATCCGAGGGCAGAACAATCCGCGGCGTGAAGCCACCCAAGCCGAGTATCCGTACGTAACGCTGATTGAAGGCGACCTCACCGATCCCACATCCGTTGTGCGGGCCGTAGAGACAAGTGATCCCGACGAGTTCTACAACCTCGCTGCCATCAGCCATGTCGGATACTCGTTCAAGAACCCAACACTCACCGCAGACGTCACCGCAAAAGGTGTGCTCAACGCTCTCGAAGCAGTGCGTATAACGGGGCGGGCTCAGAAGACCAGGTTCTACCAGGCTTCTACTTCTGAGATGTTCGGAGGACTCGATTACAACCGCCCTGGCGCCGGGTACAACGAGAATTCCCTGTTCCACCCCCGTAGCCCCTACGGTGTCGCCAAGCTTTACGGTCACTGGATCGCGAAGAACTATCGCGAGAGCTACGATATGTACGTCGCCTGCGGCATTCTGTTCAACCACGAGGGCGAGCGCCGCGGCGTCGAGTTCGTCACCCGCAAGATTACGCACGCCGTTGCGCGAATCAGCCTCGGGCTTCAACCCCACATCGAGCTAGGCGACCTGTGGCCAAAGCGGGACTGGGGCTACGCGGGGGACTACGTCGAGGGCATGTGGCGGATGCTGCAGCACGACACCCCCGATGATTTTGTGCTCGCCACCGGTGAGACGCACTCTATTGAGGAATTCCTGACCCTCGCTTTCGCGGAAATCGGTATCGACGACTGGACCCCGTACGTCGTGCAAAACCCGGCGTTCATGCGCCCCGCCGAAGTCGATATCCTCCTCGGCGACCCCGCGAAGGCCGAGGACGAACTTGGATGGCGACGAGAGGTCGACTTCCCCGGACTCGTCCAGCGCATGGTTGCCCACGATCTGGCGGAACAGGCCCGCTTGCAGCAGCGATGACCCACACGCTCGTCGTCACGGGCGCGAATGGCTTCGTCGGGTCGCAAGTCGTTTCCTTGGCGGCACAGCGCGGCCTCACGGTGTGGGCGGTGGGCCGCGAGACTATCCCCGCACCCGCAGTCGCCTTGCACGCCGATCGCTACTTCTCCGCTGATCTGGCCGAGGGCTGGCCCATTGCGGACTCCTTCGACGCGGCTGTGCACCTAGCCGGTCTCGCCGCGGTGGGACCGTCCTTCGCGGACCCTCAGCGCTACATCGAGATCAACAGCCGGATCATGACGCATCTCGGTGAAAGCCTGACGTCTCGGGGCGAGCACCCGCGCATGATCGTGGTGAGCTCCGGCGCGGTCTATGCGCCGACACCCTCTGGAACCGTCGACGAGAACAGCCCAACTGCCCCGTCGAGCCCCTATGTCTTCGCGAAGCTTCTCGTCGAGCAGCAGGCCCGCTATTACGCCACACGTGGTCTGGACACGGTAATTGCCCGCCCGTTCAACCACATCGGCCCGGGCCAGAGCCACGGATTCATCGTCCCCGATCTCACCGCCGCCGTCCGCGCGGCGACACCGGGCGAAGCTGTCCGAGTCGGCAACCTCGCGGCCCAACGCGACTACACCGATGTGCGAGACGTAGCATCCGCGTACCTGACCCTCGCGACCGCGCCCGCACACGCCCACGACCTCTACAACATCTCCACCGGTAGCTCACGGAGCGGCCACGGTCTACTCGCAGTCATCAGCGACGCGCTCAACCGTCACGACCTGACCGTCGAGGTCGACCCGCAGCGCATTCGCCCCAACGACCCGCCGCGCATCGCCGGCGATTCCTCGCGTCTGCGAGACGAGTTCGGATGGGAACCTTCTATCCCCTGGGAAGACTCGGTCCGCGAGTACGTAGCATCCGTCTCTGGGTGACACATCCCTTCCCCGCATCGCCCATCGAGGAGATCCCTGTGACCACCGAGAAGCTGGACAATAGCGACGTCGCGATCGCGCACGACTACCTCACCCAACGAGGCGGAGCCGAGAAGGTCGTCCTGGCTTTGCAGCGCGCTTTCCCGTCGGCGCCGATCTACACGACGCTCTACGAGCAGTCGACCACCTACCCCGAGTTCGCGAGCTCGACGATCATCACATCGCCGCTGGACCGGATCGGCCCGCTCCGGCGCTCACATCGGCTGGCTCTGCCCTTCCTCGCCTGGGCCGCGTCCCGCATCCGGATACCGGCCCGTCACACGATCGTCAGCTCAAGCGGCTGGGCGCACGGCTTCGTCACCAGCGGCTCCAAGATCGTCTACTGCTACTCCCCCGCGCGTTGGCTGTACCAGCGAGACGCTTACTTCGGATCGTCAAAGCGCACCCCGCGACGCCTCGTGCTGAACGTGCTCTCGCCCTTCCTCAAGCGCTGGGACCGACGCGCCTCGAGGACGGCGACGACGTACTTCGCGATCTCGACGGTCGTGCAGCAGCGCATCAAAGACACGTACGGCATTGACGCGGAGGTGCTCCCCGCACCCCACACCGTGGACATGACGATCCGGCAGGAGCCCGTCGAGCTGCCCGCAGCCCTCGCCGCCGAACCGTTCTTCCTCTGCATCTCGCGGCTCCTGCCCTATAAGAACGTCGACGTCGTCATCCAGGCATTCAACGAGCTCGGTTTCCCGCTCGTGATAGTCGGCGCAGGCCCAGAGGAGCGTCGCCTCGCCTCCATGTGCGGAGATAACGTCGCGATGGTCAAGAATCTCACCGACGGCCAGATCCAGTGGCTGTACGCACGATCCCGCGCGGTGGTGTCGGCCAGCTTCGAGGACTTCGGCCTCACTCCGATCGAAGGCGCCGTCCATGGCAAGCCCTCGATCGTGCTGCGCTGGGGCGGGTTCCTCGACACAATTGCGGAGGGCGTCACCGGGGTCTATTTCGATTCACCGACCCCCTCCGACGTCGCAACGGCCGTCCGCGACTTCACCACGCGCGACTGGGACGGCGACCGCATCCGCGCGCATGCGGAGCTGTTCACCGAGGAGCACTTCGCCCGACGCCTGCGGGATGAGATTGCGCGGATTGACGCACTCCCGACGGGCGGCCGTGGGGAGGCGGCATCGTGAGCCGGCCGACGCGCCCGGGTGGTGTGAATGTCGTCTTCGCTGATCACTCCAGCGAACGCGGCGGAGCGGAGTTCGCGCTGGTGCGTCTTCTGCAGACGTCGCAGCCGTGGCATCCGACCGTCGTCCTGCCTCGCGCCGCGCCCGGGGCGACCAATGTCTTCGCGGAATCCCTGCCGGAGGGCGTCGCCCTTGTACAGACCGGCCCCCGCCATGTGGCACGACAGCAGGGCGGTTCGGGGGCGCTCGCGGCAGCGCGTCTGGCTGCCAAGATCCTTGCCTCGGCGTTCGATCTCGCGCGACTCCGAGCGGTACGTGACGCTGACGTGCTCGTAGCGAACACCACGCGCGCAAGCGTCTACGTGGCGGCAGCGGGTGCCCTCACCCGCACGCCGTTCGTCGTGCACATCCGCGATCTCATCACCGAGGATGCCATCGGCGGACCCGCCACGCATCTCATGCGACAATTCGTCCTGCCGCGAGCCGCAGGAATCATCGCCAACTCGCGGGCCACGCTCGAGACCGTGCTGCCCTACGTACGCACCGACGTCGTCGACGTCATCCCGAGCCCGTCCGGTCTGCACCCGGTGGATCCCGCGACCGTCACCGTGCCGGCGACGGTCGCACGGATCGGCCTGGTCGCCCGGATCGACCCCTGGAAGGGCCAGGAGTTGCTTCTGCGCGCCTTCGCGTCCGCTTGCCCGGACGGGGGCGCCCGGCTGGTGTTCTTCGGGGGACCGTCATTCGGCCACGAGGAGTTCCTGCGGGACCTGAACGCGCTCGCGCGGGAGCTCGGTGTCGAGGAGCGGGTGGAGTTCGCCGGACACAGCAGCGACATCGCCGCCGCGATCGACTCGCTAGACGTCTGCGTGCAGTGCTCATTGAGACCCGAGCCTCTCGGACAGAACGTGCTGCAGTACCTGTCTGCCGGCAAACCCACCATCGTCTCAGGGGAGGGGGGGCCGGCCGAGTGGGTGGCCGATCGGGATAACGGCCTCGTGTTCGCTCCGCGGGAGGTCGAATCGCTCGCCGCCGCGATCCGAACGCTCATCGACGACTCGGACCTGCGCGGCAGACTCGCGCGTAGAGCCGCAGCGACCCCCGATCTGCTCGTGGACGAGGAAATCGGTATCCGGATCCGTGACGTCGCCGAGCGGAGCGCGAATTGGTGAACCAGATCTGTTTCATCGCCGCCCCTCTGATCGCCCGCAGCGGCGTCTACAACTCCACTATTGAGCTGGTGCGCACGGCCCGTGCCGCTGGCCTCGAATGGTCTGCGGTGCTCGGGGTCTCGGCGAAGGCTGGCGGTAGGGCAACCGAGGAGGACGGCATCCGCGAACTGGAGCTCGAGCCGTCCGGAATTGGGGGCGTTCGGCGCCTCAGCCGCGACCTCTCTCGACTCCCCGAGGTCGTCGCGGCCGACCTGCGCGTCAGCATGGTGCCGCAGAGCGACATGGCGCTGAGCCTGGGCCCGGCGCCATGGGTCGCCTACCTGCGCGGACTCCCCTGGCCTGCACCGACCGAGGCGGGCGCGCTGAAGACCGCCGTCTGGCGCACTCTGGAGCTGCTGGCCCTGCGGAGAGCTCGCGAGGTGTGGGCAACGACGCCGACTCTGGCGAGCGACGTGGGCGGAGCAGTCGATCGCCTCGTCCCGCCGGGACTGGTGCCGCCGACGACTCCACCGGCGTCCGGCGCGGCATCCGGCGACGTCGTCTGGGCGGCACGCTTCTCACACGATAAGAATCCGGAGCTGTTTCTTCGTGCGCTCTCCGGAAGCGGCATCACAGGCGTGATGTACGGGTCCGGCCCGCTGGAAGAGCAAATACGCGCGAGCGCACCCGCCAACGTCCTAGTCGGGGGCTGGCGTTCACGCGAGGACGTGTGGGCCTCAGCGCGTATATACGTCGGGACATCCACCCGGGAGGCGTTCGGCCGCAGCGCCGTCGAAGCGGCGATGCTCGGCATCCCCCTGGTCGTCTCCCGCGCGTTCGGCTGCGCCGAGATGCTCTACACCGACGCTGCACTCGCACGCGCACTCGTGCTCGACCCCGCCGAAGTGCCCGCGTGGGCCGCTGCCATCGCGCGCCTGTCGACGGATGAGGCCTTCTACGAGGAAGCCTCCGCGCATGTGCGCGCGAACGCCTCGCTCCTGACCGTCGAGTCAGCGGTCGAAAACGTGCGCTCCGCGGCATCGCGAATTCGCCTGGTCTGAGGGTCGACCGCCGACCGCGGTTCAGGCCCAGCGTCCCGCGGGCGTGCCGGGGCGTCGGACCCCGCTCGTTAGCGCCTTGGGCGGCAGCGTTTTGCGCGGGCCTGGCTGGCACACTATGCCAACTAGAAGAGGGAACCAGTAGGACTGCTGGTCGTAGAACGCCGAGGTCGCAGCGAAAAGAACCATCGCCATCATGAGACCGGCAGGAACTGCGGCGGTCTTGCTTCGCAACGAGTGCGCGAACAGGCGGATGAAGCCTACCGTCGCAAACACCGTCCAAAGGAAAAAGAACAATCCACCCTGATACCACGCGTGAAGAATGTAGTTGTGCACTGGCGTATAGCCGTTGTAGGTGCCGGCGTTCATTGAGTCCATGCCGACACCGACGAGCGGATTGGCGCTAATAAAACGCCACGCCCATTCGTAGGTCAAGATTCTCGTGCCGACGGAAGCTGCGCCGCCGTCTACGTCGGCAGTACCCAACACCACCTCAAGGCGGGTGGTGATGGGGGATATCGCGCCGAGCGGATCGAGACCGCCTGCGCCGGCGAAGATCGCCACGAGCGCACCACCCAGCACAACGGCAATGAAAGCAGCAACGAGACGACGCTTCACCGCGAGGATGACCACAACACCCGTCATCATTGCGAGCATCGAGCTCAGGCTCCCACTGAAAACGAGCGCCAGCAAATTCAAGACGAAGAGCGCCGCGAGGAGTACCTTCAGCGTGCGACTTGCCCGGGGGAAGGCCGCAAGTAGCGCAAGCATCGCCAGGACGGACATGATGCCGAGAACGTTCGGGTGCCCCGCCAACCCGGAAGCACGCCCGAAGATCAGCTCGGTCTCGAACGGCGTGCCACCAGCGAGCTGGATCATGCCGATAACGGCGGAATAAGACTGGGAAAGCACGAAGGCGGCCCCAACGACCCAGAGAAACGCCCTGCTTCTGAGCACATAGTACCGGAGCACAAAAGGTGCGAGGCCTACGAGCAACCCAAGTTGGATTCCGACCGAAAGGCTCGCGGCAATATCTGAAGAGACGCCCGAAATCAGACCACCAAGAGGTATCAGGAAGATTCCAGACACCCACAGCATTGGGAAAGGAGGACGCGCAACTCGTCCGCCAATAACACACAAGACCAAGAAAATTAATACCGACCACGAGATCCTCGAGGCTAGCGTGGCGTCCGATACGACGAAGCGGTCGAGAGGCAAGAGGGCAGCGAGGACGCTGAAGAAGGAGATACCGATGATGTGTCGGCGGCGTTGGGCCTCACCAGTAGCCGCTGGACTTACGCCCGGAACAGTGGAAGTCATCGACGCTTCCGGACCACTGTGAGCACTTCCCGAACCTGGCTTCGATAGATCGGTACTGCGAACAGCAGCACCCCAAGGTATACAGCGCATGCCGCCAGGCCGATAACGATGGCCACGACAGGTGCACCGACCATTGAGGTTACCAGAAGACCAATTCCGGCCACGGGGAAGCCCATCGAAAACACAATGGCCAGCGCGGAAACGATGAGACGTCCCGTGGGCGTGTCGGTTGCGCGCGCGGCCCACAGCATCTGCGCGATCCAAAAGACGGCGTATCCGGCGCTCACACCCCACGCCACCCCCAGGAGCCCGAAGGGCAGGCCCGCCAGGATGCCGACGACGATGACGGGCTGCGCGACGAGGTAGAACCGGAACTGCCGGCCCGCGTGCCCCTTCGACAGGAACAACCAGTACGGCACCTGACCCATGGCGCGGAAGACCCCGGAGATGGCCAGGACCTGCAGAACCGGAGCCGACGCGATCCAGGCCTCGCCCAGCACGACGCGCACCAGAGGCTCGGCCATCCCGACGATCGTGCCGTAGCAGACCGACGCGAGGCCGACGCTGAAGAACTGCCCGGCCCGGATGAAACGGTTGAACGCCCGGGCGTCGTCCTGCACGCGAGAGAGGATAGGGACAGCCACCCGCGACATCGGCGCGGTGAGCTGGGTCAACGGCAGGACGACGATCTGATAGGCCCGGTTGTACAGACCGAGCTGCGTGCTGCCAACGGTGAGACCCAGCGCCACGGTGTCGAGGTTCTTCGACAGGTAGGCCAGGGTCTGCGTCCCCGCAAGGGCTCCGCCGAAGCGGAGGAATCGCCGGATGGACGTCGACCGGGAGTACCCCCGCGGCCACCACCGGGCGAGGAGGAGGTCCATGACGAGTCCCCCCGCGGCGATCACCAGCGCCTGGATCACGAGAGCCCCGTATCCACCGATGCTTACCGCCCACACGATCGCCGCCGCGAGACCCAGGGCCTGCGGCAGAGCCTCGGTGAAGCCGAGCACCATGAAGCGCAGGTCCCGGTTGATCTGCGCTTTGAACTGCGTCGCGATGCCGTTGATGAGAAAGGTGAAGGCCAACGCGTGCGTTATGTCGACGAGCTCGGGGCGTCCGTAGAACGCCGCGATCGGCTCGGCGAGTAGGAAGGCGATACACGTCAGGACGGCACCGATGAGGGTGTTCGCCCAGAAGAGGTTCGACTTCTCCTCCGGCGAGACGGTCTTGGCCTGCACGCTCGCCATGGAGAGGCCCATGTCCCGCAGGAGCTCTCCGATGCCGATGAGCGCGGTGACCATCGCGACGAGGCCGTAGTCGGCCGGGTCGAGGAGTCGGGCCAGGATGACGATGCTCAGGGCGAGCAGCACCAGCCGCACCCCCTGCCACAGCACCGTGGCTCCGGCCCCGCCGAGCGCCGACCGCCCCAGACTCTTAGCGGCCATCCACGACCCCCAGCGGGGCACCCATGGCACCCTGCGCCACGTCGTCGATGCGACGCACCGCGGCCGCCAGGAGGCGCTCGGCCTCGGGCCGACGTTCGAGCGCAGCGGCCACCACGGCGTCCACGGAGGCCGCGTCGGCATCCGCGACGGGCACGGAGACCCCCGAGTATCCGATCGCTTCGAAATGGCGCCCGACCTTGTAGTTCGGCCCCATAGACAACGCCAACGGCACGGCGCCCTCCGTCATGGCGACTATGAGCACGTGTAGACGGTCGCTCAGCACGAGCGCCGAACGGCGGTACACGTCGCGGAGAAGCCGCTCCTGCTCGCCGTGCGTGCGCCCGTCGGACCAGTCGACCAGTTCCGCGTCCAGCGCGGCAGCCAGTTCCTGCGACCGGGGAGAGTCTCGCCCGACCTGGGTCACGACGGCGATGCCGAGACCCCGGGACCGCGCCGCTTCGCGAACGGCCGAGACGAGGGCCGGGGTGAGGACGGGTTTGTCCGAGCGGTACGAGAGCACGAGCAGGTCACGCCCCTCGGACTCGGTGGACCCGCGTTCGGCGAATCCCCAGTCGGGCATGACCTCGCCGAGCCGGAAGGTCGCGTAGGTGTCGGCATCCCGCCATGCCACGATGTTGCTCAGCCGGAAGAGAGCCCGGTAAACAGGGGTCAGGCGCGGCTCGGGACTGCGCTGGCCGAGCCCCAGACGCAAGACCCGTCCCCGCTGCAGCCGGATCGCGAGAGAAGCCGGCACCATCCGCAGCTGCGCGAGCAGATAACGGCGCCCGAGGATGAGCTCACCGGGCTTGTCGACGAACCACGTGCCGCGACCTCGACGGATAGAGCGCCAGAGCGCCGACCGCCACGCCGCCTTTTCGTGGTAGACGACGTCGTCGTCGGACAGCGCGAGCGCGGTGACGAACTCCGGCGTCGCCGGTCCCAGGAAGACGTGCAGTGTGCCGCGCGTTCGGAGCTGGTCGAACATCGTGCGACGCAGGACCACATCGCCGATGTTGTCCTCCTGTCCCGAACCCAGAACGAAGATCGTTGTCATTGCGATGTTTCTCTATCCCTCAACCGATTCCGCGGGGCGCGCGTACTCCGTGATGAGCCGACCGCGGCTCGCCCCGATCCATCCGATCCCGCGCGTGACGTAGGCCGCGCTGCGGGCCTGCACTCCGCGCCCCGTCACGAGGTCACGGGCGATGGCGGCCGCGCCGTACGCCACCCGCGCCGCTCCGTCGAGGACGAGGCGCGGGCGCGAACGCGCGCGCAGCATCATGCGTCCCGACACGTTCCCCTCACGGATGCCGCGGCGCCAGATCCAGCGCAGGTTCGCGCGCTCGGGCGGCACGTCTTCGTCGACGACCGCCTCGTCGCACCACACCATGCGCGCGCCGGCGTCGCGCAGCACCCGGAAGAACGCGGTGTCGCTTCCGCCCGTGAGGGAGAACGTCTCGTCGAACCGCGGGAACCCCAGCGAACGCAGGTAGTTCAGCCGCACGAGCGTGTTGTTCGTGGCCGGCGACAACGACGGGTCGCCGGTGCGGAACCGGGCCCGCTGGATGAACCCGCCGCGCGCGATCCACGCCGGAGCGTCCGGGGGCAGCACCGAGATGACGGGCCCCGACACGACGTCGGCGTCGTACTGCGCCTGAGCCTTCTCGAGCTCGCCCAGCCACCCGGGCCGCACCCGCTCGTCGTCGTCGACGAAGATCAGGAACCGGTCGTCGTCGGCGACTATATCTAGGCCGCGGTTGCGCGCAGCGGCGATCCCGGGGCGCGGCTCCACCGCGTACTCGATGTCGAGCGGAGACTCCTCGCACACGGTGCGCGCCGTGCCGGCGGCGTCGTTGTCAACAACGGCGATCCGGACGCGGCGGCCGACCACCTCCGGCTCGAGGGACCGGAGGAGGTCGTCGAGGAGATCGGGTCGCTTGTACGTGGCGATCGAGATCAGGAAATCTGCCATGGCTCGTCGTTCCTGTGAGTCGGGGAGAGGTCGGGCATGGTCTGGCCGTGAGCGGTGAGGGCGCTGCGCGCCGCGTGCCATCCGGCCATCCCGTGGACACCGGCGCCCGGCGGAGTGGCCGCCGAGCACAAGTAGACCCCCGGCAGGGGGGTACGCCACGGGCGTGCGGTGAGGGTCGGGCGGGTCAGCAATTGCGCGAGATCGACACGACCGCCCAGCACGTCACCGCCGATGAAATTCGGGTTCAACTCAGCGAACGAGGTCGCGGGTCGCACCTCACGGTGCACGATCGTGTCGCGGAATCCGGGCGCGAAGGTCTCGACACGTCGGATGATCGCTTCTGCCGGGTCGCGGTGCGAGCCGTTCGGGACGTGCGCGTAGGCCCAGACGATCTCGCCTGTCGACGACTCCGGCAGACGCGATCGGTCGAGGCGGGTAGGCTGCGACATCAGCACGAACGGCGCCGCGGAGTGGCGGCCGCGCCGGGCATCGATCTCGGCGCGCGAGATGTCGCGCTCCCAGCCGCCCAGATGCACGGTGCCGGCGTCGCGGAGCCGCGCGTCCGACCAGGGCACCGGCTCCGACAGCACGAGATCGAGCTTGGCCGCGGCGTTGCCGTAGCGATACCGACCGAGACGGGCGCGGTAACGCGTCGACAGCAGACTCCCGGCCGCGCGCGCGAAACCGCGGGGACCGGTATCGAACAAGGCGATGTCGCCTGGTGTCCAGACCTCGCGGATGTCGTCCACCAGCGCGTCGGTGACGATCCGGCCTCCATGCGCTCGGATGTCGTCGACCATGGCATCCGCGATGGCACCCGACCCGCCCACCGGCACCGGCCACCCCACCGAGTGCGCCTCGGCGGCGAGGACGGCACCGACGAACCGGCCGGCCATCGAGCCGAACGGGGCCGCCCCGTGGGCGACGACACCCGACGCCAGAGCACGCGCGGGGCCGGTCAGCGCCGAGAACCCGACCGCGCTGGATGCCAGCGCCAGCGCCCCCACCACCTCGGCGGGCCGCCCGCGCAGCGCAAGACCGCTGAGAGCCCGAACCGCGGAGATGTTCCCCACGAGCGGACGCATGACCACGCCCCACCCGCGCCCGGACGGACCGAGTTCCTCCACGGTTCGAGCGAGGTCGCGGTAGGCGACGGCCGATCTCCCCTGGAGCGCGTGCGCGAACGAGATCTCCGGCGTCACGAAGGGCACACGCCGGTCGAGACCGAAGGACGTGAAGAATTTCGACGCCAGCGCCATCGGGTGCACCGCGGAACAAACGTCGAACAGCCCACCGCCTTCGGAAAACTCGGCGGTGCTGAGGCCTCCGCCGGGCCTGGAATTCTTCTCGTACACCGTCACGTCGTGACCGGCGCGCGCCATGACGACGGCCGCGGCCAACCCGTTCGGTCCGCTCCCGACGACGCTGACCCTCACCCGCACCGCCTACGCACGCTGCACCGGAGCGGTCGCCGACGGCCGTCGCGAGACGATCCGGTGAACGATCCACATCACGACGGGCGAGAAGAAGACCGCGTACACCAGCGTGTAGTCGATGAACGAAATGCCCAGTGTCAGGTAGACGCCGGTGTGAAAGCACGCCAGGAGCAGGATCCAGCACCGATAGATCGTCGGGGTGAGGACGAACACGATCAGCAGGCCCTCGGCGGCGATCGTGGCGTAGTCCAGGAGCTTCCAGAAGAGGTCGGCGTCCAACGGCAGGAGCCATTGGCCCAACGGGCCCGGCTTCTCGCCAATGGCGATGTCACGGGCGATGTAGCCCCGGGTCGCCTGACGCGACGGGTCGAGCCAGCCCCCGAGGACCTTGGGCACCGCTGCGGAGAGCATCGCCCAGCCGATGGTCATGGCGTACAGCAGGACGGGCATGCCGCGAGCGGGCAGCAGATCCCGACCCCGCCGTGTGCGCCACCACGCGTCGACCGACCACCGGCTCCCCCAACCGGCGAAGACGAGGAACAGCGGCACCAGCTCGAAGAGGATGAAGTGGTCGACCTTAGAGAAGGAGTACGAGATACCGGCAGCGGTGACCATTACCGCGGTCATCAGGATCGAGGTCGGAAGAGTCAGGATGCCGAGGGCAAGCAGCACCGCGAGCACGAAGCGGATCACCGATAGGGCGATGAGCAGCCCCTCGGGCGGCACGCTGTGGAGGAATCCGAACAGCCCCGGTCGCGGGTGGACGAATTCGTCCGGCACGGCCGCGATCCACAGGATGTCGACGGGGAAGAGCAGGAGCCACAGCCCGTAGGCGATGCGTAGGACGGCCAGAAAACGTGCGTCGGGGCGATACGACTCCGCCGCACGGACGATGAGTCCTTCCAGGCGGGCGATCACAGCGTCACCTCAGTGACCCGGCATGGCTGACGATCAGAAACGCTGGCGTCCTTCACGTCGACCCTCGCGTCCTCCCAGCACAGGCGCAGATCGGAGATGTCGTCACGTCCGGTGACGTCCTGGACGCGTCCGCGGAGCCACTCCTTGAGGTGCGGAGAGACGTTCTCGCCCTTCGGGGGCGCGAACACGTAGTCCAGCGATGGCCGCGCCGTGGAGAAGCGGAGCGTGCTCATGATTGCGTACGGATCTATGTCGGCGGACGTACCGTCGTCGAACTCTACGGAGCCGGACACGAACGTCACGGGGTACGTTCCGTCCGTGCCGGCCGCGAGGCCGAAGCTGGGCATCCGGACCATTGGATACGGTTCGGGCCGGACCTTGAAAGAGATGAATCCCTGAATGGCGAGGAAAGCGAGGAAAGAAGCAACCAGGATCAGCCGCCACGGACGTCTCACCGATGTCTCCCGCTCATAAGTCGAATCCACCACGGCTCCCCTCCGTCGCTTCCTAGTGCGCCGCTTCGAACTCGCGGAACACCCGTGCGCCCGCATCCCACAACCGCCGCAACGACGCTATCAGCCGCGCATGTCGGCCAGATGACGGACCGACCACCGTCACGTGCGGCCGGGGACATCAAGATCGTCAGGGCGCTAGGGTGACGTCGATATACGCCCGCTCGCCCGATTCTTTGGATGAGACATTCACAAGTAGTGCGTTCTTGCCTGCATCGTCCTGGGTCAGCCCGAGCGTGAATGCCCCCGCGCCCGACGAAACGCCGGACTTCACCGCCTCCGTCAGATCCGTTGCAACACGCGATGCCGTCCTCGGCGCCAAGAAACTACCCACCAAGTCCCCCACGGCCGGACGGTTTGCCCACGTCACCGACCCTTCCGACCACGCCCCCGTCGCCCGATGCACGTCCACCCGCATCACCGCGGGATCCGTCCCCGCCTCCTGAATCACCGCATTCGTCGACAAGACCGCCGACGTCACCGACTTCCCCGCCAGCGCCGACAAATCAAACTTCAAATACGACACTCGTTCAGCCGTCGTCGCCAAAGGACCTTTCACCCGCAACGACCACGACGAACCATAATTAGTCGACGAATTTCCACTATCCGTATACGCATCCTCCGACACAAAGATACGCAACGACGTCGGATTTGGATCCACCACCTTCACATCCACAGAAGACGACACCACCACGCCCGCAGCCTTCGCTGTAACCGTCAACGTCGACTGCCCTGGTGAAACCGCTTTTACCGACCCTGACGCCGACACCTGGAGCACTCCCGGAACCGACGAAACCACTGACACGTCGGCTCCTGAAAACTTGCGACCCATCGTGTCCTTCACCACGATCGATGGCGTCACCTCCGCGCCCAACGACATCGGTGACGGCACCCCCGATATCGACACCGACTTGACCACCCCCGGCGGCACAGCCGCCGTCGCCGGCGCTAGGGTGACGTCGATATACGCCCGCTCGCCCGATTCTTTGGATGAGACATTCACAAGTAGTGCGTTCTTGCCTGCATCGTCCTGGGTCAGCCCGAGCGTGAATGCCCCCGCGCCCGACGAAACGCCGGACTTCACCGCCTCCGTCAGATCC
>NZ_JBIBJJ010000001.1:920744-1053353 GCF_042958465.1 Microbacterium sp. NPDC007973
CCGTCGTCGCCAAAGGACCTTTCACCCGCAACGACCACGACGAACCATAATTAGTCGACGAATTTCCACTATCCGTATACGCATCCTCCGACACAAAAATACGGACGCGATTCGGATCTACTACTGACACTTGAACAGACGACGACACCACCACACCCGCAGCTTCCGCCAGCACTCCGACACGAACTACGCCCGCCTTGTGCGCGACAATGGCACCCTTTTCGTCGATGCTGAGCACCGAACTGTCGCTCGAAACGTATGAGCTCTCCGCAGAACCGGGGGCCCCCGTCCATGAGAACGCTTTGCTCAAATTAGCGACGTCACCCACCTTCATTTCAGAAGGCACCCCAGAAACGGTCGCGCCGCTGAGAACCGATGCAGGTGGCGCGTACCAGTCCTGTCCATAGTCGAACTCGAAAAGTCGGGCTTCTTGAAGCCGCCCTGGCCCCGACAGCACCAAGCGCACAGCAGTTGACCAGCGAGCACCCCCAAGAACTGCGTCGTCCCATTGCTCTGACCCGGCGTGGACGAGCGACTTGACTGTCGTCCAGCTCTTCCCGTCGGATGTCGTCTCCAGGAGGTAGCGGATCGGCGTCCCGTCTGCATTGGGCGTCCAGGCGAAACGCCCGGCCTTGAAAAGCTTCAGCCCTCCAAGGTCCCATGTCACGACAGCGCGATCACGGTTGGCGTACCAAGTAGTAGAGCGGTCATTGTCGTAGGTGTTTTCGGCGCGACCACCATCAGACGCCGAGATTTTCGCCCCTGCGATCTGAATTGCTTGACGATAGAAAGTGATCCGATACGTCCGTGGGTTCGATCCAGGCGCGGACACAGTGACCGTTGCCCACCCCGGAACGCCACCTGATTGGTTTATCTGGACACTGCCGGACTTCGCTGACGCTGACACATTCGGGGCCACGACGCCTGTCACGGGGACTTGGTAACTCACGGTGTCTGGGCGAAACGCATCTACAGCCTTGCCATCGACGGAAAGACTTGCAAGTTCCGTTGAACTCGAGACAGCGGCCCATGCCGAGAGGGGAACGACCGACCTCGGAGCGGGTACTTGTGCGCTAGCCTCCCCGGGCACGAGGGGGACGAAATCGACGGCAATCGTGGCCGAACCGATCACATCGGTTCGTACAATGAGCTTGCGTGTTCCGGAATTGTCCGCCTGCGGGGGTGAAGGCATTGTGGGCCACGGCTGAGCTGCAGCAATCTCGAACTGCGCATTCGAGGGGCTGACAAGCGTCGCAAACAAACGCTTACCATTTTGATATAGGGTCGCAGACTTACCACTTGCCGAAATTGCTATATCGGCTCCAGTATGCATCGACCACAAAATGGATGCCCTGCGAGAGGACGCTACCTCATCTTGCACCCTTACGCTTGTGCGCTGTTCGAATAATTCGACGCCTCTCCGCCAGCTTTGAACATCATTCGAGTACAAGTTGCTCACATCGGTGGTTGCGAAAGAGGTCTCGGGCGAGAATCCTGATGCCGTTGCGACCGTGGGTTCAGCTGGTTGCGGGACTACACCAGCTTGCGGGTTAATCAACAAAGTATTGTGCCCCTGAGGGCCGACGCGGTAATAGTCCCAGCGGTTCCCCTTCTCCTCAAGCAGATTGTACGTTGCCTCGTCTCGGCCCAAATCAGTCGCCCATGTCTCTCCCAAAGCTTGTAGTCCGAAGTCAGCGGCGTCCATGTGTTGGTGACTGAGCTTAGGGTTGCTAGCAGTGCGCAAGGAGACAAAGGTAGAATTAGGATCTGATCGCGAACCACGACTTGTGAAAACCCCGGTCGATTTGTCCTCGTAATCTAGCGGAGCGGAACTCGCACCGTTATCCAAGTCAGGGTTGCGCCACAGAAGGGACATAGCTGCATAGCGGGAGGACCGGGCTTGCGTCGCGGCGCTCGTATACCCTGGGTCTTGAAGCGCATATCCCAGTCCAGCAAAAGCGGGAGCTACGTCGATGGAAGCCAGATTATCTGCAAACGTCGCATATTGACCTGCTGGCATTCGTGTGCCGAGAATGAAACTCAGCCCCGCACGTATGCCCGGGCGGTCCAGAACACCGCGGTGAGAACCGGTAGCCGCCTGAAGAGTATTGGCAAGCGATGCCAAATGCCGCGTAGCGTATGCCCAGTAAGACTGCCCCTCCACGAAGCCCCCCGCATCCGCATAGGCCTGAAGGCCGTTCTGGATGCTTTCCATGCCGTGGGCGTACACCTGGCCCGGTACGGGCGAGTTGGTCTCTCGCGCTACTGCGATCGCCCCCTCGACCATCGATGCGTTGACGATTATGTTCACGTTGTCAGCGCGTCCGGTCCAGTTACCGATATTCCGATAGGGACCCGGAGAATTATCGGCCGCTTCATAGACTGGCAACGATGGCTGGAGCCCTTTTGTCACAATGGCATCGACAATGGAGGCGCGTTGCGCGGCCGTCCACCCGGAGTAACCCCAGTCAAGCGCGATTGCGAGTGCTGAGGTCATTTCCGCAGTGTCAAGAAAGTGGTCGGGGTTCCAACTCGGGAGCCGGATTGCTTGCGACACGTCACGCCAAGCCCGCGTCTGATAAGCGGTGTCGCCGGTGAGCCGTGTAGCGAGCAGAAGATCCTGCAGACGTCGCCCGAGGAGCTGAGCGTCGTCCAGCATGTTGCCGTCATCGGTGGTGTCGTACTTCAGATTCCCCGCGCTCAGGAGACTCTTCGCGGAAGACTTGACCCATTCTGCGAGCTCGGCGGATACGGGGTCTTTGGCAGCCTGAGCGCTTAGTTGCTGCATACGCGATCCGGTCGCGAGCAGGCGAGGATGCTCTCCCACATCCGGCATCTGCGGACCTGCCGCCACCGCGGGCGGTCCGGTCAAGATGCTAGCTAGCATCGTAAGAACGACGCTAGCTACGCCCATGGATGCACGAATGCCTGCCCGCATTACAAATCCCCATAACGATATTTGATGAAGAAGAGACACCTTACTGTCGCAAGTAGAACAAAAATGAGCCCCGCAGACAACCCGCCTCAAAGCGCGATCAGGAGTGACCGCCTGCCCACAGCGCCGCCTGACAAAGGGCGCCTCGCCAGGGCGTAACGAGCACCGGTGTAAGCCCACTCAGCAGAAGTCACGAGGCTCCCCTGAGCCTCCACCTGGGCCAGCTGAGCCTCATTGACCTTCGGGATAAGTGTTTACTAGGCGGGACCGCACTGTGCAGAATCCGCTCACGCGTGAGGGCTTGACGATCTCAGAACGTCGGCATCGACGGCAATAGGTGATTGCTGCCGCCGACTCCACGGGCATCCTCCACGGGCGATGTCCCTTGTTCGCCAACAACGGAGTGTTGCCAAGGAGAGGCGCCTGGCCCGGCCTGGCGCCTCCGCCAATGTCGGGTTACTCGCGAGCGCGAGTTCAAGCCAGGAGCGACATGCTCTGAGACTGGCGCGCAGCCGGTGACCGCACTGAAGCCCGTGTGACGGATGCCGGTACAGAAGACTGACAGCCGTCAGCCGGCGAACCTCTCGGTTTCGTCAGATCATCTCGAGGACAGTTCCATCGAACGTGACCGCCACGGCCCGATGTCGAGACTGGCCCTGCATTGCGCTGCGGCGCTCCACACACGCGGATCCCATCAGCGGCTCTCCGGGGCACCGGCTGCCCGGCGACTCCGGCCCATCGCGCCCCAGCCGTTGATATCTTCGACACTATTGCGCGGTGCTACATGGCGGCGTTTGTACGAATGCAATCTGCGGGGCAGCCCCTGACGGTCTATGCTCGACGAGTAGCCGCCCTCGAGAGGCGGCCGCGCGGTCCAAGACTAGGCAGCTGGGGTCTTCGGTGAAAACGATAACGCGCCCTCGACGGTTACTGCTGATCTTGGTCACGTCGCTGCTCGCGCTCTCTGTCGTCGTGGCAATCGCTTCAGTGTCGACTCGTGGCCAGCCTCTTCGGATCACGTCGAGCTCTCTACTCTTCACATCAGTAAGCGACGTGTCGATCGAGGTCAGCGGCGACCCGGGGAACATCAAATGGGAGGTGACGACTCCTTCGAAAGGCTTAGCCGCCGCGGGGAAGACTCTAAATATGGGGTCGATCTCCATAAAGCCGGCGCTGAACGCCGCCGGCTACTATACGATCCACGCAAAGAATGGCGACGAGAGTGTACAGGCCGACTTCCTTGTGACAGGGCAGATGCCCACCCAACCGGACACGTTCTTCGGTGTGTCTACGCACTGGGGGAAATCCTCCTTTTCGGAACTATGGCCGCTAGCGGAGACGGTCCCGCTCGTAAGCGAACTGGGCTTCACCAGAATTCGTGATGAAACCGCGTGGGCCAGCGTACAGCCCTCCGCAACCACGTTCAGGGTACCCGAATTTGCTTTGGAAGCGACGTCGGCCACATCGGACGCGAACTTCTCGCAAATGCTCGTCGCCGGCTATGGCAATCCTGGCGTCTTCAGCAAGCAGTCCAAGGACGGTTTGACACCACCTGTCAATAACGCAATGCGAAATGACTTCGTCGAATATATAAACACCGTCCTCGATAAGAATCCGAGGATAGAAGCGGTGGAGGTGTGGAACGAATTTAACCGACCCCAAAGAAACACGAGCGCGTGCCAGAGCGGAAAGTGCTACGCCAAACTTGTTGCAGCAGTGTACGACGGCGTGAAGGCGAAACATCCCGAAGTCAAGATAGTTGCCGGAAACACTTCGACAACACCGATTCCTTGGTTCTCGGAGTTCATCGCAGCTGGCGGCCTCAGGCACGCAGACGCCATTTCAACGCACGCGTACTCGAACGACATCCCGACCCTACTGAAGAACATTGACGCCTTGGATGATCTGCTACGCAAAAACAACGAGGCAAAAAGCATTCCTATCATAGTCAGCGAGATCGGGTTGTCGAATACGACATCGAAGTCGCCAGCCGGCGATGTCGGGCGCGTTGCCAACGAGCGGCAAGCGGCCGCGGGGCTAGTGGAGATTCTGACCTCACTAAAAGCCACACCCGCAGTCGCAGCAGTCTACTGGTACGACGCGATCGACGATGGCACTGCGCTAAGCGATGCTCAAGCACACTACGGCCTATTCCGACAACCGTCCAAGTCTGTTAGTGCCTTCCAGCCGAAACAAGCAGCCGGTTCCGCCGCAAGCCTCATTCGCCTCCTTAGCGGGTTTGAGATGACATCATCCTCCTTCGAAGGAGATGTTCGGTCTTTTCAATTTACAAACCCGTCTGGCGATCGACGGACCGTCATGTGGCTGGAAACTCCGTTCGCCGATTCCTCAGAGAAGAAGGAAAATGTTTCCTTCCGGGCATTTCCGGAATACGACACGTCCCTTGTCGATTTTCTCGGAGAGCCCATGCGGAACGAACTAGGGGTCGGCTCCACCAGCATTCAGGTCACGACCGACCCTGTGATAGTCGTAGAGACGAGGCGGACGAAGTGATCTCGCTCACACTCCGTGGATCTGCATGCAGATTAACCGTCAAGTCGCCGCCAGAACCGGAACCCCGTGACGTCGCCCTCCAAGGCGTATGACGCGGCCACCCACGGCGCCAGCCCCGCGAACAGATCCTTGTCCGCCGGACACGCGATGGAGATCCCGCACGACTCGGGCGACTCCACGATGAGAGCCGGAGGGAAAGCCGTCACCTCTGCCAGGTACTGCTCCGGCAAGCCTGCGTATCCCTGCTCGACCGGTAAAGAGTAGGTGATCGCCGTCGGCGACAGCCGCTGCGACGCCGCCAGGATCCATGTTTCGGCGCCGTGCACGAGCACACGGTCGTCGGGACTCGTCTCGGCGAGGACACGGTCGACGATCTGCGCCTGGTACGAGCCGGCGGTGAAAACGCCCGCGCCGAGCGTGGTGCGAAGGCCCTGCAGGGCGGTCGAGCTCGAGCTGGACAGCACGATCGCCGCGAGCGCAATGAGTCCGACCGCTCGGGTCGCACGCTGCCGAGCGCGTGCTTCTCTGCGCCACCACTCCCCGACCGACGACGACACCTCGGCACCGGCTCCGGCGACAGCGACGGCGAATCCGGCGATCGCCACGACGAGATAGTGCGGGTAGGGCCGGCCGGACGCCATCTGAGAGAGCGCGTCGACCACTCCGACTCCGATGAAGACGACGATGACGGTCATGGCCGGTGGCCACGTACCCCTCGCGACGATCCGTTTCATGAGGACGGCGCCGATCATGACGAGCGCGGCCGCGACAATCGCTCCCGAGACGAGCAGCTGGGCCAGCGTCGCGAAGGAAGCGACGCGCTCCCCCAGCGGCGTGCCCTCGGAGTAGAAGAGGTTGTATCGCACGTACTGGTCCACCGCCGCCCGCAGGGCATCACCCGTCCACAACCACAGGGTCAGCGCCACGCCGACCGCGGCGATGACGCCGATGACGGACGCAGCGACGGCGAGGCGCCGCCGGAAGAAGACGACGCACACACCCGCCAGCACCAGCAGACCCGCGACGTTGTTCATACGGGTGAACAGACCGACGGATACCGCGAGGCCGAGTGTCATGCCTGCTCCGACGAGGATCCTTGCGGGAGCGTCCCGCCCGAAGCGCAGCACGATGTCCGCGACGAGGCTGTAGGCGACGAGTTGGAACGGGAACAGCCACGTCTCCGTGAAGTTGCCCCCCTCGAACACCCCGAGATAGGTCACGCCGGTGATGAGCACGACCACGGCCGCCCATGCGCGGATCCACCGCGCCCAAATCAGGCCCGCGACGGTGAGCCCGAAGAAGAGGACGATCGCCTCGAGGATCGGAGCACCGACGATGCCACCCCCGAGACGCCACGCGAGGGTCTCGATCACCGCGAGGAGCGGGCCCTTGTGATCCCACGAGTCGACATAGGGCATTCCCCCGCGCGAGACGACCATTCCCGTGTAGAGGAAGACTCCGGAGTCACGCGTGATGTGACCGCTGACGATCATCGGCACGTAGGCAGACAGGCTCACAATGAGGGCGGATGCCGCCGTGAGCAGCGCGGGGCGCGCGGTCAGGCGCGTCATCCGACGGACTCGCGGACACCGACGACGTTGCGCTCACGCCACTTCTGCAGCACGCGCCGGTCCCGGGCGTGGACGGCAGCCACCGTCGCCGCCGCCGCGGCGACTCCCACCCAACCCCCCACGGTGTTGGCGACCACGTCGTTGACGGTTGCGAAGCGCGCCGGCAGCACGAAGAACTGCAGCGTCTCGAGTGCGACCGACAGGGCGGGCACGAGGGGCAGCGCCAGCCACAGGAATCGCGTCGGGAAGACGAGGGAGAGGAAATACGCCAGGGGGACGAACATGGCGATATTCGCCGAGAACTCGAGCCAGCGGTAGCCGAACCACCCCGGAGCACCGTTGCGATGCAGGATAGACAGGACGCGTTCGATGGCGCTCTCGTATCCCTGGTCTATCGGTGTCGGCGACAACGTGGCCGCCAGCACGACGGCGAGGCAGAGCCCCAGACCCGTCCAGGCGAACAGGTGACGCACGATCAGCCGCGCACGGTCGCGTCGTGCGGAACCCCGCGCCGAACGGAGCCGAGGATGTCGACCCGCCACAGTTCACCGAGCGCTCGGGCAGCGAATCGCACGAGACGACGGGGAGGCAGTACGGCACGCGCACGCCCGCCACCCCACATCGTGCCCTGTGCGACCGCGCCGCGGCGGGGGATGCTGGCGACGGAGACGTACCGCACCCGCAGCCGTTCGCGTGCTTCGGAGATGGAGAAATGCACGTGAGGGACGAGGGCGTCCGCCGGGACACCGTCGACGAGGCGGCGCAAAGCCGCCTGCCCGTAGGCGCGGAGAGGCGTGTTGACGTCGGGGACGGACCTCCCGCACAACAGGAACACCGCGAACCGCACCAGCCCGCTCAAGGCGCGCCGGAACCAGGGATCGGTGCGCCCGCGTCGCACGCCGTGCACGACATCGGCCTCGGCGTGGTCGAGAGCCGACGCTACGCGGGCGATGTCGTCTCCGTAGAACTGCCCGTCGCCGTCGACGTGCACGATGATCCCGGCTCCGCTGCGGAGGCCCTGTTCGTACGCGGCGAGCGCTGTGGGGCCGTGACCCTGGTTGCGCGGGGAGCGGATGACGTCGGCGAGGGGAGCGGCCGCGTCGCTGGTGGCATCCGTGGAAGCATCGTCGACCACGATCACGGAAACGGAGACACCGATGCTCTCGAACGAGGCGTGGATCTCTGCGAGGAAGGACGGCAGGGCCTCGGCCTCATTAAAGGCCGGTATCACGACCGCAACATGGTCTTGCGCCTGCACCCTGGCATCCCCGCTCTCAGCCGGGACGGATTCACCCGGCAATTCCCCCGAACATGTAGCGTATGACACTCGTGGGGCGCAGCCGGAATCTTAATCGCGCGGGCGCTCTGTCAGCCCGCTTCCTCGTCGTGGGCGCGATCAGCACCGCGATCGAGATCGTCTCGTTCAATCTGCTGCTCTTGACGGGGATGGGTCCCGTCGCCGCGAAGATCGTCGCGTCGCTCATCGCCCTCGTCAACGCCTACATCGGCAACCGCGAGTGGGCCTTCCGATCACGAGCGCGCACGGGCGCCGGGCGGCAGATGGTGAAGTTCCTCCTCGTCAACGCCGCGTGCACGGCACTCGGGGCGGGCGCCGTGTGGCTCGGAGCACGCGCCCTCGAGGCAGTGTTCGGATCAGCCGATCCCGTCGGCCTCAATGTGGTCAACCTTTTCGCGATCGGCGGGGTGACCGTCATCCGGTTCGTTCTCTACCACTTCGTCGTGTTCCCGCCGGCGCGAGCGATTCCGGCCGCGGAGAACCCCTCGGGTAGGCTCGCCCCGTGAAAACCGCCCCCCGCGTGCTCGGCACCCTGTCTCTGCTCGCCGCGCTCGCTTCCCTCGGGGTGCAACTGGCGGTCGTGGCGCGCCTCTGGGCAGCCTTCGTCGAGACGCTGTCGCTCACGGGCACTCTCGCCCTGAGCGCCGCGGGTGCCGTGCTCGGCCTGGCCCTCGCCGTCGTCGCGGTAATTCTGCGGCGCGGCTCGGTCGGCCTGCTCGCCCCGATCGCGGGACTGATCAACCTCGGGCTACTCGCGGCGTACGCCTACCTGTTCGTCGTTCTCTGAGGCGGTCTCAGCGCACCGGCTCCGCCCGCCGCCGCCCCGCCCCGCCGGGAACGGAAGGGGCCGAAGTTCAGCTACAGGGCACCTCGACCACGGTGGTGTTGACCGGGTTCACCATCGGAGTGTGCACGATCGCGACGTCGTCGCCATCATCCGCCGTCCCCTGGAACTGGACGGCGAGGGTGTGGACGAACTGCGGCGGATTGACCACCCACATGCGCCCGACGGGTCGCCCGAGATGCTCGCCCGTGGTGATCGAGACGTCGACGCCGTCGAGTGCCGCACCCACGAACGTCGAGCC
Organism: Microbacterium sp. NPDC007973; assembly: GCF_042958465.1. NCBI lineage: Bacteria > Bacillati > Actinomycetota > Actinomycetes > Micrococcales > Microbacteriaceae > Microbacterium > Microbacterium sp. NPDC007973. Next base: position 930,147 of record NZ_JBIBJJ010000001.1, read on the forward strand.
GCTCGGTCCATAGAACTGCAGGTCTGTGCCGATCGTGCCCTTGTCGTAATGCCGCGCTCCGTCGACGTAGTCGACGAGGCCGTCCGAGGTCGCTCTATCCACCCCGTTCACGAACGTGACGACTGTCGTGTACGTCGGGAGGGCTGCGCACCGGTTCACTTGCACCTCGGCGGACATCCAGGTGTAGTAGCTGAGCTTTCCTTCGGTGAGGTCGTTCACGAACACCCCGAGGGTGGGCGTCGCGGGATCGTCCGTCGCTGGCAGAGGTCCGAGCAGACGCGAACCGGCGAAGGCCGACTCGACGTTCTCGTCGAAGGAGTGGAAGAGGACGCGGTGCTCGTCGACGGCTTTCACCACCGCCCCGGCGAAGGGGACGGGAGAGAAGTCGCCCGATGAGACGGCGTCGAACACCTCGACGGCCGCGGACGAGAAGAACGCATCCTGATCCGCGTTCTTCGGGTAGCGCGCGTACACATCGCTGAGCAGGATCTTCACCGCGTCGGACGAGGTCAGCTCGTCTCCCGTGGCGAGGGTGATGGGACCGGTCGCCTCGAGAATGTAGGAGAGCATCACCGGATCGATCGAGATCACGCCGTTGACCGGAGTACCGAAGGACTCGGTCCAGAATTGCTTCGCCAATTCAGCGGAAAGAGCGAAGTCCGGGGTGGAGGTGATGTCCTGCGAGTACCGTCCGACCTTGTCGTCGAACAGCTTCACCACTTCGGGATCGAGCGGCATGATCGGTGTCGCTCGCTTGTTGGTGAAATCACGACTCGTCGCCTGCGCAGCGATCGACAGCTTTCCCGCGTCGAAACGCAACATCACCACCGACGCGGGGATGCCACCGGTACCGCGAGCTTCGGCATTGTTCTGGACGAGTAGGAGGTAATCCTGAGGACCGTCCTGTCCCATCATCGCGGGCAGCACCGGCATGACCTCCGCCGCGCGCGAGAGAGCGGGCTGCAGCGCGGTGACCGCACCGACGAGCTGCGAGATCGGCTGCTGCAGAGCACCGGGGAGCTCCGCGGCGTTCACCCCGTGAAGGGCGTCGGCGGCCTGCTCGCCGGCGACGGCGGCAGTCGACACCGGCTCGGCCAACTGGCTGAGCGCGGCGACGTCGAAGGCTCCCCCCTGCGGCTTCAGCACCGCCGGGTCGACGTCGGACAGAACAGGAAGGACGCCGGAGGCGAGTTCGTCGACGGCAATCGTCGACGAACGGACGGCGTGGAGCGTGGATCCGACGAACGGCGCCTGCTCAGCGACCCACCACAACGGGGTGTCGGCGGCGCCGCGGGCGGCGGACGCGTGCTGCTGCAGTGAGTCGACGGATGCCGCCAGCGCCGCGCGGTCATCGGACCCGAACTGCGACTGCATCTTCGCAACAAGAGGCACCGCGGCGCGCAATTCCTTCTGCGCAATGAATGCGCCGACACCAACCGCAACAATCAGCGCCAGAAGGAACGCCGCGATGACCGCAAGAGCGATCCAGGCGATTCTGACGGGCGTCAGGCGGGCGAGAAAAGGCTGCGACATGTCCATCCGATCGCGCCGAGAGTCGGGGTTCGGCGTGCGACGCGGCAGGGGGCCGCCGCGTAGATCGGTATGCTACCGAAGTTGGGGGCAACGTCTGCTGTGTGCACACGCGCGGAATTTCGAGAAGTCGCCACCGACGCCAACCCGAAAACCCGAGGAGACGCGTGGCCGAGAACCACACGCCTGCCGTAGCCATCATTGGAACGCGCGGATACCCAAGTTATTACGGCGGATTCGAAACCGCCGTCCGGCGACTGTCGCCCTACCTGGTCGACCACGGCTGGGACGTCACCGTGTACGGCCGGCCCGGCGCAACCGATCCCGCGGACCCTGAGCGCGACCGCCGCGTCGTGTCGCGCGTGACCACGGGCGTCGATTCCAAGGCCCTCAGCACTCTCTCGTACGGGCTGACCTCCACTCTCGACGCGATGCGCCGCAAGCCCGACGTCGCGCTCATCATGAACGTCGCGAACGGCTTCTGGCTCCCGCTGCTGCGAGCCCGCGGCATCCCGACCATCGTCAACGTCGACGGACTGGAGTGGGAGCGCGAGAAGTGGAGCGCCCTCGGCAAGGCCGTCTTCCGCGCCGGCGCCCGGGTCACCGCCCGATGGGCGACGGAACGGGTCGTCGACGCGCGAACGATCGGCGACGCCTGGCAGCAGAAGTTCGGTGTCGGCGGGACGTTCATCCCGTACGGAGCCGACATTCCCCCGCCCCTGCCGATCGAGCCCGGGTTCACGCACCGCGGATACGCCCTCGTCGTGGCGAGATTCGTGCCCGAGAACACGGTCGGCCAGTTCTTCGACGCCGCCGAGCGGCTCGCTGCGACGCACGATGTGATCGTCGTCGGCTCGTCGGGGTACGGCGGAGAGCTGGACGCCCGAGCCGCTGATCTGGATCGGCGTCTCCCCCGGTTTCACTGGTTCGGCCACGTGCACGACGACAACCGGCTGCACAGCCTGTGGCAGCACGCCGGTGCCTACTTCCACGGTCACAGCGTCGGGGGCACCAATCCCGCCCTCGTGCAGGCGATGGCTGCCGGTGCGCCCATCATCGCGCGCGACACCGTGCACGCCCGCGAGGTGCTGGGTACCGATGCCGGAGCCTTCACCGGGCCCGATCCCGCAGAGATCGAGGCCGGACTCCGCGCGTTGCTCACCGACCCCGAGCGTCAGCAACGCCTCAGCGAGGCCGCGGTCGCTCGTGCGCAGGACGCATACTCCTGGGAGGGTGTGAACGCCGCCTACGAGAGGCTGCTGCGCGAGCATCTTCCCGGACGCGGGGGCCGGACGCCCTCGACCACACCGAGCGGGCGGAAGCGCTGAGCCATGGGAATCGCGGGCAAGATCATCCACGAGCAGCGTGAGCGTCTGCGCGAAGCCGGCAGCCAGCGGTGGCGCATCGTGAGCGCCCAGCTCGCCGCGAAAGTCGGTCCGATGGCCGTGCGTGGTGCGCTCCTGGCTCCGCGACTGGGCTCGTCGCGAGGCGTCCCCCTCATCGGCCGCGGCGTCCGGGTGCGAAACCCCCACCTGATCCATGCCGGTGCCGACCTGATCGTGGAGGACTTCGCCGAGATCCAGGGCCTGAGCCGTGACGGCATCCGCTTCGGCGATCGTGTCTCGATCGGAGCCGGAACGCTGATCCGCCCCAGCAGCTATTACTCGCGCGCGATCGGAGTGGGTCTGGTCATGGGCGACGGGAGCAGCCTCTCACCGGGCTGCTACATCGGCTGCTCCGGCGGAGTCACGATCGGCGAGAAGACGATGCTCGGCCCGGGCGTACGCGTCTTCGCCGAAGACCACGTCATGAGCGACCCCTCCCTCGACGTCAAGTCGCAGGGGGTCGAGTGGTCGCCCATCACGATCGGTTCCGGATGCTGGATCGCCAGTGGTGTCACCATCACCTCGGGCGTGACGATCGGCGACGGAGCGGTCGTCGCCGCCGGCGCCGTCGTGACGCGCGACGTGCCCGCGGGGGCGGTGTACGGGGGAATCCCCGCACGAGAGCTCAAGTCGCGGAGCGCCGAGTGAAGCGGGACCGTCGCTGCATCGTCATCCACCCCTCCGATGAGATGTACGGTGCGGATCGCGTGCTGCTCGAGGTCCTGCGCACCGCCCCGGACGACGTCCGGGTCGAGGTGTGGCTGCCGACCGACCTGGACTACCCCGAGCGACAGCTGTCGACGGCTCTGAGCGCGATGGGCATCCGCGTGCGCCGCCTGCCGCTACCGATCATGCGGCGGGCGTACTTGCGGCCCGCGAAGCTCCCGGGCCTTGCGTGGCGCACGATCACGACGAGCGTGCGCCTGCTCGCGGCTCGTGCCGACCTCGTCTACCTCAACACCGCCGCGGCCGCGCTGACCGCCCCCGCGGCCCGCCTGTCCGCCGCGCGGGTCGTTCTTCACCTGCACGAGCACATCGATGAGCGATCGCGAGCAGTGGTCCCCTTCCTCCGCTTCGCGCAGAAGATCATCGCGGTCAGCTCCGCGGTCGCCGACGTGCTGCCCGCGCCGCTGCGCGCGCGCACGCGCGTCGTCAACAACGGATTCGACGCTGCCGCGCCCGTCGCTCTTCCCTCCTTCACCGACGGCATCAAAGTGGTCGTCGCCAGCCGGTGGAACGCGTGGAAGGGCCATTCCGTCCTCCTCGAAGCCTGGGGCTCCACGCGGCGTGACGACCTCACCCTCGAGGTGCTCGGCGACCGACCGCCCAGCGGCGAGTCGGTCGACGTGCCGGCATTGGTTGCGAGCTCACCGAGACGGCAGAGCATCTCGATCGTCGGCCCGACCCCCGACGTGCGCGCCCACATCGACGCCGCACACGTCGTGGTGGTCCCCAGCATCCTGCCCGACCCCCTTCCGACGATCGCCATCGAGGCGCTCGGGGCGGGGCGCGCGCTCCTCGCGAGCGACGGCGGAGGGCTGAGGGAGATCGCCGGCGACAGCCCGCTCCTGGTGACCCCCGGCGACGTCGGCGCGTGGACGGCGGCGCTCGACGCGCTGGACGAAGACGCCGTGCGCGCCGCGGCCTCATCCGCTCGCGAGCGCTTCGACCGACTCTTCTCCCGCGAGACCTTCGATCGGCGGATCGCTTTCGAATTGTGGAACCGGGAGATGTCGTGAAGAACGTGTCGATCGCCGCGGCCTACAGCGCCCCGAGCCTCTCGCGACGCACGCGTCTGGTGACGTTCGGCCTCATCGTCGCCGTCGTGATCAGCTCCTTCCTCGGGCGCTACGACGCCGAGATCGCCGGCTTCCGCGTGCGCGTCGAACAGGTGGTCCCCCTGGCCCTCGCGGCCTGGATGATCATGCACCCCGCGTTACGGCCCGCGTTCCTGCGCGCGCTGCGGCATCCCGTTCCCCTCGTGTTCGCGGCGTTCGTCGCGTGGAACGTGATCTCGACTCTGGTCTTCTCGCCAAGCCTGAGCTGGAGCTCCTCGATCCTGATCTGGCTGTTCATCGATCTTCTCCTGCTGGTCTCGCTGATGACGGTCGCCGAGGGGGCCGACCTCGCCGGACGCGTCGGGCGCTGGTCGGTCGCCCCGTGGGCGCTGGTCGGTTTCGCGGCCTTCGTCGTCGCCAACCTCACGCGCGGGCAGGTGGCCCTCGGCACGGACTTCGACTGGCTCTACGAGGTCTACGTCACTCGCCTCACCGCGATCGAGGCGAACATCTACGCGTCGATCCTGATCTTCTGGACGCTGCTCACCATCACGCGCCGGGGAATCGGGCGATGGGAGACGGCGGCGATCGCGATCGCGGTCCCCCTCGGTCTCGTGGCTTCCCAGACCCGGACCGCGGTATTCAGCCTCGTGCTCGGGCTCGGCGTCTTCGCGCTGTTCACCCTGTTCTCGACTCGCTCGACCTGGCGCACGCGTTTCACGCGCATCCTGCCCACCGCGATCCTGGGCGTGACGCTCGTCGTGACGTACGGGATCGTCGCCGCCGTCGGCAACGCCGCGCCGGCGGACCGCACCCTCCCCGCCGGCGATGCGCCCTCGGCATCCGCCCCCGCTGCATCGCCCACGCAGCTCGTCGACGATGTCACGGCCTCGCCGTCGCCGTCCGCCGACAGCAGCGTCCCGGCCAGCCCCGCACCGCAGGCCACCCGCATCCCCGACCCGACCAACCCCGAGCAGCAGAACAAGATCGGCGACGTCGACTTCCAGGGCGGCACGATCGGCTTCCGTCTCGAGGTCGCCGGTCTCGCCGCGCAGGAAATGAAGGGCGTCAACCTGTGGCTCGGCAACGGCACGAACACCTTCGGCCTGCGACACGAACAGCCCGGCACCCCCGGAGTCAGCGGGCACATCATCATGCTGCCCGTGCAGGTGCTCTACGACGGAGGAATCGTCGGTCTCGGGCTGCTCGTCGCGCTGTTCGTCACGGTCTTCGTGTGCGTCCCGCGCCCGCGCAAGCCGATCGCGGCGGGCCTGCTCGCCTCGTACGCGCTGTCGGCGACGCTCACGAGCATGTTCTGGTTCGCGATCACGTGGATCCTCATCGCGGTGCTGCTGAGGCCCCTGACCGAGGACGAGCGTGACCTCGACCGCTCCTGAGGCGCCGCGACCGCATCGCGCCCGCAGCGTCGCCCTGCTGACCGGGGTCTCCGCTCTCTCGGCCATCTCGCCCCTGATCGCGCTGCCGCTCATCACCCGGGCGGCCGGACCCACGGGGTTCGCGGAGGTCGCGATCGGTCAAGCGCTCGGAACGCTCGCGGCGACCCTCATCACCTTCGGGTGGGCCGTGCGGGGTCCGGTGGAGGCGGCTCGGTCCTCGCACCCCTCCCGCGTCTTCCGCGCCAGCATCGCCGTGCGCGGTGCCAACAGCGTGGTGATCCTGCCCATCGTGGCCGTCGTCGCCGCTCTCGCGAGCCACGCCGACGATCACGCGCTCGCGATCGTCTCGGCCCTGGCCTTCTCGCTGCAGGGACTCTCCCTCAGCTGGTACGCGGTCGGCGTCGGCCGCCCCCTGCTGTCTCTCGTGTTCGACGCCCTGCCCCGCATCGTGCTGAACCTCGTCGGCGCCGTCCTGGCCCTGGTCACCGGCATCCCCCTGCTCTACCCGGTGATCCTGCTGGCCGGAACCCTCGCGGCGTTCGTCGTCGCCACGTGGCTGATCGGCCTGCGTGAGCGGTTCGCGGTCGGCGAGACCCTGCGCGACGCGCGGTCGGCCTACCGCGGGGGCTGGCGCACGGCGCTGGCCGCCGGCCTGCTGACGTTCTCGGAGACGGCGCCGCTGTCCACCCTCGGCGTGGCCACCTCACCCGCGGCGATCGGCTTCGCCCCCTTCGATCGCGTGCTGAAGTACGGCTACATCGGCGTGTACATGATCACGTCGTCGTTCCAGGGGTGGGTATCGTCCGCGGCCGGAGCCGCCGGGCTCCGACGGATGCGCCGCGCGGTCGGCCTCCACGGGCTGCTCGCGATCGGGCTCGGCGCCGGATTCGCGCTGGTGGTCCCCTGGGCGACCCCGATCGTGCTCGGTCCGGGCTTCGAGATAACCCCCCTCACCGCTCTGTTCGGTGGCGTCGCCCTCGCCGCTATGACCCTGGCGACCGCCCTCGGAATGTGCGTCGTCCTGCCATCCGGGCGCGACGGCGCCTATCTGGCCTCGGTGTGCGTGGCGGCCGTGCTGATCGTGCCCGCGGTCCTCATCGGCGCGGGCCTCGGCGGGGTCGCGGGCGCCGCCGCCGGCGTGGCTGCCGTTCAGCTCGCGGCCTTGCTGGCGCTGAGCGTCGCGGCGGTGCCGGTTCTGCGCGGTCGGTGACCCTCGTCGCGGCCGATCAGGCCAGGAGGTAACCGGCGGCCGACATCGCGACCCAGACGGCGGTGAAGATCAGACCGGCGAGCAGAGGCCCCCACGGCCGACGCGACAGGGCGACGAAGACGGATGCCGCCAGGCCGAGGCCGATGAGGAAAGCACGCGGCATCCCCGACACCGTCGGAGAGAACACGGCCGGCACGACGGCGAAGGCGAGCGTCGACGCGGCTGCAGCCGCGACCCGGCTCCAGACCGGCGTCAGGCGCGTGGCGGCGAAGGACTCGGCGGCGGGGTAGACGAAGAAGATCGCGAAGAACATCAGGCCCAGCACGACGACGAAGGGTGCGGCGACGCCGAGCAGGAGCCAGCGGGGGGACAGGGCCGCGAGAGCGGGGAACCCGAGGTCAGGGGCGAAGACGCCGGTGAGGAACGGCAGGATGACACCGAGCACGAGGGCCCAGAGCACATCGAGCGCCCGCAGCGAGAAGAATCCGGCGAAGCGCGTCCGGGCCGTCAGCGCGAGTCCCGTCGCGCCGAGGATGAGAGCGGCCGCGAGCCCGCCGATGCTGCGTCCGGAGTCTCCGTCGAAGGCGATCGAGGCGAGCGAGCCGACGGCGAGCGCGACGACGAGCGCCCCGAGCGCGGCGGCGAGGGGTTTCCACGTGCCGGCGAAGCCCGCGCCGCGCCGCGGTGTCGAAGACGCTCGGCCCACGACCCGGCTCTCGGGCCGCTCCGCGGCCGTGCCGCCGATGTCCGCCGGGATTGGAGAGTCGCCGCCGATCGCGACGCTGTTAGCGACGCGTGCTTCCCGACGGGATCGTCGGCTCGGGTCGACGGCAGCATCATTCACCCGCTCAGCATACGGGTTTCACCCGCGGCGCCCGGGTGGAGGATGCGGGGCGGCCGCGAGGCGTCGCTGCGGCTTGCGCGCCAGGGTGAAGACTCAAGTAGGCTCGCGCTCACGCGAAGGATGAAGTGGGGACGACCGGAACGCTGATGGCACGCACACGTCGCCGTGAGGGGAGCCGCACCGCAGCCGCTCCGTCCGGGGCACCCGGACCAGCCAGCGAGCTGGTCCCGCTCCCCCACAATGTGGCGGTCGAGCTGCTCGCCGCGGCCGTGAACGATTTCGCGGAGCTGCACGGCATCCGCGTTCTGACGATCAAGGGTCGTGTGCTCGCGGATCAGGGACTTCGCGCGGTCCGCGGTTCGTCGGACGTCGACGTCCTGGTCGATCCGTCGGCATTCGAACGTCTGTGGGGCCTTCTGCGCTCGAGCGGATGGACCGATCGCGACAAGGCCGTCCTGGTCGAGCTCCCTCGGGAGGGAACCGTGCTCGCGCCGCACGCCCGAACCCTGGAGCACCCGCAGTGGCCCTGTCACCTGGACCTCCATCGGTACTATCCAGGATTCCTGAGCCCCGCTCAAGACGTCTTCGACACCCTGTGGGAGGCCCGCTCGACGATCGAGCTGGCGCACCGCGTGTGCCCCGTCCCCTCAGCGACCGACCACTGGCTCGTCGCCGCTCTCCATGCCACCCGCTCCCGCGATGCCGTCCAGCTGCTCGATCTCGAGGAACGGGCAGCCGAGCGCCTGAGCGCGGACATGGGCGACCTCTCCCAACGAGCTGTGGCGACGGGAGCGGTCGGACCCCTCCGCGACACCCTGAAACGGTTGACCGGTGACACCTTCGCCCTGTCGACCGAAGCGGACCGGCTGACGGCATTGTGGCGACGACGCGTGGAGTCGCCGGACGACCTCCCCGAGACCCTTGCCGAGCAATTCGCCGGCGCGAGCTGGCCGGCCCGCGCACGCCTGGCGGCTCGCAAGCTCGTCCCCAGCCCGCGCTTCGCTCAAGCGTTCTTCGGCGTCGCCGACGATCCGCTCAGCCTGCTCCGCTTCTACCTGCGGCGCATCGTCACCGCGCCCGCCAAGCTGCTCCGCATCCTCGAAGCTGCACGTCGACGGAGGTCGTGAATGACTCACTCCACGCCCGTGTGGCAGCGCTCACCCGGAACCGGTTGGACGTGGGACGGCTCGGCGGCGTACATCGCGCTCCCCGCACGGATGACGCCGTTCGCCGTCATCCGGCTTTCCGACGTGGGAGTCGCGATCTGGGAGTTGATCGACGGGCTCCGCGACGAGGACGAGATCGTCTCGGAGATCGTCCGCGTCTGGGAGGCGGACGAGGCTGACGTGCGACCGACGGTCGCCTCCTTCCTCGACGCTCTCGCGTCGCAGGGCGTCGTGCAGCCGAGCGACGGCTGAGCCGGTCGATTTGACCCGTGAGCGCGCTTCGTCAGCGGGCCGCGCGGCGGGAGCGCCGCGAGGGCGAGGCACTTTCGCCTGTCGTCGACGCCGCCACCGCTGTGCTCCGGCGGATGCCAGGCGCGTCATCCAGGCGCGCTGACGTTCGCGCCTTCGCCTTGGAAGCCTTCGCGGGTCCCGCTGCCGTCACCGTCTCCGGAGTCGCCGACGGCGGTGCCGCGTAGTAGTCCCCGGTGTACTGGTAATCGTCGTAGCCGCGGCCGCGTCCGCGGACGGGCACCCGGTTGATGACCACCCCGAGGCAGCGCGCGTTTGCCTTCTCAAGGTTGAGCACCGCCTTCTTCAGCGTCTCGATCGTGGTCTTGCCGACGCTGGCTACCACCATCACCCCGTCGGCGTGGTGTCCGAGTACGGCGGCGTCGGTCACGGGGAGCAGCGGCGGTGCATCGATGATGATCGTCGCATCCGCCGACAGCGTGCGCATGAGATCGCGCATGCGCTCCGAGCCGAGGACCTCGGACGGGTTCGGGGGAAGCATCCCCGCTCCCAGGACCAGGAGGTTGCCGTCGACGCCGACAGGCTGCGCGACCTCGTCGAAGAGAGCGCGACCGGCCAGAACGTCGGTGAGACCCGCACCGTCGATCAGGCCGAAGATGTTCGCGACCATGGGCCGTCGGAGGTCACCGTCGATCAGCACGACGCGTTGCCCGCTCGCCGCGAGCACGATCGCGAGGTTCGCGCTGGTGGTGGACTTTCCGTCGCCGGGGAGCGGGCTGCTGATGACGATCACGCGCGGAGGATTGTCCACGTCGATGAATTGGAGGTTGGTGCGCAATTCGCGGAGCGACTCCGCCACGCGGAAGAATTTCGCACGCGCTCCGCCGCTCATCCCCCCGTCGAAGGGAACCAGCCGACCGGTGTCAGTGAAGGACTTCTCGAGAGGAATGGTACCGACGACGGGATGCCCGGTCTCGCGTTCGACCACCTCTGCGGATCGGATGCGGCGGTCGAGGACGTATCGGACCACGGCCCCCGAGACTCCCGCCGCGAGGCCGATGAGACCACCCACGGCCAGCGCGATACGCCAGTTCGGCGAACTGGGCGAGCGGGGCAGCTGCGCGGAATCGCCCGCGACGAGCTGCACGAGAGCCTGGCCCCCGTCTCGCGACTCGAGACGCGAGATCTCAGACGACATCGCCTGGATCCAGGCCTGCGCGAGATCCCGCGCCCCTTCGGGTGTCGACGCGTTCGCGACAACGAGGAGATTCACCGTGTCGACCGGATTGCTCACGCGCACCTGGTCGACGAGCGTCTCCGGACGGGTGTCGAGCCCCAACTGCGTGATGACGTCTTCCGCGACCGACCGCCACGTGCCCAGATCGATGTACGACTTGACCTTGGACTTCGCGAGATTGTCGGCGATGAGGGCGGACCCGGTATCTTCGCCCTGGCCCGTCACGGCGACGAAGCCGCTGGCATCCGCGGTGTAGACGGGCTTCTGCAGGGCGACCCAGCCCGCGGCGGCCCCGACGCCGAGAAGAGTGCCGAGAAGCAGCCACACCCAGCCCACTCGAATGATGCGCAGGTACGTCTGCAACTCCACCGGACACACTCCCTTTCACGCCGTCATCGCGACAGCCTCGCCCCCCGGGCGTCTCAGCGCGAATTCCGAGGAATGCCTCGGGCACATGATTCTAGAACCCGCTCGCGCGTCTCCGTGAACACGAACGAACGCATTCACACCCTCATTCTTAGCGCCAAGAAAAGATCCGCGTCGACCGACGTCATGCCGAAGCGGACGACGTCTCGGACAGAGCGCGTCTCATTGTGCGCTCCGATGCGAATCCACTTTGTCGGGCGATGCGCTGAACAGTCATTCCCGAATCCGCTCGGACCTCGAGGAGGGCACGCGCGAAATCGACGCGGAGCGAACGAAGATACGTCGACGGCGACGTCCCGCGTTTCTCGAAGAGGCGGTGGAGGTGTCGCGATGACATGTGCAGCTCCGCCGCGGCGGACGCCACCGAGAATCGCGGATCGGTGAACCTCGACTCGAACAGCAACCGCACGCGATTGAACGTCGACGTCCGCGCGGCCGCGACCACCTCGCGCTCCCCCGCGGAGAAGAACAGCGCGAACGCGATGTCGAGGAGCGTCCGCTCCATAACCATCGCCTCGACCATGCTCAACGACGGTCGCATTCCCGCGACCGTCGTCACGTACGCCCGCGCCGCCAGGGCCGCCGTCGTGAGGGACGGCCGGCTCGAGACGCGGTCGATGTCGAGTCCGAGGTCTTCCACCGCGGCACGCGGGAGCCAGAGCGTCGCCGCCGCTCCACGGCTCCATATGAGGCGCAGGGGCGATCCATGCCGAAGGACGACCGGCGCGCGGTCCACCCCCTCGCGCGGGGTGTCGCCCTCTACCGTCGCCTGCGCCTCGTCCACGGGGAACACGATCCCGATATAGCCGGTGTCGCCGACCTCCGACCACACCCACAGGTCACCGTGATCGACCGCGTGCAAGGTGATCGCGGCTCGTCCGGCCGAGGTGACACCGGCCGGATGCGGAATGCGCGACATCCGCAGGTGGTCCCGCAGCAGAGCGCGGATCGGGGCACGATCCACGCCCGGATCGACCGCGTGGGTCGACGATGCGATGCTGCTCATCCGACCCCCCAGCCTCGATCGCAGCGTTGCCTGTCAGGGGGTGTTGTTCCACGGACGAACGGCGTGGGCGCGCATGGCTCCCCGCCGCATCACGGCGCCCCGCCCCCGCCCCCTTACATTCGGGAAGCGGGGCGCCGTGATCCTTGATCGCACGGTAGCCGCCGGCATCCGGCGCCGATCGGCTCGACCGCGGATATCGGTACCGCGGTCAGTAGTCGCGTCGGTAGTCGGCTCACCCTCCGCCGACGCTCCTCCGTAGCCCGCCGGTATTCGATGCGGACGTCAGAGGATGCCGGCTCCGACCGGGACCAGGATGGAAGACGACGCCACCAGCGTGCGTCCCGGGAACACGATGGTCGCGGTCACCGGGAAAGACGCCAGCGCATTGATTCCGATGCCCGTGCTGACGCCCGCGAGGCCCCACACCACGGGGATGTCGAGGGTCCCGTTCGACCCGACGCTGACGTTCTTCGACGTCGTGAACGTCGTCTGCGGGAAGCCGTACTGCGTTCCGAGCGAGCTCTGGTACACCGCGGTCCGCTGGCCGGGCGTCGTGAGCGTGCTGTCGAACCGGTAGACCCCGAATCCACGCGCGCGTCCGACGGAGACGTTGATTCCGACGGGGCGCTGCACCGTGATCGTCACGGTCGCGGTTCCCGACAGCGCGCCGGCGCCGTTCGTGACCCGGAGGGTCGTCGGCACCGTGATCGCCACCCCGGCGGTCGCCGTCGACGCCGAGTCGAGGACGTTCAGGGTCAGCAGGCTCGTCACGTCGTCCGTGAGGGCCACGGTGGCGTTGTTGAGCGACGCGGAGGCCGCAGGAGCCGCGACAGCGGCCGCGATCACCGGAACCGACCACGCGGCGCCCTTCAGAACGGTTCGCCGCTCGATCCCCCGCGCCGCACCCGTCGCACCCGTCGCCTTGTCCGATGACAGCTCTTCCAACATCGATTCTCCCCTTTTGCGAAAAAGCGGGAACCGGTCGAACCCGCCACGCGATCGTCGCGAAGGGGGTTACTGGTCGACATCGGTAAGGTCTCATCCCGGCCGCGAAACGTCCGAAAGTGACCGGTCGGCAAATGCGAAACGGGCGCCGCGAACGGCGCCCGAATGTCGGAAACGGACGCCGTCAACGGCATCCGGAAACGACAAAGGCCGGGCCCGAAGGCCCGGCCTGTGCCGAGTGAAGTCTGGAAGGACTTACTTGAGGATCTTGGTGACGGTACCGGCACCGACGGTGCGGCCACCCTCACGGATCGCGTAGCCGAGGCCCTCTTCCATGGCGATCGGCTGGATGAGCTCGACCGACATCTCCGTGGTGTCACCGGGCATGACCATCTCGGTGCCCTCGGGCAGCGTGATGACGCCGGTCACGTCGGTGGTGCGGAAGTAGAACTGCGGGCGGTAGTTCGTGAAGAACGGGTTGTGGCGGCCGCCCTCTTCCTTGGACAGGATGTACGCCGTGCCCTCGAAGTTGGTGTGCGGGGTGACCGAACCGGGCTTCACGACGACCTGGCCGCGCTCGACGTCGTCACGCTTGGTGCCGCGGAGGAGCAGACCACAGTTCTCGCCGGCCCAGGCCTCGTCGAGCTGCTTGTGGAACATCTCGATACCCGTGACCGTGGTCTTCTGCGTCGGGCGGATGCCGACGATCTCGACCTCGGAGTTGATCGCGAGGGTACCGCGCTCGGCGCGACCCGTGACGACCGTTCCACGACCGGTGATGGTGAAGACGTCCTCGATGGGCATGAGGAAGGGCTTGTCCTTGTCACGCACCGGGTCGGGGATGGAGGAGTCGACGGCCTCCATGAGCTCGACGATCGAGTTGACCCACTGCTCGTCACCCTCGAGAGCCTTGAGGCCCGAGACGCGCACGACGGGGGCGTTGTCGCCGTCGAAGTCCTGCGACGACAGGAGCTCGCGGACCTCGAGCTCGACGAGCTCCAGGATCTCCTCGTCGTCGACCATGTCGCTCTTGTTCAGCGCGACGAGCAGGTAGGGCACGCCGACCTGCTTGGCGAGCAGGACGTGCTCGCGGGTCTGAGCCATCGGGCCGTCGGTGGCGGCGACCACGAGGATCGCGCCGTCCATCTGAGCGGCACCGGTGATCATGTTCTTGATGTAGTCGGCGTGACCGGGGGCGTCGACGTGAGCGTAGTGACGCTTGGGGGTCTCGTACTCGACGTGCGAGATGTTGATCGTGATACCGCGCTGACGCTCTTCGGGCGCGGAGTCGATCGACGCGAAGTCACGCTGAACGTTGGTGGCCGACGGGAACTTGTCGGCGAGCACCTTCGAGATGGCAGCGGTGAGCGTGGTCTTGCCGTGGTCGACGTGACCGATCGTTCCGATGTTCACGTGCGGCTTGGTCCGCTCGAACTTGGCCTTAGCCACTGGGTCCTCCTCAGGACGTTGGTTGCGAGGTCTCGGGCGCTGGATTGCGACCGATTCTTCGCGGGGATGGTTCTCAGATTACTAGAGAGTCGGTATTCAGTTTGTGCGGATGCCGGGAACCCGAGCAGAACCCGGGATTCCCGGCATCCGTGAGAGCGGTGTTACTCGCCCTTGTTCTTCTGGACGATCTCGTCGGCCACGGCCTTCGGGACGTCGGCGTAGCTGTCGAACTCCATCGAGTAGACGGCACGGCCCGAGGTCTTCGAGCGCAGGTCACCGATGTAGCCGAACATCTCGGACAGCGGCACGTTGGCCCGGACGACCTTGACGCCGGCGGCGTCCTCCATCGACTGGATCTGGCCACGACGCGAGTTCAGGTCGCCGATGACGTCGCCCATGTACTCCTCGGGAGTACGCACCTCGACGGCCATGATCGGCTCGAGGATGGTGGGGTTCGCCTTGCGGACGGCCTCCTTGAAGCCCATCGAGCCGGCGATCTTGAACGCCATTTCCGACGAGTCGACGTCGTGCGAAGCACCGTCGAGGAGGATCGCCTTGACACCCACCATGGGGTAGCCGGCGAGCACGCCGACGTTCATGGCGTCCTGGAAGCCCTGGTCGGTCGGCGAGATGTACTCGCGCGGGATACGACCACCGGTGACCTTGTTCTCGAACTCGTAGGTCTTGTCGGCCGTGACCTCGAGCGGCTCGATCGCGAACTGGATCTTCGCGAACTGACCCGAACCACCGGTCTGCTTCTTGTGGGTGTAGTCGTGACGCTCGACCGCCTTGCGGATGGTCTCGCGGTACGCCACCTGGGGCTTTCCGACGTTCGCCTCGACCTTGAACTCGCGCTTCATGCGGTCGACCAGGATGTCGAGGTGGAGCTCGCCCATGCCCTTGATGACGGTCTGACCGGTCTCGGCGTTCTGCTCGACGCGGAACGTCGGGTCTTCTTCGGCGAGCTTCTGGATGGCGACACCCAGCTTCTCCTGGTCGGCCTTGGTCTTGGGCTCGATGGCGACCTCGATGACCGGCTCCGGGAACGTCATCGACTCGAGGACGACCTGGTTCTGCGGGTCGCAGAGGGTGTCACCGGTGGTGGTGTCCTTCAGACCGATGACCGCGTAGATGTGACCGGCGGTGACGGAGTCGACCGGCATCTCCTTGTTGGCGTGCATCTGGAAGATCTTCCCGATGCGCTCCTTCTTGCCCTTGGTCGCGTTGACGACCTGGGCACCGGAGTCGAGGTGACCCGAGTACACGCGGATGTAGGTGAGGCGACCGAAGAACGGGTGCGTCACGATCTTGAACGCGAGCGCCGCGAAGGGCTCCTCGCGGTCGGCGTGACGCTCGATGACGACCTCTTCGTCCTTGGGGTCGTGCGCCTCGATGGCGGGCACGTCCAGGGGCGAGGGGAGGTAGTCGACCACGGCGTCGAGCATGGGCTGCACGCCGCGGTTCTTGAACGCCGAACCGCACAGCACGGGGTAGACCTCGCTGGCGATCGTCATCTTGCGGATGGCGCCCTTGATCTCCTCGTGGGTGAGCTCTTCGCCACCGAAGTACTTCTCGAGCAGGGCGTCGTCGGACTCGGCGACGGTCTCGAGGAGCTTCTCGCGGTACTCCTGCGCCTTCTCGACGAGGTCAGCCGGGATCTCCTGGATCTCGTACTTGGCACCCATGGTGACATCACCCTTGGCGTCGCCGGGCCAGACCAGGGCACGCATGTAGATGAGGTCGACGACGCCGACGAAGTCGTTCTCGGCACCGATCGGGATCTGGAGCACGAGCGGCTTGGCCTTCAGGCGGTTGACGATGGTGTCTACCGTGAAGTAGAAGTCGGCGCCCAGCTTGTCCATCTTGTTGACGAAGCAGATGCGGGGGACGTCGTACTTGTCAGCCTGACGCCACACGGTCTCGGACTGGGGCTCGACGCCCTCCTTGCCGTCGAAGACGGCGACGGCACCGTCGAGCACGCGGAGCGAACGCTCCACCTCGACCGTGAAGTCGACGTGACCCGGGGTGTCGATGATGTTGATCTGGTTCTTTTCCCAGAAGCAGGTCACAGCAGCGGAGGTGATCGTGATGCCACGCTCCTGCTCCTGCTCCATCCAGTCGGTGGTGGCCGCACCATCGTGCGTCTCACCGATCTTGTGGTTGACGCCCGTGTAGAACAGGATGCGCTCGGTCGTCGTCGTCTTGCCGGCATCGATGTGCGCCATGATGCCGATGTTGCGGACCTTGTGGAGGTCGGTGAGCACGTCTTGTGCCACGGGTGTCTTCCTTACCTGTTGGGAGGTTGATGCCGGGCCCATCGGAGGGTCCGTGACCGGGGTTCGGTCACGGACCCTCCGCGGGTTTTACCAGCGGTAGTGCGCGAAGGCGCGGTTCGACTCGGCCATCTTGTGGGTGTCTTCGCGGCGCTTGACCGCGGCACCGAGGCCGTTCGAGGCGTCGAGGATCTCGTTCTGCAGACGCTCGGTCATCGTCTTCTCACGACGACCCTTCGCGTAGCTCACGAGCCAGCGCAGCGCGAGCGTGTTGGCGCGGTGCGGCTTGACCTCGACGGGAACCTGGTAGGTCGAGCCACCGACGCGGCGGCTCTTGACCTCGAGGGTGGGACGGACGTTGTCGAGCGCCTTCTTCAGCGTGGCGACGGCGTCCTGGCTGTTCTTCGCCTCGACACCCTTGAGGGCGTCGTAGACGATCGACTCGGCGATGGACTTCTTGCCGTCGACGAGGATCTTGTTGACCAGCTGGGTGACGACGGGGGCGCCGTACACCGGGTCGTTGACGACGGGACGCTTCGGGGCGGGACCCTTACGAGGCATGGTTCTCAGCCCTTCTTCGCGCCGTAGCGGCTACGAGCCTGCTTACGGTTCTTGACAGCCTGGGTGTCGAGCGCACCGCGGACGATCTTGTAGCGGACACCGGGGAGGTCCTTCACACGACCACCACGGACGAGCACGAGCGAGTGCTCCTGGAGGTTGTGACCCTCACCGGGGATGTACGCGGTGACCTCGGTGCCGTTGCGCAGCTTGACGCGGGCGACCTTGCGCATGGCCGAGTTCGGCTTCTTGGGGGTCGTCGTGTACACGCGGGTGCACACGCCGGCCTGCTGGGGGTTCGACTTCAGCGCGGGAGCCTTGGTCTTCGAGACCTTCGGCGAGCGGCCCTTGCGAACCAACTGCTGAATGGTTGGCACGTTCTCTCCTTGATTGGCCGGGCGGTTCCTCTCGGGCCGCCCGGGGTGCTGCACGGTGACAGCGGTCGTGTCTCCCCCGTCATGTCGCTCATCTTGCGATTCGTGACGTGTCGGGCTCACGTGTGATCCACCGCGCGTCAGAATGATCGGACGCGGTTGTGGTGGATATGCCGTGGGGGTGACCTGTTCGCAGGCCAGTCCCTGAGATGGTGCGAGCGTTGATCCGCACGACCTACCCGTAGGCACGACGCACGGCGCGCGTGAACGCACACCCGCTCAATGATACGCGTTCCCCGGAGGTCGGGCAAACGTGCACGCGTCTCCCCAGCCGACGGTCAGGATGCCGCCCGCTCAGCCCAGGAGCAGCACCGCCGCCGCCACGCCGGCGGCCAGCAGCAGGACCACCGCGGTACCGATCAGCAGTGCTCGCCAGGTGCCCCGTCGAGCCGGCCGCGGCCGCACGAGGGCGGGATCGTCGCGGAGCCCGGACCGCGCGGGCGGCACGGAACGCGCCACCCGGATCGGCGCATCGACCCGCGGATCGTAGATCTCGCGCCCCAGGGCGGCGGGCACCCGCGCCTCGCGCACCGCCCCGTCGACGGCCTGCGGTCCTGCGTCCGCCGACCGTCGGCCCGCGGAGGCATCGGCCGCATCGGCACGACGCGCGCGGCGCGTACCCGCCTGGGTGTCGTCGACGCCGTCGGGCGCGCGACGCGGTCGAGTGCTGTCGTCGGGTGACTCGTCGACGGCGGGCACGGACGAGCGCCGGGCGCGGATCCCCGGCTCGGTGTCGTCGACGGGGAGAGGTTCCGGGCGGCGCGCCGTGCGCTCCTCCACCGGGGCACGACGCACGGTCGCGTCGTCGAGCTCCGCCTCCGCAGCGGCGGGCCGCGCGACCACGGTGCGATCGTCGGCGTCCGCTGCGGCGTCGACGCGCCGGGCGATCACCGTCGAGTCATCCGGCTCCTCCACGGCATCCGCGCGACGAGCGATTGCCGTCGCGTCGTCCGGCTCCCGCGCGTCGGAGCGCACGGTGGCGTCGTCGAGGTCGTCAGCGTGAGAGCGCACGGTGATGTCGTCCAGGTCGTCAGCGTGGGACCGCACGGTGGCGTCGTCGGGGTCGTCCGCGTCGGCGGCCGCGAAGGAGCCGCCGTCGGCCGGGGCCGGCGGATTCGCCGGCCAGGGCCGCAGTCGGCCCGCCCACAGCGTGACCTCGTCGGGATCGTCGGCGCGGTCGAACGGGCCGCTCACACGTTCCTCCGCGTGAGGCGCACCTCCGCGTCGCCGAGGAAGAACCGTTCGCCCGCCTCGATCTCCTCGCCGGGGGGAGCTTCCACCTCGGTGCCCATGAGCGTGGCGAACAGCACGCCGTTCGTCGACTCCAGGTCGGTGACGTACCAGGTGTCGCCGCGCAGCTCGAGGCGTGCGTGCGTCTTCGAGACCGTCCGCGTCTCGTCGACGATCGGGACGAGCTGGGCGTCGGGATGCGCGGCATCCGGGCCGGGACGACGGCCGAGGATGACGACCGACGACGTCAGATCGACCGTCTCGCCGTTGGGGGCGATCAGCGCCCACGGGATGCGCTTGCGCCGCGCCACGACCGTGCGGTCGAGAGCGTCGAAGTCGTCGTCCGACGGGACCTCCGGGCGCGTGTACAACGCCGACACCGACGTGCGGGCCGAGCGCGGAGCGCCCGCGTCGGGGGCGTCGGGTACGGCCGAGACCGCTTCGGAGAGCTCGGGGAACTCGTCGGCGGGGGTCCGGGAGACGCGGGGAGCGGGAATCGGCGTCGCCGCGGGCCGCGTGAGCGGTGCCTCCGGGATGATCGCGGGCGCCTCGTCCAGCTCCTCCGCCTCACGGCGCGCGGGAGCCTCCCAGGGCGAGGGGCCGTCGTCGACGGGATGGTCGGGTGCGGCATCCGACGAGGGGGACACCGGTGCCGCCGAGGGGAAGGCCGCCTCGACATCGGCGGGATCACCCGTGCGCCGCGCGGCCGGCGACGCGCCACGGGTCGGCGCACCGGGCAGCAGCAGCGCGCGGGTCGCGAGGGCGTCGGCATCGGGCTCGGCCGGCGGCTCGGCGAAGCGCGGGACCCATCCTGACGGGGACTCATCGGCATCCGGCTTCATGTCGGCGCCGGCGGGCTCGGCCTGCTGATCGGCCCGGTCTCGCGGCGCGGCCCCGTCGGCCCCCGCGGGAGCGCCGTCGCGCAGCGCGTCGAGCACCTCGAAGACCGATCCGGATGCGGCGGGAACCGACCGGTCCGTCGAGCGATGTCCGTCGATGCGGGCCGGGGCGAGATCGGTCGGCGGGGCCCAGTCGCTCGGCGAGGGGACGGCATCGGCCAGCGAACCGGCGGGGGCGGCGAAGGGCTGCACGACCGGCTCCGACAACGGCGGCGCCGCGTCGGCGGAGCGATCGTTGGCGGAGCGGTCTGCCGCGGCGGGCTCGGCCTCGGGCGTCCACCCGCCGATCAGCGGGACGTACGGGCCCTCGAAGTCGCGTCCGCGGCGAACGGGTGCGGAGTCCTCATCGACACCGCGGGGGACGTCGCCCTCCCACCGCGCGGAGCCGAAGCCGAGGACGCTGGCCCAGACGACGGGGATGATGGCGCCCACCACGGTGAGTCCGCCGCCCGCGCCGAATCCGACGGTGATGCGGTGGACGGCCACGACGAAGACGACATAGAAGGCGATGAAGCCGAACAGGGGCACGAGGTTGATCAGCACGAGCCACGGCGAGAACCCGCCGAGCTTCAGCACGGTGGCTACGTTGACCACCGGCACCCACGCCTTCCAGACCGGCTCGCCGATCTTGCGGAACATCGCGGCCAGGGCGAGGGCGAGCCAGACGTACAGCACCACGACCAGGGCGAGCGAGCTCGCTCCCAGCACCAGCGTCGTCGAATCGGTCATGTCGTGTCGCGCCCCGCCGTCGTGGCGGAACGCTTCCCCCTCTCGTCGCGATGCGGCGGCCCCCGCCGAGAAGGCCGGGGGGCGAGGAACCGCAGGAACGATCTCAACGATACGGCCGCGCGCACCCGGCGCCAGAAGCCGCGCTGACGGGTGAGGACGCGACGTTCGTCGTCGACGATGCGCCAGAAGGCGGTGACCTCGTCGGGGGTGATCCGGTCGGCGGCGAACACGGCGCGATCGGCATCGGCGGCCAGGCGGATGCCGGAGGGCGTCGCGAAGGCATCAGCCACCTCGCGACGGGTCGATGCGCGCGGCACGGAGCGCCCCGCGTCGAGTCCGGCGTCGACGTACTCGTCCCAACCGCCGGCGATCGCCGCTCTCGGATCGGGGTCGCGTCGGCGTCCGCGGCGGCGCAACGCCTTGGCGATGAGCACGGCGAGGAAGGGCCCGAACAGCACCAGCACGACGAGCACGGCGATCCCCGCAGTGCGCAGCAGCGGCCAGAGCCACGCGAGATCGATGCCCTCGTCGGTGCGGGTGTCATCGTCGCGGGAGTCGTCCTCCTGCACGGGCTCGGGCGGGACGACCTCTTCGACCGTGTCGGGACGCACCTCGGTGACGTTCTCGGGGTCCTGCTGCTGGGTGACCTCGAGGCTCGGCGACTGCTCCCACTGCGGGGTGACGTCGACGGCCGCCCACCGGCCGTCGGCACCCTGGACCTCCGTCCACGCGGTCAGGTCGCGCGGTCGGCACTCCCCCGCATCGCACGCCGACAGGGTAGGGTCGGCGGTCTCCAACCGCGTGCCGACGACGACGCGGGCGGGGAAGCCCAGTTCGCGGGCGATGAGCGCCGTCGCGACCGCGAACTGCTCGTCGTCGCCGACGGCGGCGACGTAGTTGCCGGTCGCCTCCGCACGCGGGTCGTCCTCGCGATCGAGGAGACGCTCGAACATGCGGTCGATGCGCGCGAGGGAATGCCCCGAGGCGCTCGGCTGCAGCTGATAGCCGGGGAGGTCGGCGGTCCACGCGGGAGCGGCGGTGCCCGGCGCCGTCAGGCTGTGGCTGAGATAACCGCGCTCCCGGAGCAGCTGGACGAGGGCCTGCAGGGCTGCGCCGTCGGAGCCCGTCGCGTGCTCCTCGACCCACCTCTTCAGGTTGTCTCCGCCCGACACCCCCTGCGGTGCTCCCGGAGGTGTCATGGACGCGAGGTCGACGGGGGCGGGCTCCACACCCGAGAGCTCGTAGCGGTCCCCCGCGCGCAGGCCTCCATCGGAGGTCTGCACCCCCGCTTCGGCGGACGCGCTGTAGTAGAAGCGGTCGGCCAGAGCGCCGCGCCGATCGCCCTCGAACGTCGCCGAGGCGAGACGGCCGGCGGTCGGCATCCAGATCCCGTCGAGATCGACGATCTCCACCTCGGCTGCGATCGTGCGACCGTCGCCGGCGTCGCGGGTCGAGGGCAGACGGACGAAGCCCGCTCCCTCCTCGCCCGAGGCGCGGAAGATCTCCCCGTCGTAGGCGTCGAGAGTGGCCAGACGGATGCGCTCGGGCAGGGTCCCCTCGCCGCTCACACGGAACAGCACCTCGTCGGCCCGGGCGTCCGAGAACATGGCGCGATACTGCGCGAGGGGACTCACGGCCTCGGCGATCTGCTCCTGCGGTCCGGCGGCGGAACGGAGGACCTCGCGCTCCGCTCCCCGCGACACCCACGGCACGACGGCGACCGTGACGACCGCGGCGAAGGTGACCATCGCGATCCCGAGCGCGGCGCGTCGGCGGTCGGTGCGGGAGCGCCCCGGGGCCACCTGCGCGGCGGAGACCTCGCTCGCGCGGCGGAGCGCGCGGGCACGCTCGTCGTGGGCGCGCCAGGCCAGCCACAGCACGGCCGACAGCAGCGCCGCCAGGCCCACCACCGTCTCCACGGGAGCGGCGAGGACGACGGGTCCGATCGTGAGCGGCGCGCTCGTCGCCGTGCGGCCGAAGAACAGGCCGAAACCGCTCATCCCGAGGCCGGGGACGACCGCGATGGCCGCCCATCGGTCGGTGCGCCCCGCGAACGCGAGGGCGAGCGCAGTGCCGACGAGGAAGACCACGAGGGCGGGGATCAGGAGGTTGCGGTACGCACCGACCGGCAGATCGACGGTGACCAGATCTTTCCAGGCGACGACCACCCCGGCATAGGACTCGCCGAGCCCGCGCAGCACGTCCAGCGGCGACGTCAGGCGCGACGGCACCGCGAGAGGGACGGCCAGGAGCGTGAAGGCGGCGACGAGCCCGGCGGCGAGAGCCCATCCGCTCACGCGCCGCCACGCGACGAGCGTCACCACGGCCGCCCCGGCGAGGGATGCCGCGACGACGAGGACGAAGAACGACACGGCCGCGTAGATGGGCCATGCCGCCACCGCGGCGAGCGCCGCGGACACCGCGGTGTACAGCGCGGCGGCGGTCCACCGCGGCGCCGACGACGCCTCACGGCGACGCCGGGGCGCGCGGTCGCGCGAGCCGCTCACGAGGTGGCTCCCCGCACGAGAAGACCGGAGAGGTCGTCGAGGGTGCCGATGGTGAGCACGGTGAGGCCCGCGACGCTCTGCATCCGCGGGTGCGCGCGTTCGTCGCAGATGACCGCGGCGACCGCGGTGTCGGCGGGGAACGCGAGCGCCGCCTGCCGCAGGCGGGCGAGGGGCACGAGGGAACCGGTGACGAGGAACGCGATCGACAGGCGCTCGTTCGCCTCGGACGCCAGCCGGCAGACGTCTTCGACGGGCATGGTGTTCTCGTGGCGCTGGATGGCGCTGAACCCGTCCAGCATCGCCCGCGGGGAGACCACCGGGATGTGACGGATCGCCCGAAGCCGGCCCTTCACCACGCGGGGGATCTCCGAGCCCGTGACGATGTCGATGTCGCGCGCATCGCGCACGGCACGCAGACCCAGCGAGGCGGCGGCCGAGACGGCGAGCTCGTACTCGTCGGCATCCGCGTACTCCTGCGTCGCGGCGGCGAGCACGACCGCCATCCGCGAGCGGCGCGACTCCTCGTACTGGCGGACCATCAAGCGCCCGGTCTTGGCCGTGGACTTCCAGTGCACCTGGCGCTGCGAGTCGCCGGGGGCGTACTCGCGGATGGCGTGGAACGACATGTCGGCGTCGACGAGACGCCGGGTCGCGTTGCCCTCGAGGTCGCGGACGAGTCCGGCGCTCGTGGACGGCAGGCCGACCGTGCGCGGATGGACGAAGAGGTCGTGGACGTCGTCGAAGGCGTGCTCGCGTCGCAGCAGTCCCACCGGGTCGCTGCGCACGGTGGTCACCGGCCCGACGCGCACGACACCGCGCGGCAGCGGCGGGATCTCGAGAGGCTCGGTGCTGCTGTGCCCCGGCCGGAGGAACGGCACCCCGAATTCGACGAGACCGCGACCGACGGGGATGTCGAGACGCCCCGGCAGCGCCGGCCGCGAGCTGTCGTTGCGGACGACGATCTGACCCGTGACGCCGTTCCCGGCGGTGACGCGCTCGTGCTCGAGAGCCAGATCGACGTCGTAGGCGCGCGCGCCGAAGAGGAACGGCACGCTCATCAGCAGCAGCAGCAGCGCCGCCGAGCCCGCCACCATCCACTCGACCCAGCCGAAGACGACGCCGAGCGCGAGGCCCACCGTGGCCGCGATCGCGACGACAGCGCCGGCGGGACGGACGGTGCGCCCCGCCCACGACAGCGCCGCGGCGACCGCCTCGGTGATGACGCGCCATGTCTCGGCGATCTGCACCACGGCGCGCACGATACGGCGCTGCCGGCGGGTGGCGGTCGAGGTGATCGACGTGCGCGAGCCCGTGGCCATGGTCGCGGCCGAGGTGCGCGTGAGCCGCGACTCGGTGACGTTCGGATCAGGCATGGCTCACCCCCCGATCCGTGCGGACATGGCGCACGGGCGTCACGCGCTCTCGCGCTGCGTCGGCGGGAGCGTGTCGAGCAGCACCTGGCCGATCACGGCCTCCTGCGTGACCCCGTCGAACTCCGCCTCGGGGTGCAGGATGAGCCGGTGCGAGAGCACGGGCACGGCGAGCGCCTTCACATCGTCGGGCGTCGCGTAGGTGCGCCCCTGCGACGCGGCCCGCGCGCGTGTGGCGCGCGTGAGGGCGAGCGCGCCGCGGATGCTGACGCCCAGGCGGACCTCGTCGGCCGTGCGGGTGGCATCCACGAGTCGGGCGATGTAGTCGAGGACGAGCGCGTCGACGTAGACGGATGCCGCGAGATCGGCCATGCCCACCAGCGCCTGGGGGGTGATGATCGGGCGCAGGTCGGCGGTGGCGACGGGGGCGCCGTCGAGGATGCGCACGGTCGCCGCGTGGTCGGGGTAGCCGAGGGACGTGCGCAGCAGGAAGCGGTCGAGCTGGGCCTCGGGCAGGCGATAGGTGCCGGCCTGCTCGACGGGGTTCTGCGTGGCGAGCACGAGGAAGGGCACGCCCACCTCGCGCGAGACGCCGTCGATGGTGACCTTGCCCTCATCCATCACCTCGAGCAGGGCCGACTGCGTCTTGGGGCTCGCGCGGTTGATCTCGTCGGCGAGCACGATGTTGGCGAAGATGGGCCCGCTGTGGAACTCGAACGCGCCGCTCTTCTGGTCGTAGACGGTGATGCCGGTGATGTCACCGGGGAGCAGGTCGGGCGTGAACTGGATGCGGGTGTTCGTTCCCTGCACCGACTGCGCGACGGCGCGGGCGAGCGAGGTCTTGCCGGTGCCGGGGACGTCTTCGAGCAGCACGTGCCCGTCGCTCAGCATCGCGGTCAGCACGAGCTCGACGACGTGGCGCTTGCCGAGCACCGCACGCTCGACGTTGTCGGCGATCTGCGAGAAGGTCTGGGAGAACCAGGTGGCCTGCTCCTGGGTGATCGTCATGTCGGTGCGTTCTTCCTGTGAGGGATGGATGGATGCCGGGATCAGCCGTTGCCCTGGGGCGGCTGCGAGGGGTCGCCCTTCGGCGGCTCGGAGGGGTCGGCCTTGCCGGGGTCGCAGGTGCCGCCCGTGACGAGCGTGGCGTCATCCAGACCCCAACCCTTGGCGGACCAGCTGACCTGGACCTTCGCGTTCTCGACGCGGATGGCGCCCTTCGGGACGACGGTCGGGTCGCTCGCGTCGAGCTTCTTGCCGCTCTTGTCGTAGTAGACGACGCCGGAGCGGTCGGTGGAGGTACGCGCCTCGCCGTTGCTGGTCTTCCACCCGAGTTTGAGCTCGCTGCCGGCGACGCAGGAGTCGATACGAGCTGTCGCCTGCACCTGGTACGGGGCGCTGCCGGAGGCCGGCTTCACGACGCCGCGGTCGGAACGCGTCGGCCAGAGGTTGTGCTGGAAGTAGACGCCGATGTTCGGGTCGCTGTCGAAGACCGATGTGCCGTTGTCCCAGTTGTCGTAGACGACACGGTTGTTGCGCGGAGGCTTCGTCCCCTCCTGGATGCCGCTGATCTTCCACCGCGCGGTGTCGCCGCTCACGTCGGGCTTCGCCCCGACACGGAACGTATAGCCCTGGGGGGCGGAGGTGTCCTGCGCGGCGTCGATGCTCTGCTCGATCTGGTCGGAGCCGTAGCTCTTGCCCTCGTAGACCGATTCGACGCACATGCGGACCGTGTAGGTCACCCCGTCGTCCTTCCCCGGGAACTCGCGGCGCGGCCCGTCGTCACCGACGCGGCACGAGCCGTCGATGGCGAAGCCGTAGCGCACCTCGGAACCGTCGCCGTTCTTCGACGCCGAACCGGTGGCGACGATCGTCACCTTGCCGCCGCCCTCGGGTTGGGACGTGAGCGTGAGGCCGAGCTGCTGCGGCTTGCCGACGCCGTGCGCGGTGAAGACGAGCGCCTGACCGCTCTGCGAGCCGCCGAGCCCCGGCGGCACGGTGAAGCGCGAGATCGGGGTGACCGTGATCTGCGTGGAGGAGTTGCTCCCGACCGGGAACGCGTCGACCGAGATGTTCTCCTGGTTGCGGCCGACGTCGACGGTGCGCTTCTGCCCCGCGGCGCTGACGATCTCGAGGGAGCCGGTCTCGGCGGAGTCGATGCCGCGGATGGTGAGATCAGCGACGCCTCCGTCGCCGCCGTTGTTCACGGGCGCGAAGTCGCCGGACTTCGGCCGATCGGGTGAGGCATAGGCCCATGCCGTCGTGCGCACGGCGCCGCGCGACTCGCCGACGCTGTTCACCGCCGTCACCACGTACTCGCGCTGCTCGCCGTTCGGGGCCGAGATCACGGGGCAGCCGCCATCGGGGCCGCACTGCGCGACGACCTCGCCGCCGGAGCGGACCGTGAACCCGCTGAGCGCCGGGTAGGCGCGACGGGCCTCGCCCGGATCGACCCGGAGCGTCAGCGAGCCGTCGGCGAAAGCCGTCTGCCGCACGCTCGCGGGCGAACGGGGGTAACCGAGCAGGTCGAGCACGACACGGGCATCGCGCGTGGACGCGGTCGAGCGCCCCTGGGCGTCGCGGAGCGTGACGCTGGCGCTGCAGGTGGCGCCGGGGGCATCGGCTGTCCACGAAGCGACGACGCTCGACGCCGAGCCGACGGCGAAGGTCACGCCCGTGCACGCCGCCGTGGGCCGCACGCCCACGACCTCGAGCGGGGTCCGCGGCAGCGGGTTGACCTCCCCGCTGATGCCGATGACGTCGATCGAGCAGCTCGAGCCCTGAGCCTGCGAGCACTGCGACGACGTCGTTCCGCCCTGGGGCAGCGTCGAGGGCGCCGCGCCGACGCGGAGTACGAGCCGCGCGGGGGCGACGGCGTTGTGGCTGGTGACGGAGATGACGGCGGCGTTGTCGGTGCCGGGCACGGAGCGGTCGCCGCCGACCACCGTCACGACCGATCCGTCGAGCGAGACCTGGAACGCGGAGCCGCTGTAGTCGAGGGCGTACCGGATCCCGGCCCAGTCCTCACGCCCCAGCTGCCACGAGGTCATGTTGCGCAGGTCGAAGGTGGCCGTCTCACCGGGGCCCACCGTGAGCGAACCCGGGCGCAGCTCCGGCTGCGGATCGCGGGCGACCACCCCGATGGGCACAGAGAGCACGGTCCAGTCCTGCGTCCCCGCCACCCGCACGGGCACCTGGCACGCGTCGGTCCACGGCGAGCCCGTCCCGGCGTCGTACTGCACGACCGACCCGGTGACGGAGCAGCGTCCCTCGGCGCGGACGCCGGTGGTCGAGACGTCGGTGCCGACCTCGAGCGCGGCCCGACGGGGAAGGGCGACGAGGGATGTCATGTCGAACTGCACCGAGGCCAGCTCATCGACCCGCTGCGCCGACCCGGGGCGAAGCGCGAGGGTCAGGTCGTCGTCGCCCGGCACGCGGAGGAACGCGTAGGTCGTGACGTCGGCGTCGCCGACACGGCCCGTGATCGCGAACGGGATGACGCGACGGGTCGCGGGCAGCTCCCCGGAGATGCGCCGGCCGTCGAGGCGCACGTCGGTGGGCTGCCCCCACAGCGCCACCTCGAGGTCGCCGACCTCACCACCGGACCAGGTTGCGCGGCCCGCGATCACGTCGACCCCGGTGGTGAAGTCGTCGCGGTTCTCGACCGTGAGCACGGTGTCGGTCACCACGGGGTAATCGGGCACGCTCTCGCGCACCACCTTGACCACGATGAGTCCGCGCCCGGTGTTGCCGGAATCGGACTCCACGTCGTACAGGAACGACATCGTGCCGGGCTCGTCGCCCGCGCGCAGGACCACGCCGGTGTCGCTGACGCTGTCGACGAACCCGTCGAGTCGCGCGTACTCCGGGTTGGCGCTGCCGTCGACGAGCGTCTCGGGAAGGTCGGGCCGCACCGCCGTGAGCGTCAGTCGCCCCTGCGTGGGATCGATGTCGTTCGCGAGCGGACTGACCCGGATCGTGCGGTCTCCCCCGGCCTGCACCTGCACGTAGTCGGTGAAGGTGATCGGGCTCGGGTTGGCCTCGGCATCCAGGATTCCGATGCGCACGGTGCCCTCGCCCGTGGCACCCGAGGAGTCGGCCACGCGGTAGCGGAACGACACCTGCCCCCGGTCGCCCGGCACGGACGAGTAGACGATCGACGACCCGTCCGGGGAGACGGATGCCGTGCCCCGGTCGGGCTGAGCGACGATGCGGTCGAGCGAGACGGCGTCACCGTCGGGGTCGACGCCGAACCCCTGGAAATCGATCGTCGTCATGCCTCCGCTGAGGACGCGCCCCTGGAGGGTGTCGGGGAGGGGCGCCCGATTGGCCTCGCCGCCGAGGACCGTGATGCGCACGGTCGCCTCGTCCCAGAGGGCGGGCGTACCGGTGGTGTAGACGCGGTACGTCACCTCGTAGGAGCCGGGCGTGGTCGGCGCCAGATAGCGCAGCACGCCGCCCGACGCGAAGGCGAGCGCGTCGCTCGCCGGCCGAGCCTGCACGCTGGAGGGGTCGAGGCTCGGTCGCCCTCCGGCCGGCGAGATGTCGTTGTCGAGCACCGGGATGTCGATCTGCGCCCCCGCGCGCACCGTGACGGTGTCGTCGACGGCGATCGGCGCGATCTCGGGAGCCGGCGGGAGAAGGTAGACGGTCGCCTCGCCGCTCACGCGGGAGCCCTCGTCGTCGGTTCCGTCGCTGACGGTGTAGTCGACGGTACCGAGCAGCCCCGCGCCGCCGTCGGCGGTGGAGCCCGAGACGCGCAGATCGTTCTGCCCGACGGTGTCGACGGTGAGGGAGGCCCCCTCCTCGGCCGCGGGCGTCACGTCGCTGAGCAGCAGCACGCGGCCGGTGGGGTTGGACACCGCGCTGAACACGTCGAGGGTCGCATCCTCCTGCGGGCGCACGAAGGCCACGACGGGGGCGGTCGACAACTGGGCGGGCGCATCGGCGGGGAGGAGCGTGATGCGAGCCGTCCCCGTGGCGTCGCGACCCCCGGCGTTGACGGTGAAGTCGACGCGGTACACACCGGGCTCGGATGCCGTGAAGTCGAACACCGTGCTGCCGCCGACCACGGTCGCGGTCGCGGCGGCATCGTCGAGGACGCGGACCGAGCCGAGGGAGATCTCCCCGGCGGTGCCGGTGACGTGAGGGCCGACGTCGACGGCGAGGGAGGTGCCGACCGTGTCGACCGTGGCGAAGGACTGCACCGCGAGAGTGGGATCGGGAGCCACCCGGATGACGAGGGGCTTGGTCGTGGTGGCCCCTGCGGTGTCGGCGATCGTGACGTCGAGCTGGATGCTCTGTTCGCCGCCCGACCCGTCGTCGGCATGCTGGTAGACGACGTCTCCGCCGGGGGTGGCGGCGACCGTGCCGACGCCGCTCGGGTTGTCGACCGAGAGCAGCAGGAGCGGGTCTCCGTCGGGGTCTACCCAGCCGGGCATGACGGGGACCGTGAGGGTGCCGCCGCGCGCGACCTCGGGGGTCGGCCACTGCTGCAGGCATTTGTCGGTGCCGCACCACACGGGGGCGGCGTTCGACTCCGCCGGCGAGACCGTCAGGGTGACCGTGGTGGGTGCCGACGTGAGTCCGTCGGCCGTCGTGCCGTCGGTCACCGCGTAGCTGAACGTCGCGGTGCCGGTCGCTCCCGGCTCGACGCGCACCGCCAGGCGCTGACCGGAGTCGATGAGCGAGAGCCTGCCGAAGCCGGGATCGAGCCCGGTGACGCTCTCGGGCACGATGCTCAGCACGTCTTCGTTCGGAT
Organism: Microbacterium sp. NPDC007973; assembly: GCF_042958465.1. NCBI lineage: Bacteria > Bacillati > Actinomycetota > Actinomycetes > Micrococcales > Microbacteriaceae > Microbacterium > Microbacterium sp. NPDC007973. The sequence goes on from NZ_JBIBJJ010000001.1 coordinate 960,530, forward strand.
CGTGGTCGTTCAACAGCACCGGAAGGGTGTTGAGCCGCCCCGCCCGCACCCCGAAGGCATCGGGTTCGGCGATGGGCGGCTTCGGGTCGAGGACGACGCTCAGCTGCTCCTCGCTCTGGACGGCGGCCTCTTCGGTGCGGTCGTCGAGCGACCAGTTCTGACTGGATGCCACGAGGGTGCCGTCGGGCACCGTCCACACCCAGCCGGTGCGCGTCTCGTTCAGGATGACGGCGTGATCGGTCGCGACGAAGACCGGGCGCCGCTGGTCGGGCATGGTGGCTCCGTCGTAGGCGAGGTCGGTCTCGCCCTGGTCCGACCGCCACAGGGTGCCCCGACTGTCGCCCGGGAGGAGCCACGCGGCGTAGGTGACGCCCTGGTGGGTGAGCGGGCGCGCCGGCTGCCCGAGGATGTTGCCTCCCCCGCCCACCTCGCGCCGGGGTCCGGAACCGTCGGCCGGGATCGTCCAGAGCGACTGATCGTCGGCGACGAAGACGGCATCGGCTCCCGCGTCGGCGTCGCCGACCGAGACCTGCTCCCCCAGGTCGAGGTCGACCGGGTCGGTGCCGCGCATCCACACGCGGCCGACCTCGGGATCCACGAGCACCCAGGTGTCGCCGGCCGCCGAGATCACCGGAGCGGTCGCCGTCACATCGAGGGCGTCGCGCGCGCGCACCTCGTCGGCGTCGATGTCGTACCGGATCACGGACTGGTCCACCGAGGAGTAGGCGAAGAGCATCCCCCGGTCGTCGAGGGCGATGGCATCCGCCGTGTACGACACGGCCTCGTCGTCACCGGCGGTTCCGAAGGGGTCGAGCTCGGCGGCGCGCTGACCCGCCTGGCTCAGCCGCCCCGCGAAGAGGGCTCCCGTGTCGGTGCGGTAGACGACGTAGTCGCCCGCCGTGGCGACCGAGGTGGTGCCGGGCGGGGTGTCGGGGGCGGCCTCGAGCTGGTCCTGCTCCAGGTCGACGGGCTGCGCCTCGTCGATGCGGGTGAGCTTGCTGTAGCTGTCGGTGAACAGGTACGCACCGTCGTGCGCTTGCGCCACCTGGCTCGGATTGCCCGCGGTGCGCACCGTGTCGAGCTCGCCGACCGTCGTGTTCACGCGTGCGTAGCGCTGCCCCTCACCCGTCTGCAGCGCCCACACCGAGGTGTCGACCTCGGGGGTCTGCTGCGCGTCGAGGCCGGGCCACACGATGCTCGCGGTCACGACGAGGGTCGCGGCGACGAGGGTGGAGGCGAGCCCGACCAGCGTGCGGCGTTTCACCGCAGCACCCCCGTGGCGTAGAGCGCCGCGACGACGACCGCACCGGCGGTGACGAGGGTCGCGGAGGCCAGCACCCAAGGCAGCGCCCGCGACGCGGTCGAGACCGGGGCCTGGATGTCGGTGTCTTCGTCACGTGCGTACCCGGTGATACCCGAGGAGTCCCGCGTCTTGCGCGAGATCTCTCGCTCGATGCGCGAGCGAGCGGGGCCGCGGACGGTGCCGTCGGCGAAGTCGATGGAGCGGGCGGCGGGTGCCCACTCGGCCGCGGGGACCTCCAGCGGGGTCGCCGGCAGGCCCATCTCGGCCTGCACCCCCTGCAGCGCCTCGCCGAAGGCGCGCGCGCTGGGGTAGCGCTGGGCGGGGTCGCGCGCCATGGCCTTCGCGAGGACGTCCTGCACCGACGGCGGGACGTCGGACCGGGAGATGGCCGTGTAGGAGGCGCGAGCGATGCGGCGGCGCAGCTGCTCGCGCGAGTTCTGCCCCTTCTCGCGCCGCTCGAACGGACTCTGCCCCGCCAGCAGCGAATAGACGGTGGCGCCCAGACTCCACACCTCGCTCGAGATCGTGCCGGCGGTCTGCTCCGCGATGACCTCGGGGGCGCTCCACGGCACGCTCATGGCGAGCATCTCATCGGCCCCCTGACGCACGAGCGACGACGAGATGCCGAAGTCGGCCAGCACGGGGGCACCGAAGGTGGTGACGAGGATGTTGCTGGGCTTGACGTCGCGGTGGATGAGCCCCGCGTGGTGCGCCGACTCGAGAGCTCCGGCCATGCGCACGCCGATCGACAGCACCTCGGCCACCGGCATGCGCTCGACGCGGTAGCGCTGGGCGAGCGAGCCCGGGCAGAACTCCATCACGATGTACGGGCGCCCGTCGGCCGAGATGCCCGCCTGGTAGACCGTCACGATCGAGGGGTGCGCCGACAGGTGTGCGAGCACGTCGGCCTCGGCGTTGAACATGCGCAGCAGGTCGGTGTCGCGCACATCGCTGGGGAGGACCTTCACCGCGACGTCGCGACGGGGCATGTCCTGCCCGTAGAGGAAGACGTCGGCGAAACCGCCCGACCCCAGAGGACGGATGTAGGCCAGCCCGGGCAGGATGGGCGGCGACGACGGAAGCCGCTGCGGCATCGAGCCCCCTCCCCCGGACGACGCGCCCGCACCTCAGCGAGCGCACAACCCGTCGATGCTAACAAAGCAGTCTCGATCGCCCCTGCGCGTTGTGCACAGGTGACCGCAGGACACCGAGCGCGCTCAGGATGCCGGGGCGTCGGGCTCGCGCGGATCGAACGGCGCGTCGAGGGAGCGGGTGAGGTCGTCGAGCAGCGCCGCGATCTGCGGCTCGACGTACTCCGCCACGGCCGCCTGAATGCGCAGGCGATGGTGGAGGAGGATCGTGCACACCTCCCGCCCGATCATGTTCGCGTAGTCGTCGGCCAGACCGACCTCCTGCCGCAGCGCCGCCTTGGCGGCATCCGACAGGGGCGGGAGGGCCGGGATCTCGGCGTCCTCCTCCGCGGCGAGACCCGACAGGGTGAAGAGGAAGGGCGATCCGGGTTCGGGGTCGGGGTCCAGCGGCATCCCGTCGAACTCCGGCTCGAGCCCCTCGGCGGGCCGATACGAGCGACGGCGATTGCGCTCGGCCTGCTGATCGAGCTCGGCCTGCAGCATCGGGAGGTTGCGCGAGGTGTAGTCGGCGACGGCGTGGTCGACGATGCCCTTCACGCGCGTCGAGAGACCGTGCTGCACCCCGTGCGGAACGTCGGAGCCCAGCCCCGCGGCAGACAGGACCGGCGAGCCGAAGCACCGGCGACACGGGGCGACGCGACCGCGATGGTTCGCGGGCTCCCAGCGCGGCAGCCATCGTAGCCAGGCATCCACGGCCTGGCTGACCTGACTCTCGAGCGACCGCTCCACGGCGCCTACGTTAGTGCGACACGCCCGGGCACGTGGGGATGCCACGGCGCGGAGGCACCACGACGACCACGCGGAGGCGCCCGGCCGACCGCACGGGAGTGCCGGATGGGCCGTCCGCGATCATCAGGGGGCGTCCTCGTCGTCCTCCCACCGCCATCGGGGCCCCTCGGACCGGGTCCGGCACAGGAACACCCCGAGAAGGCCGGCGAGCAGCCCGGCCGCCGCGACCACGGGCCCGGGGAAGCCCAGCACGACGCTCCCGGCAGCGGCGAGACCGCGAGCCGGGTCCGCTCCGCTGACGACCGCGCCGACGACGATCCCTGCGGCCTCGCCGACGAAAGCCGCGATGGCGCACGGAACCGCGGTGAGGTATCCCGGCGGGTCCGCCCGCAGGCCCCACAGCAGCACCCCGGCGAAGAGGGCGAGAGCGGCGACCTGCCCGATGACGCCGGGGATCGAGCCGAGCCCTCGGACGGGGATGACGTCGGCGTCCAACGCGAGGCTCGCCACCCCGAGCCCGCCGATCGAGAGGGCGATGAAGGCGACCGCCGCGAAGACGACCGCGACCGGCGGGGTGACCCCCGCCGGTCGCGGCTCGTTCGTCATGGCATCCGTGTCGATCTCAGCGCTGCGAGAGCTGAGGACCGGCCTCGAGCGTGCGCTCGTACTCGCGCTGCGCTTCGGCGTTGATCTCGGTCACGCGGCGACCCCGTGCCGAGACCCAGGCGCCGAACCAGATGGTGAGCTCGCGACCCAGCACGAAGGCCACGATCGCCAGCGGCGCGAGGACGTTGTTCTGCAGCAGGTCGAGCGACTCGCTCGAGGTGATGCGCCAGAAGGGGGCGGCGAACAGCACGCCCAGCAGGTGCCCCGCCCAGGCGATGACGCCCACGACCAGACCCCACACCACCCAGTGGCCCCAGCGACCCCGGTTGATGAGGGCGCCCAGGAACCAGAAGCCGAGGAAGAACGCCACGGTCGGCACCCACAGGCCCGCGGTGGCGAGCGCCGCCAGCGCCTCGCTTCCGAGCTCCGAGACGCCGAAGGCGCCGGTCAGCAAGCCGAGGCCGAGCGTCGCCGCGAGGTAGAGCACCGCGAAGACGACGGCGGCGAGCAGGCCGATCGCGCCGGCGGCGCCGCGGTTGCCGCGCGGACGCGGCGCCTCGGGAGCCTGCACGAAGATGGGCTGCGGTGCGCCGACGGCGCGGGTGGGCTCGTCGGCGACGGGCGCCGCGGTCGCGGCGGACGCGCCCGCGGCGGTCCCTGCGGCCCCCGCGGCGACGGCCGGTGCGACCGTCGTCGGCGCGTCGTCGTGACGGGGCGCCTCGGTCTCGGCGGTCGCGTAGCGCGCGGTGGGCGCGTCGTGCTCGGGTTCGGCCGACGCGGCGTAGGCGGCCCAGCGTGCGTCCTCGTCGTCCAGATCGACGGATGACGTGCGCCCGGCGGCGGAGGCCTGGGGCTCGACGGGAGACGCATCGTGCACGACCGGAGCCGTGTGCTCGCTCCGGGCGTCGCGCAGTGCGGCGGCCTCATCGCGCTCGTGCGCCTCGCGCTCGTCCCAGGCGGCCTGGGCCGCGTCGGTGTCGACGGCGTCGCGCTGCGCGGCCTCGGCGTCGGCGAGGCCCTCGTGGGCGCGCCCGACCACGTCGTGCGCGTCGTCACGGGGCTCGGCGACGGGGTCTCCGTACGAGTTCGTGGGCTCAGCGACGGGGTCGCCGTGCGGCTGGTGGTCGCTCATGGGGTCTCCTCACGCGGTGCTTGCGCCGCAAGGCTAACCCGCGCCCGGCGTGTCGCCCGGAAGGCGTGCCGTGGATGTGCGTCTCGCCTGAGTCCGATGAGACGCCTAGGCTGAACGCATGCCCGGTCGCCTGACTCGCACGGCCCTCGTCGCCGCGATCGTCGGCGCGGCCGCGCTCGGCACGACGGCGTGCGCACCCTCGGCCGACGAGGCGTCTCCGCAGGAGTCGGCGCCGGTCGTCTCCACCAGCCCCACCCCGATCCCCACCATCACGCAGACCGCGACGGCTGTGCGCATCCCCGCGGACTGCCGCGCGATGCTCTCCGCCGACGTCCTCTCGCAGCTCGGGACGGTGCCGCTCAACGACCCCTCGCTGGGGCCGTCCGGCGTGCAGTCGGACGGATCGCTGATCTGCATCTGGCGCGATCCCGCCGCCGACACCACGAGCCTGATGACGACCATCTCGCGCATGGACCGCGGCCCCGCCCTCGACATGCTCAACGACCTGGTGACCACCCAGGGCTTCAGCTGCTACACGCCCGATGAGGGCACCCGCTGCGAGAAGACCTGGATCAACGACACCTACCCCGTCAACGACGGTCGCACCCTCTTCTGGCGCGACGACGTGCTGGTCGACACCCAGTACTCCAACCTCGCCCCGACGGGCTACACCGCGAGCATCATCTCGTCGGTGTTCGGCTGATCGCGCGTCGGCCCGCGCTCACTCCCCGAAGAACGCGTGGGATGCCACGGTCGCGGCGTACGCGTCCGGCATCCAGCCCGTGAGGGTCGACGAGACCCAGCGATCCCCGCGCAGGTCGTGGACCTCGAGGACGTCGCCGGTCGCGCGTTCGCAGTGCGTGACATCGCCGTCGGCCGCGCAGCCGAATCCCTGCGCGGCGAGCGTCGCCTGCGCCGCGGCCGCACCCTCGGGCGTGACCGTCGAAACGGTCGTCTCCACGAAACGCCCGTCGACGCCGCGCCAGTGGCACGTGACGACGACGGTGGGACTCGCGGCCGCCACCGCCTCGGGGGTCGAGAGCGGGGCGGTGCGGCGCTGCCACAGCAACGCCTCGGGCGACCACACCAGGGACGACCACAGGGGCTGAGAGTAGAGGTGGCGGCAATCGCCCGCGGGCTCCGCGGCAGGGGCCGCAGTGGCCGTCGGCGTCTCGGTCGTCGCGCGCAGGGTGTCGCCCACGAAGCTCACGGCGGTCGGGATGCCGGGCGCGGCGAGGATCCCCAGCGCCGCCACGGCCGCGGCGCAGAAGATGCCGGCCGGCCATGCCAACCACAGGCTGCGTCCACCGATTCGGGCCATACGTTCCTCCGCATCCACGGTAGGCGCACACCCCCGGCGCACCCTCCCCTCGACACGCCGCGTCCCGGTCCCGACACCCGCGCCGCACGCCGCCGGCACGACGCGACCCGGCGCCGTCCACACGAGACGCCCCGCACGCACGACGAAGGCCCCCGGCGCGAGCCGGGGGCCTTCGGGGTGATCGGGATGCCGCGCCGAGGCGTGGCATCCGTCGATCAGGGTGGAGCCGGCGAGCGGCTCCACCCCGCGATCAGTTGTAGGTGCCGGGCGTGAAGTCGTCCGTCGAGAAGCTGTCGAAGTCGACGTAGCTCAGGTCGGCGTCGGAGTACGCACCGTCGGACGCGAAGATGCGGTTGGGGTACCGCTCGCTCTTCGCCTCTTCCGTCGCCTCGACCGTGACGTTGCGGTACTTCGCAAGACCGGTTCCGGCGGGGATGAGCTTTCCGATGATGACGTTCTCCTTGAGGCCGACGAGAGGGTCGCTCTTGCCCTCCATGGCCGCCTGCGTCAGGACGCGGGTGGTCTCCTGGAACGACGCGGCCGACAGCCACGACTCGGTCGCCAGCGACGCCTTGGTGATACCCATCAGCTCGGGACGACCCGACGCGGGGCGCTTGCCCTCGCCGACCGTCTCGCGGTTGATGGTCTGGTAGCGCTTGAAGTCCACCATCTCACCGGGCAGCAGATCGGTGTCGCCGTGGTCGACGACGGTGACCTTGCGGAGCATCTGTCGGACGATGACCTCGATGTGCTTGTCGTGGATCGGCACACCCTGCGAGCGGTACACGCCCTGGACGCCGTTGACGAGGTACTTCTGCACCTCGCGGGCACCCTGCACGCGCATGACCTCCTTGGGGTCGAGCGTTCCGACCTGGAGGGGCTCACCCACCGAGACGTGCTGGCCGTCCTCGACCAGGAGCGTCGCGCGCTTCAGGACGGGGTAGACCACCGGCTCGTCGCCGTTGTCGGGCGTGAGGATGACCTTCTTGGCCTTGTCGGTCTCGTCGATCGTGATGCGACCGTCGGCCTCGGCGATCGGGGACGCACCCTTGGGGGTACGCGCCTCGAACAGCTCCTGCACGCGGGGCAGACCCTGCGTGATGTCGTCGGCCGACGCGGAACCACCGGTGTGGAAGGTACGCATCGTCAGCTGGGTACCGGGCTCACCGATCGACTGGGCCGCGATGATGCCGACGGCCTCGCCGATGTCGACGATCTTTCCGGTCGCGAGCGAACGGCCGTAGCACTTCGCGCAGACACCGACGGCCGAGTCGCAAGTCAGCACGGAGCGGACCTTGATCGTCTCGACGCCACCGGCGACCAGCTTGTCGATGAGCACGTCGCCCACGTCGTCGCCGGCCTCGGCCAGCACGGTGCCCTGCGCGTCGACGACCGCCGTGGCGAGCGTGCGGGCGAACACCGAGTTCTCGACGTTGGCGTCCTTGACCAGCGAACCGGTCGAGTCGGCCGCGGCGATCGGGAGCTCGAGGCCCTTCGACGTGCCGCAGTCCTCCTCGCGGATGATGACATCCTGCGAGACGTCGACGAGACGACGCGTCAGGTACCCCGAGTCGGCCGTACGGAGGGCCGTGTCGGCCAGACCCTTACGGGCACCGTGCGTCGCGATGAAGTACTCGGCGACCGACAGACCCTCGCGGTACGAGGAGATGATCGGACGCGGGATGATCTCACCCTTGGGGTTGTTCACCAGGCCGCGCATACCCGCGATGTTGCGGATCTGCAGCCAGTTACCACGGGCGCCCGACGAGACCATGCGGTTGATGGTGTTGTCGGCGGGGAAGTTGTCCCGCATCGCCTTCTGGACCTCGTCGGTCGCCTCGGTCCAGATCTTGATGAGCTCCTGACGACGCTCGGCGTCGGTGGTGAGACCCTTCTCGTACTGGCCCTGGACCTTCGCGGCCTGCTTCTCGTAGCCCGCGACGATCTCCGCCTTGTTCGGCGGGGTGAGGATGTCGCTCAGCGCCACGGTGACACCCGAACGGGTGGCCCAGTAGAAACCGGCGTCCTTGATGCGGTCGAGCGATGCAGCGACCTCCACCTTGGGGTACTCCTCGGCGAGCTTGTTGACGATCTGCGACAGCTTGCCCTTGTCGGCCTGCTCGCGAACGAACGGGTAGCCCTTGGGGAGCGTGTCGTTGAAGATCGCCTGGCCGAGCGAGGCGTCGACGAGACCGTGGGTCTCGTAGCCCTCGGGCGCCTGACCCTCGAGGAACGTCAGTCCGGGGATGCGGATGCGCGCCTTGGCCTGCAGGTCGAGGGTGCCCTCGTCCTTGGCCAGGATCGCCTCGCCCACCGAACCGAACGCACGGCCCTCACCCACAGCACCCTCCTTGAGGGTGGTGAGGTGGTGCAGACCGATGATCATGTCCTGCGAGGGCAGGGTCACCGGGCGGCCGTCCGACGGCTTGAGGATGTTGTTCGAGGCGAGCATCAGCACGCGGGCCTCGGCCTGGGCCTCGACCGACAGGGGCAGGTGAACGGCCATCTGGTCACCGTCGAAGTCGGCGTTGAACGCCGCGCACACGAGCGGGTGCAGCTGGATCGCCTTGCCCTCGACGAGCTGGGGCTCGAACGCCTGGATGCCGAGACGGTGCAGGGTGGGTGCACGGTTCAGCAGCACGGGGCGCTCGCGGATGATCTCCTCGAGCACGTCCCAGACCTCGGGACGGTAGCGCTCGACGGCGCGCTTGGCGGCCTTGATGTTCTGCGAGTGACCGAGGTCGATCAGGCGCTTGATCACGAACGGCTTGAACAGCTCGAGGGCCATCTGCTTGGGCAGACCGCACTGGTGGAGCTTGAGCTGGGGTCCGACGATGATGACGGAACGGCCCGAGTAGTCCACGCGCTTTCCGAGCAGGTTCTGGCGGAAGCGACCCTGCTTTCCCTTGAGCATGTCGCTCAGGGACTTCAGGGCGCGGTTGCCGGTACCGGTGACGGGGCGACCGCGGCGGCCGTTGTCGAACAGCGCGTCGACGGCCTCCTGCAGCATGCGCTTCTCGTTGTTGACGATGATCTCGGGGGCACCGAGGTCGATCAGGCGACGGAGGCGGTTGTTGCGGTTGATCACGCGACGGTAGAGGTCGTTCAGGTCGGAGGTCGCGAAGCGGCCACCGTCGAGCTGCACCATCGGACGAAGCTCCGGCGGGATCACCGGGACGACGTCGAGCACCATCGAGGCCGGCGACATGCCGGTCTGCAGGAACGAGTTCACGACCTTCAGGCGCTTGATCGCGCGGATCTTGCGCTGACCCTTGCCCTCGGAGATCTGCAGGTGGAGGCTGTCGGCCTCGGCCTGCAGGTCGAAGGTCTCCAGGCGACGCTTGATCGACTCCGCGCCCATGTGGGCCTCGAAGTACTGGCCGAAGCGGTCCTGGAGCTCGTGGAACACGTCGTCCTCGGGCTTCAGGGCGCCGACCTCGAGCGTGCGGAAGTCCTCCCACACGCGCTCGAGCTTGGCGATCTGCTCGTCCGCGTTCTTGCGGGCCGCCGTCATGTCCTTCTCGGCGGCGTCCTTGACCTTCTTCTTCTGGTCGGCCTTGGCACCCTCCGCCTCGAGAGCGGCGAGCTCCTCCTCGAGCTTGGCGAGGCGAGCGGCGACGCGGGCGTCGCGGCGGTCGCCGAGCGTCTTCAGCTCGAGACGGATGTTGTTCTCCTGCGTGGCCAGGTCGCGGTGACGAGCATCCTCGTCGACCGAGATGACCATGTAGGCGGCGAAGTAGATGACCTTCTCGAGGTCCTTCGGCGCCATGTCGAGCAGGTAGCCGAGGCGCGAGGGCACGCCCTTGAAGTACCAGATGTGCGTGACGGGCGCGGCGAGCTCGATGTGGCCCATGCGCTCGCGGCGGACCGAGGACTTGGTGACCTCGACGCCGCAGCGCTCGCAGACGATGCCCTTGAAGCGGACGCGCTTGTACTTGCCGCAGGCGCACTCCCAGTCGCGGGAGGGTCCGAAGATCTGCTCGCCGAAGAGGCCGTCCTTCTCGGGCTTCAGCGTGCGGTAGTTGATCGTCTCGGGCTTCTTGACCTCACCGAAGGACCAACGACGGATGTCGTCGGCGGTGGCCAGACCGATACGGATCTGATCGAAAGTGGTTGATTCGAGCACTGGTTCTCCTGTGTCGGAATTCTCTGAAATCTGAGCTGGGTCGCTGAGCTGGAAGCTCAGATCTCGTCGATCGACGAGGACTCGAAGCGGCTGGAGATGTTGATGCCGAGCTCCTCCGCGGCGCGGAAGGCGTCGTCATCCGTGTCGCGCAGGTTGACGGCGGTGCCGTCGGCCGAGAGGACCTCGACGTTCAGGCAGAGCGACTGCATCTCCTTCATGAGCACCTTGAAGGACTCGGGGATGCCGGGCTCCTGGATGTTCTCGCCCTTGACGATGGCCTCGTACACCTTGACGCGGCCGAGGATGTCGTCGGACTTGATCGTGAGGAGCTCCTGCAGCGCGTACGCGGCACCGTAGGCCTCGAGCGCCCACACCTCCATCTCACCGAAGCGCTGGCCACCGAACTGGGCCTTACCGCCGAGCGGCTGCTGGGTGATCATCGAGTAGGGACCCGTCGAACGCGCGTGGATCTTGTCGTCGACCAGGTGGTGCAGCTTCAGGATGTACATGTAGCCGACCGAGATGGGCGCCGGGAACGGCTCGCCGGAGCGGCCGTCGAACAGCAGCGTCTTGCCCGAGGAGTCGACCATGCGGTCGCCGTCGCGGTTGGGGATCGTCGAGTCGAGCAGACCCGCGATCTCCGCCTCGAAGGCGCCGTCGAACACCGGGGTCGCGACCTTCGTGCCGGGGGCGGCCTCGCGAGCCGACTCGGGCAGCTGGGCGGCCCACTCCGGGGTGCCCTCGACCTTCCAGCCCTGCTGGGCGATCCAGCCGAGGTGGAGCTCCAGGACCTGACCGAAGTTCATTCGACCGGGGATGCCGAGCGGGTTGAGGATGATGTCGACCGGCGTGCCGTCGGGCAGGAAGGGCATGTCCTCGATCGGGAGGATCTTGGCGATGACGCCCTTGTTGCCGTGGCGGCCGGCGAGCTTGTCGCCCTCGGTGATCTTGCGCTTCTGGGCGATGTAGACCACGACGCGGCGGTTGACGCCCGAGCCGAGCTCGTCGTCGCCGTCCTCGGCGTTGAACTCCTTGACCGCGATGATCGTGCCCTGCTCGCCGTGGGGCACCTTCAGCGAGGTGTCACGGACTTCGCGGCTCTTCTCGTTGAAGATCGCGCGGAGCAGGCGCTCCTCGGCGCTGAGCTCGGTCTCGCCCTTGGGCGTGACCTTGCCGACGAGGATGTCACCGGGCCGCACCTCGGCGCCGATGCGGATGATGCCGCGGTCGTCGAGGTCCTTCAGCAGGTCGGGGCTGACGTTGGGGAGGTCACGGGTGATCTCCTCCTTGCCGAGCTTGGTGTCGCGCGCGTCGACCTCGTACTCCTCGATGTGGATCGACGACAGCGTGTCGTCCTTCACGAGGTCCTGGCTGAGGATGATCGCGTCCTCGAAGTTGTGACCCTCCCACGTCATGAACGCCACGAGGAGGTTCTTGCCGAGGGCGAGCTCGCCGTTCTCGGTCGCGGGACCGTCGGCGATGACCTCGCCGGCCTCGATGCGCTCACCCGCGGAGACGACCACGCGCTGGTTGTACGACGTGCCCTGGTTGGAGCGGTCGAACTTGCGGAGGAAGTAGTCCTGCGTTCCGCCCTCGTCGAGCTGGATGGTCACGACGTCGGCCGAGACCTCCAGGACGACACCCGACTTCTCGGCGGTGACGACGTCACCGGCGTCGATCGCGGCGAAGCCCTCCATACCGGTACCGACGACGGGCGACTCGCTGCGCACGAGCGGCACGGCCTGGCGCTGCATGTTCGCACCCATGAGGGCGCGGTTGGCGTCGTCGTGCTCGAGGAACGGGATGAGCGAGGTCGCCACCGACACCATCTGGCGCGGCGAGACGTCCATGTAGCCGATCTCGTCGACGGGGAACAGGTCGACCTCGCCACCCTGACCGCGGCGGGCCAGGATGCGGTCCTCCACGAAGTGACCGTCGGCCTGCAGGGCCACACCGGCCTGGGCGACGATGTGGTCGCTCTCCTCGCTGGCGGTGAGGTAGTCGATCGTGTCGGTCACACGGCCGTCGACGACGCGACGGTACGGCGTCTCGATGAAGCCGAACGCGTTGATGCGGGCGAACGAGGCCAGCGAGCCGATCAGGCCGATGTTCGGGCCTTCCGGGGTCTCGATGGGGCACATGCGGCCGTAGTGCGAGGGGTGGACGTCACGGACCTCGACGCCGGCGCGCTCACGCGACAGACCGCCGGGGCCCAGGGCCGACAGGCGCCGCTTGTGGGTCAGACCCGCGAGCGGGTTGTTCTGGTCCATGAACTGCGACAGCTGCGACGTTCCGAAGAACTCCTTGATCGCCGCGACGACGGGGCGCACGTTGATCAGGGTCTGCGGCGTGATCGCCTCGATGTCCTGCGTGGTCATGCGCTCGCGGACGACGCGCTCCATGCGCGACAGACCGGTGCGGACCTGGTTCTGGATGAGCTCGCCGACGGCGCGGATGCGACGGTTGCCGAAGTTGTCGATGTCGTCGGTGTCGAGGCGGATCTCCGCGGCCTGGCCGTTGCGGGTGCCGTCGAACGTGACGTCACCGCGGTGCAGGCGGACGAGGTACTTGATGGTCGCGACGATGTCGTCGACGGTCAGCACCGAGTCGCTCAGCGGCTTGTCGAGACCGAGCTTCTGGTTGATCTTGTAGCGACCCACCTTGGCCAGGTCGTAGCGCTTGGCGTTGAAGTAGAAGTTGTCGAGCAGCGCGCGCGCGGCCTCGGCGGCGACCTGCTCGCCCGGACGCAGCTTGCGGTAGATGTCGCGGAGGGCGTCTTCCTTGGTGAGGATCGTGTCCTTCGACAGCGTCTCTTCGATCGAGTCGAAGCCGCTGAACTCGGCGAGGATGTCTTCGCTGGTCAGGCCGAGGGCCTTGAGGAAGACGGTGACCGACTGCTTGCGCTTGCGGTCGATGCGCACGCCGACCTGATCGCGCTTGTCGATCTCGAACTCGAGCCAGGCACCGCGCGAGGGGATGACACGGGCCGAGACGATGTCCTTGTCGGAGGTCTTGTCGGGCGTCTTGTCGAAGTAGACGCCGGGCGAGCGGACGAGCTGCGACACGACGACACGCTCGGTGCCGTTGATGATGAACGTGCCCTTGTCGGTCTGGAGCGGGAAGTCGCCCATGAAGACCGTCTGCGTCTTGATCTCACCGGTCTGGTGGTTCATGAACTCGGCCTCGACGTACAGCGGGGCGGCGTAGGTCTTGCCGCGCTCCTTGCACTCTTCGATCGAGTACTTCTCGGGCTCGAGGTAGGGGTTCGTGAACGAGAGCTGCATGGTCTCGCTCAGGTCTTCGATCGGGGAGATCTCCTCGAAGATCTCTTCCAGACCGCTGATCTCGGGCACGTCGGTGCGACCGGCGGCCTGGGCCTCGGCGACGCGCGCCTTCCAGGCCTCGTTGCCGACGAGCCAGTCGAACGACTCGGTCTGCAGCGCGAGCAGATCGGGAACGGTCAGCTTGTCGGAGATCTTCGCGAACGAGAGGCGGGATGCTCCGCGTCCGCTCTTCGGGGTGGTGGTGGTGGATGCGTTGCTCGCAGCAGCCAAGGGAATAACCTCCAGAAGCCCGGGCGAGGGGCTCGTGATTCCTTGTCGTCAGGTGGAGTGCGTTCCTGCCCCGATAACCTGCTCGTCGCACACCGCGGTGAGGCGGGGACGGGCAGGCTCAGCCGACCACCATATGAGGGCAGGGGGAATCGAGGAGCGCAAAGTCCAAGCATACGCGGCAGGACTCGCCGTGTCCAGTCCAATTCTTGACGCGTCTGCGGACCTGCGGTATAACCGCGTGCGCCCGTCGTCCATTCCCTCTCGGGCCCGCCCTCAGGCGCGCCGGAACCGCACGCGATCGCCCGGTCTCACCTGCGCCAGCGTGTCGAGCGCGGCATCCGTCACCACGCCGATCACGGGATAACCGCCGGTGACGGGACCGTCGGCCAGCAGGACGACGGGGCGGCCGTGCGGAGGCACCTGGATCGCCCCCGGGCGCATCCCCTCGCTGGGCAACTCGTCGTGTCGACCGCGGTCGAGGGCGGGGCCGTCGAGACGGACGCCGACGCGATCCACGTCGCTCGAGACGCTCCAGGGGGTGTCGAGAAGCGTCGCCCACGCGTCGGCCGCGAACCATTCGGCACGGGGACCCTCCGCGACGGCGACCTCGTGCAGCGAGGGCGGGACCGTCCAGGGGAAGGCGTCGACCACGGGAACGGCGGATGCCGCGGACCCGGCATGCAGCACATCGCCCGCGCGCACGGGAGCGGGGCCGAGCCCCGCCAGCACGTCGCGCGCTCGCGAGCCCAGAGCGGCCGGGGCGGCGATCCCCCCGCGGACGGCGAGGTAGGCCCGCAGCCCCGCACGAGCGGACCCGAGGCGCACCTCGGCCCCGGCGAGAACGAACTGGGGCGCGTAGGCGTCGACCGCGCGGCCGTCGACGACGACGTCGACCAGGGCTCCGGTCACGCACACCCACGCGTCGCGCTCGGCGCGGGCGACGAAGCCGCCGAGGGCGATCTCGAGACCGGCGGCCGCCTCGTCGTTGCCGACCAGGCGGTTGGCCACGCGCAGCGCCCGCCGATCGAGCGCCCCCGAGCGCGCGACGCCGAGGGCGGCGCGACCGGCGCGGCCGAGGTCCTGCACGGTGGTGAACGCGCCGGGGTGGAGGACGCGGAGGGCGGGGCGGGCGTCAGCGGTCGCGACAGCTAGGGAGGGGGCTGAGCCCGGCGATGCCTCCGGGGGCGGCGGCGTGGCGAGGGGTCCGGCGGCGACGCGCTCGCGCTCCGGGACGAAGCGCACGCGCGCTCGCGGGGGCAGCAGCACCGGGGTGGCGGCATCCGGGTCGAAGAGCACCGCGTCGGTCGAACCGATCAGCCGCCAGCCTCCCGGGGTCTCGCGCGGATAAGCCCCGCTGAAGGCGCTCGCGATCCCCACGGCCCCGGCCGGCACGCGGGTGCGCGGCTGCGCCAGGCGCGGAACGTCGAAGGGCCAGTCGGCACTGACGAGGTAGGCGAAGCCCGGGGCGAAGCCCGTGAAGGCCACCGTCCATTCCACCCCCGCGTGCCGGGCCACGAGATCGCCCGCGGGGATGCCCAGCAGCGCGGCGGTCTCGTCGAGATCGGCTCCGTCGTAGCGCACCGGCACCTCGACGAGAGGGCCGGGCGGCACGGCTCCGGCGGGCGAGAGGGCGGCGTGGCGGATCCACTCCTCGACCGCCGCGCGACCCATGCGGCGCGGGTCGAACACGACGAGGACGGTGCGCGCGGCCGGGACCAGCTCCTCCACGCCCGCGGGCGGCGCGACGGCGAGGGCCGCGTGCAGGGCCACGACACCGGCGAGGTCGGCGACCTCGGCCAGCACGGCCCGCTCCCCCATGGGCCGCAGGGTGACGGATGCCGCGCGATCGGCATCCCCCGAGGGCGTCACCACGGAGCGCGCACCGAGACACCGGCGTCGTCGAGAGCGATGCGCACCGCCCGCGCCATCTCGACCGCGGCGGGGCTGTCGCCGTGCAGGCAGAGGGAGGCCGCGTCGACCGGGAGGGAGGTGCCGTCGACGGCGTCGACCACTCCCTCGCGCACGAGCCGCAGCGCGCGCTGCGCCACCCGGGCGGGGTCGTCGAGCAGGGCTCCCGGGGTTCCGCGCGGGACGAGCGCACCGTCGCGGGTGTAGCCGCGGTCGAGGAAGGCCTCGCGCACGAAAGGAAGTCCCGCGGATGCCGCTGCCTCGGCGATCGCCCCCGACAGACCGAGCACGGGCAGGGGCCGACCGAGGCGGGCGGAGTGGTCGGCGACGGCGGCGACGACCGCGGCCGCCTGCCCCGCGTCGTCGATCATCGCGTGGTACAGCGCGCCGTGGGGTTTGACGTAGCGCAGTTCGGCACCCGCCGCGGCGAGCGCGTCGAGCTGCGCCGCGATGCTCGCGCGGAGGTCGGCGGGGGCGGGGTCACGGCGCACGCGGCCGAAGTTGTCGCGGTCGTCGTACGAGGGGTGCGCTCCGACGGCGACGCCGAAGCGGCGGGCCCGCTCGACCGAGGCCCGCATCGAGGCGACGTCGCCCGCGTGCGCGCCGCAGGCGACGTTGGCGCTCGACACGACGGCGAACATCGCCTCGTCGTCGGCGGTCGGCATCCCGTCGACCGTCTCGCCGAGGTCGGCGTTGAGGTCCACCTGCATGCTGCCACGGTAGCGGCGGGGCGGGCCGGTAGCGTGAACGCATGGCCCGCATGCGCATCGAACCCGACGACGCCCCGACGGCTCGACTGTCGGACGGGTCGCTCGCGCGCGTCTCTCCTTCGGGGTTCGTCTCGGGCTGGGAGCTCGTCGTCGACGGCACCCCGCAGTCGCACGTCGACCTCGACGACCCGACGCACCTGCACTTCGAGTACGTCGCGCGGATGGGCGCCGTCATCGACCGGCTCCGGATGCCGGGCCAGCCCCTCACCGCCGTGCACCTGGGCGCGGGTGCCCTCACGCTCCCCCGCTACGTGGAGGCCACGCGGCCGGGGTCGCGACAGCAGGTGATCGAACTCGAGCCCGCGCTGTGGGACCTCGTGCGCGAGAACCTGCCCCTTCCTCGCGGCGCCTCGGTGCGCGTGCGCATCGGCGACGCGCGAGAGGGACTCGGCCGGCTGCCCGCGGGCCTGGACGGGGCCGTCGACCTGCTCGTCAGCGACGTGTACTCGGGTGCACAGACCCCGGCCCACCTCACCACGGTGGAGTTCTACCGCGCGGCATCCCGTCTCCTGGCACCCGACGGTGTCCTCCTGGTCAACGTCTCGGACGGACCCGGCTTGGCCTTCGCCCGTCGGCAGGTCGCGACCATCCGCGAGGTCCTCCCCGAGGTCATCGTGCTCGCCGAGGTGCAGGTGCTCAAGGGACGCCGGTTCGGCAACCTCGTGGTCGCCGCCTCCGCTGCGCCCCTCCCCGTCGAGTGGCTGCCGCGCCTGATGGCGGCGGGACCCCACCCCGCGAAGGTGGCCCAGGGCGGCGAGATCGTCGAGTTCATGCGCGGGTCGCGTCCCGCCACGGATGCCGATGCGACGCCGTCGCCGAAGCCCTCGGCATCCATCTTCGAACGCTGACGTCGCCGGATGTCGAGGAGGGGCTTTCGCCCCTCGACCGCGTGGCGCGTGCGGTGTCGGCACGAGGTCGGCGCAGACTGGAACTCCTGCCCGACCGAGAGGAGCGACGGTGAGCTACATCCACGGGTACGACCCCGACACGTTGCGTGAGATCACCGACTCCCGCGAGTGCCAGGAGCGTCTCGACGAGATCGGGTCGCAGCGCAGTCTGCACGCCCTCCTCGAGCGGGTGTGGCTGCTGAAGGTGCTCGACCGGTTCGACGAGGCCCTGGCCGTCTCGGAGCAGTCCGTGCGCGTGGCCCGCATGGCCGGAACCCGCCGCGATCTGCTGCGCGCGCGCATCCTGCACGCCACGATCATGCAGTGCCGGGGCGCCTACGCCGCCGCCGAGCAGGAGCTCACCATGTGCGCCGAAGAGGCTGAGGGACAGGGCTGGGCGAGCATCGCCGCCTTCGCGCTGCAGCACCGCGGCAAGGTGCACTACGACGAGGGCGACTACGAGGGCGCCCGTCGCGACTTCAAGCAGGCGCTCTTCCTCCGTCAGAACGCCGGCGCCACCGACGCGCAGCTCGAGTCCACGCTGCTGGCGATCGACGCAGCCGACCGTCGACGCACGCGCGAGGTCGTCGCGAGCTGAATGTCGTAGGCCACGCCTAATCTTCCGGTCATGTCCGATCTGCAGCGCGTACGCACGTGGGCCGAGGCGCTGATCACCCTGCACCTCGACGCGTCGTGGACGTTCGCATTCGACAACGCCAAGCGACGCGCGGGGCTGTGCGACTACAGCCGCAAGCGCATCAGCGTCTCGCGGTATCTGGCCGCCCGATACGACGACGACACCAACCATCAGACGCTCCTGCACGAGGTCGCGCACGCGCTCGCGGGGCCCTCGGCCGGCCACGGGCCGCGCTGGAAGCGCACGGCGCTCGAGCTCGGCTACGTCGGCGGCACGACCCATGCGGGCGAGACGGCGAACGAGCTCGCCCCGTGGGTGGGCACCTGCCCCGCCGGGCACGTCGCCTATCGTCACCGACGCGCGACGCGGCCGACGTCCTGCGCGAAATGCGCTCCGTCGTTCGACCCGCGCTTCGCGCTGTCGTGGGTGCACCGCGACATCACGCGCGCCGAACGTCGCGCTGCCGCCACTCCGCGGTGATGGCCCGCGGCCGGTGTCGCCGGGCTCGCGGCCGTCCGCGAGGCGCGGGCCCGATGACGTCGTCGCGTCATCCGTCCCGGCCCGCGCTGACAACACTTCGGCCTCGACCGCCGTTCGCGGGCTGACGCCCGGGCCTCGGGGCTCACGCGCCGACGAAGACCCCGTCGCGCAGCACCGGGACCACGGATACCGCGTCGCGCGCGGCCGCGGCGAGCACGGCGTCGCGACCCCCGTCGGCGGCGAGCGCGCGTCCCCCGCCGCTCGCCGTGAGCAGGTGGCGCACCGCCCCGCCCAGGGCACGGAAACCCTCGCCGGCGACGGCGGCGTCGGGCGAGGCGTGGTCGATGCCGAGGTCGCCGAGGGCGGCGATCACGGCGCCCGCACCGAGCAGGTCCTCGACGGCGAAGCGCACGCCCTGGTCGTCGGTCACCCCGGCCGCGAGGATCGAGATGCTGGTGCGCTCGCCGCGGGAGCGCTGCACCTCGAGCACGTGCGCCGCCACCGCCGCCGCGTTGCGCAGACCTGCCGCGACCACGTGGGCGCCCGTCTCGTGCGCCGCCCGGGCGAGAACGGCCGCCTCGTCGTCGTCCGCCGACACGTCGAGGCCGGCGGAGTTCTCGACGGCGGCGAGGGCGTGGGCGGTCAGGCCGAGCGGCTGCACGATCAGCACGACGTGCGCGGGGGCGAGACGGCGGAGCCCACCGAGGCCCCACTCCAGGCGCACCTGGTAGTCGGACTGCGACAGGGCGGGGTCGATCGGCATCCTTCGATGCTAGAACGACGGGGACGTCGTGCCCGCCGGTCCTCTCCGCTGATGACGGATGCCGCGGCGGGGGGCGGATCGTCACGGCGCGGCCGTCAACCCATCGCTCGCCCCCAGGCGGATCGGGCACCATCTGAGCATGCGGATCCTGCTGAAGTTCGTGATCGACTGCGACCCCGACGCCGCGTGGCGCGCCCTGCACTCCCCGCGCGCGGTCGCGGAGCTGTACGGACCCCTTCTCACCGTCGACGGGCTGACCCAGATGCCCCCCACCTTCGAATCCGGTGACGACGTGCCCGTGCAGATGAGCGTGGCCGGTGTCGTACCCGTCGGGCGCCAGCTCATCTCGGTCGCGGATCGGGAGACCAGCGACGCGCACGGTCGCGTCCGCGTGTTCCGCGACTGGGGCGTTCCGTTGACCGGACCGCTCTCGACCCTCGACGTGTGGGATCACCAGATGGCGGTCTCCGCCGCCCCCGGTGAGCCGGGGAAGACCCTGTGGCGCGAGCGCCTCACCATCGGCGGCGCGACGGCCCCCGCGCTGTGGCCCGGGCTGTGGGCGACGTGGCAGTGGCGCGCCGCCCGGATCCGAGCACTCGCCCCGACCTGGGCGCACGACCCCGAAGACGAGCCGAACGCCGAGGGATGAGCGACGTGCACGTGCGCGCGGCGACGCCCGGCGACAGCCGGTGCATCGCCCACGTGCACGTGCAGAGCTGGTGCGAGGCACGCACTGCGCAAGTGCCCGGCGCGCTCGTCGAACAGCTGGACGTCGAGCTCTCGGAATGGCGGTGGGCGGCGCGGCTGCGCGGGGAGACACCTCCGGGAGCCGAGCGCCTCGGGGATGCCTGGGTGGCCGTCGTCGACGACCGCGTGATCGGATTCGCCTCGGGCGGGCCGACGCGCGACGCCGATCGCCCGCGGTCGGAGTCGGAGCTGTACGCCCTGTACGTGCTCGCGAGCCATTACGGCACGGGCGCGGGGGCGTCGCTGCTGCAGGCAGCCGTCGGGACCGGCGCCGCCAGTCTTTGGGTGCTGTCGGACAACGAGCGCGCCCTCGCGTTCTACGCCAAGCACGGCTTCGCGCCCGACGGTGCCGCCCGGGCCGACGAGCGATGGGGCGGGTCGCTGACGGAGCTGCGCCTGACGAGGTGAGAGCCGGCCTCAGACGAGCCCGTGCCGGTAGGCGAACACCACGAGCTGCACGCGGTCGCGCACCGCGAGCTTGGTCAGGATGCGGCTGATGTGGGTCTTCACGGTCGCCTCCGACAGAAATTCGCGCTCGGCGATCTCGGCGTTGCTGAGCCCCGTGGCGGCGAGCGCGAAGATCTCCTGCTCGCGCTCGGTCAACGCGCCGAAGGCCTCGGGGACCGGCTCGGCACCGGCGCCGTCGGCGATGTGGGCGAAGAGTTCACGGGTGGCCTCCGCCGCGATGACGGCAGAGCCGGCGTGCACGGTCCGCACCGCCGAGAGCAGGAACTCCGGCTCGGCGTCTTTCAGCAGGAATCCGCTCGCGCCGCGCTGGATCGCCCGAGCGGCCGCCTCGTCGAGATCGAACGTCGTGAGCACGACCACGCGGGGTGCGTCGGGCTCGCGCAGGATCTCGGCCGTCGCCGTCAGGCCGTCCATCACGGGCATGCGCACGTCCATCAGCACGAGGTCGGGGCGCGTCGCCCGCACGACCTCGATCCCCTCCCGTCCGTCGGAGGCTTCTCCCACGACCTCGAGGTCGGGTTGCGAGTCGATCACCATGCGGATGCCGGCGCGGAACAGGGCCTGATCGTCGACGAGGACGATGCGGACGGGGGCGGTCATGCGAGGGAGCCTCTCGTGCGGGGATGGGTTCTCGGCATCCGTCCGCTCACTGCGGGGAGCCGATCGGAAGAGTGGCCTGGACGACGAATTCGCCGTACTCGGGCTCGGCCGTCAGTCGACCGCCGACGAGCTGTGCGCGCTCGCGCATCCCGATGAGCCCGTGGCCGCCGGCAGCGGGCACGCCGACGGCGGCAGACGTGGAGCGGGCGTTGCGGACCGACAGCTCGACGCGGTCGGCGAACCACCCGAGACGGACGCGCACGCGGGGATCGACACCGTGGCGGAGCGCGTTGGTGAGGGCCTCCTGCATGATGCGGAAGACCGCCAGCTGGATCGCGGCGGGCGGTTCGCCGGGCGGGACCGGGTCGACACGGACATCGAGCTCGACACCCGCCGCACGCACCCGGTCGAAGAGCTGATCGAGGTCGGCGAGAGTCGGCTGGGGGCCCTCTCCCTGGCTGTGGCGCAGCTGACTGAGGAGCACACGCACGTCGGTGAGGGCCGCCCGCGCGGTCGACGAGATCGTCGCGAGCGCGTCGGAGGCCGCCGCGGGATCGGCCGCGGCCGCGTACCGTGCGCCGTCGGCCTGCGCGATGACCACCGCGAGCGAGTGCGCGACCACGTCGTGCATGTCGCGGGCGATGCGCACGCGCTGCTGCTCGGCGATCGTCTCGGCCTCGGCGGCGCGCTGCGCCCGGCTGTTCGCTGCGGCGCGCATGGCCGTGCGCACCAGGGCGCCCGACACCCACGCGAGCATGAGCGCGAACCCGGATGCCAGCAGCAGGGCGCCCACGGCGAACCAGTCGTTGATCGTGAGCGGCGCCGACAAGCCCCGACCCACGAGGTAGAGGGGGACGATCGCCGCCCCCGCGATGCCCGAGGCGAACCCCCACCAGAAGACCCGCCTGCTGCCGTAGGCGGCGGTCGTGTAGAGCACGGCGAAGATGGCGAGGTCGGTGGGCGACGGCTGACGTCCGAAGCCCATCTGCAGGAACGCCCCCACCCAGGCCAGCACGAGGGCGAGTCCGGGCTGCAGGCGGCGCATCGCCAGCGCAGCGGTGAGGGCGAGGGCGACGAGGACCGCGCCGACGTTCTCCCCGACGACGGCGAGAGGGGCCAGCGCCCCGCTCGTGGTGCCCGCCAGCTCGACCGCAAGGGCGAGCAGCCCGAAGACACCGGCGACACCGAGGTCGGTGACCAGTTGATAGCGCTGCAGCGGGCGGAGGGTGAGCATCGTCCTCACGCTACGCGGCGACGCCGGGCGCGGCATCCGCCTGGGGATGTATCCGGGAGCCTCGGAAGGAGGACACCGGGGCGGCGTCAGCCGGGGAAGTCGGCGGGCTCGATCGGGCGCGCTTCGAAGAAGGTCTGCAGCACGACGGTCGTGCGCGTGTTGACCTGTGCGGCGGCGCGGATGTCGCGGATCAGCGCCTCGAGATCGCGCGGTGTCGGGACCCGCACGAAGAGCATGTACGCCGCCTCGCCCGCGATCGAGTGGCAGGCCTCGATCGCGCTCAGGTGAGCGAGCAGCTCGGGGGCGTTGTCGGGCTGGGCGGGGTCGAGCGGGGTGATCTCGACGAAGGCCGCGAGCGGACGACCCAGGGCCTCGGCGTCGAGGATCGGACGATACCCCTGCACGATGCCCCGGGCCTCGAGGCGGCGCAGACGCGACTGCACGGCGGAGACCGAGAGGCCGACGCGCTCGGACAGGTGCGAGAGCGTCGCCCGAGCATCGATCGAGATCTCGCGGACGATCGCCGCGTCCACCGCGTCGTCGAGGCGGGGGGCGCGCGCGGGGACCTCGGTCATGCGCTCGACAGTAGCAGTGCACCCGAACGGCACCCTGGTGCGTGCCGTAAGTTTTCCGTTAGCATGACGCTTTAGCAGGAATATTTACAGTCTCGATCGGAGGATGCCATGACCACCGCGACACCCATCCGTGCTGACCAGGATCTGCTCGGCGGTCGCACCGTCGACGCGGTCGAGCACACCCCCGCCTGGACCCGACTCAAGGCCGCAGCGTCCGCACTGCAGACGCTGCAGGCGAAGGACGGCTCGATCGACGACACCGCCGCGGCGGGGCCCCTCATCGACGACGTCGTCGAAGCGATCGACGCCCTCGCGCCGCTGTTCCCGCACGACGCCGCTTATCTCTCGGCATCCGTCGCCGACTTCCGTCGGTGGAAGGCCGAGGGGCTCGGGACGCCCGACTTCCTCGACTCCCTCGTGGCGTTCCAGCCCCAGGAGCACCGGGTCGACGGCATCCGTCACCTCGTCGTGTTCCCCATGTACACGCAGAACGGCTCGAGCTCGCGTCACGTCGAGGCGGTGCTGGTCGAGGCGATCTGGCCCGAGTTCATCGCCCGCCTGGAGACGGAGTACACCAACCGCCTGTTCGTCTCGCTGCGCCTCATCGACTTCACCGCGGGCTACGACACGAACTCCGCCGTGCTCTTCCCCGAGACGGTCGCGATGCGCGAGATCCCGACCTTCACCTGGGGCGCGATCTTCCAGGACCGCGAGGCTGCGCGGTACCGCCGGGTGACGCGCGCCGCCGCGGAGATCACGAAGCTCGACCTGCCCGAGGCCGCCGCGCGCATGCTCGACGACCAGGCGCTGACCGAGCAGACGTTCGTGATGTGGGACATCATCCACGACCGCACGCACATGCGCGGCGACCTGCCCTTCGACCCGTTCATGATCAAGCAGCGGATGCCGTTCTTCCTCTACTCGCTGGAGGAACTGCGCTGCGACCTCACCGCCTTCCGCGAGTGCGTGTCGCTGCAGGCCCGCCTCTCGGCGCGCGATGACCTCGACGAGGCGGAGCGCGCGATGCTCGAGCACGCCGAGCTCGTGCAGTACGCCGTCATCTTCGATCGCATCTTCCGCTTCGCCATCACCGGGTCGCGCGTGCGCAACTACGACGGACTGGGCGGGCAGCTGCTCTTCGCATGGCTCCACCAGCGCCGCGTGCTGCACTGGACCGACACGTCGCTCGCGTTCGACTGGGACGAGGTGCCGGCCGCCGTCGTGGCCCTGGCCGACGCGATCGACGAGCTCTACTGGCGCTCGATCGACCGACCGAAGACGGCGCACTGGCTCGCCGCGTACGACCTCGTGCGCGCCGTCGTGACCCCGCACCCCGCCTCGGTATGGGCGCGAGGCCTCCCCGACGACGTGCTCGCGGGCCTGCCCAAGGGGTACACCGACGCGGTGCTCGACGACGAGTTCCCCCTGTCGATGTTCTTCGAGGCGCTGGAGAAGAAGATGCGCCCGGTGATCGCCTCCACGGAGGGGATCCGCGGGACGGACTGACGCCGGGCCCCCGGCCCGGCTCCGGGTGCGCAGCTCAGCTCCGGGGCCTCGGCCCGAGTCGGGGCGCCGCGCCAGGGCCCCGGGCCGCTGCGGGCGCGCAGCGGCGCCGCGTCCACGCTCAAGAGCGTTCGAGTGTCCAGGACACGCCGTGTCGGGCCGCGCGGAGCGGCGTGTCTTGGACGCTCGACGGGGTCGCGGCCCCGGGCACGAGCCGCGGGGCACTCGCGCGCGCGGCTCGCGACGAGCACACTCGAGGGAACGTGACCGGCCGAGCATGACGGAGGACGCATGAGCGACGTGAGCCAGACGGAGACGCCGCCGCCGGAGCAGGCGCAGGAGCTGGTGCGGGGGCGCCTCGTCCTCCTCGCGGGCGGGACGAGCGCGGTGGGCCGCGCCGCGGCGCGCGCGCTGCTCGAGGCGGGCGCGCGGGTGGTGATCGTGGGCTCCGACGCGACGCGTCTGGCCGAGGCCGCGGCGGACGCGCCCGGTGCCCACGCGGAGCTGTGCGACCTCACCGACGCGGATGCCGTGTCCGCGCTGCGCGATCGCGTGCACGCCGCGCACGGCGATGTGGACGGCGTCCTCCACCTCGTCGGGGGATGGCGTGGCGGTGGCGGGCTGGCCGGTCAGAGTGACGAGGAGTTCGCGTTCCTGCTCCGCTCGCTCACGGCGCTCCGGGCCGTCAGCCGCGCCTTCGACGAGGATCTGCGGGCCTCGCCCGCCGGCCGTCTCGCCATCGTGTCGTCGACCTCGGTCGCCCGCCCTCTCGCCGGCGGCGCGAACTACGCGGCCGTCAAGGCGGCGAGCGAGGCGTGGACGCGTGCGGTCGCCCAGGGATTCGCGAAGAACGCCCGCGACGCAGAACGCGCGATCTCCGCGGCGGCCGTCATCTTCCGCGTGAAGAGCCTGAACGGTCTCGAGGAGGCCCTGGCCGCCGCCTTCGTCGCCCTGTGGGACGACACGGCGGACGCGTTCAACGATGTCGTGATCGAGGTCGGGGCGGGCGCCTGAGGTCAGCCTCCGGGATCGGGATCGCGCGCGGCCCCGCGTTCCGTCGACTCTCGGTCTGAGGCGCCGGGTGTCGCGGCATCGTCACGGCGCGACCCATCGGGAACCGCCGCCGCCGCAGACGCCGTGACAGGGACGGCCCCGGCGCCGACGGCATCCCCGTCATCGGATGCGGCGGGCGCGGCATCGACATCGCCGGTGACAGCGGCCGATCGGTACTGCGCCGACAGGACGCGATACGACCGCGTGAAGAAGGCGAGTACGCCGACCACGACCATGACGAGACCCGCCATCACGAAGACGAGCGCGATGCCGCGCGACTGTCCGTCGCCGAGCAGCCATCCCCACGTGGCGCGTCCGTCCGCTCCTTCCATGTAGGGGATGACCACGAACTGGGCGATCGGGGCGATGAGGAACGAGGTGATCGGGGCGGCCGCCGACTCGAATGCCGCGGCGAAGCCGAAGACACGGCCCTGGGTGGTGAACGGCACGACCTTCTGGATGACGGTCTGCTCCGCCGCCTCGACGGGAGGGATCAGCGCCATGTACACCCAGATGCCGATCGCGTAGAGCCACCACCAGTCGCGGAGCGTGAACACCGCTCCGAG
This sequence comes from Microbacterium sp. NPDC007973, assembly GCF_042958465.1. Taxonomy (NCBI): domain Bacteria; kingdom Bacillati; phylum Actinomycetota; class Actinomycetes; order Micrococcales; family Microbacteriaceae; genus Microbacterium; species Microbacterium sp. NPDC007973. The sequence continues at coordinate 986,643 of NZ_JBIBJJ010000001.1, forward strand.
CGCGCCCATGGCGATGACGATCCACAGCATGGTGCGGATCGGGTTCTTGCCGAGTCCGAACTTCGCGACGAGTCCTCCGCCGATGATGAATCCGGTCGCGGTCACCGCGAGGACGACGCCCCACACTTCGGCGTCGTAGACACGGCCGTCGATCTCGATGCGGAACAGCTCGAGACCGTAGGGGTCCATGAGCGCCATGTAGACGCCGCCGATGAGGTTGTTGAACGTCGAGAAGACGATGAGGGCGAACAGCCCCGGTGCGGCTCGCACCGCTCGCACGGCTCCGCCCAGGTCGACGAGAGGACCCCGTTCGACGCCCGCCGCCGGACGAGGTTCGGGGATGCGGATCGTGAGGAGGTGCACGAGCGCCACGATGGTGAGCCCCACGGCGATCGCCAGCGTCCACCCCATGCCGAGGAACCCGACCGAGAGCCCGCTGAAGACACTGGTCACGACGAACGCGAGACCCTGGACCGTGCCGACGAGGCCGTTCGCGTTCGCGTGACGCTCGACCGGCACGAGGAGGGTGACGGTGGTCGAGAGCGCGATGTTGCGGAGATTCTCGATGACCGCGCCGCCCAGGATGATCCCGGAGAACAGCCAGAACCACGGTCCACCGAGATCGAGCAGCGCCGCCTCCGGGAAGGCGATCCAGAGCGCGCCCGCGAGGAGGAAGGCTCCCAGCGTCACCACGCCGGAGAAGACCATGACGCGATGCTTCCGATGCCGGTCCACCAGGGAGCCGAAGACCATCGCGAAGATCGCGAGCAGCAGCATGTAGGCGCCGCCCACGATGCCCGTCGCCAGCACCGAACGCGTCTCGAGGTAGACCCAGAACGTGAGCGCGAACCAGAGGAAACTCGTCGTGACGTTGGCGGCGGCGGTGTTGATCAGGACGGCCAGGAACGTGCGCTGCCCACCCTCGACGGCGTCGGCCACCAGGGCTTCGGGAGGCTGCGGAGCGGACATGAGCACACGCTAGACCCGCCCTCCGACATCGGCCAGACCTCGGACGATGTCGGCGTGCGGGATCGCGCGTCTGCGCTCCGCGCCCGAGTGACACCGGGCAGTGCGGTCAATCGAGCAGACGGCGAATGTCGTCGGCGGTGAGGCTCGGGCCGCCCGCGAAGGCGCCCCCGCCCTCGTCGGCGCCTCCGTCGAGCACGCGGGAGAAGAGCTCGGACTTCGCCTCTCGAAGGGCCACGACCTTCTCTTCGACGGTGTCGGAGGAGACCAACCGGTACACGATGACGGGTCGGGTCTGCCCGATGCGGTGGGCGCGGTCGATCGCCTGATCCTCGACGGCGGGATTCCACCACGGGTCGAGCAGCACGACGTAGTCGGCCTCCACCAGGTTGAGCCCCACCCCGCCGGCCTTGAGCGAGACGAAGAACGCCGGGTCATCACCGTCACGGAACCGATCGATCTCGGCCTGCCGGTCGACCGTCGTGCCGTCGAGATACCCGGATGCCAGGCCCGCATCGGTGCAGCGCTGGCGAGCCGCTCGAAGGAACCGCGTGAACTGGCTCAGCACGAGCACGCGATGCCCCTCCGCCTCCGCCTCGACCAGCAGGTCTTCGAGCGCGTCGAGCTTCGCCGAGGGCGCGTCGCCCTCGTCGATGAGCGCGGGGTCGAGCGCCAGCTGACGCAGCATCGTGAGGGAGCGGAAGATCGCGAACCGGTTGCCCTCGGCGTCGTCGTCGAGCAGCCCCAGCAGGCGCTGACGCTCACGGTGGAACCGCCGATCGTAGAGCTTGCGGTGCGCGGGGTGAAGGGCCACCTCGATGATGGTCTCCTGCTTGGGCGGGAGTTCGGCGGCGACGAGGTCTTTGGTCCGCCGGAGCAGGAACGGCCGGATGCGTCGGCGCAGGAGATCGAGCCGTTCGGCATCGGCGCCCTTCTCGATGGGCGTGCGGTACAGCTCGGTGAAGGACTCGCGGGTTCCGAGCAGTCCGGGCGCCACGAGCGACATGAGCGCCCACAGCTCGAGGAGGTTGTTCTCCATCGGCGTGCCGGTGATGACGAGCGTGAAGGGCACCGCGAGGGCCCGGGCCGCCCGGTATCCGCGAGACGACGGGTTCTTGATCTGCTGCGCCTCGTCGAGCACGAGTCCCGACCAGGCGACCTCGGCGTACTGCTCCTGCTCGAGACGGAACAGGGCGTAGCTGGTGACGACGACGTGCGCCCCGGCCGCGGCCTCGGCGATGCTGTTCGCACGCCGCGCCCGCGTGGCGGCGATTGTTCGAACCTCGAGGTCGGGCGCGAAGGTCGCGCACTCCCGCGCCCAATTGCCCACGACGCTCGTCGGCGCGACGATCAGGAAGGGCGGAAGCGTCGGGTCGTCGGCACGCGCCGCTTCCATCATCGCGATCGTCTGCACCGTCTTGCCCAGTCCCATGTCGTCGGCGAGGATGCCGCCGAGCCCCTGGGTGCGCAGGAAGTGGAGCCAGTCGAGGCCCGAGCGCTGATAGTCGCGGAGGGTCGCCCGCAGGCCCGCCGGGGGCTCGATCCGGGTGAGGGACGCCTCGTCGGTCAGCCCGCGCACGCGCAGCCACCACTCGGCTTCGTGGACGGCGAGCATGCCGAGCTCGGACAGGTCGTCCCACAACCCCACGTTGTAGCGGTTGATCGCGAGCTCGTTGCCCGGCCGATCGGCGAGGGTACGGGCCTCGTCGATGACGGTCCGGAGGCGATCGAATTCCGGGCTGTCGAGCCGGACGTACTCCCCGTCGCCCAGGAAGAGAACCCGGTCGCCGAGCGCCAGGGCGGTGTAGAGGGCGGTGAAGTCGACCTCGACGTCGCCCACGGTGACCCGGGCGTTCAGGTCGAACCAGTCGCTGCCGTCGTCGGGCCCGGTGCTGAGCTGCACCACGGGAGCCTGGGCCGACGCGCGGTAATCGGGGTCGTCGCCGCGCACCTCCACGCGGACGGACGCGAGGGCCCTCAGCTGCGGCAGCATCTCGCTGGCGAACACGGCCGCCGTCGCGGGCGCCATCGCGCGGGCCGGCGCGGTCCCCGTCGTGAAGGGCGCGGGGATGTCGATCCGCAGTTCCTCGGCGAGGGCGGAGACCGCGCGCCACACGGCGCCCTCGTGCTCGTCGTGCCGACGGCCCCGCGTCGATGAGCGGTCCCACCGCGTCGCGAGCGACGTGGACCCCTCGAGATGCTCGACGGTCACCTCGAGCACGGGGCGCGGCGCCGGAGGAACCTCGACCGTGCCCCGCGGCGACACCACCGGCGCGTCGAGCTGCAGCCGCGGGAGGTAGTCGTGCAGGAAGGTCTCGGATCCGCGCTCGTCGACCGTGAGCGCGCTCGATCGGGCGAGCAGCCCGCGGACCGGTCCCGACGCGGGTGTCGCCAGCCGCGCGAGCGTGATCCGCTCGTCGTCGCCGTCGCGGTCGGCGACGAAGGCCACGGCCACGGCGGGGTCGCCCACCACCCAGGAGGGCAGGGCGGCCGTCTCGACGTCGACGCCCTCCACCGTCCCGCGCACGTGCAGGGTGGAGCCGCGGCGGTCGAGCGACACCGCCGCGGTCACGGGCTCGTCGACGACGCGGACCGGGTGATGGACACCGGCACCCGACACGAGCGGGACCCCGGCGGCGACGACCGCTTCGAGCTGCAGCCACAGCGAGTGGGGCGGGACCGCGGAGAGCGGCATCCACTCGTCGGAGAGGTACGCGCCGGCGCTGAAGCGCCCCAATCGCCCCAGGCTGTCGAGCGCGGCGCGTGCCCGCGGGTCGGCTGGAAGGGCCGCGAGGGCGGACCAGCCGGCCCGGCCCTTGATCCACGTGCCGCGGGTGCCCCGGACCCCCGGCCGCGCGCTGAGGGTGAGCGCCGTTCCGTACCCGCGCCCGCCGCCGCGACGGATGGAGAGGAACAGGCAGAGATCGAAAGGGGCCTCGTCGTCGACGACCGGGGCGGCGGCGAACAGTTCGTCGAGCGAGCGCTGCCACTCGGCGCGGGGCGGGCGCCCCGCCGAGATGAGGCGGTCGAACAGCACGAGAGCCGCCGCGCACGAGTGCTCGCACTCGGGGCCGCGCCCGCACGAGCACCAGCCCGACAGGCGGGACAGATCGTCGGGGACGCGGAGCTCGAGGTGTTCGTACCCCGACGCCCCGAAGGACTGCGCCGTGACGACCAGCACGCCGCTGACGGATCGGGCGTCGCCCACCTCGACCGAACCGTAGACGAGCAGGCGGTCGGCGCGCATCATCGCGGATGCCGAGAACATCTCGCCGGCGATGCTGAGTGCTTCGGGGTCCAACCGCATGCCTCCATTGTGGTCGGGACCGCCGACACCCCGACGCGGTGTGCGGACATCCGTGGAGCGATCCCCCCTGGGGAGGAGCCGGGAAAAGTTACGCTGGAGGGGTGACTTCCCTCCACGACACGTCGGTGCGCGGCTTCGCGTCCGACAACTATTCCGGCATCCACCCCGACGTGCTCGCCGCGATCGCGACGGCCAACGAAGGCCACCAGGTCGCGTACGGCGAAGACGTCTACACCGCGCGCCTGCAGGAGCTGTTCGTCTCGCTGCTGGGCGACGGCGTCGAGGCGTACCCCGTCTTCAACGGCACGGGCGCCAACGTCGTCGGGCTGCAGTCGATGCTCCCCCGCTGGGGCGCCGTGATCTCGGCATCCACCGCGCACATCAACGTCGACGAAGGCGGAGCACCCGAGCGCGTGGGCGGCATCAAGCTGCTCACGGTCCCCACCGACGACGGCAAGCTCACGCCCGAGCTCGTCGACCGCGAGGCCTGGGGCTGGGGTGATGAGCACCGCGCGCAGCCGCTGGTGGTCTCGATCACGCAGTCGACCGAGCTGGGCACCCTCTACAGCGTCGACGAGATCCGCGAGCTCGCGGCGCATGCGCACGGGCACGGCATGCGGCTCCACATGGACGGCGCGCGCATCGCGAACGCCGCCGCCGCCCTCGACGTGCCGCTGCGCGCCTTCACCCGTGACGCGGGGGTCGACGTGCTGAGCTTCGGCGGAACCAAGAACGGCGCCATGATCGGCGAGGCCATCGTCGTGCTCGACCCCGAAGCCTCGACCGGTCTGACGTACCTCCGAAAGCTCGACATGCAACTCTCGAGCAAGATGCGCTTCGTCTCGGCTCAGCTCGTCGCCCTTCTCGACGGCGACCTGTGGCTGCGCAACGCCCGGCACTCCAACGCGATGGCGCAGCGCCTGCGCGCGGGCGTCGAGGCGGGTATCGCCGACGGCTCGATCCAGGGCGTCGAATTCACGCAGCCCACGCAGGCCAACGGCGTCTTCGCGACCCTGCCGGTCGGAGTGGCCGATCGCCTGCGCGCGAGCTTCCGGTTCTACGACTGGGACGAGATGCGCCGCGAGGTGCGCTGGATGTGTTCCTTCGACACGACCGAAGACGACATCGACGCCTTCGTCGCCGCGATCGCGCGCGAGACGACCGCGTGATCTGACGCATCGACACCCGTCGCGGGCGGGATCGACGCGAGAGCGAGGGCCGCTGCATCCGGATGGGGATGCCGCGGCCCTCGTCGTCTCACGCCCCCGCGAGCCAGTCGCGGTAGGCGTCGAATGTGCTCTCGCGTCCGAGGAAGGCCATCACGAGCTCACGCGCGTCGCGCGTGCCGCCGGGCTCGAGGATCTCGCGACGGTAACGCGTCGCCGTGTCGACGTCGAAGAGGTCGTCGCCGAACGCCGACAGCAGATCGCGCGCGATGACGAGGCTCCACTGGTAGGTGTAGTAGCAGGCCCCGTAGCCCGTGAGATGACCGAACCCGGCGTACGAGTGCGAGCCGTCGAGCGGGGTCACCGGACTCGCGGCGCGGTAGTAGCCGTCGACCGCGGACTGCAGGTCGGCGGGCCGATCGACGTGCAGGCGGTACGAGGTCGTCGCGTGCCCGAGCTGCCGGGTCACCTCGAGACCGCGCCCGAAGGCGTCGGCCGTGCGAATGCGCGCGACGAGGTCGGCGGGGATGGACTCGCCCCGGTCGTTCACGGCGAAGGCGGCGAGCGCCTCGGCGTCCCACGCCCATTCCTCGAGCAGCTGGCTGGGCGCCTCGACGAAGTCCCACTCGGTGGCGACCCCCGTCCAGCGCGCCCATTTCTGGTGGCCGCCGAGGATGTCGTGCACGAGATGACCGAATTCATGGAAGAAGGTCACGACCTCGTCGTGCTCGAGCAGTCCGCGCGAGAAGTTGCACAGCAGGACCGATTCCGGCAGCGCGCGTCCCGCGATGCCGGAGGCGAGTCCGAAGCATGCGGCGTGGTTGTACTTGCCCTCGCGAGGGTGGAGGTCGAGGTGGATGCGACCGAGTCGCTCGCCCGCGCGGACGACGTCGTACGTGCGCACGTCGTCGTGCCACGAGGGAGCCTCGACGGGCACGTACTCCACGTCGAGCAGGCGCCCGGTGGTGGCGAGCACCCCGTCGAGCACGCGGTCGAAGCGGAAGTACGATCGCACCAGCTGCGCGTCGACGTCGTACTCCTCGCGCTTGAGCGCGCTGAGGACGTACCAGAAGTCCGCGATCGTGACGGCGTCGGCGGCGGGGTCGTCGCGGCGCAGGCGGGCGAGGACGCGCTCGTACTCGGCGGTCGCCGCCGGGGCCGCCGCCTCCGCCACCCGTTCGAGGAACGCGGCGACCGCGGCGCTCGAGCCGATCATGCGCGTCTCGGTCTCGTAGTCGGCCCAGTCGCCGTATCCGAGGATCCGGGCCCGCTCGGCACGGACGGCGAGCAGCTCGGCCAACACGGGCTCGTTGCCGGGCCACGCGAGGTCGTTGTACGCGCCCACCAGCGCGTGGCGGACCGACCGGTCGCGCGCATACTCGCGCACGGGCATGAGATCGGTGTACTCGGTGGTGAGCGTGACCATCCCCTCGTCGTCGGCGGGGTGCTCGGCGAGGAAGTCGTCGGGCAGGCCGTCGAGCGCCGACGCCGGGACCTTGATCTCGCGACGGCCTTCGCGGATGTTGCGCGAGAACGTCAGCGACAGCTCGGTGTCGCGATCGGTCAGCTCCCGCACGCGCTCTCGGTCGGCATCCGCGAGGTCGACGCCCCCGCGACGGAAGTCGCGCCGCACGTGCTCGAGGAAGCGCTGCTCGTCGGCGTCGAGCCCGTCGGGGTCGGCCTCGGCGAAGACGCTCCACAGCCCGCGGTCGAGGAGACGGCGCGACTGCACGGCATCCACGGCCTGCGCCTGCTTCTCGGCGGCGTCGCGGACCCCGGCATCGGGGTGCGACTCGCTGAGGAGGTGGGAGGGCGCCGCGGCCTCGGCGAGCGCGAGATCCGCCTCGTTCCAGAGCGCGAGACGCTCCCGCAGCGTCATTTCGGCCTCGGCGACGAGTCGCGCGTCGATCTCGGCGACCCGATCGAGAAGCGTGCGCGGACGCTCATGGGCGAACGCGCGCCAGCCGTCGAGGTCGCGGGGCAGGGTCAGGGGTTCCAGGGGAGAATCCGGCATCCTCCGACCCTAGGCAGAGCCTCCGACGCCGGGCAATGGGCGGTGGAGAACCTCCGGGCGACCCGCCGCTGGGGAGGAAAGGTCAGCGCAGGGCGCCCACCGAGGCCAGCGCGAGCCGGATGAGCGTGCCGCGACCGCCCTCCATCTCGTCGGAGAGCGCATCGGATGCCGCCTCCTGCGGCGACAGCCACGTGACCTCGAGCGCGTCCTGGCGCGGTTCGCACGTGCCGGTGACGGGCACGACGTATGCGAGGGACACGGCGTGCTGCCGGTCGTCGTGGAAGGCGCTCACACCCGGGAGCGGGAAGTACTCCGCCACCGTGAACGGGGTGGGCTGCGGAGGCAGCAGGGGGAACGCCATCGGTCCGAGGTCGTTCTCGAGGTGGCGGAAGAGCGCGTCGCGCACCGTCTCGCCGTAGCGCACGCGGCCCGACACCAACGTGCGGGTCATCTCGCCGAGCGGCGTCGCCCGCAGCAGGATGCCGACCTGCGTCACCGCGCCCATGCCGTCGGTGCGCACCGGGAGCGCCTCGACGTAGAGCATCGGCAGGCGTCGACGCGCCTCCGCGAGCTCGACCTCGCTCAGCCAGCCCGGGTTGGGGTGGGGACCTCCCTGCGCGCCTGAGAACGAGGCGGAGAGCGGTTCGCGCTCGTCGCCGTTGTCGCCGGGTTCGGGGTCGGGGGTGCGCACGGGCATGCTCCCTGTATATCAACGTCTGCTCCGGATGCCGCGTTTCCGATGCCGGCGCGGTCGCCGGGCGATCGTCCGGGGCGGTTCGCGCGCGACGGCTTCCGGGTCCTCGCCCCCGCCACCCCTCGCGCATGCCATCGTGTCGGAGGCCTTTGCCACAATGGCGGCATGAGTGCGCATCCCTCCCTCGACCCGTCCGTCGTGCGGTGGTCCGTCCCCCCGAGCGAGCGCGGCGACCGGCCGGTGCTCCTCCTGCTCCACGGCTACGGCTCCGACGAGCACGACCTGTTCGGTCTCGCGCCGTACCTGCCGGAACGGTTCGTGGTCGCGAGCGTGCGGGCGCCCCTCGCGCCGCCGTGGCCCATGCCGGGCGCGTCGTGGTACCCGATCGAGGGCCTCGACGGTCGCGACCCCGACGCCGTCACCCTGGCCGCGCGCGCGGTGCTCGCCTGGGTCCGGGATGCCGTGGGCGACGCGCCCGTGGGCCTGCTCGGGTTCTCGCAGGGCGGCGCGGTGGCCCTGCAGACGCTGCGCGCCGATCCCGACGCCGTCTCCTTCGCGGTCGTCCTCGCGGGATACGCCGCGGGCGGGGAGCTCCCGGGAGACGCCGTCCTCGCCGCGCGTCGACCCCCGGTGTTCTGGGGACGCGGAGCGGCGGACGACGTCATCCCGGCGGCCCTCGTCGACGCGACGGCGCAGTGGCTCCCCGTGCACAGCGAGCTCAGCGGCCGTGTCTACCCGGGTCTCACCCACTCGATCTCGCAGGACGAGCTCGACGACGTACGGGCGTTCCTCGACGCGCGACTCGCGCTCGCGTCGCCGTCGAGCACCGGGTGAGCCGTGACGCCGGTGCGACCTCGCGCACCGGCGGCCGTGCCTACGCTCACGGATGTCGTGGCGCCCTCCCTCGATGCGGCCGGGGGTTCCCCCACGACCGGTCTGCGGTTACGGTGGATATTCCTGTCCCCGAGAACGAGGTCTCCTCCGGTGAAGAACGTCGACGCTTCCGCGCCCCTGTCCGCGCGCTGACCCGTCGACCCGCCGTTTCCTCGGCCGCCCTCCGCTGACGCGGACGGGTCCGGTGTCCGCGCATCCCGCGTTCCCGGAGTCCCGTCATGTCAGCTCTCTCCCCCTCTCTCGTTCTCGACCGCGTCCGCCTCGTGTGGCCCGACGGAACCGTCGCCCTCGACGAGGTCTCCGGCGCCCTCGGCCGGGGGCGCACCGGTCTCGTCGGCCGAAACGGAGCCGGCAAGTCCACGCTCCTGCGCGTGGCCGCGGGGCACCTCACCCCCACGTCCGGCACGGTCTCGGCATCCGGTGACGTCGTCATGCTCCCGCAGCGTCCGGCGGCGGATCCGCACCGGCCCGTCTCGGCACTCCTCGGCGTCGAGACGGCGCTCACCGCCCTTCGCGCCATCGAGTCGGGCGACGTGGCACCGCACCACTTCGACGCGGTCGGCGACGACTGGGATGTCGAGGCCCGCGCCCACACCCTGCTCGCCGAGGCAGGTCTGGCATCCGATGCCCTGGACCGCACGGTCGGGGAGCTCTCGGGAGGGGAGACGATGCTCACCGCGCTCGTCGGGCTCCGCGCCCGCGCGGCCGATATCACGCTCCTCGACGAACCGACCAACGACCTCGACCGCGACGCCCGGGCGCGCGTGAGCGAGCTCGTCGAGAGCTGGCCCGGCACGCTGATCGTCGTCAGTCACGACGTCGGTCTGCTCGAGCGCATGGATGCCACGGCCGAGCTCTACGGCCGCACCCTGAGCGTCGTCGGCGGCCCCTACAGCGCGTGGCGTGCGCAGCGCGACGCGGAACAGGAGGCCGCCGTGCGCGCCGAGCGCGACGCGGCCCAGTCCCTGCGCCGCGAGCGTCGCCAGCGCATCGAGTCGTCCGACAAGCTCGCCACCCGATCGCGCGTCGCGCACAAGGCGCAGGTCGAGAAGCGCGTCCCCAAGATCATCGCGGGAGGACGGGCGAACGCGGCGCAGGTGAGCGCCGGGCGGCTGAGCACGGAGATGAAGGGCAAGGAGGATGCCGCGCGCGCGGCGCTGAGCGAGGCGTCGGCCCGGGTGCGTGACGACGACGTGGTGCGCATCGACCTGCCCGATTCGGGCAACGCGGCCGGGAGACGGATCCTGTCCCTCGGCGACGGCGAACGCGAGTGGATCGTCACGGGTCGCGAGCGCGTCGCCCTGGTGGGTCGCAACGGCATCGGCAAGACGACGCTGCTGGAGAGCCTCGTGGGCGAAATGGACCCCGCAGGGCCGATCCGCGCCCGAGCGAGCGTCGAGCACATCGGCTATCTGCCGCAGCGTCTCGACGGCCTTGACGACGCGGCATCCGTCCTCGACACCGTGTGCGCGGCGGCGCCGCGCGTTCCGGTGGCGCTCGTGCGCGATCGACTGGCACGGTTCCTCGTGCGCGGGGATGCCGTCGGTCGACCCGTGGGGTCGCTGTCCGGCGGCGAGCGCTTCCGCGTCGCGCTCGCGCGGCTGCTCCTCGCGGATCCCCCGCCGCAGCTGCTCGTGCTCGATGAGCCGACCAACAATCTCGACCTCGACACGGTCGATCAGCTCGTTGCGGCGCTCCAGGCCTTCCGGGGCGCCGTCCTCGTGGTCAGCCACGACGACGCGTTCCTCGCGCGCCTCGGCCTCGACCTCCGGCTGCGGGTGGACGACGGGCGCCTGTCCGAGAACGCGCCATGAGGCGGGCGGCTGGGCGCCGAGGCCGCCCGCCTGTTCCGAGATCCCCTGCCCCCGCGCCCGATCGCGGACGGTCTCGCTCCTCGTCCGCTCTCACGGCTCGGTGTGACGAGATGGCGCTGTTCCGCGACCAGCGAACGTCAAGCCCGAGCCGATGTCGGAGGTCCGGGAGAGGATGTCGGCATGGCCGACGTGCTCGAGAAATTCGGTCCTGCGACGCAGGACTGGTTCCGGGGCGCCTTCTCCGCGCCCACCAACGCGCAGAAGGGCGCGTGGGAATCCGTGTCGTCCGGTCGCAATGCGCTCGTCGTCGCCCCGACAGGTTCGGGCAAGACCCTCTCGGCCTTCCTCTTCGCGATCGACCGCATCTTCCGCGAGAAGGCCCCCGAGGCTGCGGATGCCGCGCCCGCGCGCCGGGGCAGGAAGACCGCCGCCAAGACCCCGGCGGCGAACACCCGCGTCCTGTACATCTCCCCCCTGAAGGCGCTGGGCGTCGACGTGGAGCGCAATCTCCGCTCTCCCCTCGTCGGCATCGGCCAGTCGGCACGACGGCTCGGCATCGACGTCCCGGCCGTGAGCGTGGGCGTGCGATCGGGAGACACCAGCTCGAGCGACCGCCGGAAGCTCGTCACCGATCCGCCCGACATCCTCATCACCACCCCCGAGTCGCTCTACCTGATGCTCACGAGCCAGGCGGCCGAGACCCTGCGCGGCGTGCACACGGTCATCATCGACGAGGTGCACGCGGTCGCCGCCACCAAGCGCGGTGCGCATCTCGCGGTGAGCCTCGAGCGTCTCGACGCCCTCCTCGATGCGCCCGCCCAGCGCATCGGTCTGTCGGCCACGGTGCGGCCGATCGACGAGGTGGCGCGGTTCCTCGGCGGAGCGCAGCCCGTCGACATCGTGGCGCCGAAGGCCACGAAGGCCTTCGACCTCTCGGTCGTCGTGCCCGTCGACGACATGCTGAACCCGCCTCCGCCGCCGGGATCCCCTGCGCCCGACGACGCCGGCGAGGGCGAGTGGTTCTCCGAGCGCCCCGAGAGCACCGAGATGGCGGGGTCGGTCTGGCCCCACGTCGAGGAGGCCATCGTCGATCGCATCCTGGAGCGGCGATCGACCATCGTGTTCGCGAACTCCCGTCGGCTCGCCGAGAGGCTGACCGGACGACTGAACGAGATCTACGCCGAGCGCCAGGGCATCGACGTGCCCGAGCCGACCGTGCCGGCGGTCCAGATGGCGCAGGCGGGCTCGTCCGCCGGGGTGTCCGCGATCCTCGCGAAGGCCCACCACGGTTCGGTCTCGAAGGAACAGCGGGCCCAGGTCGAAGACGAGCTCAAGTCGGGCGCATTGCGCTGCGTGGTGGCCACGAGCAGCCTCGAGCTCGGGATCGACATGGGCTCGGTCGACCTCGTCATCCAGGTCGAGTCGCCGCCGAGCGCGGCATCCGGGCTCCAGCGCGTCGGGCGCGCGGGCCACCAGGTCGGCGAGGTGAGCCGCGCCGCCCTCTTCCCGAAGCACCGCAGCGACGTGCTGCACACGGCCGTGGTCACGGAACGCATGCTGGGCGGGCGCATCGAGGCCATCTCCGTGCCCCAGAACCCGCTCGACATCCTCGCGCAGCAGACCGTCGCCGCCTCCGCCCTGGGATCGATCGACGTCGAGGAATGGTTCGACACGGTCAAGCGCAGCGCACCGTTCCGGTCCCTCCCCCGGTCGGCTTACGAGGCGACGCTCGACCTCCTCGCCGGCCGCTACCCCTCCGACGAGTTCGCCGAGCTGCGTCCCCGGTTGGTGTGGGACCGCGATGCCGGAACGCTGACGGGGCGCCCGGGCGCCCAGCGCGTCGCCGTGACCAGCGGCGGCACCATCCCCGACCGTGGCCTGTTCGGCGTCTTCGTCGCCGGAGAATCGCAGAACGCCCGCGTGGGCGAGCTCGACGAAGAGATGGTCTACGAGTCGCGGGTCAATGACGTGTTCACCCTCGGCACGACCAGTTGGCGCATCGTGGAGATCACCCACGACCGCGTGAACGTCGTCCCGGCGTTCGGGCAACCCGGAAAGCTCCCGTTCTGGCACGGCGACGGCATCGGGCGCCCCGCCGAACTCGGCGAGGCGCTGGGGAAGTTCTCGCGAGACATCGCCGGAGTCGACCGCACCAAAGCCGAGGAGCGGCTGCGCGAATCCGGACTCGACGACAACGCCATCACCAACCTCCTCGCCTACCTGGCCGAGCAGCGCGAGGCCACGGGGAGCCTTCCCACCGACAAGACGCTGACGGTCGAGCGCAGCCGCGACGAGGTCGGCGACTGGCGCATCATCCTCCATTCCCCGTACGGCATGCAGGTGCACTCGCCCTGGGCCCTGGCCGTCAACGCGCGTATCCGCGAACGGCTCGGCGTCGAGGGCGCCGCCGTGGCGAGCGACGACGGCATCATCGCGCGCGTTCCGGATGCCGCGGCCGAACCGCCCGGCGCCGACCTCTTCGTCTTCGAGCCCGACGAGCTCGAGCAGATCGTGACCGACGAGGTCGGCGGCTCAGCGCTGTTCGCCTCGCGGTTCCGCGAATGCGCCGCTCGTGCCCTGCTACTCCCCCGACTCAACCCCAATCGCCGCTCCCCCCTCTGGCAGCAGCGGCAGCGCTCCGCTCAGCTGCTCGAGGTGGCGAAGCGGCATCCCAGCTTCCCGATCATCCTCGAGACGCTGCGCGAAGTCCTCCAAGACGTCTACGACCTGCCCGCCCTCTTGCGCCTCACCCGGCAGATCGGCGAGCGGAGGATCCGCCTCGTCGAGATCACGACCTCGCAGCCCTCGCCGTACGCCCGCGATCTGCTGTTCGGCTACGTGGGCGCCTTCATGTATGAGGGCGACTCCCCCCTGGCCGAGCGTCGCGCCGCCGCACTCTCGGTCGATCCGGCGCTGCTGAGCGAGCTGCTGGGCAAGGTCGAGATGCGCGAGCTGCTCGACCCCGAGGTGATCGCGCAGTTCGAGCGCGAAGCGCAGCGCCTCGACCCCGACCGACGCGCTCGGGGCGTGGAGGGGGTCGCCGACCTGCTGCGCATCCTGGGCCCCCTCGACGCGGCCGAGGTGGCGGCCCGTCTCGACAGCGAGGGGGACGCCCTCGCCGAGGCGGAACAGCACCTCGCGACGCTCGTCGACGACCGTCGCGCCATCCGCGTGACGATCGCCGGTGTCGCGCGCGTGGCTGGCATCGAAGACGCCGGCCGTCTGCGCGACGCGCTGGGCGCGGCGCTGCCCGTCGGCATCCCGAACGCCTTCCTCGAACCGCTCGCCGATCCGCTCGGCGACCTCGTGGCCCGCTACGCCCGCACGCACGCCCCGTTCACGACGGATGCCGTGGCCGAGCGCCTCGGAGTGGGTGTCGCGGTCGCGCGTCTCACTCTGCAGCGCCTCGAATCGCAGGGGCGCCTGTCGAGCGGGTTCTTCCTCCCGGAGGCATCGGGGGGCACGCGCGGCGACGACACCGAGTGGTGCGACGTCGAGGTGCTGCGGCGGCTGCGCATGCGCTCCCTCGCCGCGATCCGGGGCAGCGTCGAGCCCGTGCCGCCCGCCGCCTATGCGCGGTTCCTGCCCGTATGGCAGCACCTCGGTCGGCCGCTCGAGGGCATCGACGGCGTCCTGGCCGTCGTCGAGCAGCTGGCGGGGGTTCCCATTCCCGCGAGCGCGTGGGAGTCGCTCGTGCTCCCCTCGCGCGTCGCCGACTACACCCCCGCCCTGCTCGACGAGCTGACCGCCACGGGAGAGGTCGTCTGGTCGGGCCACGGCACCCTGCCGGGCCGCGACGGGTGGATCGCCCTGCACCCGGCGGAGGCTGCCCCCTTCACCCTGCAGGATCCGGATGACGCCGATGACCCCGCCCCCGACTCGCTCGAGGCGCGGCTGCTCGCGGCGCTCACCGGGGGCGGAGCGTACTTCGCGGCGCAGCTGAAGCAGCTGGCCGGCGCCGAGAACGAGCAGTCCGTCAACGACGCCCTGTGGGCGCTCACCTGGGCGGGGCGCGTGACGAACGACACGTTCGCTCCGGTGCGCACCCTGCTCAGTGGCGGAGGGCAGTCGCACCGCGTCGCACGGCGGGCTCCGCGAGCCCGGATGTACCGCGGCGCGGCCATGCCCCGCGCGACCTCGGCTCCGCGTCCGCCCTCGCTCGGCGGACGCTGGTCGCTCCTACCCGAGCGCGAACCGGATGCCGCGGCGCGCGCGACCGCGACCGCGAGCCTCCTTCTCGACCGATACGGCGTCGTCACGCGCGGCGCCGTCCAGTCGGAGGGGGTGCCGGGCGGGTTCGCACAGGTCTACCGCATCCTCGCCGGGTTCGAGGAGGCCGGGCACTGCCGACGCGGCTACGTCATCGAGAAGCTGGGCGCCGCGCAATTCGCGGCATCCGCGACCGTCGACCGCCTGCGCGAGTTCGCCGCGGTCGCCGATCCCCCACCGCTGCGGACCGTCACGCTCGCAGCGACCGATCCCGCCAACCCCTACGGCGCCGCGCTCGGCTGGCCCGCGATCGAAGGGGTCACGCACCGGCCCGGACGCAAGGCCGGAGGCCTGGTCGTGCTCGTCGACGGCGAGCTGACGCTGTACCTCGAGCGCGGGGGGCGCAGCGCCCTGGCCTTCACCGATGACGAGGCGTCGCTGCAGGCCGCTGCCCGCCATCTCGCGGAGACGGCGCGGAAGAGGCGGCTTGACACGCTGACGGTGGAACAGGTGAACGGCGAGTTCGTCTACGGCACGGCCGTCGGGCGCGCCCTCCGCGAGGCGGGGTTCGTGGAGTCGCCGAAGGGCCTGACGCTGCGCAAGCTCACCGCCGGCGACACCCTGCGAGAGGCCGCCCGTGCCTGAGGGCGATACCGTCTACCGCGCCGCCGCGAAGCTCAACGCCGCTCTGGCGGGCAAGGTCGTCACACGCTTCGACATCCGCGTGCCCGGTAGCGCCACCGCCGACCTGCGCGGCGAAACCGTTCACGAGGTCGCGGCCCGCGGCAAGCATCTGCTCCACCGCATCGGCGGGTACACCCTGCACTCGCACCTCAAGATGGAGGGCCGCTGGGACCTCTACCGTCCCGGCGAGCGATGGCGACGCCCCGCGTTCAAGGCCCGCGCGATCGTCGGGGTCGAGGGCGTGGATGCCGTCGGCTTCGACCTCGCCATGGTCGAGGTGCTGCGCACCGCCGACGAGCACACCGTGATCGGGCACCTGGGCCCCGACCTGCTCGCGGACGACTGGGACGAGGCGGAGGCGGTGCGACGGGTCGCGGTCGACGACAGGGCCGCCCATGTCGCCCTGCTCGATCAGCGCAACGTGGCGGGCTTCGGCAACGTCTACGCCAACGAGCTCCTCTTCGTGCGGGGAATCGCCCCCACGACCCCCGCGACGCAGATCGACGCCCGCGCCACGATCGCCCTCGGCGAGCGCATGATCCGAGCGAATCTGCCGCGCCCGGAGCGCACGTTCACCGGCGACAGCAGGCCCGGTCGCCGCTTCTGGGTCTACGGGCGAGAGGGCGCGCCCTGCCGGCGCTGCGGGACCCCGATCCGCGCCACGACCCTGGGGGCGACGGACACGAGCGAGCGCAACGTGTTCTGGTGCCCCACCTGCCAACCCGGCTGACCCCGGCCCGCCCCGCACCACGGGTGTCCGCGTCGCGCGCGCCACGCTCGGCGGCGCGCCGTGCCCCGCCCCGCATCGCAGGAGTCCGCCTCACGCGCGGCGACGCACCGCGGGCCCGCCTCGCACCACGCCAGTCCGGATCTCCCGCCCGAGTCGCGCGCCCGGCTGCCCGCGGATCCGGCTCGCACCGGGCGGGTCCGCAGCATGCGCCCGGGTCACGGCATCCGCTCGAAAACCGACGCTCCCGCAGGTCGCTGTCAACCCGGCCGCGACTGTCGGTTCGACATGCGAGAACAAGGGGACAACACAACGCCGGACGACGGACCGCAGACGATCTCTCGACATCGAGGAAACCGATAGCGGGAGGGGCGACGAAGAACCATTCGAGGGAATGAAGAGCATTCCCCACCCGTTGTCAGACATGTCGGCATACCCGAAGGCCGACCGGAGGGGATCGTGGGAAAGAACTACATCGACATCGAGAACGACCACGGCGAGACGCTGCGTTACCGCAAGCACGTCAATGGTCGAGGACTCGTCGCGCACGGCGCGAAGGTCCACCCGTCGGCGCTCGTGGAGAACGGCGCTTACGTCGAACCCGGCGTTCAGATCGCGGCCGGTGTTCGAGTGGGTCGCGGCGCGTGGATCGAATCCGACGCCGTCATCGGTCCGGAGGCCCGCATCGAACCGCACGCGCACATCTGTGCGGGAGCGGTCATCGGCGCCGGAGCGCACATCGGCGTCCGCACCCAGGTCGGCCACAACGCGCGGATCGCGGTGGGGTCGCTCATCGGCGACGACGAGATCATCAACGACGGCGAAGCCGTCGCGACCGACCGCCGGGGCCTGCGCCTCGCGGCCTGACCCCGCCGAGGGGCATTCATCGACCCGCACGACTCCACCGAGCGTGCGGGTCTTCGTTTTCCCCGGGCGGGGCGCCGGCGCGCCGCCGGGGGCGCGTGGTGGCCGACCGGTCAGGCGAGGATCGTCAGCACGAGTCCCAGGAGCGGGAGCGTCCCCTGGATGGCGGCGGGGCGGAGATACTTCCGACCCGAGGTGACGAGCACGAGTGCGGCCGCGAGCATCGAGCCGAGCGAGAAGATCAACAGCGTCCGCCCCGCGACGTCGCCCGTGCCGTTCACGATCCACAGCACCACGCCCACGCCGGCGCCGATCGCGAGGAACAGGTTGTAGAACCCCTGGTTGTACGCCATCGGCTTCGTGATCTCAGCGGCGCGCTGATCGGCGATGCCGAACACCTTCCACGTCTGGGGCCGCGTCCACCGCACGCTCTCGAGCACGAAGATGTAGACGTGCAGCAGGGCAGCGAGCCCCGCGATGACGAGTGCCAGGACGCCGGTCATCCCCCCACGTTAGCGGCGCGGCTAGCCTGGGACCATGGTGAACGGTTCGGGCTCCCGCGGTCGCGGCGGCGCGTCGCGACGAGGGGGGCCCGCTCGTGCGGCGTCGAAGGGACGACCGCGCCCCGCGCCGAAGACCCCGCGCCGCGCCGAGCCGACGCCTCCCCCCGAGCCGCGCGAATTCCGCCTCGGGGCCGTCCCGGGGGCGACGCCCGGCAAATGGATCGGCGTCTGGCGCGAGCGCTTGCCGCACGTGTCACTGGAGCTCCGCGAGATCCCCGTCGCCGCGCAGCGGGAGGCGCTCGGCGACGTCGACGCCGCCCTGGTGCGGCTTCCCCTCGCGGCATCCGACGACGTCCACGTCATCGAGCTGTACGAAGAACTCCCCGTGGTGGTGACGGCCACCGAGTCGCACCTCCTCGCAGCCGATGAGCTCACCCTCGCCGACCTGGCCGGCGAGATCGTGATCGTCCCCGCCGACGACGTGCTGCACACCGAGGTCCCGAATGCCGTGGCCCCGGCGTTCGCGCCCCCGGCCGACACCGCCGAGGCCATCGCGACGGTGGCCGCGGGCGTCGGCGTCGTGATCGTTCCGATGTCGCTCGCGCGCGCTCATCAGCGCCGAGACGTCGACTACCGCGTCCTCGCCGATGGCCTGCGCTCCACGGTCGCCTTGGCGTGGCTGCGTGAGAACACCACCGACGACGTCGAGACCTTCGTCGGAATCGTGCGCGGTCGCACCGCTCGTTCCTCCCGCTGAGGACCGTGATCGGCGCCCGGCCTGGACCGGCGGGGCCCCTCTCGTGTGGCCGCCTGTGCGCGATCCGTTTCACCCGCGGATGACCTGAGTTCACCCGGCGCGCTCCCGGCGGTCATGAGTGCCCCATAGGTTCGCTCCGTCTCATGCCCGCGGCGGAGCCCGCCGGCACTCCCGAGAGATCCGAGAGGAACCCCCATGTCATTCCCGAGCTTCTCCGCCGGACGCCCGATCGCCGGATTCGCCCTCGTCACGGTCGCGGCCCTCGCCCTCGCCGGATGCGCGGGCGGCAGCGCGGCCTCCCCCGCCGACGGCGGCACGGACGCCGCGACCGCGACGAGCCTCGCCGACTTCGGCGCTCTGGCCGACCTCGAGACCGCCGCGAAGGCCGAGGGCCAGCTGAACGTGATCGCCCTGCCGCGCACGTGGGCCAACTACGGGGAGATCCTGGACCTCTTCGCGCAGCGCTACCCCGAGATCACCGTCAATGAGCAGTCCCCCGACGTCTCCAGCGCCGAGGAGATCCAGGCGGCGACCGCCAACGAGGGCCTCGACACCGCGCCCGACGTCTTCGACCTGGGCCTGGCGGTCGCCCTGCAGAACACCGACCGGTTCGCCGCGTACAAGGTCGAGACCTTCGACGAGATCCCCGACGCGCTGAAGGAGCCCTCGGGGCTGTTCGTCGGTGATTACGGCGGGTACATGTCGATCGGATACGACTCGGCGCGCTTCCCCGCCCCGACGCAGCTGAGCGACCTGCTGAAGCCCGCGTACAAGGGCGCCGTCGCGATCAACGGCGACCCCACGCAGGCGGGCTCGGCGTTCGCCGCCGTGGGCCTGGCGACCGTGCAGAACGACGGCACGCTCGACGACTTCACGCCCGGAATCGAATTCTTCGGCGAGCTCAACGCGGCCGGCAACTTCCTCAAGGTCGACCCCACCGACGCCACGATCGCGAGCGGCGAGACCCCGGTCGTCTTCGACTGGGACTACCTCAACGCCGCGCAGGCCTCCGCCGTCCCCACGTGGAAGACCGTGGTACTGCCGGGCACGGGCTACGCCGGGTACTACAACCAGGCCATCAACAAGGACGCCCCGCACCCCGCGGCGGCGCGCCTGTGGCAGGAGTTCCTCTACAGCGACGAGGTGCAGAACCTCTGGCTCAAGGGCGGAGCGCGCCCGGCCCGCATGGAGGCGATGACCTCCGCCGGAACGATCGACGAGGCCCTCGCCGAGGCGCTGCCGACCGCCCCCGGCGACACCGTCGTCCCGACGGAGCAGCAGTCGACCGCCGCCGGCGAGACCCTCGGACAGAAGTGGGCGACGGCGGTCCAGTGACGGTCCTCGACCAGGTCGTCGCCCCCGCGGTGCCGGAGCCGTCCGTTCCGGCGCCGCGGGGCGCGGCGCGTCGCGGGTGGAGCGCGGTCGGCCTCCTGCCGTTCGTCCTCTACATCGCGCTCTTCCTCGTCCTGCCGACGGTCCTCGCGGTCGCCTCCGGCTTCGTCGACAAAGCGGGGGTTTTCACGCTCGACAACGTCGCCGCCCTCGGCGACCCGCTGGTGCTGTCCACGTTCGCGAATTCCGCGATGCTGTCGCTGGCGACGGCCGCGATCGGAGCGGTCATCGGCGCCCTGGTGTGCTGGGCGATGCTGGGGCTTCCCGAGTCGGGCGCGGTGCGCACAGCCGTCGATGCGGCATCCGGAGTCCTCGCCCAGTTCGGCGGGGTGATGCTCGCCTTCGTGCTCATCGCCGCGATCGGCGCGAAGGGCGTCGTGACCGTGGCGCTGGCCGAGCTCACCGGGATCTCGCTGTACGAGAACGGGATGTGGCTCTACGACCTGCCCGGGGTGGCCATCGCCTACCTGCTGTTCCAGGTGCCGCTGATGATCATCACGTTCATGCCGGCCCTCGCCGCGCTGAAGCCGCAGTGGATGGAGGCGCACCTGACCCTCGGCGGCACGCGCGCCGGGTTCTGGCGTCAGGTCGGGATGCCGGTGCTCGCCCCGTCGTTTCTCGCGAGCTCGCTGCTGCTGTTCGCGAACGCCTTCTCGTCGTACGCGACGGCCGCGGCCCTGGCCAGCCAGGGTTCGCAGATCGTGCCCTTGCAGATCCGCTCGGCATTGACGAGCGAGACGGTCCTGGGGCGGGAGAACCTCGCCGGGGCCCTCGCCCTGGGCATGATCGTCGTCGTCGCCCTCGCGATGACGCTGTACTCCCTCGTGCAAAGACGCGCTTCGAGGTGGCGGTCGTGAACCCTCTCGCTCCCCCGCGCGCAGCGCGCTGGATCATCGGCGTCGTCGTGACCGCCGTCGTCGCCGTGCCCTTCGTCGCCACGCTGCTGTTCACGCTCGCGCCCGCCCCCGGCGCCTCGGGCCTGTCGCTGACGCACTGGGCCGGTATCTTCGACCCCGCGAACGCGGCGAAGTACCGTCCGATCTGGACGGGCCTGGGCAACTCGCTCGTGCTCGCCGCCGTGACCGTGGCCCTGGTGCTCTGCCTGTTCACCCCGACGATGGTGCTCGTCGCCCTCGCGTTCCCCGGGCTGCGTCGCGTGTTCGAGTTCGTCGCCCTGCTGCCGATCTCGCTCCCCGCGATCGTGCTGGTGGTGGGTCTCACGCCCATCTACCTGCAGATCGGCCGCAGCCTCGGAACCGGAGCGTGGACGCTCGCCTTCGCCTACGGCATCCTCGTCCTCCCGTTCGCCTACCGCTCGATCCAGGCCTCGATCGACGCGATCGACGTCACGACCCTGGCCGAGGCGGCGCGCACGCTCGGCGCGGGATGGAGCGCCGTGCTGCTGCGGGTGATCCTGCCCAACCTGCGGTCGGGCCTGCTCGCGGCCTCGCTCATCTCGGTGGCGGTCGTGCTCGGCGAGTTCACCATCGCGTCGCTGCTCAACCGGCAGACGCTGCAGACCGCGCTTCTCGTCGTCAACAAGCAGGACGGCTGGGTCGCAGCCATCTTCACGCTGCTGGCCCTCGCGTTCGCGTTCGTGCTGCTGCTCGTCATCGGACGCGTCGGACGCATCGGCGTCGGAAGGAAGACCTCATGACCACCGCCGACTCCCCGGTCCGCGCGCTCCCCGACACCGACGCGAACGCCCTGCTGCTTGGCGAGCGCGAGAGCGCCGGCGTGCAGCTGCGCGGTGTCGTGAAGGACTACGGCACGACCCGCGTGCTCCACGGCGTCGACCTCGACGTCGCCCCCGGGGAGTTCGTCTCACTGCTCGGGCCCTCGGGCTGCGGCAAGACCACGGCGCTCCGCGTGATCGCCGGGCTCGAGAGGGCGAGCGGAGGCGACGTGCTCATCGGCGCACGCGACGTCTCGACCGTGCCGACGAACAAGCGCGACATCGGCATGGTGTTCCAGTCGTACTCTCTCTTCCCCCATCTGCGCGTTCTCGACAACGCCGCCTTCGGGCTGCGGCGCCGGGGGGTCGGCACCGCGCAGGCGCGGCGACGCGCGGGCGACGCCCTCGATCTGGTGGGGCTCGGGCATCTGGCCGATCGCTACGCGCACCAGCTCTCCGGGGGCCAGCAGCAGCGCGTCGCCCTCGCTCGCGCGCTGGTGACCGAACCGCGCGTCCTCCTGCTCGACGAACCCCTGTCCGCCCTGGATGCCAAAGTGCGCGTGCAACTGCGCGACGAGATCCGCCGCATCCAGCTCCGTCTCGGCACGACCACCGTTTTCGTGACGCACGACCAGGAGGAGGCCCTCGCGGTCTCCGACCGCGTCGCGGTGATGGGCGCCGGTCGCATCCTGCAGGTGGGCAGTCCCGAAGACCTCTACCTGCGCCCGGCCGACGCCGAGGTGGCGGCGTTCGTCGGCGCGTCGAGCCTGGTCCCGGGCGTCGTCGCCGGCGGGGCGGTCGAGGTCTGGGGCCGACGCCTGCCCCTCATCGCGCCGGCACCGGACGGGGCATGCGAGGTGTTCGTGCGGCCGGAGAACATCCGACTCGTCGGGGCGGGCGAGGACGGCGTCGCAGGTGTCGTGGAGCAGAGCACGTTCCTCGGGAGCACGCGCCGCTCGCTGCTGACGATGGCGGACGGGTCTCGCGTGCACGTTCAGCACGGGGCTGATCTCCCGTTGACCGTGGGCGACCGGGTGCGGGTACGTGTGGACGACGTCGACGTGCTGACGAGGCCCGTCTCGGTGTGACCGGAATCGACCGGGCGTCCCTCCCCGTTCCACGCGAGCCGCCCCGTACGCGGATCACCCCGGGCATTGAGCGCAGAACGTGTCGAGGCATGTCCAGACCTGCGTCGTGTCGGCGCGGCCCGCATAGAATCCCTGAGTGACCGCCCCCCTCCTGTACGTCTGCGCGCGCCCTCAGCGGGTCGCGGCGGTGGCGGAGTGGGCGTCGTTCCGCGACGGACTGGGGGTGCGCGACGACGACCTCGTGCACCACGACCTCGTGCGCGAGCCGCTCCCGGCCGACCTCGACCGGTTCGCCGCGGTCGTCGTGGGAGGCAGCCCGTTCAACGTCACCGACCCCGACAAGACCGACGAGCAGCGCCGCCTCGAGAGTGATCTCGAGCGCCTGGCCGCCGCCGCGATCGAGGGCCGGACGAGCGCGCTGTTCACGTGCTTCGGGATCGGCGTCGTCACGCGCTTCCTCGGCGGCGAAGTGACCCTCGAGCATCCCGAGGGCACGGGCCCCGCCGACATCTCGCTCACCGACGCAGGCCGCACCGACGAGCTGTTCGGCATCCTGGAACCGCGTTTCGAGGCCCTGACCGCGCACAAGGAGGGCACCGCGAGCGTGCCGCCGGGGGCGACGCTGCTGGCCGAGAACGCGGTCTGCCCGGTGCAGGCCTACCGGGCGGGGCGCGCGCTGTGGGCGACGCAGTTCCACCCCGAGCCGACGACCGAGGCGTTCGTGGAGCGCATGGTCGTGTACCGGGATGCCGGGTACTTCGATGCCGACGCGTTCGACGAGGTGTCGGCGCACGTGCGCACCGCGTCGGTCGAGCAGCCCACCCGGCTTCTGCGCTCTTTCGCCGCTCGCGCCGTCGCCGCCTGACCCGGCGCCCGCGCGAGCAGACGTCGAGACGATGTCAAGCCTCCTGGGTCGATTTACCTAGCTTTTCTAGTGTTCTCGGTATGAACGCAACAGCTCAGTGGCGGGGCGCAGACCTCGCGCGCCAGATCGTCGTCCTCTCCGCGGTGTCGTTCATGCTCATCGCGGCCGTCATCGGGGCGGGCGCCTTCGGCAATTCCGCCGTCGAAGACCAGCAGGGCGGCGCCCTCGACACCGACGGGTCGTACCTCGCGCCGGCGGGACCCGCCTTCTCGATCTGGTCGATCATCTACCTCGGTCTCATCGTCTACGCGATCTGGCAAGCCCTCCCCCGCCAGCGCACGAACCCGCGCCAGCGCGCCCTGGGCTGGCTCATCGCGCTCACCATGACGCTGAACGGACTCTGGCTGGTCGCCGCCCGCTTCGGAACGCTGTTCCTCACCGTCGTCGTGATCGTCCTGCTCCTCGCCGCTCTCGGCTGGACCTTCCGCGTCGCCGTCGCCACCCGCGAGCCGCGCGGCGGCGTGGTCGACTCCGTGCTCATCGACGGCGTCACGGGCCTGCACCTCGGATGGGTGACCCTCGCGACCGTGGCCAACACCGCCGCGTGGCTCACCACCGTCGTCCCGCCGTCGTGGGAGGAGGGGGCGGATGCCATCGGCATCGCGGTGCTGATCGTCGTGGCGCTCATCGGGCTCGCGATCGCCTGGCGCAGCTCGTGGCGCGTCGCTCCGGCGCTCGCCCTGGCCTGGGGCCTCAGCTGGCTGGCCGTGGAGCGCTTCGGCGGACAGCCCCAGAGCGCACCGATCGGGGTGACCGCGATCATCGTGGCCGTCGTCGTGCTGGCGCCCCCCGCGATCGTGAGCACACTGCGCCTGATCCGCCCGAACGTCGACTGACCGGGCACGAGCGCGCGAGCGCGTGCGGGGCGCCCGATCCGCTGCCGCGTCGACGGTCTGGCGAACGGGACCTCGGCGGATCCACAATGCCTAACCCCTCGGCATCCGCCGCACAAGAGCGTCGGATGCCACGGCGACCGGTGGTCTGATCGGTGCGTGGACTCGTTGCCCTTCGCCCTTCTCGTCGTCATCTTCGTCGCCGCCGCCGCGGTGGTGTGGGTAGCCGGCATCCAGCTCTCGAAGGCGACCGACGTGCTGGACGCGCGGCTGCATCTGGGCAGCGCCCTGGGCGGGCTCATCGTGCTCGCGGTGGCGACCAACCTGCCCGAGATCGCCATCACCGTGTCGGCCGCGATGTCGGGCAACCTCGAGGTCGCCGTCGGCAACATCCTCGGCGGGATCGCCCTGCAGACCGTCGTGCTCGTCATCCTCGACGCGTTCGGCAAACGCGGTCGCGGCGTCAAGCCGCTCACCTACCGTGCGGCCTCGCTCACTCTGGTGCTGGAAGGGCTGGCCGTGGTGGCGGTCCTGGCGGTCGTCATCGCCGGCAGCCAGTTGCCCGACAGCCTGGAGGTGCTGCGACTGACGCCCGACGTGGTCCTCATCGCCGCGCTGTGGATCATCGGGCTGGTGCTCGTGCAGCGGGCCGGAAAGCACTTGCCGTGGCACGAGGACGGCCGCGCCCCCGACGCGAGCCCGAAGCCCGCGCCCGCGAAGAAGAAGATGAGTACCAAGAAGGCCGCGACGGTCTTCTCGGTCTCGGCGCTCGCCACGCTCGTCGCCGGTGTCGTCCTGGAACGCGCCGGTGACGCGGCCTCCTCCCAGATCGGCCTGTCGGGCGTGCTGTTCGGTGCGACGGTGCTGGCCCTGGCGACATCCCTGCCCGAGATCTCGACCGGCCTGCAGGCCATCCGTCAGGGTGACGACAACCTCGCCATCAGCGACATCTTCGGCGGCAACGCCTTCCTTCCCGTGCTGTTCCTGCTGGCCACGGTGATCTCGGGATCGGCGGTGCTCCCGCGCGCGAACGGCGCCGACATCTACCTGACCGCGCTCGCGGCTCTCCTGACGCTCGTGTACGTCGTCGGCCTGATCTTCCGTCCGCAGCGACGGATCATCGGAATGGGCGTCGACTCGTTCGTCGTGCTCGTGCTCTATGCCGTGGGCATCGGCGGGCTGTTCGCCATCTCCGCCTGAGCCACGGCCGTCACGACCGCGGACCGATCACGCGGAGAGCTCGACGACTACCGCCTGCTGGGGGTTCTGGACGGGCGGCCGCAGGCCGGCGGCGGCCAGCTGCCGCCCGGTGAGCACGGTGTCGTGGTGCGCCCAGGGCAGCGGGGACTGCGCCGGCTCCTGCACGAGCCCGCCCGGGGTGACGAGCCGCACCCGGTACGGGCGGTCGGGGTCGAGCCCGGGGAGGCGCACGCGGCCCGCGGGGGAGGCGATGAGCGTCTCGGTCTGCGCGATCGTGAAGAAGGCGTGATCGCGCTCGGGAGACACCACGCCGCGGACATCGAGCCCGGGGTCGGTCGTGTCGACGTTCACCAGGCGCCCGGTCGCCACGAGCGGTCGCACCCGAC
This sequence comes from Microbacterium sp. NPDC007973, assembly GCF_042958465.1. Classification (NCBI taxonomy): domain Bacteria; kingdom Bacillati; phylum Actinomycetota; class Actinomycetes; order Micrococcales; family Microbacteriaceae; genus Microbacterium; species Microbacterium sp. NPDC007973. The sequence goes on from NZ_JBIBJJ010000001.1 coordinate 1,012,741, forward strand.
GAGCCAGCGACACCCACTCGGCCACGAGCGCCCGCTCGTCGCCGGAGAGGGTCGTGAGATCCCATTCGATGCCGAAATGGCCGAACAGGGCCACGGCTCCGCTGAAGGCGAGCGACACGGTGCGCCCCGTCGAATGCACGTGCGGGGTGGTCAGGTGCATACCCATCATCTCGGGCGGAACGACGAGCGCGGTGTGCCGCTGCGTCTCGAGCCGCTCGACCGGGTCGAGGCAGTCGCTCGTCCAGATGCGGTCGGTGCGGTCCAGGATGCCGAGATCCACTCGCGCTCCCCCCGAGGCGCAGCTCTCGATCTCGAGTCCGGGGAACGCGGCCTTGAGCTCGTCGATGAGGCGGTACACGGCGAGCGTGTGGGCGTGCACGGCCGAGCCTCCACCGGGCCCTGTCGCGGCATCCACGAGGTCGCGGTTGTGATCCCACTTCACGTACGCGATCGGGTAGGCCCGCAGGACCGCCGTCATGCGCTCGAGCAGGTAGGCGTAGGCGTCGGGGCGCGCGAGGTTCAGCACCTGCTGCTGGCGGGCGGAGGGCGGCAGCTCATCGCGCCCGCGCAGGATCCATTCGGGGTGCGCGCGGGCGACGTCGCTGTCGGGGTTGACCATCTCTGGTTCGAACCACAGACCGAATTCCATGCCCTGGTCGATCACGTGATCGGCCAGCGGGCTCAGACCGTCGGGCCACACGTCTTCGTCGACGAACCAGTCGCCCAGGCCCGCGGTGTCGTCGCGGCGGTGGCGGAACCACCCGTCGTCGAGCACGTAGCGCTCCACGCCGATCTCGGCGGCGACGTCGGCGAGCTCGAGCAGCTTCGGCAGACGATGGTCGAAGTACACCGCCTCCCAGGTGTTCAGGGTGATCGGGCGCGGGCGTCGCGGGTGCTGCGGACGCGCGCGCCACGTGGCGTGGAAGCGCGACGCGAGCTGATCGAGCCCCTCGCCCCACGAGCCGTACACGATCGGCGACGACACCTCGCCACCGGGGGCGACGACGATCTCACCCCACGCGAGCAGTTCGCCTCCCGCGAGCAGCGCCTCACCGAGCGGCAGCCGCTCGGCGAACACGCGCTGATCGCCGCTCCACCCCACGTGGATGCCGTGCACGAGCCCGCTCTCGAACGCGAAGCCCGGCCGTCCGACGGCCAGGAGCAGCGTGGCATCCGCACCCGGTCGCCCCCGACGACTCTCGCGCAGGTGCGTGCCGAAGGTGAAGGCGTGACGCTGCGCCGAGCGCTCGCGCAGATGACGCCCGGTCGTGTCGAGGATCTCGGTCGCCTCCCACGGCACCGGGAAGGTCGGCTGCAGTGCCTGCACGACGAGGTCGTCGGCGCCGTCGTTGACCAGCGTGAGCCGCTGCGTGAACACGCCCGCGGCGTCCACCCGCAGCTCCGCGCGAAGGCTCAGGGAGCGCTGCACGTCGACGAGATGCAGCGTCACGGCGTCGACGGTCGGATCGACGGATGCCAGGGAGAAGACCGTTCCCTGCACCACGCCGCCGCGCCCTCCCTCGAACCCGGGGGCGCCGGGCCACCCGGCCGCCGCGGTCGGCACGATCGTGAGACGGGGCGTCTGGTCGATGCCGCCCGAGACGCGCTGCGGCTGCGCGGCGACGACCAGCGACGACAGGGCCTCCGCGCCGAGCTCGCCGAGGTCGGCGCCCCAGTGGATGATCGCGGGCGCCGGGTGCGCGGTGAGGTCGACGACGACGCTCGTCCCGCCGTTGCGGAGATGAACGGCGGTCTCGGCGGCGGTGACGGGATGAGACATGGCATTATTTTTATCACGGAAGTTATTCGCGCTCGATCGACGAGGAGGCCGCCATGCTCACCGACAGCGAAGCCGCCGTCGCGCGCGAGGTGCTCATCCACGGGCCGCTCTCGCGCAGCGCCCTCGCGACCCGCCTGCATCTGTCGCCGGCGAGCCTGACCCGTCTCACGCGTCCGCTGCTCGACGCGGGGCTGCTCGTCGAGCTCGACGACGGCGACGGGCAGGCATCGGTCGGCCGCCCATCGCGTCCTCTCGACCTCTCCCCCACCGCCGGGACCTTCGTGGGAGTGAAGCTGACCGGTGAGCGTCTGTACCTGGTCACCACCGACATGCGCGCCCAAGTGATCGCCGCGCACGAGAGCGCTCTCACCGACGCCTCCCCCGACGCGGTCGCCACGATGATCGCGGGCCTCGTGGAGGCCGTGAACGGAGTACGCGGCGTCGGTGTCGCACTCGGGGGGCACGTGGGCGGTGTCGCCCTGGACGCCCCGTTCCTCGAGTGGCGGAACGTGCCGTTCGCCGAGATGCTCGCCGAGCGGCTCGGAATCCCGGTCGCGCTCGAGAACGACGTGGTGGCCCTCACCGACGCCGAGCGCTGGTTCGGCGTCGGACGAGGCATTCCCGGATTCGCCGTCGTGACGATCGGCGCCGGTGTCGGTCTCGGCCTCGTCGTGGAGGGGCGCACCGTCCGCTCCCCCGACGCGGCCCACGGCACCGTCGGACACCTCCCCCTCCTCGCCGACGGCCCCTCCTGCCCGCAGGGACATCGCGGCTGCGCCGACGCCCTGCTGACCACCGGCGCGCTGACCGCGCGGGTGTCGCGGGACCTCGGACGCACGGTGGGCGCGGACGACGTGTTCTCGCTCGCCCGCGACGGGGAACCGACGGCCCGGGCCGCGATCGACGACGCCGGCGAGGCCCTCGGCATCCTGTGCGCTCTGGCGGCGAACCTGTCGCTGCAGGCCGACATCGTGCTCGCCGGCGAGGCGACCGCGATCGTCGACCTCGCGCGGGACCGCGTCGACGAGGCCCTCGCGCGCGTCCGTCCCGGCGGCTCGACACCGGTGCGGGTGCACGTCGACCGTGCCGGCTTCTCGGCGTGGGCGCGGGGAGCCGCAGCCGTGGCGATCCAGGCCGAGATGGGGCGCATCCCGCAGACACGCTGACGGCCCCGTCCGGCGCGGGACGGGGCCGTCAACGAGACGTCAGAGCACCGGCCCCACGATCGCACTCGCCCCCGCCGGCACGCTCAGCGCCGAGCCGTCGAGCACCACGCCCTCCGCGGTGGCGAGCAGCACGCGCGCACCGGAGGCGACGGATGCCGAGGCTTCGGCATCCGAGAGGTTGACCACGACCACGAGGTCACGGCGGCGCAGCTCGTACACGCGCCCGCCCTCGGCCTCACGGGCCGCCGCCGACAGCCCGTCGCGAGAGGGGTCGGTCAGCTCGGGGCGCTCGCGCCGGAGCTTCGCCAGCTCCCGGTACAGACCGAGCAGCTGCGCGTGGTCGCCCTCGCCGACCTCGTCCCAGTCGAGCTTCGAGTTCTCGAAGGTCGACGGGTCCTGCGGGTCGGGGACGGTGGACTCGTCCCAGCCCATCTTCTCGAACTCGGCGATGCGCCCCTCGGCAGTGGCCTTCCCGAGCTCGGGCTCGGGGTGCGAGGTGAAGAACTGCCAGGGCGTGGTGGCGCCCCACTCCTCGCCCATGAAGAGCATCGGCGTCCCGGGAGCGGTGAGCGTCAGCACAGCTGCCGCGGCGAGGTGGTCGTAGTCGAGGGACTGCGAGAGGCGGTCGCCCGCGGCACGGTTGCCGATCTGGTCGTGGTCCTGGGCGAAGGTCACCAGGCGCCAGTTCGGCACATCCTCCGGGATCGGTTTGCCGTGCTTCTCCTCGCGGAACGACGAGTACGTGCCGTCGTGGAAGAAGCCGCCCTCGCTCACCTTGCGGAACGCGTCCAGATCGGCGAAGTCCTCGTAGTAGCCGATCGTCTCGCCGGTGAGGGCGACGTGCGCGGTGTGGTGCCAGTCGTCCGACCACTGCGCGGTGAGCCCGTACCCGCCCGCCTCGCGAGGCAGGATGAGCTTCGGGTCGTTCATGTCGCTCTCGGCGATGGTCGTGAGCGGGATGCCGCGGTGCGCCGACAGGGCGTCGGTGCGCTCCGCGATCTCCTGCAGCACGTGCGGGTCGCGGTGGTCGAGCAGCGCGTGCACGGCGTCCAGGCGAAGCCCGTCGACGTGGTAGTCGCTCATCCACATGAGGGCGTTCTCGACGATGTAGGCGCGCACCGCGTCTTCGTCGAGGTTGACCGAGTCGCCCCACGTGTTGCGGCTGCCCTCGCGGAGGTACTCACCGAACTCCGGCAGATAATTGCCCGAGGGTCCGAGGTGGTTGTAGACGACATCTTGGATGACGGCCAGGCCCACGGCGTGCGCCGCGTCGACGAAGCGCTGGTAGGCCTCGGGTCCGCCGTACGCCTCGTGCACCGTGTACCAGAGCACGCCGTCGTAGCCCCAGTTCCACGTGCCGTTGAAGCCGTTCACCGGCAGCAGCTCCACGTGGGTGACGCCGAGGTCGACGAGGTGGTCGAGGCGTCCGATCGCGGCATCCAGGGTCCCTTCGGGGGTGAAGGTGCCGAGGTGCAGCTCGTAGATCAGCCCGCCCGCGAGCTGCTTGCCCGTCCAGGCACTGTCGTTCCAGGCGTACACCGAGGGGTCGAACCACGCCGACGCCTCGTGCACGCCGCCGGGCTGGCGGCGCGACCGCGGATCGGGACGCAGGTCGTCGCCGTCGCCGAGCACGAAGCCGTACCGCTCGCCGTCGGCGAGATCGATCAGCGCGGTCCACCAGCCATCCGACGCCGACGTCATCTCGATGTCTTCCACGACGGTGTCGCCGCTGTCGTCGAGGCGGCGAAGCCGCACCCGCGTCGCCTTGGGTGCCCAAACGTCGATGCTCATGAGATGTCCTTACGCGTGAGGTGCCAGAAATTGTCGCTGCGGGAGCGCGTGAGGCGACGAATCTCGGCGCCTCACGCGCTCGGGTCAGAAGATCAGCAGGGCGACCGGGAGGAACGCCAGCAGATCGGCGAGGGGGGTCGGGCCGCCGGCGAACGAGCGACCGGTCAGCACGTCGACGACCGGCACGTCCGGCAGCAGCACGACCGTGTCGCGCCACCCTCCCGCGGCCTGCAGCCCGTGGGGCAGGCGCGTCGCGACGGTGAAGACGCCGCCGCGATCGAACGCCACGACGTGATCGGATGCCACCCCGGCAGCCTCCAGCGGACGGTAGATCTCCAGCGGGTGCTCCCGGCGCAGCCGCAGCGCGCGCGAGGTCACGAGCAGCTTCGCCGCGCCCGTGGCATCCACCGCCGGCGGGGTCGCTCCGGGTGCGTCGAGCGATGCGAGCATCCGACGGCGCTCGGCGAAGTCGACCGCACGGCGGTTGTCGGGGTCGACCAGCGACTGCTCCCACAGCTCCGAGCCCTGGTAGACGTCGGGGACGCCGGGGCCCATGATCTGCAGCAGCTTCGCCGAAAGACCGTTCGACCAGCCCGCGGGCGAGATCTCGTCAACGAACGCACGGACGCGCTCGGCGGCGGGACCGGTGGCCGCATCGACGACCGCGTGCATGCGCTCCTCGAAGGCCTCGTCCTGCTCCCACCATCCGGTGACCTCGCTCGCCTCGCGTGCCGCCTTCTCGGCGTAGGCGTGCAGGCGCTCGCGGTAGACCTTCAGGCCTTCGGGAGTGGATGCCGACCCCGGCCACGCCCCCACGATCGCCTGCCACAGCAGCGCGTCGAAGGGGCCGTGCCCGGTCGAGGCGATGCCGCGGAACTCCGCCAGCACCTCGGCCCAGCGCTCCGGGATCTCCGCGAGCACCGCGATGCGGGCACGGGTGTCCTCGCCGCGTTTCGTGTCGTGCGTCGACAGAGTCGTCATGGCGGTGGGCCACGACGCGTGCCGCAGCGCCTGAGCGGTATGGAAGCCGTTCACGTCGAGCGAGAACTGACCCGGGTCGCCGCCCACCTCGGTGAGCGAGCCCAGGCGTGTGTATCGGTAGAACGCCGTGTCCTCGACGCCCTTGGCCATGACCGGCCCGGTCGTCTGCTGGAAGCGCCAGGCGACCTCGAGGCTCGTGTCGGCGAGCACCGGGACGAGCTTCTCGATCACATCGCCCAGCTCGGGCCGGCGTATCTCCGCCTCGCCCGCGGCGGCGTCGAGGTGCGCGCGACCGGCGGGGAGGTAGGAGCGGTAGACGGGGAAGCAGGCGAGGATCTCGGCGAGCGCGTCCTGGAGGACGTCGGCCTCGAACTCCTCGCGGAGCGCCGTCGGGAGCCCCCGCACGAGCCGGCGGATCTCCGAGACCTGGATCGAATCGGCGATCTTGCGCTTGGTGTCGTGGATCAGGTCGTGCCAGCCGGTGAGCGGCGCGAGGTCGCTGTCGGCGCGCAGGCGCGCATCGAGCGCGTCGAGCGCCGCCTCGCCCGCGGGGTCGGTCAGCACGCGATCGATCTCGGCGAGAGCGTCGTAACCGGTCGTGCCGGCGGTCTTCCACCAGGAGGGCAGCGCCTCGCCGTGCTCGAGGATCTTCTCGCCGAGCACGTAGCCCACGTCGCCGTCGCCGGCCTCCTCGAGCGCGACCGCGAGCCGGTCGAGGTAGCCGCCCGGGTCGACGAGACCGTCGGGGTGGTCCACGCGCAGCCCGTCGGCGAGGCCCTCGCGCACCCAGCGGAGGATCTCGACGTGCGTGGCGTCGAACACCTCGGGCAGTTCGACGCGCACACCCGCGAGGGTCGTGACGGCGAAGAAGCGCCGGTAGTTGAGGTCGTCCGCCTCATCTTGCCAGAACCGCAGCTCGAAGTTCTGGGCGTCGAGGAGGGCTTCGACCGCGTCGCGCGAACCCGAGGCCGCGGCATCCGTGCCCGTTCCCGGCGCCACCGGGAAAGCGTGGTCGTAGTACCGGATCAAGCCGTCGGGGGCGTCGTCAGCGGGCGTCGGGTCGTACGAGATCTCGCCGATCACCGCGGCGAGGTCGTCGCCGAGCACCGGCACGCGCACCTTGCCGCCGCCGAACTCCCAGTCGATGTCGAACGCGTCCGCGTGCGTCGACGCGCGGCCCTGGCGCAGCACATCCCACCACCACGCGTTGCTGCGCGGCTCCGAGACGCCCATGTGATTGGGCACGATGTCGATCAGGATGCCGAGCTCGTCGGCGCGCGCAGAACGCACGAAGCGGTCGAGACCCTCCGCACCCCCGCGCGCGGGATCGACGCGCGAGACGTCGACGACGTCGTAGCCGTGGTCGGAGCCGGGGGTGGCTTCGAGGATCGGCGACAGGTACGCCCACGAGACCCCGAGGTCACGGAGGTATCCCGTGACCTCGGCGGCGTCGTCGAGGGTGAACGATTCGCGGATCTGCAGGCGGTAGGTCGAGAGCGGAGTCCGCATGTCGCTCACAGCTCCGGCTTGGGCGCCTGGCCGGGCAGGTCGTCGGTGCCGACCACCGGGATCTGCGCCGTGAGGGAGGCGGCGACCGAGTGGTCGACCTCGGGCTCGGGCAGGTGGTGCTCGCGCAGTACGATGAGCGACTTCGGCTCGAGCGGCAGCGTCTCACCGGGCTCGAGCGGCTCGGTGTTCGCCCGCTCCCCCGCGGTGTCGACGTACGCGTCCCACTTCGGGGCGTAGTCGAAGTCGGGGAGCTGGAAGTCGACCTTGTCGTCGCCGGCGTTGAACAGCACGAGGAAGTGGTCGTCGCTGATCGACTCGCCGCGGCGGTCGCGCTCGCGGATGCCCTGGCCGTTGAGGAAGACACCGACCGCGAGACCGAAGCCGTTGTCCCAGTCCTCGGGCTGCATGAGCGAGCCGTCGGGCCGCAGCCAGACCACGTCGGGAATCGGCGCCCCCTCCTCCATCTTCACGGGGCGGCCGTCGAAGAACCGGCTGCGGCGGAAGGTGGGGTGCTGCTTGCGCAGGCGGGCGAGGGCGGCCGTGAACTCGATGAGCGGGGCGTCGATGTTCGACCAGTCCACCCACGTGATCTCGTTGTCCTGGGCGTAGCCGTTGTTGTTGCCGCCCTGCGTACGGCCGAGCTCGTCGCCGTGCAGCAGCATCGGCACGCCCTGGCTGAGCAGCAGCGTCGCGATGAAGTTGCGCTGCTGCTGAGCCCGACGCTTCAGCACCTCGGGGTCGTCGGTCGGACCCTCGACGCCCATGTTGCTGGAGCGGTTGTGCGATTCGCCGTCGTTGTTGTCTTCGCCGTTGGCGTCATTGTGCTTGTCGTTGTACGACACGAGATCGCGCAGCGTGAAGCCGTCGTGAGCGGTGACGAAGTTGATGGATGCCACCGGGAAACGGCCCGAGTGCTCGTAGAGGTCGGCCGAACCGGTCAGGCGCGAGGCGAACTCGCCCAGAGCCTGCGGCTCGCCGCGCCAGAAGTCGCGCACCGTGTCGCGGTACTTGCCGTTCCACTCGGTCCACTGGGGCGGGAAGTTGCCGACCTGGTAGCCCCCGGGGCCGACGTCCCACGGCTCGGCGATGAGCTTGACCTGCGAGACGATCGGATCCTGCTGCACGAGCTCGAAGAACGCCGCGAGGCGGTCGACCTCGTAGAACTCGCGCGCGAGGGTGGAAGCGAGGTCGAAGCGGAAGCCGTCGACGTGCATCTCGAGCACCCAGTAGCGCAGAGAGTCCATGATCAGCTGCAGCGTGTGGGGGTTGCCCACGTTCATGCTGTTGCCGGTGCCGGTGTAGTCGGTGTAGTAGCGCTTGTCGTCGTCTTCGAGGCGGTAGTAGGCCTCGTTGTCGATGCCGCGCATCGACAACGTCGGGCCCATGTGGTTGCCCTCGGCCGTGTGGTTGTAGACCACGTCGAGGATGACCTCGATGCCGGCCGCGTGCAGCGCCTTGACCATGGCCTTGAACTCCTGCACCTGCTGACCGTGGTCGCCGGTGGAGGAGTAGGTGTTCTGGGGGGCGAGGAACGCGATGGTGTTGTAGCCCCAGTAGTTCGACAGCCCCTTCTCCTCGAGCGTGGAGTCGTTGACGAACTGGTGCACGGGCATGAGCTCGATCGCCGTGACGCCGAGCTTCTTGAGATGGTCGATGACGGCCGGGTGCGCGATACCGGCGTAGGTGCCGCGCAGCTCCTCGGGGACGTCGGGGTGCAGCTGGGTGAGGCCCTTCACGTGCGCCTCGTAGATGAAGCTCTCGGCGTAGGGGATCTTCGGCTGGCGGTCGCCCGACCAATCGAAGAACGGGTTCACGACCACGCCCTTCATCATGTGCGGGGCGGAGTCCTCGTCGTTGAACGAGTCGGGGTCGCCGAACTCGTAGCTGAAGACCGCCTGGCCCCAGTCGACCTGTCCCTCGACGGCCTTCGCGTACGGGTCGAGCAGGAGCTTCGCGGGGTTGAAGCGCTTGCCGTTCGCCGGGTCGTACTCGCCGTGGACGCGGTAGCCGTACCGCTGCCCGGGAAGGATGTTGGGGAGGTAGGCGTGCCAGACGAACGCGTCGACGTCGATCAGCTCGAAGCACGTCTCCGTTCCGTCCTCGTCGAAGAGGCAGAGCTCTACCTTCTCTGCCCCCTCACTGAACAGGGCGAAATTCGTCCCGTTACCGTCGTAAGTGGCCCCGAGGGGATAACTGGATCCTGGCCATACCTGCTGCACGTCGCTCACGATAGACCAGCGTCGTTTCCGCGAACGGGCGGGGTCACGGCTGTTGACACCCGGGGCGCCCCCGACTATGTGCGCAGGTTTTCGGGCACCGGGGATCTCACGCGCGCTCCGGCGGATGCCGGAGCAGCTCGACGCGCTCGTCGAGGTACCGCGCCAGCGGCATCCAGCCGCCCGCGGCGCTCCACCGCACGAGCGTCTCTCCCTCTCGCACCGCGAGCGGACGCGACGCCGCCTCGAGCAGGGACGGATCCACCGGATGCCACCCGATGTGCACCGTCTCGCCCTCGGGCACGCCGCCGCGCGCGGCGGCGGCGGCGAGCTCGGCGCGGCGCCGCTGCGACTCCGCCGCGAAACCACGACGCACCTCGGCGCGGGCTCGGACGACGTGACCGGTCGCGAGCACCTCGTCATCGGTCACGAGCAGCACTCCGAGGTGCCACGCCGTTCCGCGCGGCACGATGCGGGGAGCGCGCCGGATGCCGAGCAGCCGCCGCCCCTCCTGCAACTCGCCGATCCGCTCGCGCGGGGCGTCGACGAGACGGGCCCGGGCGGCATCGAACAGGGCCGCGGCGTCGGTCATGCGTCCGCTCCCGCGTCTCGCGCGGCCTCCGCGCGTTCGAGCGCGCGCGCCGCGTCGCGGGCGGCCGCCGCGGCATCGTGCAGCGTCTTCTCGTGTTCGGCCACCGTCGCCTCGGCCTCCGTCGCCTCGGCCTCGGCACGGCGCAGGTCGGCGCGGAGCCCGTCGACGCGCTCGCGCAGTCGATCGGCACGCTCGCGGGCCGTGGCGAGACGCTTGTCGACCGCGGCCTTCTCGCGTTCGGCGTCCGCCTGCGCGCGCTCCGCTTCGCGCACCGCGCGCTCCGCGGCCTTGCGCGCGCGACGCGCCGCCAGGTCATCGGGCGGAGCGGGCGCGGGGGCGGCGGCGGGGACCGAGCCCGCCACGGCGGCGCCCAGGGCGGAGGCGTCGAGATCGGCCAGGTCGATCGCGGCGACGAGTCTGCCGGTGAGCACCACCGCCGCCACGGTCGCATCGACCACCGCGGCGTTGACGGTCTTCTCGACCGCGTCCGTGACGGCCGCGCTGAGCGGGGTGCCCGCCTCGGACGCCAGGTCGGCCGCGCGTCGCGCGAGGGCGGCGACGAGCTGGCGGCGCTGCCGCCCCAGACGCGCCAGCTCCGCGGCGTCCAGGTCGTCCTGGGCCTCGTGCAGGGCGCGCGACAGCTCCACGGCCTCCCCCAGCTGCCCGTCATCGACGAGGAGGTTCACGGCCCACGCCGCCACCGTGGGCTTCCGCAGCTTCGCGATACCGCGCCCGAGGGCACCGCCCGCAGCGGCGGCGCGTTCGTTCCGGGCGGCGGTGAACCGTGCGGGGGGCAGCGCGAGCAGCTCGGCGGCGGCTTCGTCGAGGCGGGCGGCGTCGTCGCTCATCCCCTCATTGTCGTCGCCCTCGGCCGCGTCGACCACCTGCGGATCAGAGCGAGACGACGCCCGGGCGCGGACCGCGGATCTCACGGTGCAGACGTTCCATCCGAGTGTCGAGCTCGGCGGCCGTGTCGGCGGCGTTCTTCAACTCGGCGAGCAGGTCCGCCGGCACGAGCCGGTCGTACTTGTAGTAGATCTTGTGCTCGAGGCTCGCCCAGAAGTCCATCGCGATGGTGCGGAACTGCACCTCGACCGGGACGTCGACCCGCCCCGTCGAGAGGTACACCGGCACCTCGACGATGACGTGCAGGCTCTTGTACCCGTTCGCCTTCGGCTCGGCGATGTAGTCCTTCACGTCGCGGACGGTGATGTCGTCCTGCCGGGTGAGCAGATCGGAGAGACGGTAGGCGTCGTCGATGAAACTGCAGGTGACCCGGATGCCGGCGATGTCGGTGATGGCCGAGCGGATGGAGTCGAAGTCGGCTTCGATGCCCTTCCGCCGCACCTTGTCGACCAGGCTGTCCGGCGACTTCACCCGGCTCGAGACGTGCTCGATGGGGTTGTAGGCGTGCATCTCCTGGAACTCTTCGCGCAGGATCGAGATCTTCGTCTCGACCTCGGCGAGCCCGAAACGGTACTCCATGAGGAAACGCTGGAACTCGTCGCGAAGAGCCCGCAACGCCGCCCCGGAAACGGTGATCTGCTGATCGTCCAGCGGGTCCGACATGTTTCCGACGGTAGCCGCGGCGTCTACGAGGTCGCTGGGAGCGTCACGCGGGCGGGGTTGCGCGCGGCGGCTCCGTCGCGCGCGGAACCAATTCGCCGTCGACGACGTCGATGCCGATCAGTCCTTGGAAGACCTCCGGCAGGTCGTCGGGGTCGCCCGCCGGTTCGGGATGCCGAGGGATGGGGGGATGTGTCACGGCGCCTCCTTCCGTGCAATCGCTCCACTGTGACAGGCGGCCGGGGCGCTACCGGTGGTCTTGACACCCGCCGACCCCGGGCGTATCCACGCGACCCCTGGCGTATCGTGAGGGCATGGGGACCATCCACTACGGCGGAAGCGGCACCACGGTGCACATCGAGGACCGCGCTCTGGCCCACCTCAAAGTCGTGATCTCGACGAAGCTCCGCCGCGGCGAGAGCTTCACGCTCTCGTGGCGGCACCGCGACGATGAGGAGCGCGGTCGCAGCACGCTGTGGCTGCACCCGGCGATCCCGCTGCGGTTCGTCTTCGACGATGCCGAACCCACGACCCTCAGCAGGGAATGGATCGAACGGCTCGCCGACTCGGCGAACTCCTCGGGCGGGATCATGCTCGTCCCCGAGGACGTCACTCCCGCGCAGGACGCCGAGAAGCGCTAGAGGTCAGCCCTCTTCGACGTGGGCGTCCTCGCTCGGCTCCGGCGTGATGGCCAGGCCGTTGGGCCCGGATGCCGCGAGCATGAGGTCTTCGACCCATACGCGGTTGATGCGCGGCTGACGGCTGCCGTAGAAGTGGAACTGGATCGGCACCGACGGGTGCATCCAGAAGCTGCGGCGACCGCTGCCGTCGCCGACCTCGACATCGAACATGAACGACTCGGAGCGGCGCAGCTTGTTCATCACCACGATGCGAAGGTGCGCCAGCGTGCGGTCATCGATGTCGACGGCGTTCGCGACGGTGTCGTAGATGAATCGGCCCATGCGGAAAAGCCTAGTCGAGGAACGCAGTTCCGTCCGAGAACCGCGATCCGGGCGATCGGGTGCCACGCGCACCGCCCGCGGGGCAACCCCCGGGAGCCATCGAACTCGCGGCGGCTACCGTGCCCGTGTGGGAACGCTGTACTACGGCGACGTTGCGACGCCGATCGAGATCGAGGACCGCGCCCTCGCGCACGTCAAGGTGGTCATCGCGACCAAGCTGCGTCGTGGCGAGAGCTTCACCCTGTCGTGGACACACGGCCCCGGGCAGGAGGTGGGGCGCAGCACCGTCTGGCTGCACCCGTCGATTCCGTTGCGGTTCGTGTTCGACGAGCCCGAGCCCGCCCTCCTCAGTCGCGCCTGGATCGAAGCCCTCGCGACGTCCGCGAACTCCTCCGGGGGGCTGCTGCTCGTCCCGGAACCGGATCAGCCCGGAGCCTGAGCCCGACGCGGCGGCCCGCGTACGCCCTCGCCTGCCGTCCGGTTCAGACCGGCGGCTGACCCAGGATCTCGCGAGCTCCCTCTTCGACTGCGGCCGGAACGACCAACGGCCGACCCGCGGAGAACGCCTCCCATTCGCGGAGGACGATCGCCTCGATGCGGGCGGGATCCTCACCGGGATAGTCCTCGCGCAGACGCGAGAGGACGCCGCGGAACGAGGCGACCTGCACGCCGTCGACCGACGGGAAGACGTCGGACGCACGAGCGGGCTCGTTCACGTCCACCGCCTTGTCATCCATGACCTCATGGTTTCACGGCTCCGCCGGGGCGCCTAATGCTGCGGGGGAAGGAAGGTCGCCTACCTTCTTAGCGCCCGTTCGACCGGCATCCGCTCAGTGCGCGGCGTCCGCCGTCACGGGGTGGGGGTCGACCTGGTCGACCGCGTCCTGCAGACGGCCCAGACACGCGATGACGGCCGAGCTCTCCTCGGGCGTCATGTCGACGACGGCCGCCATCATGCGGGAGTGCATCGACCCGAGAGTGGCGCGCACCTCCTCATCGCTCGCCGCGGTGGCCACGATGAAGATGCTGCGTCGGTCGCTGGGGTGCGGCACACGCGTGACGTGGCCGGACTTCTCGAGACGATCGACGATCGCGGTCGTCGAGGCCGTGGATACGCCGAGGTAGCGCGTGAGCTCGCTGGGCGAGACCTGGCGGTCCTGCCCGGCCGCTTTGAGCAGGTACCGCAGAACGAGGAGCTCGTTCTCGCCCATCGACATCGATTCGCGCGTGCGACGACGCATCGCGACCTCGGCCGCACGGTACACGCGGAAGGCCTGCAGGACGTCGACGGCGCGGCGGCGGCGATCTTCTTCGCTCGCGCCGTACCAGTAACGCGACGACTCGGACCCGTTTTCCACCAGGGCAGCTTACGTCAGGGCGGCTCGTCCAGCCCCCTGCCGGTGCGCGTGGTGCACAGGTACGATGGTAAGTAGATCAGCTATCTACTCGACACACGCGTAGATCGACATCGGAGACACTAGCGCAGCGAGACACAGGGAGAGACGAAATGGGGGGCACGGCGAGCACGGACGACGTGGTGAAGGCCCTCAACGACCTCACCGACTCGGGCATCGCCTCCGAGCGTGCGGCTCTGTCCGCCCTCGGGATCGGCCCGAACGACGCGAAGGTGCTTCGGTTCCTGCTGCAGCGGCTGCCCGACGACGAGCCGGTCACGCCGCGGATGCTCGCCGCAATGCTGGGGATCTCCTCGGCGGCGACCACGGCGCTCATCGACCGCCTCGCCGAAGCCGGGTGGGTCGAGCGCGAGCCCTACCCCGGCGACCGACGGTCGATCGTCGTGCGCGAGACGATCGCCGATTCCTCCCCCGCCCGCCGCATCCTGTCGGTACGGCGGGCATCGGCCACCGCGGCCGCGGCGAAGCTCGGGCCCGCGGAGCGCCGCATCGTCGCCGACTTCCTCGACGACATCGCGCGGGGCGAGCGGGCGGACACGGACGCCATGGCCGCGGACGACGAAGCGGCCGACGAAGCGTCCCGCACGGCCTGATCGGCTCGCGCGGGACGCTCGGCGACGCGAGTCACTCGGTGGCGCGACCGGTCTCGTTCTGCAGGCGGTCGATCTGCTCCGAGGCTTCGGCCTTCGTGAGGTCGGCCGGGATCTCCTCGCCCGCCTCGCGAGCGAGGGTGTCGAGGTAGCTGCGCTGGGGAGCGGTCATCGGCTCATCGCCGGTGACCCAGTCGGACGGGTCCTTCTCGGCGGGGTTCTCACCCTCGCGGACGGCACCCAGGGTCTCTTCTTCGCGGGAGGTATCGCTCATTCCGCCACGCTAAGCGGCGGACTCCGGCACACCCCCGGGATTGACAGGTCGCATCACCGGGTGCGGCATCCTTGAGGGATGGCTTCCGACCACCGTTCGATCGACGTGCAGGTCGAGTCGTACCGCTCTTCCCGTGCCCGCACGCGCGTCACGCGCCTGTCGACCGGCGCGACCGAGGGGCGCTCCTTCGTCCTGATCGCGGGGATCGGGGTGGCGTCGACCTACTTCGAGTTCCTCGCGCCATTACTGGCCGAAAGAGGCGAGGTCTACGCCCTCGACCTCCCCGGGTTCGCCGGGGTGCCGGCATCCGGTGCACAGCCCACCGCCTCCTTCTTCGCCGACCAGGTGGAGGGCGTCCTCGACCACTACGGCCTGACCGACCCCGTGCTCATCGGGCATTCGATGGGGACCCAGGTCGTGACGGAGGTGCTCTCGCGCCGGGCCGACCTGTCGCACGCCGTGCTCGTGAGCCCGGTCGTCGATGAGGACGAGTCGGGAGCCGTGGTCCAGGCGGTGCGCTTCGTGCAGTCGACCGCGCGCGAATCGATGCACGTCGCGCTGCTCGCGGTCTCGGCGTACCTGCTGTGCGGCCTGGTCTACTTCCTCGAGACGCTTCCCTACATGCTGCGCTACCGCATCTCCGACCGCATCGGGGCGGGTCATGCGAAGCTGCTGCTGCTGCGCGGCGAGTTCGACCGCTCCTCGCCACGGCGACTGCACTCGCGCCTGGTCGCGCGCGCCCGCGATGCGCGACGGTGGGAGATCGAGGGGGCGGCGCACTGCGTCGTCAACAGCCACGCGGTGGGGGTCGCCCGGCTCGTGCTGCGCCACATCGACGACGACCTCCCCCGGAAGGGGCGGATGCCGGCGGCAGAGGCCGCGGTCCCGCCGGCGCAGCACGCCGACGTGCGCATGGTGCTCGGGGCCGTGGGCAGCCGGCTCGCGGAGTGGTTCAGCGCGGCGCGCGACGACGACGACGGGGTGGAGAAGGCGAAAGCTCGGCACGCGCACGTGCTGTGGAACGCGTACCGTCCCGGGCGCTGACGTATCTCGACAGCTCCGGCGCGGCAAGCCCCGCGACGACCGGGCGCCCGACGTTCAGCATGGGAACGTGCCGACTCGCCCCCGCACTCCGCGCCCATGACCGTTCCCCCCGCCCTCGATCCCCGTCGCTGGTGGGCCGACGCCGTCTCCGCCGATCGGCTGCTGCTGGCGGCCAAGACCGCTGTGGCCGCCGCCCTCGCCTGGTACCTCGCGCCGTTCGTTCCCTTCGCCCAGAGCGAGTACTCGTACTACGCCCCGCTCGGTGTGCTCGTGAGCATGTACCCCACGGTCGCGCGCTCGGCGTCCAGCGGCGTCCAGGCGCTGGTGGGACTCGCCCTCGGTATCGGGTTGGGACTCGGATCGCTCGCGGTGGTGGGAACGGGCCTCCCCCGCATCGTCGCGGTCGCGGTCGTGATCCTGATCGGCGTGCTGCTGGCCGGGGTGCGCGCCCTCGGCGTCGGCCGCGACTGGGTGGCGATCGCGGCGCTGTTCGTGCTGCTCCTGGGGGGCGCGGACCCCGACGGCTACTCGTCGTCGTACCTCATGACGATGGCCTTCGGCGTGCTGGTGGGCGTGGTGGTGAACCTGGTCGTCGTGCCTCCGCTGCGCGTCGGGCGGGCCGACGATCGTCTGACGCGGCTGCGCGATGCGCTGGGCGCCGCCCTGGACCGCATGGCGGACGCTCTGGCCGGTCACGCCTTCGACCCCGAGGCCGCGCGGGCCGCGACGGAGGGACTCACGGCGACGCTGGCCGACGTGCGCGAGGAGGTGGACCTGGCCGACGAGAGCCGGCGGTACAACCCCCGCGGGCGCCGCCTCCACGCGCCTCGCGACCTCGGCCGGCGGCGTCTCGACGCGCTGACCGGCACCGCGGACGCGACCCGCGAGCTCGTCGCCGCCCTCACCCGACTCACGGCGGGACCCGACGCCGACACGCGGCTCCCCGACGACGCGCGCCGCGCCCTCGCCGCGGCCGTTCGCGCGGTGTCGCGCCTGGTGACCACACCGCCCGAGCCGGAGGGCACCGCCGCGCAGCTCCACGAGGCCGACACCGCACTCGCCGCCTACACCCAGCGCCTTCGACGACTGGATGCCGATGACGAGCCTCTCGACGGGTGGGAGGCCGCCGTGGCGCTGCGCCGGGTCATCGCGGCGTGCGGGCCGTTCTCCGACCCGGATGCCGACACCGGGGCGCGGTGATCCGAGCGATTGCGATCAGCGCGCGATCGTCGCCGCCGCGTCGAGGGCCCGCTCGAGGGCCGCGGCGGTCGCGATCCGCGCCGCCGCCGGAACGGCCGCGAGGAACCCTCCGACGAACGTGTCGCCGAGGCCGATGGTGGTGGGGTGCGGGGTGTCGACCACGAACGCGGCGACCCCGACGGCGGACAGAACCCGCTCCGCCTTCGCGACGACCGCCGCTCCCCCGGCGTGACGGGGCAGACGCGCCGTCTCGTCGAGGTCGGCCGCGGTGCAGGCGTCGCCGAGGCGGTACCTCGTCGCCGCCGTGCGCACCGCGCTCTCGAGCCCGGCCCGGTGGGCCGCAGCGCGGGGGCCCACCGCGATCGCCCAGTACTTCGTGTGCACGACGAGCGCGCGGGCCGGGATGAGGGCATGGGCCTCGGCGAGCGCCGCGACGACGTCGTCGGGTGAGAGCAGATCGACGGGGCGCGCGAGGTACTCCTGGAGCTCGTCCTCGTTCATCCCGTAGACGTCGATGCGGTCGAGCAGGCGCGCGCGCACGATCGCCGACAGCTCGCGCTGATAGAACCCCGCGTCCTCGTAATAGACGAGGGCGTCCGCGGGAAGACGCCGCATCGCCGTGGCGAGGTCGTCGAGACGATTCGCGAGCAGGTCGGCATCCTGCATCGTGTTGAAGCCCGAGACGAGGAACGCGGCGGCGCCGGCGAGTGCGTCTCCGAGATCGGCGGCGATCGCCATCTCGCGGTTGGGCGCGTCATTGGCGAAGATGAGGCGGTTCGATGAGGGAGCGGTCACCTCCGCGTCGACCAGGCGCACGGTCGTCCCCTCGGGGTACTGCACGATGAGGTGGGGGTCGAGCGTGTCGCGCGTGGCCGAGGACACCACCCGCATCGACCGCGGGAGCAGCCTGCGCACGTTGTCGTCGATGCTCACGAGGTGCTGCACGGTCGGGACGCCGATGCGGTCGAGGGCGATCCCCGCCCGCACTCCGGTCCCGCCGAGGGTGATCTCGACGTCGAAGTGCGCCGCGAATCGCTCCACGATGTCGGAGGAGAGGACGAAGCGCTCGCCTCCCCCGCCCGTGGCGAGGAAAGCGAGCACCGTCACGACGAGCGCCCGCTCGTCGATGATCGGCGTCGTGGTGGTCAGCTCGTCGGAACGGATGCCGTACCCCTCCGCGAGGGCGGACAGGACGGCGGCATCCCACCGGATCTCGTAGTCGACGGTTCCGCCGAGCCCGAGCACGAGGTCTTCTGCCATGGCGCCGATCATCCTCCGATCAATACAGGTCGGCCTTGCCGGCGGCGCCGAACAGGTCGATCTTCTCGGCCGCCGTCACCTTCATCGCCGCGATCGGCTCGGGCTGGATGGCGTTGGGCTCACGCAGACGACGGTCGGTGCCGAGCACCTCGCGCATGCGGTCGTGGTACGCGACCTTGATGTCGCTGGAGATGTTGATCTTGTTGATGCCGAGCGACACGGCGCGGGCGAGTTCGGCATCCGGGTTGCTGGAGCCGCCGTGCAGCACGAGCGGGATGCCGACGGCCGCCTTGATCTGCTCGAGCAGGTCGTGGCGCAGCTCGGGGTTCTTGTCGGAGGGGTAGAGCCCGTGCGAGGTGCCGATGGCGATCGCGAGGCTGTCGACGCCGGTCTGCTCGACGAAGCGCACGGCGTCGTCGACGTTCGTGTAGATGATCTCGGCCGCACCCGACTCGCCGTAGCTGTCGTTCGCCCCGATCGTGCCGAGCTCGCCCTCGACCTGCACGCCGACCGCGTGCGCGGCCTCGACGACCTTGCGGGTCAGGGCGACGTTCTGCTCGAAGGGCTCGAGCGAGGCGTCGATCATGACCGAGGTGAACCCGGCCTGGATCGCGGTGATGATCTGCTCGTAGGTTCCGCCGTGGTCCCAGTGGATGGCCACGGGCACGCTCGACCGGTGGGCGCGGGCGTGCATGGCGGGGATGAGGTCGGTCGTGATGTGAGACACCTCGTCGGGGTGGATGGCGATGATGACCGGAGCGTTCTTCTCCTCGCTGATGTCCATGATCCCGGTGAACATCGCCCAGTCGCTGATGTTGAAGGCCGGGATGGCGAAGCTGTGGGCGTTCGCCACGTCGAGGATGGACTTGCCGGTGTAGAGCACGGATTTCTCCTTGTTCGGGGTGGTTGGTCGGGATCAGCTCTTCACCGAGCCGGCCGTGAGGCCGCTGATGAAGAAGCGTTGGAAGAAGAGGAAGAGCACCAGCACCGGGATCGAGCCGAGGATGCTCATCGCCATGATCTGGTTCCACTCGTAGGAGTGCTGGCCCATGAGCAGCTGGATGCCGATGGGCACCGTGCGCATGTCGATCGTCCGCGTGAGGGTCAGGGCGAAGAGGAACTCGTTCCACGCGATCATGAACGTGTAGATGCCGACCGACACGATCCCGGGGATCGAGATCGGCACGAGCACGCGCCATAGGGCCGTGAAGGAGCCGGCGCCGTCGACGCGGACGGCCTCGTCGAGTTCCTTCGGCAGGGTGTTGAAGTACCCGGTCATCATGATGATCGCGTAGGGCAGCGTGAACACCATGTACGTGAAGATCAGCCCGGGGTAGGTGTTGTACAGCCCCAGCCCGACCATGAGACCGAAGTACGGGATCAGCAGCGTGATGGGCGGGACCGCCTGCACGCTGACGATGATGACGTTGACGATGCGCTTGCCGCGGAACTCGAAGCGGCTGAAGGCGTAGGCGGCCTGGATGGCCACGAGGAGCGTCAGGACCGTCACCGCTCCCGCCACGACGTAGCTGTTGATGAAGAACCGCACCGTCTCGGGGTTGGTGAAGATCGACACGTAGGCGTCGAACGAGAAGGTGTCGGTGATCAGACGCGGCGGCAGCTCGAAGATCTGCGTGTTCGATTTGAACGAGCTCGACAGCATCCACAGCACCGGACCGGCGGCGAAGACGGCGCCGAGGATCAGACCGACCATGACGGCGGTCTTGGCGAGGCGTCGTCGGGCGGCGGTGCTCGACGGGCGCCGGCGTTCCGGTGCGGTCGACACGCGCGGGCGCGCGGGGGTGGTCAGGGCCATGTCAGTCCCTCGCCTTCTGGTGGCGGACGTAGAGCACCGCGATGATCATCGACATCGCCAGCACCAGCACCGCTGAGGTGGAGGCCATGGAGAAGTCGTACTTGGCGAATGCGAGCTTGTAGGTGAAGGTGCTGAGCATCTCGGTGACATCGATCGGCCCGCCGCCCGTGGTCAGCCAGATGAGGGCGAACTGCTGCGAGGTCCAGATGAGATCGAGCAGGACGAGGCTGACGATGATCGGACGCAGCTGAGGGATGGTGACGTTCCAGAAGCGCTGCGCGGGGCTGGCGCCGTCGACGGTCGCCGCCTCGTAGAGGTCGCTCGGGATGCCCTGGAGTCCTGCGAGCAGGCTCACCATGAAGAACGGGTAGCCGGCCCAGATGTTGATGAAGGTCACCGTGCCCAGCGCGAGCTGCGGCGACGCGAGCCACTCGATGTTCGTGTTGAGCAGGAAGTTGACGATGCCGTTGGGGGCGAGCAGCATCCGCCACAGCACCGCGATGACGGCGACGGTGAACAGCCACGGCAGCACGTACAGGCCGCGGAAGATCGCCCGGGGAACGGCGCCGATGAGGCGGGAGTTCAGCATCATCGCGAACGACAGCCCCAGGACGAGGTGGGCGGCGACGCTGGTGAGCGTGAAGAAGAGGGTGTTGCCGGTGGCCTTCCAGAAACCGGGGTCGGTGAGGATCGCGACGTAGTTGTCGACACCGACGACCTCGGGGCTCTTGTTCAGGATGACGTTGTCCTGGAAGGAATAGCCGATCACCATGACGATCGGCACGATCATCAGGACGAACAGCAGGATCAGCGTCGGCGAGAGGAAGACGTAGGCCTCGCCGGCCTTGCGGAGCTGCCGGGTGCGGCGCGAGACCGGTCGTCCGGTGACGATGACCTCGGTGTCGGGGGGAGTCAGGGTGCGCATGGTCATGGTGTGCGGCTTTCGATGGGCGGGATGCCGCACCGCCCGCGAAGGCGGTGCGGCATCCCGGATCGGGGTCGGATCAGAACTCCGACGTCCATTCGTCCTGCGTCTTCTTCAGCGCGTCGCTCATGGACTGCTGACCGTCGAGCGCGGACTGGAACTCGGTGCCGAACTGGCGCATGAGCTCCTCGGCGACGGGGAGACCGGTGAACTCGTTCGCCGGGTACCCCTCCTTGTAGATGTCGAACGCCGTCTTGAACAGCTCGTCGTCCTCCACGAACGTGGGCACGCTCTCGGTGTTGCCGGGGAAGGCCTTCGCCATGGTCGACAGCTCGCTGTTGACGTCCTTGCCCATCAGGAACTGCACGAGCTTGAACGCCGCGTCCTTGTGCTCGGAGTTCTCGGCGACACCGATGCCCCACGAGGCGTAGGGGATGCCGCGCTCGCCCGAGAAGCCGTCTTCGGCGGGGATCGCCGAGATGGAGAATTTCAGGTCGGGGTTGGACTCGCGGATGAGGTTGATGTGCGCGAGCGAGTCGATCATCATTCCCACGCGACCGTTGGTGAACTCCTCGACCTTGTCCTGCTCCTTCATCGTGAACGATCCGGGCGCGATGACCCCGTCGTCCCAGAGCTGCTGGATGTACTCGGTCGCCGAGGCCACGTCGTCGTTGGTCAGGTCGGGCTGGCCGTCCTTCAGCATCGAGCCGCCGGAGGCCCACACCCACGACATCACGTCGTTCTGCACGCCGTTGGGCGCCTCGAGCGAGAGCGGAAGAACCCAGCCCGAAGCGTCGGTGCCGAGGGCCTTGATCTTCTTCGCCGCGTCCGCGAACTCGGTGCGGGTCGAGGGCGGTGCGCTGACGCCCGCCTGCGAGAGCAGTGCGTCGTTGGTGAACATGGGGTAGACGAAGTTGACCACCGGGATCATGTAGGTGCTGCCGTCGACCTTGATCTGGCTGGCGAGCTGGCTCTCGTCGTAGCCGGAGTCGCTCATGAGCTGCGACAGGTCGGCGATGACGCCCTGCTTGGCGAAGTCGCTCACCCACGCGCCGTCGAGACCGACGACGTCGGGCATGGTGCCGGAGGCCGCGCCGGCGAAGAGCTGTTCCTTCGTCGAGGCGTAGGGGCCGCTCACCAGGTCGACCTTGATACCGGGGTTCTCCTGTTCGAACTGGTCCATGAGACCGCGGAACTGGCCGTCGCCGAGCTCCGGCTCCCACCACTGAGCGAACTCGATCGTGACGTCGCCGTCGGCCGAGGTGGCCGAGGTGTTCGACGAGCACCCCGCCATGGCCAGGAGGGTCGTGGCCGCTGCCGCGACTCCGACGAGCTTGATGGCGTTCCGACGCCGGCGCCCGCTGTTGTCCATCGTTTCTCCTCGTTGAGATCTGCTGTATTTCGCGCTGTTCTGCGCGTTCTTGCGTCTTTCAGCATGAGTATGCGCCCAGTTGCCGAGGCGGTCAAGGGACTGATGCAGATTCGTGACAATTCCCGCAAACAAATGCGAGCGCTGGAGGCACATTCACGCATGGAAACGCAATTCGATGCTGTTTTGCCGCGAATTCTGCTGCTGTTCGTGCGGTCCTGTGCTAGACACGACCGCATGGACGCATCCACAGCCACGACGAAGCGGCGACTGCCGGCGGGGCGCAAAGCGGAGTTGGCCGCCTACGTCGCCGACTCGGGCCAGGTCACCGTGGTCGACCTCGCCTCGCACTTCGGCGTCTCCATCGACACCGTCCGCCGCGACCTCGACCAACTCGACCGCGAGGGCATCGTCGTGCGCACGCACGGCGGAGCCGTCAGCGCCATGTCGGTTCCCGGTCGCGATCGCGGCCTCGACGTGCGCTCGCAGATGCAGATCGCAGAGAAGGAACGCATTGCGGCCCTCGCCGTCGAGCTGATCGAAGACGGTTCCGTGCTGATGCTCAACGCCGGCACCACGACGCTCGCCGTCGCCCGCGCCCTGCGCAACCACCGGGACCTGACGATCGCGACCAACAACCTGCGCATCCCCGCGGAGATCTCGCCGTCGGCGTTCCGCGACCTCTTCATCTTCGGCGGCGCGGTGCGCACCATCACTCAGGCGACGACCGGGCCCGTCACGCTCGCGATGAACTCGCACTCCCCCGAGGTCGACATCCGGTGCGACTACGCGCTCATCGCGGTCGGCGCGGTCGACGGCTCGGGTTTCTCGACGAGCAACCTCGGCGACGCCACGATGATGACCGAGATGATCCAGAAGACCGACCGCACGGCGATCCTGGCCGACTCCTCGAAACTCGATCGCCGCCTGTTCGCGCAGATCGCGCCGCTCGAGAAGGCCGACTACCTCATCACCGACGCGCCGCCGTCGCCCGGCCTCGCCGCGGCCCTCGCCGAGGCGGGCGTCACCGTCCTCACGCCCTGAGCGCCCTCAGTCGCGAACGAGCGGCACCCGGAGGATGGCGTCGGTGTCGCCTCCGCCGCGGTCGGTGTTGCTCGTGACGACCCACACGGCCCCGTCGGGCGCGGCGACCACATCGCGCAGGCGGCCGTAGTCGCCCACGAGATACTCCTCGGCCGACGCCAGGTCGGACGTCGGCACCACGCGGACCCGCTGGCCACGGAGGTTCGCGATGACGACCGCGCCGTCCACGACCGCGAGGCCGCTCGGGCTCGCCTCGGCGGGAGCCCATTGCTGCACCGGATCGACGAACCCGTCCCGCCCGCCGATACCCTCGACCTCGGGCCAGCCGTAGTTCGCGCCCGGCTCGATGACGTTCAGCTCGTCCCACGTGTTCTGACCGAACTCCGACGCGTACATCGTGCCGTCGGCATCCCACCCGATCCCCTGCGGGTTGCGGTGGCCGAGGCTCCACACGGGTGAGCCGGGGAAGGGGTTGTCGGCGGGAATCGAGCCGTCGGCGGCTACGCGCAAGATCTTGCCGCCGAGCGCCTCCGGATCCTGGGCGGCTCGCGGTTCCGATGCGTCGCCCGCGGTGACGTAGAGCATTCCGTCGGGACCGAAGGCGATGCGCCCGCCGTTGTGGATGTTCGCGGACGGAATGCCGTCGAGCACCGTCTGCGCGGCGCCCAGGCGCCGTGCCCCGGGCTCGCCCTCGAGCGGCGACCGCAGCACGCGGTTGTCGTCCGCGGTGGTCGCATACGCGTAGAGGAAGCCGTCGCGGACGGCGATGCCGAGGAGTCCGCCCTCCCCGCCGGGCGCGACGCCCGGGATCTCCCCGACCAGGCGCGCGTCGCCGTCGACGACCTCGAGGATCTCGCCGGTGTCGCGCTGGCTGAGCAGGATCACGCCGCCGGCGGACGCCACCGACCACGGCGTCGTCAGTCCGTCGACCACGACCGCGGGGTCGCCGAGGGCGGGCGCGGAGCCGGGCGCCGACACACGGGGCGAGGTGGACGGTGACGCCGTGGGGACGGCATCCGTCCGCCCCTCGGGCGCACACCCGGCGAGCGCCGTCAGCCCGAGGGCGATGAAACCGGCGACACCCGCGCGTCGACGGGGAAAAGCGGCTGGAGCGGTCATGGGTCTCCTCGTCGGCGTGGTCCTCCTGGGATATCCGACCCGCCTGGGTAGCGGGTGGGGGTTGCCCGCACGCCCGCTGCGATCCCCGGCGATCGCACCCGCGCGGGCGGATGCCGCAGCGTCCCGCGCAGCCGCGCACGGCCCGCGCCACGCGCATCGCGTACCGTGGTCGGACACCACCGAAAGGCCCCGCCGTGCCCCGGCCGACCCAGCCCAAGCTCTCGCGCGACGCGATCGCCCGCGCCGCCCTCGCCCTCGTCGACCGTGACGGCAGCGAGGGCGCGAGCATCCGCCGCGTCGCCGACCGCCTCAAGGTGCACCCCACCTCGCTCTACAACCACGTGCCCAATCTGGCCGCGCTGGTCGAGGACGTGCGCGCGCTCGTGTCGTCGCGCATCGACTCGTCGTTCCTGCGGGACCGGGAGTGGGAGGAGGGGCTCCTGCTCTGGGCCCGCTCGTACCGCGACGCCTTCCGCCGGCATCCGAGGACGATCCCCCTCCTCATGTCGCACCGCTCATCGGCGCCGCTGTTGATGTCGCAGTACGAGGACTTCGCCGTCGCGGCCGAGGGCGTCGGCTGGACGAGCGACGACATCCTGCCGCTGCTGACGGCGTTCGAGTCGTTCATCCTCGGCAGCGTGCTCGACATGAGCGGACCGGCGGTGATGTTCGACCCGACCGGGCAGGAGGCGGCCGTGCCGCGCTTCGCCGCCGCTTACGCCACGCTCTCCGCCCACGACCCGGCGGATCCGGTCGCCACGCGCGCGTTCGAACTCGGCCTGTCACTGCTCATCGCCGGAGCACGGCCTCGCGCCGCCTGAGCGAGGCTCCTCACATGCGGGCGTAGCGCGCGCGGGCGAAGCAGAACAGGCCGTACACGACGAGTCCCGCGCCCACGAGCCACAGCACGAACTGTCCGAAGGGGAGCCCGGCGAGAGCGCGCAGCGCCGCGTCGAGCCCGCCCGCGGCGTTCGGATCGTGCGCGAAGGCGGCGACGAGGAACAGGATGCCGGCGACGCCGACCGCGATGCCCTTGGCGATGTAGCCGACCATCCCGAAGATGCGGATGCCGCGGCCGATCTCCCCGCCCGGGCTCGACAGTCGCTTCATGAAGGCCTTCGTGATGCCGCGCACCACGAACGCGACGCCCACCGCCGCCACGACGAGCCCGATGAGGACGAGCACGAAGACGCCGCCGGGCATCGCCATGAGCTGGGCGCTCAGCGTGCGGGAGGAGTCGGCCGACTCGGAACGGCCACCGCGCACCGCCGTGAGGGCCGTGGCGCCGATCGCCCCGTAGGCGACGGCGGTTCCGACGTACTTCGCGCGGTGCGCCCAGCGCTTCTTCGTATCCGGATCGCGCTCGGCGACGGCATCCGCGATCTGCCACACGGCGAGAGCGGCGAGGCCGATGACGATGACCCAGAGCAGCAGCATCCCCGCCGGCGCCGCCGCCACCTGCTGGATCGCACCGCTCTGATCGGCGCTCTCGCCCCCGCCGCCGGTCGCGATCGAGATGGCGATCGCACCGATGAGCAGGTGCAGCAGCCCGAGGACGACGTAGCCGATCCGCGCCGCGACGCGGAAGGCGGTGGAGTCCTGTGCTTTGCCGGCCGCGGACGAAGCGGAGGCGGAGGCGGAAGTCATCCGTGCACGCTAGCGCTCAGGATTCGGCTTCGGCCACCCGTTGCGCGTGACGCACGCGCCACACTTCCACCAGCGCCCACACGAGCGTCGACACGGCGACGCCCTCGAGGAAACCGGCGACGACGTCCGACAGCCAGTGCGCGTGGAGGTAGGTGCGGCTCCACATCATGAGCAGCACCCAGACGGTCCCCGCGACCCAGATCCATCCGCGGCGGAGGATGAGCGCGAGCGTGATCGCGATCGTCGTTGCCACTGCCGTGTGACCGGAGGGGAACGAGGTCGCCTGCGTCTCGGCCAGGGAGTCGGTGGGCCGCGCCCGTGCGATGACGGCCGCCAGAGGGGCGCCGATCAGCACGACCAGGGCGATGGCCCCCGCCACGTTCAGGGCGTCCCACGGGCGCTTGACCAGCAGGAACACGATGGTGGTGGAGATGCCGATCACGATCATGCCGATGGTGCCGCCCACCGTGGCGGGGATCCAGGCCACGATCACCACGACGGGGTTCGCGAGGGCGGCCATCGCGTCGTCCCACCACTGGTCGAACGCGAGCGGAGCGCCGCCGTCGAGGTCGACCGCGAGCCGCAGCGCCACGAAGAGCACGGCCGCGACGACGCCCACGATCAGCGCGGCGGGGCGGCGCGCGTCGGTCCGCGGCCGGTCGGGCAGGAGTGCGGGTTCGTCGGTCGTGGCATCCATCCTCGAATCGTGCCAGTGCGGCGACGGAGAGAGGTAGCTCTTGCCGAGTGGGTGGGAACGCTCGTGTGGACGGAAATCCCTCTCGAACCCACAAAACAAACGGTGTAGGTTTTCTGCCATGACCACCGAGGCCTTCACCGTCGTCGAAGCCGACATCGACCGGCTGCGCTCCGCCCTCGACGCCGGCGACGTGACCAGCGTCGAGCTCGTCGCCCGGTACCTCAACCGCATCGCCGCGTACGACCGATCCGGCATCCGGCTTCACAGCGTCCCCGTGCTCGATCCCCGGGCCTTCGTGCACGCGCGGGCGAGTGATCGGCGTCGCGCCCGAGGCGAGACGATCGGCCCCCTCGACGGCATCCCTTTCACGGCCAAGGACAGCTACCGCGTCGAGGGTCTGCCCGTGGCATCCGGCTCCCCGGCATTCCGCGACCTCGTCGCCGGCGACGACGCCTTCGCGATCGAGCGCCTGCGCGCGGCCGGGGCGGTGTTCCTCGGACTGACCACGATGCCGCCGATGGCGGCCGGCGGCATGCAGCGCGGCGTCCACGGACGCGCCGAATCGCCGTACAACGGCGAGTACCTCACCTCGGCGTTCGGCTCGGGTTCGTCCAACGGCTCGGGCACCGCCACAGCGGCGAGCTTCTGCGCCTTCGGCCTGGGCGAGGAGACGTGGTCGTCGGGTCGCGCGCCGGCCTCGCACAACGCCCTCGTCGCGTACACGCCCTCGCGCGGCGTCATCTCGGTGCGCGGCAACTGGCCGCTCGTGCCGACGATGGACGTCGTCGTGCCGCACACCCGCACGATCGGCGATCTGCAGCAGGTGCTGGACGCCGTCGTCGCCGACGACCCGCAGACCGAAGGCGACCTGTGGCGCACCCAGCCGTGGATCCCGCTCCCCCGCCCGTCCGAGGTGCGCCCCGACTCCTTCACCCGGTTGGAGCCCCTGCCGCTCGCGGGCCTGCGCCTCGCGGTGCCCCGCATCTACGTCAACGGCGATCCCGACAACGCCTCGCCCATCGTCACGCGCGACAGCGTGATGCGACTGTGGGAAGACCTGCGCGGCGACCTCGAGGCCGCGGGCGCCGAGGTGGTCGAGACCGCTTTCCCCGTCGTCGACCGCTACGAGAAGCTGCACGACGGCGACGAGGACTTCCTCGACCGCGGGTTCGTCACGCGGGAGTTCCTCGACGACGAGGTGGGCGACCTCGCGGTGTGGGCGATGGACACGTTCCTCTGCACCAACGGCGACCCGGCGCTGCCCCGGCTGTCCGACGCCGACCCCGCGCTGATCTTCCCCCACCCGCCCGGCGCCCTGCCCGACCGTTACGGCATCTGGCACTACGACATCTCGTACGACATCGGCGAGTACGTCGCCCGCGCCGCGCAGTGGGAGCCGGATTGGCGCGACGTCGCGAGCCTCGAAGCCGGCCTCCGCGGCCTCGAGCACACCCGCCGCGTCGACGTCGAGCAGTGGATGGACGCCGAGGGCATCGACGCCGTGATCTTCCCCACGCAGTCCGATGTCGGGCCCGCCGACGCCGACGTGAACCCCGCCTCGGCCGACATCGCCTGGCGCAACGGCGTGTGGGTCTCGAACGGCAACCTCGTACCGCGCCACCTCGGCATCCCCACGGTCACCGTGCCGATGGGCACCATGGACGACACCGGTATGCCGGTGGGCCTCACCATCGCCGGGCCCGCCTACAGCGACGTCCGCCTCGTGCAGCTCGGAGCCGCGATCGCCGGCCTCGGGCAGCGCCGCACCGCCCCTCCACGGACGCCCGCCCTGTCCGACGAGGCACTGTTCGCCGCCCCCCGACCGGCGGGCGAGGGAGAGCTCGCGGTCGCCGTCGACGAGGTGCGCCGCGACGGCGACCTCGTGCGCTTCCGCGCGACGGTCACCGGCGGCACGGCCCGCGACCACGCCGCGTACGTCGACGGCGTGCGGGTCGACGTGGAGGTCGAGGGCGACCACCTCCGCGGGATGGCCCGCGTCGCGCCCGACGCGTACGGTGAGCCCGTGAGCGAGTGGGTCGCCCCCTTCGGTCCGCTCGTCGTCGTCGCCGTGCGCGACGCCGGCGGAGCCGTCGCCGGCGCCGTCGGCACGGCATCCGACTCTCCCCTGTGACACCCGCATCACCCGAGGAACAGCCCGTGAACGACACGACCCCCGTCCCGGTGTTCGACTACTTCCGCCAGGTCGACCTGCCCACCCCGACGCTCCACGACGACGAGGTGCAGTCCCTCTTCGCGGAGACGTTCGGCGTGGAGATCGACGTGCAGTCGCTCGGCAGTCAGCAGGACCAGAATCTCCGAGTGTTCCCTCGCGGATCGACTGAGCCCCTCGGCGTGCTGAAGCTCAGCAATCCCGTCTTCAGCGAGGCTGAGATCGACATGCAGGATGCCGCGGCGTCCCGCGTGGCCGCACGGAGTCCGCACGTGCGCATCCCCCGCATCGTCGACGGCCCTCACGGGCCGATGTCGACCTGGTGGGACTCGAGCCAGGGGCGCATCCACGCGCGCGTGATCGAGAACATCGCGGGGCGCACGCTCACGGGTTCGCACTACCTCTCCCCGGCGGTGGTCGAGGGTCTCGGCGCCCTATCCGGAGCGGTGAGCCTCGCGCTCGCCGACTTCTCGCACCCCGCGAGCGGTCGCGTGCTGCAGTGGGACCTCCGCCACGCCGCGCGCGTGATCGACACCCTGCTCCCCCTCGATCCGGACGCCGAGGTGCGCGGCACCGTGAAGCGCGCCGCCGACGCGGCCCGGGCCGCCCTCGCGCCCGTCGCCGACGCCCTCCCGCAGCAGGCCGGGCACTTCGACGTCACCGACGACAACGTCCTGCGCGCCCCCGGCGCGACAGTGCCCGACGCCGTCATCGACTTCGGCGACGTGTGCGCGTCGTGGCGGGTGGGCGAGATCGCCGTCACCGTCTCCTCCGTGCTGCACCACGACGGCGCCACCCCCGAGAGCGCCTTCCCCGCGATCCGCGCCTTCGACCGGGCGCGCGACCTCGGCGACGACGAGATCACGGCGCTCTGGCCCCTCGTCGTCCTCCGCGGAGCCGTCCTCGTGCTCAGCGGGCGCGCGCAGGTGCGCCTCGACGACGCCAACGACTACGCCTCGGGCGCGCTCGAGCGGGAGTTCCGCATCCTCGAGCAGGCGGCATCCGTGCCCCTCCCCGTCCTCACCGCGGCGACGCGTGCGGCCCTCGGTCGCCCGCGGCGCAGCGAGCCCGGCTGGACCGGGACGCCGCTGCTGCCGCCCGGGCGCCGCGTCGAGCTGGACGCCTCGACCGAGTCTCCGCTCAACGACGCGGGAGCCTGGCTCGACGCCGCGACCCTCGACGACGCGGCCCTCGCCGCACTCGACACCGGCGCCGAGATCGCGACCGTCCCCGCATGGCGCGCGCGCCTCACCGGAACGACCGACCCGCTCCCCTCCCCCGCCGAGACCGTCCCCACCGACGTGCTCGTGTGGCTCGCCGAACCGCTGCTCCTCGACGGCGCCGTCCGGGTCGACGGCGACGCGGTCACGGTGACGAGGGATGCCCAGATCCTGACGATCGGCGGAGTCGCCGCCGATGCGGCATCCGGAACCCTCCCCGCGCGCACGCGGCTCTCGGTGCGGCGGACGCTCGGGGGGCTCGTCCCGCCCTTGCGCACGACGCGCGCCCTCGCGAACGCCTGGCGCGAGGTCGCCGGAGACCCCGGCTCGGCCCTCGGCCTCCCCGCGCCCGCGCCAGATCACGACGACTCCCTCGAGCGCCGGCATGAGGTGCTCGCCGAGGTGCAGGAGCACTACTACGCCGCTCCCCCGCGAATCGAGCGCGGCTGGCGCGAGTACCTCATCGACGTCGACGGACGCGTGTACCTCGACATGGTCAACAACGTCGCCTCGGTGGGCCACGCGCACCCGCACGTCGTCGACGCGGGGACCCGGCAGATGCACCTGCTCAACACCAACTCGCGCTTCCACTACCGCGCGATCGCCGACTACGCCGACCGCATCGCCGCGACCCTGCCCGACGGCTTCGACACGGTCTTCTTCGTCAACTCCGGCTCCGAGGCGACCGACCTCGCGATCCGCCTCGCCATGGCCGCGACCGGACGTGCCGACATCGTCGCGATGCGTGAGGCGTACCACGGCTGGACGTACGCCAGCGATGCGGTGTCGACCTCCATCGCCGACAACCCCTTCGCCCTCGAGACGCGACCGGAGTGGGTGCACACGGTCGACGCGGCGAACTCGTACCGAGGGAAGCACCGGGGCCCGGATGCCGTGAACTACGCCCCCGAAGCCGTCGCCGTGATCGACGGGCTCGCGGCATCCGGTCGACCGCCGGCGGGCATGATCGCCGAGACGTACTTCGGCAACGCCGGCGGCGTAGCCCTTCCGGACGGGTATCTGCGCGAGGTGTACGCCGCCATCCGTCGCCACGGCGGACTCGCGATCGCCGACGAGGTGCAGGTGGGCTACGGGCGCCTCGGCGAGTGGTTCTGGGGCTTTCAGCAGCAGGATGCCGTGCCCGACATCGTCGCGGTCGCCAAGTCCATCGGCGGGGGCCACCCCCTGGGCGCCGTCATCACGCGCCGCGAGATCGCCGACCGCTACCGCACGCAGGGCTACTTCTTCTCCTCCACCGGCGGATCGCCGGTGTCGTCGGCCATCGGCATGGCCGTGCTCGACGTGATCGAGCAGGAGGGCCTGCAGGAGAACGCGCGGGTCGTCGGCGGACACCTGCAGCGCCGCCTCGAAGAGCTCGGCGAGCGGCACGACCTCGTCGGCGCCGTGCACGGATCGGGGCTCTACCTGGGGCTCGAGTTCGTGCGCGACCGCGAGACCCTCGAACCCGCCACGACCGAGACCGCGGCGATCTGCGACCGTCTGCTCGAGCGGGGCGTCATCATGCAGCCGACCGGCGACTTCCAGAACGTGCTGAAGATCAAGCCTCCGCTGGTGATCACGCGGGCCTCGGTCGACGTCTTCGTCGATGCGCTGGACCGTGTGCTGAGCACCGGCTTCTGAACCCGCGCGGCATCCCCCGCCGCTGAATCCGCCCCCGTATCGAACCCCAGGAGCCCGCCATGTGGCGCATGCCCATCGAATCCGCCCCGCACGAGCGCACGTGGATGGCCTTCCCGCGCGAGGGCGTCACCCTCGGCGAGGGCGCCGAGACCCGCGAGGAGGGCTACCGGGCGTGGACCGGGGTTGCGCACGCCGTGGCCCAGTTCGAGCCCGTGACGATGGTGGTCGACCCGACCGAGATCGCGCGCGCCCGGCGCATGCTGTCGGGCGAGATCGAGATCGTCGAGGCTCCCCTCGACGAGTTCTGGATGCGCGACGTGGGCCCGACGTTCGTCGTCGACCCCGACCGCCCGGGCGTTCTCGGCGCCGTCGACTGGATCTTCAACGGGTGGGGCGCCCCCGACTGGGCCGAATGGCAGAAGTCGGCGCTGCTCGCGCGCATGGTCGCCGAGCACGTCGGCGCCGAACGCATCGACTCGCTGCTCGTGGCCGAGGGCGGCGGCCTGCACGTCGACGGCCAGGGCACCGTGCTGCTCACCGAGACCGTGCAGCTCGACCCGCGCCGCAACCCCCTCGCCGACCGCGCGCGGGTCGAGACCGAGATGGCCCGCACAATCGGGGCCACCGACGCGATCTGGCTCTCGCGCGGCCTGACCCGCGACTACGACGACCTCGGCACCAACGGCCACGTCGACATCGTCGCGACCTTCGCCTCGCCCGACCACGTCCTCGTGCACGAGCAGACGGATGCCGCGCACCCCGACGCCGAGGTCTCGGTCCTCGTTCGACGGGAGCTCACCGACGCCTTCGCCGCCCTCGGTCGGTCGGTGACGATCACCGGCGTCCCCGCCCCCACCACCCTGCGCGACGAGCACGGCTGGGTCGACTGGAGCTACATCAACCACCTCGTCACCAACGACGGCGTCGTGCTGTGCGGCTTCGGAGACCCCGTCGCCGACGCGCGCGCCGCCGAGATCGTCGCCGGGGCCTATCCGGGCCGACGCGTGGTCACGGTCGACGCGCGCCCCATCTTCGACCGCGGCGGCGGGATCCACTGCATCACGCAGCAGCAGCCGAGAGTGGGCTGAGCGGGGGCGCGCCCTCAGCGATCCAGATCGCGCAGCGCGGCGTCGACGGCGGCGACCACCGCCGGAGGCGCGGCCACGGCGGCGAGTTCGGCACGCAGGAGGCGGCCGGGCACCCAGCGGATGTAGGCGTCGAACTCGACCTGCATGTCGACGTCGTGCGCGCCCAGGGCGGCCGACACGACCGCGCACGCGCCGGGGGTGTCGGCGACGACGGCGAGGTCGCTGTCGACGCCGACCGGCTCTCGCGGTGGCGCGAGCGGTGCGTCGACCATCCACCGATGCTCCCCCGCCGTGACCTCGAACACCGGCCGGTCGCCCAGCTCGACCCGCGCGAGCATGCCGTGCGGGACCGTCGCCGTCACGGCGATCGCCTCCCCCGCGCGCCGCCACCGCACCCGCGCGCGACCGAAGGGAGTGTCCTGCACCGTCTCGGCCCACGTCAGCGCCTCCACGAACCACGGGCGCACGTGAACCTGGTCACCCTCGATCGTGAGTCCCGCCACCCGGCGGTGCAGCACGTCGCCGACGGCACCGAGCGCGTAGTGGTTGAGCGAGGTCATCCCCGAGGGATGCACCGTCCCATCGGGGCGCACGGCATCCCAGCGCTCCCACATCGTCGTCGCGCCCATCGACAGCGGGTAGAGCCACGAGGGACACATCGTCTGCAGCAGCAGACTCTCGGCTGCGGCCTCATGGCCGTTGTCGAGGAGCGCGTCGAGCACGACGGGAGTGCCGAGGAACCCCGTCGCCATCCGGTATCCGCCGGCGCGCAGCAGGAAGGCGAGACGATCGGCCGCGGCCTGTCGGCGCTCGGCCGGGATGAGCCCGAAGGCGAGCGCGAGAGCGTAGGCGGCGGGGGCATCGGATGCCAGACGCCCGGCCGGGGTGAGGTAGGCCTCGCAGAACGCGGCGCGTACCTCCTCCGCCAGCCGCGCGTATGCCTCCCCGCCGCCGGCGCGCGCGACCAGGTCGGCGGAGCGGAAGAAGTACGCCGTCGCGACGAGCCCCGGGTCGGCCTTGGCCTTGTCGGGGCGCGAGACGGTGGGGTCCAGCCAGTCGCCGTATTGGAAGCCGGTCTCCCACAGCCGCCCGGGTCCCGCCGCCTCGGCGACGGCGTCGACCCACGCCCGCATCGAGGGCAGCAGCTCCGCGACGATCGCCTCGTCGCCGAGACGAGCGGCCATCACCGACGGCACGATCGTCACGGCATCCCCCCATCCCGCGGCCATCACGTCGCCGAGCGCCGGCAGCGGGTCGGGCACGACGGTGGGGACCCGTCCCCCGCGCGGTTCCTGTTCGGCGCGCAGGTCGCGCAGCCAGGACGCGTAGAAGGCGCCGGCGTCGAACAGCGTCATCGCCGTTGCGGCGAACACCTGCGCGTCACCCGTCCACCCCAGACGCTCGTCGCGCTGCGGGCAGTCGGTCGGCAGCGCGAGCGCGTTGCCCTCGAAGCTGCGCACGATGTTGGCGTGCAGTCGGTCGAGCCGATCGTCGGAGCACGAGAACCACCCGGTGCGCCGGAGGTCGGTGCGCAGGACGTCGATCTCCACGCTCGCGGGATCGACCGCACCGCCGGTGATCTCGACGTAGCGGAACCCGTGGAACGTGAAAGCCGGTCCGCACACGCGGGGCCCGGTCCCGTCGAGCACGAACTCGTCGATCGCCGCCGCCGCACGGAGGGGCCGGACGTTCAGAGCGCCGTCCTCGAGCACCTCGGCGTGCCGCACAGTCACGCGCGAGCCGGCGACCCCGTCGGCGACGAGCCGCACCCGCCCGACGACGTTCTCGCCCACGTCGAGCAGAAGGGTGCCGGCGGCGGCGCTCGGCAGCACCCGCGGCCCGCGGAGCGTGCGCACGCGGCGCACCGGCTCCACGTCGATCACCGCCGGGAGGCTCGATGGGGGGATGAACGCGGGGGCCTCCCACCCGGACGCGTCGAAACCGGGCTCGCGCCACCCGCCCTGCGCGCGGCGGAAGTCGACGCGCTCGCCCGCGTACAGCCCGCTGGAGACGATCTCGGTGCGCCGCGTCAGCCGCCACCGCTCGTCGGAGCCGATCTCCTCGACGCGCCCGTCGCGGTGCATCAGCCGCAGCACGGCTCCCACGGCGGCCTGGTCGCCGTAGAAGCGCTCGGCGGTGTCGCCGAACCCGTACCTTTCGGTGAACCACCCGCCCGCGGCGCGGACGGACAGCACCTGGGTCGCGCCGGGGCGCAGCAGCGCGGTCACGTCGGTCGTGGCGAGACCGAGCCGTCTCCGGTAGGCCGTCCACCCCGGCGCGAACAGCGCGTCGTCCACCGGGATGCCGTCGATCGCCGCGTCGAAGACGCCGTGGGCCGTGACCCACAGGCGCGCGGCGATCACGGTGTCGGGCACGGAGATCTCGCGCCGCACGGCGAACGGCGCGGCTTCCGCGTCGGGGCCGTCGATGGCGAGCAGCGGCGCCGTCCAGGGCCCGGGGAAGAACACCGCTTCCACCTCGACGGGCCCGCTCCACGGTGTCCATTCGTCGTCGACTCCGCGCACGCGCACGCGCAGAGCGTGGCGGGCGCCGGCGGCCAAGTCGGCGAAGGGCCACGGCACCAGCACCCCGTGGGCGGGCACCGCGACCGGTTCGGCGTCGTCGAGACGCAGCTCGGCGCTCTCGGCCCGCCATCCCGTCGGCGCATCGACGGTCCACGACACGGGAGGGCGGGGCTCCGCGGCGACGGAGACGTCGCGGCGGCGGCCGATGCGCGGGCCGACCAGCCGCACGGACAGAGGGATCACACGGGTCCTTTCGGTCGCGATGCCGCCGCCGGACACGACGGCGGCGGCATCGCGGGAGGGGGTCAGCGCCGGGCGAGTCGCCGGCGGACGATCAGCGCTCCCGCGCCGAGGAGGAGCGCGCCGAGGGCGGGGAACAGGATGCCGAGAACCGCGGGAGTCCCCGTGCTCGCGAGCGCCCCCGAGCCGGTGGCACCCCCGGCATCGGGCGCCGGGCCCGCCGACCCCTGGCCGCCATCCGGCCGCGCCGGGGTGCCCGGGTCGGTCGGGGTGCCCGGACCGGTCGGGGTGCCCGGACCGGTCGGGGTGCCCGGGTCGGTCGGGGTGCCCGGCTCCGGCTCGACCGCGGGGAGCAGACGCACGGCGTCGAACTGCGCCGAATCCTTCTCGGCGGCGATGCCTCCGCCCCAGGCCAGGTAGCCGTCACGGCCCTCGCCGTCGGCCTCGTTCACGATGATCGCGCTCGACAGCAGCGCGGCGTCGCGATCGACTCCGGCGAGCGCCGTCCAGGGCACGGACACCTCGTACACGGTGCGGTGGGTGTCCTCGTCGCGGGAGATCGCGACCTCGGTGCCGGGCACGACCCCCGCGCCCTGACCGACCGAGAGCCAGCGGTACAGCTGCGGCCCCTCCGAGGTGAGCGCCATGCCGAACTCGTGCCAGACGCCCGCCGCTCCCGGCGCACCACCGGCGACGGTGAACTGCACGGAGTCGCCCTGCCAGATGTTCGCGCCCGTCGCGGGCTGGTCGTGCACGTCGTCGACGACCTCGGCCGAGACGTACAACGCGTCGTCGTCCCAGGTGAGCCACGCGCGCGCCGACTGGTCGTCGACGGCGGGGGGAGTTTCCGTCCCCTCCGGGGTGAACGTCGCCGGTTCGAGGCCGGTCGGGTCGTCGAGCGTGCCGTCGACCGAGACGCGGTGGTGGGCCGCACCGTAGGCAGCGGCGACGTCGAGGGGCGCCACGGCGCCCTCGACCCGTACCGCGGCGCCGTCGACGATCGCCTCCGCGGAGAACGTCGTGCGCGCGTCGAGCTCCCCGAGGGGGACGTCGACGGTCACGGCGTCGCTCGCGGGCAGGACGGCGGGCACGTCGGCCGCGGCATCCGTTCCGCCCAGGGTGTACGTCAGGGACTGGAGGGCAAGGTCGGATGCCGAGGCGTTGCTCAGGCGCAGCCGGAGCACGTCGGTGCCGTCCGCCGAGATCGCCTGCGTTCCGGTCAGGGCGACCGGCTCCTCGATCGTCGTGCGCGCCCGCAGCACGCCGGCGGCGCGGTCGCCGTCGAACAGCCGCGCCACGGTCTCGTACGATCCCGTCGACGTGGGGGCGGGCGCGGCGATGGCGGTGGTCGCGGGTGCGGTGCCGTCGGTGCTCTGCGTGAACGCACGCCCGTCGGGAAGGCTCAGACGCCACGTGGTCGCCGCGCCGTCCGAGCGGCCCGTGACGCTCCAGCGACCGGTCACCTCCGCTCCCACCACACCGGTGTCCAGCGAGACCGACGTCTCCGATGCTGCGGCGCCGGTCACATCGCCGCGCACGTAGAGCGGGTCGTCGTCGACCGTGACGACGACGTCGCCGCCGTCGGCATCCAGGGTGTCGGCTCGGCCGTAGGCGTCGGTCACCGTCACGGCGCCCGTTCCGCTCAGCCGCAGCGTCTGCGCGGTGTCCGCCCAGAGCACGCGCAGCGGGCCCGCCGCCGTGTCGAACAGGTATTGCCGCACCCCGGTGACGGTGTCGTCGCGACCGGCGGAGGTCGCTCCCTCGAGCTGCGCGGCCGCGACGGAGTACGACGCGAAAGCGGGCTTCGGCGTGTAGGCCCCGCGCGTGTCGTCGGCGGCGCGCAGCAGGCCGAAGTTCTGCTCGGTCTCGGCCGGGTCGACGCCGTCGGAGACAAGGTCGTACACGTAGTAGCGAGCGGCGTCGTGCGCCGCGGCGATCACGGCGGAGCGGGCGATGTCGGACGCCTGTTCGCGCTCCGAGACGGCGCGGGCGTTGGTGCCGGTGGGCCAGCCGTGCTCGGTGATCCACAGCGGCTTGCTCACCCCGCCGTTGTATTGCCGCACGAGCGCGTCGATGCGCGTGAGGGTGTCGTCGAGGGCGTCGGCCGAGACCGGGTAGCTGTAGGGGTGCAGCACGATCCCGTCGACGTATTGCAGCGCCCCGAGGCGGAACGTCTGCTCGAGCCAATCGGTGTTGAGGTTCGCCACCGCCGGCCCGATGACGGGCAGGTCGGGCGCCGCCGCCTTGACGGCCGGGGAGGCCGCGGCGAGAAGGTTCACGTAGTCCTCGGGCGAGGTGCGGGTGTTGCCCCCGAGCCCCAGGTCCCACTCGTTCCACAGCTCGATCCCCGTGGCCTGGTCGCCGAACTCGGTCGCCATGGCGGCGGCGTAGGCCGCGTAGGCGGAGACGGCTTCGTCGCTCGTGGGCCCGTCGCCCCCGTCGTAGAGCGGGTTGCCGTAGCCGGCGAGAAGGAGCGGACGCACGCCGGCGTCCCGCGCCGCGTCGAGGAACTCCGCGCGCGGGCGGTCCCAGTCGTACACGCCCTTCTGCGTCTCGACCTCGCTCCAGTACACCTCGTCGCGCAGCTGGGCGAAGCCGCCCGTGGCCAGGGTGGGCAGGGAGTCGACGCTCCACGACTGCCCGTAATGCGTCGCCGCACCGAAACGCGCGCTCGCCGAGTCGGCGGCATCGCGATCGGGCAGCACGGCGAAGCTCGTCTCGGCCCGCGCCGCGTCGCCGTCGACCGAGACGGCGAGCGCGTACCAGCCGAGTCCGGATGCCGGCAGCTCGAGCGTGCCGTCGGCATCCTCGGCGCCGTCGGCGATGACCGCGCCGGTCTGGTCGGTGACCGTCCACGCCACCCGGGCGGCGTCGGTGGCATAGGCGACCCGCGGGGTCTCCCCCTGGCGGAAGAGGTTGCCGGTGACCAGCGGTGTGAGCGCGACGCTCGGAGCGGCGGCGAGGGCGGGGGATGCCGGGACCAGGAGCGCTGCGCACAGCAACCCCGTCCCGATGAGGCCGCCGCGAACGCGCGGGGGACGGTTTCCAGCAGTGGCGGACACGAATTCTCCTCGTCGAGCGGATTCGGAATATAGGCAAGCGTTTGCCCTCCAGCAGTGTGGGAGAGGGTGATCGATCTGTCAACACCGGAATGCGCGACGGCGCGCCGAAGAGAATCACACTTTGACGCTCGGCCCATGAGGTGCTAAACATCTCAGGGCAAGCGATTTCCCTCTTGCTTCCGCTCTTCGCCAAGGAGTTTCAATGACGAAACGTGTCCGTTCCGTCGTCGCCGTGATCGCACTCGGCGGCCTGTCGGCCGCAGCCCTCGCCGGCTGCAGCTCCCCCTCCACGGGGACCACCGACGGCAAGGTCTCGATCCAGATCGGCGACCGGCCCAGCGCCGACCGCCCCGAAGACCGCGCCTACTTCGACAAGCGCGTCGAGGCCTTCGAACAGGCCAACCCCGACATCGACCTCGAGCCGGTCGAGACCGGTTACGACGCCTCGACCTTCCAGGCGCTCGCCGCGGGCGGCAGTTTGCCCACGGTCATGAGCGTGCCGCTGACCGAACCCGCGGGTCTCATCAAGCGCGGACAGGCCGCCGACCTCACCGATGCCCTGAAGAACGAGGGCCTCCTCGACAGCCTCAACCCCACGGTGCTCACGCTCGCCGAGAACAGCGAGGGGCGCGCCTACGCGATCCCCACCAACGCGTACTCGTTCGGTCTCGTGTACAACCGCGAGCTGTTCACCAAGGCCGGCCTCGACCCCGACTCCCCGCCCACCACCTGGGACGAGGTGCGCGCCGCGGCCGAGAAGATCCACGACGCCACGGGCGCCGCCGGCTTCTCCGTCCTCACCACCGCCAACACCGGCGGGTGGCAGTTCTCGGGCATGACCTACTCGTTCGGCGGCACCGTCGAGAACGAGGACGGCTCGCAGGCCACCTTCGACGACAAGCCCTCCACGCAGGCGCTGCAGCTCATCAGCGACATGCGGTGGAAGGACGGCACCATG
The DNA here is from genome assembly GCF_042958465.1 of Microbacterium sp. NPDC007973. Classification (NCBI taxonomy): domain Bacteria; kingdom Bacillati; phylum Actinomycetota; class Actinomycetes; order Micrococcales; family Microbacteriaceae; genus Microbacterium; species Microbacterium sp. NPDC007973. Next base: position 1,052,608 of record NZ_JBIBJJ010000001.1, read on the forward strand.
CCGGAGAACACCCTCTACGACATCCCCACCCAGGGGCAGGACTTCGCCGCCGGCAAGATCGGGATGATCATCGGCGCGAGCGACTCGTACTACAACATCGTGCAGAACCTGAAGCTGCCCGCGGACAGCTTCGGCATCGGCGGGATGCCGCAGGCCAAGGCCGACGAGGGGACCCTCGGCGGCGGCACGGTGCAGATCGTCGACCCGAAGGCGAGCGCCGAGCAGCAGGCCGCCGCGGTCAAGTGGGTGAAGTTCTTCTACCTGCAGCGCTACCTCGACGAGACCACCGCCGTCGACGATGCGAAGGCGTCGAACGAGGCCGGCTCTGTCACGGGCCTCCCGGGGCTCCCCGTCGTCAACAGCGACCAGTACTCCACGTACTTCGACTGGATCGCGGACTACATCAACGTGCCCAGCGCGAACTTCACCCCGTACCTCGACGCCTCGGCATCCATCCCCGTCGTCGCCGAGCCGGTCAACAACGCGCAAGAGGTGTACGGCGCCCTCGACACGGTCGTCCAGACGGTCCTGACCGATCAGAACGCCGACATCCCCTCCCTGCTCAGCACCGCTCAGACCGACGTGCAGTCGCGCCTCAGCCGCTGATCACCCCACCCGGGGGGGGGGGCCCCGGGGGGGCGGCCCCCCCCCCCCCCCCCCCCCCCCCCCCCCCCCACCCCCCCGCCCGCGCCCCCCCCCCCCCCGCGGCGCGCCGCACCCCCCCCCCCACCAGGCCCCCCAACGCC